>CAYVNP010000066.1:0-20762 GCA_964452905.1 uncultured Bacteroidales bacterium
CTACAATATCCAATACACTAAACCACCATTTGGCGTTTTGCTCGTCCCAAACGGCTCGCACTTCGCGGTCGTCAAAAAAACGTATGGAAATTTTTGCATTACTCATGATCTAAATGCTATCTATTTTGTCACTTTATAATTTTCTGATCAAAGTTATAATAATTTTTATCTTGTAGTTGTTGTCTGCTGTGTCACGTTACAATGACCGCCAATGGGTTCGTAAGCTCAATAAATATTTCAAAAATACAAATTAATATTTATCAGTCAAAAAGTGGGTGAAATTATATTCCTTGGTGGTACAAGTCTTCGACCATAGGTGTACAAAACCTTTTAAAATATAGCCCCAACAGGGGAAAAAATTATTATCATGCGGCAGAATCACTATAGCCCATCAATTGCCAATGCACGGACTGTCCAATTTATTTCAACCATTTATTTAATTTCTTTGAAGCTTCTTTCTTTGATTTTAATAACAGCAAGTTGCTGTGTCTTACATGCAGTAAAGAAAATGGTCAATATTATGTAGAATGTTTGTCTCATTAAAATGGCAGGTAACGTTGTTGGGGGCTGGCTATTTTTAATTCCAAATTGTCTGATTTATAAGTTTTAATTTCTTTATTCTTTTCTTTTGATATTTTATTATGTCATTATACAAAGGCTGTCCATTAATTATATCAAGATGTGTCAATGCACACGCAAGTCCTTTAACTTTTTCGGATTCAACTACACACATAATTCCTGAAACGTCCTCACTATTGTGTACAGATACTATCTCTAAAACAGTCTTTAGTGTAATCTCAATATCTTTACTTCTCAATTCTTGCACAAGTCCTCTTGTTGGAAAAGCTTTCAATGGTAAAACCGTAATAATATTACGTGTTAATTGGTCATTATGTTGACGTGAATCATTCATATTCTTAATATTATATCATACAACATTTTTTATATTTCAATCCGCTTCCGCATGAACATAAATCATTCCTTCCAATTTGTTTCGTAGTATTTCTGACCGTAGTGTCTTTTCTATTCATCTTTGGAATTATCCCATTGAATGAATCTGGATTTAATAAATATTCTATCTCTGAAATATCTTCTGGCTCTTCAGGCTCAATTCCACCAATAAAAATCCAATTATGTTTCTCACAAATTAATGCTATTTCAGCTAATCTATCTTCGTTATTAACCCTGAATCTTACAGGTTTTTCTTTTGTTCCTAATTTTGCCATATGTTCATTTTTTAGCTTGTGCATAACGGTTTGCAGCTACAAGAAGTTGGCGATTTTTACCACAAATGTTCATACGAAGAACGAATGTTTGATTAACCACAAAACTGTCATGCGGAGCACTGAACCGCCAATTTCTTGTAGGTGCTGTTATGGGCTGGTTTTTATTCTGTGATCATTTTGTTTGACAGTTCTCGTATTGCAAATTGAATGTCGTCAAGATGTCCTCTGTCATTGCTGTCAATAGCAAGAGTTAAGATTCTTTGAAGAATACTCAATGCAATAAAGTCTGGCTCGACATACCAAGTTGGATGTCCACCTTGTCCCGGATAGCCAACATCTGTTCCACCATTCCAACGAACGCCTAATGCTCTTGTATTTTCGTACTTACCCCAAATGACTGAATATTCACCGTCATCAAACAAAATTCTTATTGGGTAATTCTCATCCCAAAGCCATTTTTGAGGTCTTACTTCGTCAGCTCTCATTATTACTTCTTTTTAGGAGGTTGTGGAGTTGGCTTCGGAGTTGTTTTCGGTGGATTGTTTTTTGCAGGTCCACCTGGATTACCAGGTTTAGTACTTGGTCTTGGCTGTTGAATCATTGGTTTTTTACTCATTGTATTATTATTTTATTTTTTCCTACTCATATGGCTTTTCGGTGTCGCCCCGTTTTTATAGTGGTCTCTGGTCTCCACATTTTATTTTTTGTCAGTCGTTGTTTTCTTGTTACGCTATGCCGTTTTTTAAACTTGCCCATAACTTGTTTATAGCTTCACCTTTGTGGTTTGTTTTTGGGTAGATAGCTTCACCTTTTATATTCCAATTCATTACCCAATTCAATTAATGGTTTTTTACTTTCCCCACCCAAATATAAAAAAAACATATAATAAAAACCTTTTTGCGTAAATAATTTTTTTTTAAAACAAAAAAGGTTCCGACTTTATCGGAACCCTTCAGGTTAAAGTAAAAGATCAATATATATGTTAATTTTATTTAACAATAACGGGCACAGAAGCGCGCCAGCAAAGGGAATCCCTAATCATAATAATACTTTACTGAATTTATTTTTAAGCCATGAAATTGCTTTAACTAAATCTTTATCATTATTATCAATAAATGAATCCCAGTCATTGCTTTCACTTTCAGCAAAGTCAATTGCATTTACATCAGAAAGTATTATTTTCATTTCATTTTTATTTATTTCAATAATTTGTATTTCATCCCAACTACTCACTAGGTTTTCGAGTGATCTCTTACTACTGCTGCATTCATCTCGAATAAATTTTTTTACAGATTCTATATTTTCAAATCTTCCGGCAAAATCTTTTATGCCACCGCGCGCCCTGTAAGATTCATAAGCAAATAAATAATAATTTTTCATATCAGTTTAAATTATATGGATTTCATAAATTCCATCTTCTGGCGCTCGTCATGCTTATAGTAGATAGTGAACGGTATGCCAAACAGATGCGGACAAACAAAGGTACTTAAATATAAGGGCTAATTGTTAAGTATTCGTTTTTTCTGAGTTTCAAATTCTTCTTGAGTAATAACACCTATACCAAGTAATTGTTTAAGCTTAATTAGCTCATCCGTAACACTGGTTGATTTTTGATTTTGTGTTTCCATTGTTTTATTTTTTTTGTTAGTTGAAATTTGTGAGAACGGTTCTTACAATAATCGGTAACGGATGGCGATATGGAAAGTTGCCGATTGCGGGGCACTTTCCTGTCAAGTTACAGAAAAGTTGAAGCGGGCTACAACCCTTGAATAACCTACTGTCCCGGCAATTTTTTATACCGCGTGTTGGGCTTAGTATTTTCATGTTCCATAATTATTATCACGTCAATCAGTTCTTTTATGAATTTAAATGCAGAATCTTTTAGTCCTTCTAAATAATCAATATCGTCCTTAATTGATTTAAATTCGGGAATTCCTCTTGAGTAATCTGTAAAGTCAAATCCACCTCTGTGTTTCAGAGAATTTACTGTTCTCCTAATCGTCTCAGTTTCATGAAATCCACTTATTTTTTCAAGTTCAATTGCATATTTATCTTGAATAATTTTCACTGAGTTTGCTCTCGTTCTTTTGAGATTAGTATTATCAAAAAAATCCCCATCTTCACTTGATGCAGTCAAAAGCCATTGTTCAATTAATGCATTTAGCTCATATATTACAGACCTTCTAAAATATTTGAATGAACCAATCGCATAATCTTTTTCTCCAATTATTTGTTTAGGATTTTCCGAAAACTCACTCTGAAGAAGTTCTGTATAATACTTTAGTCCATTCTGGAAATAATACTCAATAGTATCTATTTCCCATTTTAATAATATGTCTGCTTTATGATGCATCAGTTTAATATTAAGCCCAACTTATTTCCTGCTTCACCTTTGTGGTGTCCCACCTGCCTGCCGCAGGCAGGTTTATTGTTTTTGTGTAGATAGCTTCACCTTTTATACTCCAATCTAATGACCAAGTCAACCAATGATTTTGTATTTCCCCACCCAAATTTAAAAAAAACATATAACAAAAACCTTTTTATGTAAATATATTTTCACTACCAAAATAAATTATAGCGTAAAAATACGCTATTTGTTTTTTACATATAAGGTATTTTTACCTAAATAAACCATTAAAATATTTCATATTCTTGTATGTATGAACAATGACCAATGACTAATGACCAATGACCCATTACTTAAAGTTTGCAACTATTAATTCATAAATATAGGGTTTTTATTTAGCAGTGTGTCTTCCATTAAATTAAAACCTAAAACTATGAAAACAACAATTTTATTCAGCGTGTTATTATTTCTTTCAATTCACTCATTCAGTTACAACAATCTTACAGTAGGCGACCCAAGAGCATCCTGGTATACCTCACAAGGCACGATAGAGGAAGCATCACTTACACTTAAACCGAAAGGATTATATATGGAATACGGGCTAACACTTACGTTCTCCTCGCGCGGTACCTATTGGACCAGTGTGTATGACTCATTGGAAATAGTATTTAATTTTGATTTACCCAAAGAAGCATTGATCATTGACTCATGGTTGTGGATTGGTAATGACATAAAAAAAGCAAAACTTCTGGATAAATGGACTGCCTCATCAATCTATGAAGGCATTGTTAAAAGAAGAAGAGACCCTTCTATCTTATCCAAATTATCAGAATCACAATATGAATTAAGGATATTCCCTATGGCAGGTAATGAAACACGTAAAGTAAAAATCACCTATCTCTTGCCAATGGTCTGGACAAAAGAAAAAGTAAAATCAACTATACCCTCAACCATATTAACAACTTCAAGGTATCTGCCAACTAATTTCAATATCTATACCTGGACTGATTCCATCTGGACAAATCCTGTAGTTGAGCCGGATTATGAACTTACTTTTACTGCAAACAATGATTCCATGTCAGGGCAATGTCAACATTTAATTTTACCTTCAACAAAATATTACAAAAATCTGAATGTTTGTTTTAACTCCCCTGCCAAAAACGGAATATTTTTTTCAAAATATAATTCGGGGTTATTCGGAATTTATCAGCTTGCCATATTCCCTGATGAATTTATAGCGTCAATGAATTGCAAGAAGGTAGCTGTATTAATAGATTATGATGCATCCAACAGCAGTAATTCCAAAGGCGATTTACTCAATGAAATAAAATCAGGGCTTTTAAATAATTTAACTGAAAAGGATTCATTTAATCTTTTCTTTTCCAATTTGTCCATTAATCGTATCAGTAATACATGGCTTTGTGCATCGCAAAAAAATATAGATTCAGTATTCTCGCATTTGATAAATCCATTGTCCAACTACAGTAACTTACCAACGCTGTTAGCGAATGGAATTGATTTTATCAAACAAACCGGCCATAACGGAAATATTGTTTTGATTTCCAATTCAGATCAAAACGGTGATTACAAAACGGCAAATAATCTCATCAATGATCTTATAGCCCTCATGGGTTCTAAAATTCCAATTCATATTTCCGATTATCAAACCGTAAATGCTGCATATAACTATATCAATGGCGTTTACTATTACGGAAATGAATATTTTTATTCCAACCTGTCCAGATTATCTCTGGGCTCTTATCACAAAATAAATTATGGTTATACTGAATCAGATGTAATTGATCAATCCTTTAAATATCAGGGAGGCACAATCAATTCTTTTGATCTATACACTTCAGCAAACTCAGGTTTCTGCTATGGCAGGTATACGTTAACAGGAACGGATAACATGCAATACATCAATGAACCCGTTTTGCAGGTAGGTAAATTTAAAGGTACTTATCCGTTCACAGTTGAATTTTCAGGTGAATACAATAATGATATTTTTTCTGAAAAAATTGAAATTCAACAAAAAGATTTTATTTCTGCTGATGCAACAGCTGAAAAAATTTGGACAGGTCAACTGTTAAAAGAACTTGAAGCAGAATCTCAAACCAATGAGGTAATAAATGATATTATATTTAATAGTTTAGATAAACGAATTTTATCAAAATATACTTCATTTTTATGTCTCGAAGATACAAATGTGATCTGTACCAATTGCCAGGGAAACCCAAACAATCAAATTACTGAATCTGTCAAGGAGCAAAAGGAAAACGCGGACTCCGTTTTAGTTTATCCTAATCCATTCATGGAGCAGTTAACAATAGAATATTATTGCGAAACACCGTCAGAAGTCAGCCAGATCGCTGTTTATAATTTAGCAGGAATGATGTTGTATAATTTTAATGTGGATGAAATTGTGCAAGGAAAAAATAGTTTAAAATGGAATGGAACGTTATCAAATGGAAATAAACTGAATCCCGGAATATATTTCCTGATCTGTAAATCGGCAAAGAAAACTGTTTCAGTTAAAGTCATAAAAAATTAATTAATCCTCATTAATTATTCAAACAAGCGCTATTCCTGATAACAAATAAAAACATTAGCAACAAAATCTGCAAGAAATCTTAGTATTCAATAAAAATTCTTGCAGGTTCTTGTTTTATCCGCATGTTGAAAATTCACGTTTTTTTCAAGCCGAAATAAAATATGTGGGCTTGAGCTAAGCAGTCATTGCTTGAGGAGTGCAGCGACGAGTTTGACTGCGGGGTTTTATGAGGCGTAGAAAATAGTGAATTTTCAAATAGCGGTGATTTTTCTTTCGGTTCCTTTCTTTTCATGGTTGGAAAAGAAAGGAAAAAATTAATATATTTAATATTTACTTTTTGCTTGATCAAAAAGTAACCAAAAATCAAGACTGTATAAAAATTACTTTTTGAGGGACGACAAGTAAAATACAACCACTGTTTTATTAAACGTTTTGTTTAGTTGAATTATATCCGATATTCCGCTTCAATCTATGAAATTTATTTATCAAATAGGATTGGCGAAATATCATTTTATATTCCTCTTCGTTCAATTCATTCCAATCCTCTTTATTCATTGAAATAAGTTTTGAATGTGGCTCAAATTCAGGAACAGCATGTGGAGTGAGGTTCATATTCCACGGACAAACATCCTGACAAATATCACATCCCCAGATCCGGTCATTTAATTTAGTTACAAGATCATCCGGAACATCTTCATTTCTTTTCGTCAAATAGGAGATACATCTTCGAGCATCAATGGTGAAGGGTTTTATAATTGCTTCTGTTGGACAAGCATCCATGCATAGTGTACAATTTCCACAATGATTTTGTTCTGTCGACTGATTATACTCCATCTCAATATTGATCAGTGTTTCGGCGATCAGCATGAATGAACCAAACGTTTTATTGATCAACAAAGAATTTTTACCGATCCATCCCAACCCACTTTTTACAGCAAACGATTTTTCAAGTATCGGCGCTGAATCAACAAAGGAACGCATGTTGGCTTCGGGGAACTGAGATTGAATCAGTTGCTCAAACTGATTCAGTTTTTGTTTTACCACATCATGATAATCCTGACCATACGCATATTTAGCAATCTGATATGAATGCTTGTTTTGTTTTTGTTCAGGATAATAATTCAGCAATAAAGTGATGACTGTTGTTGTATTGTCTTGAAGCAAACGTGGATCAAGACGTTTGGATAAATTATTTTTCATGTATTCCATGTTGCCATGAAATTTATTTTCAAGCCAGTCCGTTACATGAGATTCCTCGCTGTCTAATTTTTCCGCTTTGGAAATACCGCAAGCATCAAAGCCGGCTTCAATGGCTGCTGATTTGATTAAAGTTGAAATCTCTTGTAAATTCATACTTAACAGGACTGACTTAAATTACCAATTGCAATTAAGGTCATATTGAGCTTGTCGAAATATGATTTCGACTGATTCAGTCTGACATTAAAAAATTAAAAAAATAATCAACGCATTTTAAAATTTAATAAAATATATTTAAATAATTTATTAGTTCGGTAATTTTTATTAGTTATGGGCTAAAGCCCGATTTTATTGGGATTCATTAACCCCGACCTGAGCTTCGACTCACTCAGCTACCAAAGGTCGGGGTTGAAAAAATACCTACTATTAAAGGACATGCTCACAATGACAATCAGTATTATACTTTCAAATTAATTAAAAATAGTATCTCTAAACAGAAAAGTATTAGTCAAACAGATTTTGAGGACGGTTGAAATGCCCTATTCCAATGTGTTTGTATGCAATCTCGGTTGCTTCGCGTCCTCGTGGCGTACGTTTCAGATAACCTTCCATAATTAAAAAAGGTTCATACACTTCTTCGATCGTGCCGGCATCCTCACCCACTGCTGTAGAAATTGTGGTTAAACCAACCGGACCTCCTTTAAATTTTTCGATGATGGTGGTAAGAATTTTAATATCCATTTCATCCAAACCGTTTTCATCCACATTCAAAGCAGACAAACCATAGGCGGAAATTTTCAGATCAATATCGCCATTCCCTTTGATCTGAGCAAAATCACGTATCCTGCGAAGTAAGAGATTAGCAATACGTGGTGTACCGCGGCTACGTTTGGCAATCTCAACAGCTGCATCATCATGTATAACCACATTCAGAATACTTGCCGAACGTTTAACGATATGTGTCAGCATAGCTGCATCATAATATTGCAAGCGAGAATTGATACCAAAACGTGAACGGAGTGGTGATGTAAGCAAACCGGAACGAGTGGTTGCTCCTATCAATGTAAACGGATTGAGCTTGATCTCAATGCTGCGTGCATTGGGACCGGTTTCAATGACAATATCAATTTTAAAATCTTCCATGGCTGAATACAAATATTCTTCAACCACAGGACTCAATCTATGTATCTCATCTATAAAGAGGACATCATTAGCTTCAAGATTTGTGAGCAATCCTGCCAGTTCGCCCGGTTTATCAAGAACAGGACCAGAAGTGGTTCTGATGTTCACATTCAGTTCATTGGCAATGATGTAAGCAAGAGTAGTTTTCCCAAGCCCCGGAGGACCGTGCAGCAACACATGATCCAATGACTCGCCTCGTTGCTTTGTTGCCTCAACAAATACCTTGAGATTATCCGTAATCTTTTTCTGTCCTGCAAAATCATTAAAAAGTTTCGGACGGAGAACTTTTTCAAATTCTTTTTCCGCTGCAGAAAGATGATCGGTTTCAGGATTCAGATTTTCGTTCATTGAACAGGGTTTGATCGTACAGCAAATTTAGAAAAATTATTGAACAAAACTGAAATCATTTATTGATGATAAATTTTTGAACTACTTTTTTTTGTGCGGTTTGCATTACACAAAAATATATCCCTGCTTCTAATGAAGTTGTATTAAAATTTATTTCATGCGTTCCTTTTGCAACTGTTCCTGAATACACAGGAGATACTTCTCCGCCAATCATATTTAAGATAGAAATTTTTATCTGATCGTTTTCAGGAAGAAATGTTTGTACGGTCATGATATCCCGAACCGGATTATTTAATATTTTCAGTGATGGTTGATTAGTTAAGGAAGAAAAATCCCGAACTGACAAAATGGTATCGGAATCAAATGTTTGAATACCATACCATAAAGTTTGGTCATTCGATTGATTTAAATTTAACTCAAAATTCCCGGTTGATTTTGGTTCAACTAAAATTGAATTGGAAATAGTTTCTTTTCCTGAAGCATCCAACCTGAATATTCGAATGGCTTTGGCATCAACTGCAAGACGAAGAGTAACATTCATAGGCACCTGTATGGTGGGCGCATTGCCCCATGAATTTTTTAATGTTGTATGATTATCATACCAGATCATATTTGTATTTTCCTGAAATTTATTTAACACCATCAATGATCTTTTTGAATTGGTTAATGGAAGACTATCCAGTGAAAGCCAGGAAACACAACCAAACTCATCAGCCGACAAAATTGTAAGATTGCCTGTTTTATGATTCAAATGATTATTCAACTCCCCTGAGACAGAAATAAATTGTTCAGTGTTAATTGCAAATAATCCTTGTGTATCCCATGAAATTTGCGAATCATTGGTAATATAAGGATTTTGCTTAGCAACAGGAAGTTGTTGATTGGATACAGATGTAGTAGCATTCAATGAGTCGGTAGTAATTTTATTGGTCAAACTGAGTTCTCTGGGAACAGCAATCTTTGTACCCCAAGGCGCCTGCGTATTATCCCTGATATTACCAAAAATATCATTATGTGAATAATTCAATGTGATCTCATTGCCCGATTCATTTATCAGATGATTGCGGTATGCATAAGCAAATACAGGCATAGCAGCCATAACTGCATTGTTCCGTTGAATGTCAAAATAACCGTTCATCATATCCTGATCCCATATTTTTTGTCCGTTGTAATCAAAAAACATAATGGCATCAGCGCCTGCAAAAGCAGCATAGGAGGTGATCATCGGAAGCATTTCGCTTTGATATTGATTCGGATAAGGATGATTATATTCGCTGATGGTAAACGGTTTATTCTTTAAACATAGTCCTGAAAATAAATTGGGAATCGTCCCGTAATCCAATGATTTCATCATCGGCTGATTTTTTATATTCCAATCGGTTGCAGACCATGGAATACCTGGGAAACTTGGATGGTCCCAATATGCATGATTATCTAAATAATCCATATCGTGTTCCATAAAAAGATCTTCGGGTCCTGAAAACATATTGGAACCGGTAACCGGCACCTTAACATTCAGACTATCCTTTAAATAGTTCTTCATGACATTAAAATATTTTTTCTCCAGTTGAATATAAAATTCAAATTGATCATTTACGCGGGAAGAAGTATACTTGATCCGATCCGCATAATCTATGCGTTTAATATTGGCATTTTCAAGCGACTCATTGGCTGATACTCCATTAACCGTGGGTGTTCCGAAGAAAAAATTATCAACCCAAACAGTTCCATTCCCTGTAAAACTAATGCCTAAACGAATGGTTTGATTGACGGTTTTTGGTGCTCTAAATGAAAATGAAATTTTTTTCCATTCCGAATTAATATCATACGAATTCCAGGTATACGTTTCCCATGGCGAAACATCCAATGAAACATATGCATTTATTTTCATTTTATCATAAGACATTGCATAGAATTCTACTTCATACATTGAATCTTTGATTGTAGATAAACCGATCTGTTTAAGCTGATAATGCCAGTCGGTACCATCATAATTTGATACTGTAACTTTTCCGCTGTAATTATCCCGCCAAGCCACTGAATTATCTGCGATGAAAGTTCCTGTAGTAGTTCCATTTTTTTCAATCACCCAGTTTGATGTATTGCCGGTTTCAAAATTTCCATTTTTAACAAAATTGATTTGGGTTGTATTTACACCTGAATTCCATGCATTTTGGAGTGTAAGTGTATTTCCATATTTATTTTTCAGAAATACATTCCACAAACTGTCAAGTAATACGGAATGTCTAAACAACAATGTTCCACCAACAGCAAAAGGTTTTAAACGACCTTCGATCCAATGCCTGAAAATTGAATTTTCATTTGATATCTCAACCAATGCCATCACCGGATCATTGACCAATGATTTACCGGTATATGGGTTTACATGCAATAATAAATTCTTTGCAAATTCTTTTTGAAGTTTTAATAGATCAGGAACAAACAAAGCAGGACTTTTCCATTGTTCAAAATCAGTGATCGAATCTGCACCCGGAATTCCGTCTGAATTTCTGAACATTCTTGACACCAGAAGATTCATATCAATATAGATTCCCTGTTCTTTCAAGTTGTAGATAAGATATTCTAACTTATCCCTGTAAGTTTCATTGATTGTTCGGGTGTTCGGTGTATTTAAAAAGAAACTTGAAGTGCCCCAATTATTATCCATATGATGCAAACGCAAGAGGTTTATGCCGGTTTTTCGAATATGTGCAGCAACTTTCTTCGCATCTATTTTTTCAGGAAAAGCGCCATCCGCAACAAGATTAGATCCAAAAAAACGGATGGGTTGTCCATTTAAAACAAAATCACTATTATTTGTCCCTACGAATTCCCCGTCTTTAATTAATTGTTTGGGAAATAGAGGCAGATAAGTTTGTTCTGACGAATCAAACGGAGGAATTGAAAATGAAAAATTCTGCGCTTTACAAAATAAAAATGACGAAAAAATAATTAAAATCAAAAATTTCATATTAGAATTTTAGAAATATAAAAAAGAAAGTTATTGAAGAATAACCTGATATAACACAAAAAACAAATGGACGATCAATTATTTTTTGTAAACTGTTTCAATAACGTTCACATCAAAGGAACCGCTAACTGTACTATTCCGGGCAGTAACACCTTTATGCATCAGAACTGTAACCACATAGTTGCCTTTCAAACGTCCGGTTGTTTTATCAAACGTAACATTGGTGATATCAATGGATACAATTTCTTCTTTGAACGGACGATAAACCAACAACCTGTTATTATCAATGGATTTATTAAATGTAATCAAAAAAGATGAAGAATCAGTAGTAACGACATTCGCAGAAGAAAGCCAAAAACTAAAAGTAACCCCTGTTTGGGTTGCAGGATCAAAACGGTAAAAATTAAAAAAATAGGTTCCATTATTATTTTTAAAGCTGTTGTCATTTTCTTTATCGGAATAGGCAGTCAATGAAAAATTTTCATTTAACGCAATTCCGTCATAGCTGATCCCTGTGATCTTTCCGGTAATAGAACCGTTTGAATTATATTTAAAATAATTTTCCGGCTGCGTGTCATTATCCTTTTTACAAGCAGTAATTGCAGTAAATGCAACGAAAACAATCCAAAGTAAATTTTTCATAGTAAATATAGTTTAAATTAATAAAATTAATATATGTCATTGTCTAAAAAGTCATCCGATTTATGTTTATGTTGTTTAAACTTTTTACAATCCGTTTCAACACTAATATTTTCCGGTTTTTCAAAATCAGAGAACTGGATACTTATTTTTTTATCATTCAGAACTCTTTTCATATAGTCAGCCCAAATAGGAAGACCTGTATTCGCTCCCTGCCCCTGAACAATACTGCGGAAGTGAGCGCTCCGATCTTCGCAACCCACCCAAACTCCTGTTGCCAGTTCAGATGTTATTCCAATGAACCATCCGTCGGATTGGTTTTGTGTTGTGCCTGTTTTACCGGCAATAGGAATATTTAATTTATACTGCCACATACGAGCGCCTGTTCCATGCTCAATCACTCCCTTCATCAAGCTGGTCATTAAATATGCAGTTTCATCACTCATAGCTTCATGACTCTCTGGGGCAAATTGTTGTAATACATTTCCGTTTTTATCTTCAATACGGGTAACAAAAATGGGCTGAATATAAATTCCTTTATTTGCAAAAGTGCTGAAAGCACCTGTCATCTCATACACTGAAATATCGGGAGTTC
Organism: uncultured Bacteroidales bacterium; assembly: GCA_964452905.1. GTDB lineage: Bacteria > Bacteroidota > Bacteroidia > Bacteroidales > CAYVNP01 > CAYVNP01. The sequence goes on from CAYVNP010000066.1 coordinate 13,057, forward strand.
CAAGACAGATTGAAGGAACCGTATCGATTGGTGATGTAATTCCGAGTTTACGTGCCATTTTAATCACTGCAGCCGGAGAGTATTTCTGAATCAACTTGGCTGAGATGTAATTCACGGAGTTTGCCAATGCCCATTTCAAACTGATCATTTCTCCTTCACGCGCATCATCTGAATTCTTGGGTGTCCAGTCAGGTTGATCCGGAATATGAAACGTAACAGGTATATTAGGATATTCGGTACACGGTGATTCACCTTCCTGCATTGCCAGTGAATACACGATCGGCTTAAACGTAGATCCTACTTGCCTTTTGGAAACAATCACATGATCGTATTTAAAAAAACGATGGTCTATCCCACCAACATATGCACGAATAAAACCTGTCTGAGGCTCAACGGTCATTAATCCCGTTTGCAGAAAAAATTTATGATACCGTATTGAATCCATCGGAGACATCATCGTGTCAATATCACCCTTCCATGAAAAGACGGTCATTGGAATTTTAGTATTGAATATTTTGCTGATTTCTTCATCTGAAATATTTTGCTCTTTTAAATGTTTATAGCGGTCGCTTCGTTTCATCGCATCATCCATTAACTTATCTATGTCTTTGGCGGTCATATGAAGGAAAGGTGCATTCTTTTTCCCTTTCCATTCTTTAAAAAACAAAGGTTGTAATGTTTTACCCATATATTCCCGCACTGCATCCTCAGCATGTAGTTGCAAACGTGAATTAATCGTAGTATAAATTTTTAGCCCATCTTTATAAATATTATAATCAGACCCATCGGGCTTTTTATGGTGTTTACACCAATCGTGCATGTATTCTCTTAAATATTCTCTGAAATAGGTTGCCAACCCAAAACTTTCATCTACTCTTTGATAATCCAGTGAAAGAGGTAAAACCTTTAAAGAATCATATTGTTGTTGAGAAATAAAATGATACTTTTTCATTTGAAATAAAACAACATTCCTGCGATTAAGAGTACGTTCAGGTCTTTTCAATGGATTATACAGCGATGGGTTTTTCGCCATTCCAACCAACAATGCAGATTGCTGAATATTTAATTTATCTGGAGTAGAGTTAAAATATACTCTTGCAGCTGTTTTAATCCCAACGGCATTATTTAAAAAATCAAACTTATTAAAATACAATGTGATTATTTCTTCTTTGGAATATCTGTTTTCAAGTTTAACCGCAATGACCCACTCATTCAATTTTTGAAACGCAACAGAAAAAATATTTTTGGAACGTTTATGAAAAAATAATTTTGCAAGTTGCTGGGTGATAGTACTTCCTCCTCCACGGGGATGAAGCGTTGCAACACCTATTACAGCTCGGGTCAGAGCTTTTATATCAATACCTGAATGTTTAAAGAACCTGATATCTTCGGTGGCAACCAAAGCGTTGACAAGATGTGGAGGTAATTCTTTGAACGTAACATTGCTCCTGTTTTCTAAATAATACGTGCCAATAATTACCTGATCTGCCGAGATCACTTCAGACGCCAGATTGCTTTTTGGATTTTCTATTTCTTCAAAACTCGGCATATATCCAAGCCAACCCATGGATATAGCAAAAAACAATATGACAATGAATAAAACGAAAGAAAAATATCCTAACCAAAGTTTTTTAATCCATCTCAATTTTGTTTCGCTCATGATGTTATTGCTTTTCAATACGAATTCCTATATCCGAAATACCTTCAAGTATTTTATCTCTCATTCCATGTTCAATGGTAAACGAATAAATTCCTTTTTGATGAAACCGAATACCTTTTTTTAGGAGTAACCGATTATCTTTAAAATTACTAGTCCCTGTTCCCAGCCATCTGCCATCATGATCAGCAAGAATCAATTGAGCCGTATCTCTTACAATAAAATGATCGGGTAATGAAGTGGTAATGAATAAAAAAAGATTACTGTACTTATAATCTCCGGTATTTCGGACATTGATATAAAATTTATATAAATTAAGAGTATCGTTGATCTCTACATCAAATTTTTTAAAATCTTTTATTTGCCAGTTGCTTCCAGCTATTGATTTGTTTTTATCGTACATCCTGTTGCTATCGCACGAATAAAAAACGATCAAAATAAGAGAAAATAAAATCTTTCTGAAAAGGGTCTGATTAAAGAAGGACATGATTGAAATGCTAATATTTATTATCAAAGCGCGAAATATCATCTTCATTCATATTATGAGTAGTCTTCTTTTCTTCCTGTTTGTTAAGAGCAAAATCTTCCAGATTATCGGGTTTAATGCCTTTCTTATTCATATCAATTATATTTTTAACGGATTCTGCTGTTAACATATAAAACGACATTGACTCATTATTTTTTGTTTGTTTGTAGGAATACCAAAGAATTTTTTTAAGCACATCCGTTTTCTGGTGAATGGCATCCCCTTTTTTGGTTGATAGAATAATTTCACTATCAGGTATATCTTTGATAGCTTCCATATAAAGATCTGCTTCATAATTCAAACAGCATTTCAATTTATTACACTGTCCTGTCAGTCGCTGAGGGTTAGATGATAATTGCTGGCATCGTGCCTGATTGGTAGAAACAGATTTGAAATTGGACATCCATGATGAGCAGCAAAGTTCTCTCCCGCATGAACCCAAACCGCCAAGTCGGCTTGCTTCCTGACGAGCCCCGATTTGCCGCATCTCTACACGGACATAAAAACGTTCTGCAAGCACTTTGATCATTTCCCTGAAATCAACCCGATCATTTGCTGTATAATAAAAAAATGCTTTTGTTTTATCCCCCTGATATTCCACATCATTAATCTTCATGTCCAAATTCAAATCAGCAGCAATGGATTTAGCACCAAGCATCGACTTTTTTTCAGACTGTATCGCCTGCAACCATTTTTCAACATCAGAAACACGAGCCCTTCGGTAAACTTTTTTTATGTCTGCCGATTTTGGATTGATTCTTTTCTTTTTTATTTGCAGCAGTGCCATCCTGCCCGTTAAGGTAATAATTCCAATATCATGACCTGGAGAGGATTCAACGGCGACAAATTCACCTTCCTTCAAATTTAAAAGATCTGTATTTCTGAAAATATCTTTTCTGTTATTTTTAAAACGAACTTCACAAAATTCATTCTCCTGTTGATTGGCTGGCAGTTCAATATTTTTTAACCAGTCAAACGTATCCATCTTACAACAACTATGTTGCAAAACAGGTTCAATCTTATTGCCTGATTTTTTAGCATTATAACATCCTCGATATGTAAGGGAATTATCTTCTGTATTCATGTTCTAAGAAATATGGAACAAAATTAAACTATTTTGCCTATTTATTCATTGAGGTCGGGTATTTTATTTTTCAATCTTAAAAGGGATTGTATATCCATTCATTGAATAGATCGCCGTGTTATTACAACTGGTATTGGTAAGATTTACCTGTATAATCGGCTGATCAGGAATGATTAAATTAACTGTTCCTGACTGTATATATTTACATTGTGAAGATATTACAACTTTTGATTTGATGATTGGATTTATTTTGGTTCCATTAGCCAAAATATCATCATAATAATTACAATAAAATAAATTGGGATGCATCAGCGTTTGTATTGAACCTGAATTTATAGTTGATGAATCAGTTATCGAAAAGATATCAGCATAAACCCCATCGGAAACTTTAGTACTTGATTTAGTAATCAACCTGTTCATTTTAAAAACGATTACATGACGTTCATAGTCAGTAATGTTATGAACAAAAGCACTGTCAACAATTAAACTGAATATATTATCACCTGTTTGTCTTTTTTTATTTGTAATGATTGCTTCACCAAATGCTTTTATATTATTTCGGGAAAAATCAAATAAATTGGCATGAATAACCGTACCACTGTCATTATAATGCCCACTGATTTCAACAGTGATCTGACCGGATAAAATATTTCCATTTTTATCAGTAAACCCATTTCCGTAATCAATGGTTAAAGTTTTAGGCCATGTAATGGTATCAAACGGAAGAATTTTTATGGCAGGACAGGTATCTGAAAGAGCCACAGTACTGTCAGTGGTTTTTAATTTGTTGTCAATAATGACTAATGCATTATAAATTGCACAAAAAGCATTATCAAAATAATTTTCAGCAGCAACGTAATCCTGAACCACAGGAATATATTTGGATTCAACCTGTTCATTCCCTGATTTTTTACAAGAGGAAATAAAAATAATTCCTCCTAAAAGGAAAAGAAAAAATAAATAATTATGAATTTTCAATGTCATCGTTTAATTATAAAAAAAATGGAAAAGCAAAAAAAATTTCAGAATGGAAAATTAATAATTTTCCTTTTATCGATGACAAAGTTTATTAAATCTTTATGATCCGTTTAACCTAAGATACGAATGAAAATTATTTTAAAGTGAGATTGATTTTTTTATCATTCACCGTTAGGATAGCATCGGGATCGCAGGTTCCATTTCCATAGTCAATAGAAACCGGATATTTAATATTTGATATATCAAAATTAATAATCCCTTCTTTAATCCATTTGCAGTTAAGTGCAATGATCAAAGGTTTTGCAATTAAAACAGAATAATTATTTCCTTTAGAATCTGTTCCGCTGCGGTTTCCGGTGATTTTGTAAACATCATCCAATATAATATTTCGTGTTAATTCCCCTTCAATCCATTCTTTATCACTTACCTGCGACCATTTGATTACTGATCCATCTTGTTTATTGATTTGAGCATCTTTTATATATTCAGAAAAAACCAGATGATGTTGAAGATTTCGTCCTTTGTTTTTAATAATCTTTGTTCCTTCAATTTTACAGTTATTCAAATAATAATTATCCAGTACAATGGTAACCTCTGAACCCGGACGTTGAAAGTCAGAAGAAAAGACAGTATGTATTCTCCCTTTGTGAATATTATTATCAAACCCTAAAACATTGGTGTCACCATAATCAATATCCAATGTTTTGGGCCAACTGGTAGTATCAAAAGGAAATAAAACAACCTTTGCTCTTCTGAATGGTGGTGGAGGATCCCCTCCTTTTTTCCCATGAAATGAAGAAAGCAATTCATTATTATAGAATGTATTTACATCCTGAAAAATAGTATTAAAAATACTTTCAGATAATGTATTATCAATAGTAGCTGCTATGTTTGTATTATTTGTATTATCAACCGTTTCATCTTTTTTACATTTCACGAATAACATGAATGCAAAGAATAGTAAAATGAAACTACTGAATAAAATATGTTTATACCTGTTCCTCATGCTTTCAATTTAAATAATGACACATCAAGTTGAAAAAAGTTGCATTAAATTAATATTTCTTTTAGACAAATCAAAATTTAATATAAATACCTGTTTTAATTCCCAATGAATACGGATGTTTGATCTCTACTTCATTATTTCTGTTCAGTGAACCCATATAATATCGGAAGGAGGGTTCAAGTGCCGCATCAATCCATTGATTCAAATGATAACCTAAACCTGCATTGATTTCCATCAAAAAATTTGATTTAACCTGCAAGGTGGATTTGTTTTCCAAATGAATCATCTGATACTCACTTGTGTTGGTTGTCGGCTCATTTTTATGAATCAGAAATGACAGCACACCACCTGCATTTACAGAGAAAAATATTTTTTCATACTCTTTTTGTAAACCAATCAGTAAGGGTATTTGCAGGTAGGTATATCTGAGATTGGAAGTTTGATTTGATAGATTATTCAAATAACTGCTACTCATTGAAACATCATTCACATTGATCATCGAACTATTAAAAATAGTATCATGTGTTGACGAATTTATGATCGTATCTATTTGAAGGGTTGAGTTCCGGAAATCGGAAGAGTTATCTGATTTGTAATAAATCAATGAATTGATTTCTTTTCTGTAAACAGCAATACTTAATCCTGTAGAAATTAAAAATCCATCACTGTTATATTTCAAACTCGCATTCAAACTATGTATATATCTTGAACGATTATTATTGGAAGACATGGACCCTTTATTAATACCATATAAAACTTCAGGACAATAACTTATTCCAATAATCCAGGGTTTCATTTGAATAAGATTAACTGTTTGTTTTATATCCGAAATTGATTTATTTATTTCCGTTTCGCTTGATTTAATTGTTTTAGTATTATCTTGAATCATTGGGTTATGGTTAGTGTCAACCGGTAATTTATTCTCAACAACTGGAATAAATGATTTATTCACTTCTGATTCTTCTACCTGTTTAACTTCAATTGGAAAATGGACCTCTTGATTTAGTTTTTCTTTTGAAGATTCAACTGGTAAATGTTCTTGTACAACAGCATTAACGGTATCATTAGGTTGAGTGATTTTTTCTGTCTCTTTATTAATTAGCGTTTCATTTTTATTTTGATCATGGATTGGATTGTTTTTTTCTTTCGCAATTTGGAAGACATTATCTGATTTTTCATTGGATATAGAAAATTTATTTTGTAAATTTTGTTTCGGAGAAATTTGATTGACAAACGTAGGAGTATGTACTTTTGTAACAGAACTATTCACAGAATCCATTGAAGACAGTGAGTTTTGTGCATGAATGCGTTCATCTTTTTTAATGGTAGATTTTGGTTTCAGTATAGTATCTTGAACAATTGAAACTTTTGCCATCCCTTGTGTTTGCTTAGGTTGAAAAGTATTTATCTCTTTTGAATTTTCTTTAGAATCAACTATCGGGTGCATATTTTTATTGCGTTGTGGCATTTTTTGGTCAACAGTTTTGGAAAAAAAATAATAGCCAATAAACGTACAAGTCAACAATAATGCAGCAGCGCCTGATAAAACATAATTCTTATATAGATGAAAAAAATTATATTTTTCGATCACAGGTATATTTTTGATTTCTGACAATATTTTATTTCTGGTCTCAGTTGAAGGTGTATCTTCATAAGAATCCAGAAAATTGCCGAACAATTCATCAATATTATGTTCGAATTTTTTGTTCATCAAATATGTTAATTTCTTTATTTATTCGTTTTTGTAATGCTTTCCTTGCCATAGATAACTGCGATTTGGAAGTGCTCTCCGTAATATTCAGTTGCGTTGCAATTTCTTTATGCGAGTATCCTTCTATGACATACAGATTAAAAACTGTACGATATCCTGTTGGCAGTTCCTGAATATATCTGATCATTTCATTTGCATTGATTTGACCAACTATATCTTTATTGATATCTGCTTCATCATCTTCAATTGTTTCAATCTCAATTAAATTATTTATTGCATTATTTTCTCTAAAATGATTTAGCGCTGTATTCACCATGATCCTTCGGATCCATCCCCCTAATGGTCCATCGCCCCTGTAGGAAGACAGATTATGATACACTTTAACATATGCATCATGCAATATGTCTTCGGCTTCCATCCTATTTTTTGCATAACTCATACAAACTCCAAACATCTTTCTTTCAAATCTCACGTATAACTCTTTCAAAGCCATCCTGTTCCCTGCAAGACATTCTTTTACAAGTTCATGATCAACCAATGCGCAAACTTCTTTTTTAGATGACACGGAATACTAAAAATAGTTGTATGAGAATATATTTTTTGAAAATTTATGATAAAAATAATAAAAAGAATTTTAAGTAAACCCGATTCAAAATTTTTATTGTTATGTACATGATTATAGATTATACATCATTACTGATGCGTTAATATTTCACTGTTACTAAATAAGTTAAGTTGTTCTTT
>CAYVNP010000067.1:0-20149 GCA_964452905.1 uncultured Bacteroidales bacterium
CCAAATGAAGAATTAAAAAGAGTATGTGAAATTAATTATTAGACTTTATATAAATATATTCAGGGGTTTTATTTTAAGTGATAATAACTTATTAGAAATGGAATAACATTGAGAGTTAGAAGTGGGAAAATTAAAAAAACGGAGAACATTATTAAAAAGAAATAAATGTTTTTTTAATTCTGGATAACGATTGAATGGAAAATGATAGGATTGATATCAGACGAGAATTTGATAAATTTTTTAAAGAAAGGAATTTATCAAAAAGGAAAGGAAAATGAAATTATGCACTAAGAAATTAACTGATTTTGTTGATTCAGATTTTAAGTATGATAAATAAAACGAAACTAATTCCTATAATTCAGTTTCATTTAATTTTTTCCAGAGTAGATCTTTCAACTCAGGAATGCCTTTGCCTGTGATGGATGAAATAAAAATATATTCGATATCAGGAAGATTTTGTTTCATTTCATTGATTAGTTCATCATCAATCATATCGCATTTAGTAAGGGCAAGGATTCTAGTCTTGTGAGTAAGTTCGGGATTAAACTGATTCAACTCATTCAGCAGAATATTGTATTCATGGATAATGTCTTTGGTATCAACAGGGATCATGAAAAGCAATAATGAATTGCGTTCAATATGCCTGAGAAAGCGAAATCCAAGCCCTTTCCCTTCGGAAGCGCCTTGAATGATACCGGGAATATCAGCCATGATGAATGATTTATATCCTCTGTATTTAACAATACCAAGGTTGGGAACCAATGTAGTAAAAGGATAGTCGGCGATTTCGGGTTTTGCTGCGCTCACCACAGAAAGCAGGGTAGATTTTCCTGCATTAGGAAATCCGACCAGTCCGACATCGGCAAGTATTTTCAGTTCAAGAATTTTCCATGCTTCCTGTCCCGGTTCACCCGGCTGTGAATAGCGTGGCGCCTGATTGGTAGCGGTTTTAAAATGATCATTGCCCAGTCCTCCACGTCCACCTTTAAGTAATATTTTTGTTTCGCCATCTTCCGTAATCTCAAAGTCAATTTCACCTGTATCTGCATCGCGTGCAACTGTTCCTAGTGGCACTTCAATATAGATATCTTTACCGTCAGCGCCGTGCATGCGGCTTCCTCCGCCTCCTTCACCATGTCCGGCAATAATATGTTTTTGATATTTCAGATGCAATAAAGTCCACAGTTGTTTGTTACCTTTCAGATAAATGTTTCCGCCTCTGCCACCGTCACCTCCGTCAGGACCACCGCGCGGAACAAATTTTTCTCTAAGGAAATGACTCGATCCAGCACCGCCTTTTCCAGAACGACAACATACTTTAATATAATCAACAAAATTTGAATTTTCCACGGGACAGGATGAGTTGAACCTGCTCTACAAAGGAGTAATGGCAGGTTATTTAGAAAAAATATTATGCGTTATAATTTTCAATGACCTTAACAATGCGATCGAAAATTTCATCCACACTACCTATTCCATTTACAGGGAAAAGTTTACCTTGTTTTTTATAATGCTCGAATAAAGGTAAGGTTTGATTATTATACACTGAAATTCGATTCTTGATCGTTGTTTCATTATCGTCTGCACGACCTAATATTACAGCACGTCCGAGCAATCGTTTCATGAGCTCATCTTCATTTACATCAATGGCAACTACAAGATCAATTTTAAGATTGTATTTTGTAAGCATTTCATCGAGCATGCCGGCTTGTGGCACTGTTCGAGGGAATCCATCGAAAATTATTCCTGGTGATTGAAGAACGGTTTTTGTTTTATTCTCTAACGCTTCCACAACAATCTGGTCGGAAACAAGTTCGCCTTTATCCATGATGGCTTTCGCTTTCTTGCCGGTTTCCGTTTGGTTTTTAACTTCTACTCTAAGAATATCTCCTGTTGATAGGTGTGCGAGTTTATATTTTTCAACTAATTTTTCTGACTGAGTTCCTTTGCCTGAACCCGGAGGACCAAATAATACTATGTTTAACATGATAAAAAATTTAAAGATTAATATTTATATATTTAAAATTTATTTATGTGAAATATTTTTTTTACCTAAATCATACACGACCTGTTTCATATGTTCAGCCCATTGTCTGTCGGATTTTGATTTATCGAAAGTAGTATATGGTATGGGTTCTCCAAAAATTATATTTATGCTTTTCCCTTTTTGTTTGAACATTTCATCCACGAGGTAAAGCATTTCAATGTTTGCTTTAATGCCTAGTTTTTTTCGAATGTTTGAAAGATTGTAAAAGAAATTTGTATTACGACCTTCAATAAAAACAGGGATTACATCCCGTTGAAACTCTTTAGCTTTTGCAACAAATGTTTTTTTCCATTCCAGATCTATTATTTTTCCTGAAATCTTTCGGGAACATAAACCTGCCGGGAAGTATAGGATTAATTTTTCGGAAGAGAATGTATCGTGAAAAATTTTTACATTCTGTGCAGTGTTGCTGCCTACTTTATTTACAGGGATAAAAATTGGTTTTAAATTAGGTAAAAATAAAAGCAGGTCATTTACAGGAAAAACAATGTCTTTTCTGATTTTACCAACTTCGCTGATCAGCGCCATACCGTCAATTCCGCCCAATGGATGATTGGAAACAATGATGTAGCGCCCGGTGCGAGGTATAAGGTGCGGATTAATTACATTTCTTTTTGCTTGAAATTCATTCAATATAGTCGTGGCAAAGTCAATACCCATCTTATCTCTATTGCGAAACAAAATTGCATTAATTGATTTTTCATGCAATATTTTTTTTAAATAGGTTAAAATAAATGAAGGCAGATATTTTAAAAGAGTCGGATTTTTGGATGCAATGACTTTTTCAATATCAATAAAATTTTCACTAATGACAATATTTTCAGGCATTTCCATACATTCAGAAAAGATGCAAAATTAGAAATTTTATTTGATTTTGTCATTAAGATTCACAATTTAAAATATTTATTTTTTTCACATTCTTTAAAGTCCCTTATTGATAGATGTTCTGATTAATTGTTAATAGAATGTTAATTTCAATCATCTGTGTTAAATCATTCATTATTAGTGGATTTTTATAAAAGTCAATAGTTTTTTCTGAAATAAATTAACAAAGACCAGATTATTAATCATCAGAAAACTGTTTTTAAATTATTGAATTTTAGTGTATTATCAAGAAATTAACAATTGTTAATTATTCAAAGTTTTCAACAAAGTGTAAAAATGTGTAAGTATGTGTCATAAAGTGTAAAATTTGAACGTATATTTGGTCAGAAATTTAAAAATATGTCAAAATTCATCGGTGAACACGAATGTAAGATAGATGCCAAAGGACGACTTCATTTTCCCGGACCATTGAAAAAGCAATTGATGGCTGTTGTGAATGAAGGTTTTATTTTGAAAAAGAGTGTCTTTCGAAAATGTCTTGAACTTTATCCTATGGATGAATGGAACAAGGAAACAGATTTTGTAAATAAACTAAACAGGTTTGTAAAAAAGAATAATGATTTCATCAGAATTTTTATGGCAGGTGTAAAACTGATTGAACTTGATGGAAGTGGAAAAATATTAATTACCAAAGACCTACTCAACTATGCCGGAATCAAAAAAGAAATCATTATGATTTCTGTACTGAATAAAATTGAAATATGGGATAAAAAAGAATATGAAAAACTGAATGAAGATAAATCACTTGATTTTGGACAATTAGCAGAAGAAGTGATGGGTAATAATAAGAATCAGGAGGAAAATGAGTGATTTTCATCAAAGTGTTTTGCTGGAAGAAAGCATTCATGGATTGGATATTAAACCGGATGGAATTTATGTGGATGCAACATATGGGGGTGGAGGACATGCAAAAGAAATTTTGAAACAGTTAAAAACAGGGAGATTGATTGCATTTGATCAGGATGAAGAAGCAATAAAAAATAAGATTGACGATAAACGCTTAGTTCTTTTACATAATAATTTCAGATATCTGAAACGGTTTTTAAAATATTATCAGATCAAATCTGTCAACGGCATTATCGCTGATCTGGGTGTTTCCTCCCATCAGTTTGATCAACAAGAAAGAGGATTCTCGACACGTTTTGATGCTGTACCGGACATGAGGATGGATCAACGAAAACAGATAAAAGCCGTAGATATTTTAAATACATATGAATTAAAAGAGTTAACGGATTTATTTCGTCAATATGGTGAAATTGAAAACAGTTACAAATTAGCGCAGGTGATAGTGGAACAAAGAAAAAAGTCAAATATCAATACCATCTCGGAATTTAGAAAAACTATCGAGTCCTGCGTTCCCAAAGGAAAAGAAAACAAATACCTCGCTAAAGTTTTTCAGGCATTACGGATTGAAATCAATGAAGAGCTCGATGCTTTAAAGGAATTTCTTATACAAGCCGGTGAAGTCTTGGTAAATGAAGGAACTCTTGTTATCATTTCCTATCATTCTCTTGAAGACCGATTGGTGAAGAATTATATCAAGACAGGCAATTTTGAAGGACGTATTGAAAAAGATTTTTTTGGGAATGTGATTGCACCATTGCAGCAGATTCACCGAAAAGTTATTATCCCTGCAGAAGATGAGATTGCAACAAACAACCGTGCACGAAGTGCTAAACTTCGGATTGCCAGAAAAGTAATTTAATATCCACAGATATTGATATGGAAGAAATAAAAAACGATAATACTAAAAAGGAAGTTAAGAAAAAAAAGGCGCAGGTGGGAAATACACTTTTCGGTATTCTTAAAGGTAATTTATTTTCATATGATTTTGTGTTGGTTTATCTCCCATTTGTCTTTTTTCTAGGCGGTCTGTCCATGGTATATATCGCAAATAATTATTATGCCGTGAAAACAATTATGAAAATAGCAAAAGAAAAAAAGGAGTTGAAGGAATTAAGATATGAATTTATAACTTCTTCATCTAGCTTGATGCAGATGATAAGTCAGTCAGCTATAGCCGGACGAATGGAAATAAAAAGTAAAGGATTGAAAGAGTCAACAACTCCTCCATTCAAAATTTATAAATAATGATAGATACACAAAAGTGAAGAATGCCAAAAATGACATATTATGGAGAATCTACCTGTTGTATTTTTCAATAGTGTTATTTGCGTTTGTCATCATTGGCAAGATTGTTTATATACAATTTGTTCAGGGCGCTGAACTTGCCAGCAAAGCAAAACCAATACCGATCCGGTTTGTAGTTACCGAAATCCAAAAAGGAAATATATATGCAGATGACGGTGTCAGCATGCTCGTTACCTCTATCCCTTATTTTGAAATACGAATGGATGTTGGATCACCCGAATTTACGGATGACTATTTCTATTCAAAAGTAGATTCATTATCCAAAAAACTTTCCCTTTTATTTCCAAACCGCACATCCAGAAACTATTCGAAATCATTGAAAGAAGCGAGAAAAAATAACAACAGATTTTTTTTAATTGCACGAAGAGTATCTTATGATACATTGAAAATCCTTCGCACTTTCCCGATTTTGAAAGATGGCAACAGAGGTGGTCTGATAGCTAAAGAACAGGTGGTTAGAAAACTTCTTTACGGCGATATTGCGTCACGCACGATCGGTTATTTCAGAAATGGTTTTAGGGTTGGTTTGGAAGGATATTATTGTGATGATTTGAATGGAACAAAAGCGATACAGATGGAACAACAAACAAATGATAAAGAATGGAAACCCATTGGTAAAGCGAATGAATTGGAGGTGAAGAACGGATATGATGTCATTACCACGATTGATGTTAAAATTCAAGATGTGGCTGAAAAAGCCCTTCGTACTTGTCTGGATACGAATAAAGCTGAACATGGTTGTGTGATATTGATGGAAGTTAAAACAGGGTATATCAAAGCCATAGCAAATCTGCTGAAAACCGGTGAACACCAATATGAAGAAAGATATAATTATGCCACCGGTGAAAGGGTTGAGCCGGGTTCTACCTTTAAACTGATGTCATTGCTTGCAGCTATGGAGGATGGTGCTGATACCAGTATGATCGTGAATATTACAGGCGCTTCGACCACTTATAGCAATCGTAAAATGGAAGACTCTCATAATCTTGGATTAGGGAAAATCAATATGATAAAGGCATTTGAGATTTCTTCGAATGTTGGTGTTTCTAAGATTGTAACAGAAATCTATAATAGAGCCAATAAGAATGAATGTAAAAAATATACGGATCGCTTGTATGATATGGGTCTGAATGAACCACTGGGATTGAAGATCATTGGAGAAGCCACCCCAATTGTAAAAAATCCGAATTTCAGATCATGGTCAAATACCACATTACCATGGATGTCTATCGGTTATGAAGTAGCACTTACACCCATGCAGATATTATCGATCTATAATGCAGTGGCGAATGACGGAGTGAAAGTAAGACCCTTGTTTGTCAAGGAGATCAGGTCAGCCGGAAAAGTAATCGAAAAGTTTGAACCCGAAATATTAAATTCATCTATATGTTCCAAACAGACTATTGCTAAAGCAAAATTTTTACTTGAAAATGTTGTACAGAATGGGACAGGTAAACGATTGAAGAATCCATTTTATAAGGTAGCAGGAAAAACAGGTACAGCTCAGATAGCACAACAGAATAGCGGTTACAATAAGAGTAATTACAGAGCTTCGTTCGTCGGTTATTTCCCTGCTGACCGTCCTGAATATTCGATGATTGTTGTAGTTCATAATCCTACCAGTGGAAAATATTACGGGGGTGAAGTAGCAGCTCCCGTATTTAAAGAAGTTGCCGATAAGATATATGCTGCAAAAATAGATCTGCATCATGAAATCATAAATACTGATACAGTTACCAGAAATTTTATTACAAGTGGGAATCGTTCTGATCTTTCAATCATTTCAAACGTGTTAGGGGTTACAACAACGAATATACCTGTTGAAGACAACTGGGTATCCCTTGCATATTCAGTGAATTCTGCGAATAAAAAATGCAGTGCCAACTTGGTTAATAAATTGAATACGTCAAACGGTGTTGTTCCAGATGTGATGGGTATGAGATTGAAAGACGCAGTTTATCTGCTTGAAAGCGCTGGACTGAATGTAAAAATAAAAGGGAAAGGTATAGTTGTCAAACAGTCGATAGAAAGCGGAACAAAAGCTACAAAAAATTCAACCATTTTTTTAGAGTTAGCGATATAAATTGTTTAGAAATGAAAAAATTACAGGATATTTTATTTAAAGCGGGCATTACTGAAAAGATCGGTTTTACAGATATTACAATAAGTGATATATGTTTTGATTCCCGTAAAGTTTCTCCACAATGTTTATTTATTGCTATAAAAGGCAGCAGCGTTGACGGGCATCAGTACATTGTACAATCCATTGAAAAAGGCGCTACAGCCATTGTCTGTGAACATTTTCCCGAAGAGATCAGTTCGCATGTTACGTATATAAAAGTGAAAGATAGTAGTTTGGCTTTGGGATTTATTGCATCTAATTTTTATGATACTCCTTCTCATAAGCTCCGTTTGGTGGGCGTTACAGGAACAAATGGCAAAACGACAATTGCTACTACGCTTCATAATCTTTTTACTCAATTCGGAAAATCTTGTGGTTTGCTTTCCACAATAAAAAATAAAATTGGAGAAAATGACATGTCGGCAACCCATACAACCCCGGATGCTATTCAGATTAATCAGTTGCTGGATAAAATGGTACAGGAAAAATGCACTTATTGTTTTATGGAAGTCAGCTCGCATGCAGCACAACAAAACAGAATTGCAGGACTTGAATTTGCTGGGGGAATATTTACCAATATCACCCATGATCACCTTGATTATCACAAAACCTTTGATGAATACATAAAAGCAAAAAAATCTTTTTTTGATAAGTTATCTTCTTCTGCATTTGCTCTTGTCAATATTGATGATAAGAACGGGCAGGTAATGATTCAAAATACCAAAGCAGTAAAAAATACCTATGCATTAAAAACAGTTGCAGACTTTAAAGCAAATATTATTGAAAACACTTTTGGCGGGTTACACCTTGATATCAATGGGTGTGATGTTTGGTTTAAATTGATAGGTGAGTTCAATGCGTATAATCTGTTGGCAGTTTATGCTTCAGCCGTCCTGCTCGGCGAAGATAAATCGGATGTACTGGCAGGTTTAAGCAACCTTGAGCCGGTAGAAGGCAGATTTGATTTTATCAGATCAACGGATAACATTACTGCTATAGTTGATTATGCTCATACACCGGATGCATTGAAGAATGTGCTGGACACCATTTTATCTATTCGCACCGGAAATGAAAAACTGATCAGTGTAGTGGGTTGTGGCGGTGATCGTGACAGGACCAAAAGACCGGTCATGGCAAACATCGCATGTATGAACAGCAATCAAGTGATTCTCACTTCTGATAATCCGCGGTCAGAAGATCCGGAAGAGATTATCAATGAAATGAAAAAAGGAATTGATGCAATTGGTAAGAAAAAAACTTTATCCATCGTGAACAGGGAAGAAGCCATCAAAACCGCATGTGCATTGGCTGAACCGGGAGATATCATTTTGATTGCCGGTAAAGGTCATGAAAAATATCAGGAGATCAAAGGAGTTAAATATCCTTTTGATGATAAAAAAATTGTGAAGGAAATATTTATTCAAAAAGATGAATTGTAAACTGATTTAATATGTTGTATTATTTATTTGATTATTTAGAAAAGTTTTTTCATTTTCCCGGAGCAGGTGTATTTCAATACATTTCCTTCAGAGCTGCAATGGCAGTGATTACTTCGCTCATCATTTCAATGATATTTGGAAAACGGATCATACATATTCTTACTAAAAAGCAAGTAGGGGAAACTATCAGGGAACTTGGACTGGAAGGACAAAAACAAAAACAAGGTACACCAACGATGGGAGGGGTAATCATCTTGGGAGCTATACTTATTCCTACGTTGTTGTTTGCCAAATTAAATAATATATACATTATTGTAATGCTTATTACGACTGTTTGGTTGGGTCTTATCGGCTTTCTGGATGATTATATAAAAGTGTTTAAAAAACATAAAGATGGGCTAGCTGGTAAATTCAAGATTCTTGGACAAGTTGGGTTGGGGCTTATTGTGAGTTGTACGATTTATTTTTCAAAGGATATCGTATTGAGAGAAAAAATTGATATGAATGATCCCAACACGATTAAAACAATTCAGGAAAACAGGAATTGCAGAAAAGAAGCCGGTGATTATTTTAAGATTATACCTGTAAAATCAACGAAAACAACGATACCGTTCTTTAAAAATAATGAATTTGATTATGCTGTATTATTGAAGTGGGTAGGTCCCGGCTATGAAAAGTGGGCATTTTTGATTTTCATTCCAATTGTAATTTTTATTATTACTGCTGTTTCAAATGGTGCCAACATGACGGATGGACTGGATGGGCTTGCAACAAGCACTTCGGCGGTGATCGGTGGTACATTGGGCATTTTGGCTTGGGTGTCGGGTAACTTCATATTTGCAAATTATTTGAATATAATGTATTTGCCGAATACCGGTGAACTGGCAATTTATATCAGTGCATTTGTAGGAGCATGTATAGGATTTCTTTGGTATAATTCTTTTCCTGCTCAGGTATTCATGGGTGATACGGGAAGTTTATCCATTGGTGGGATCATTGCCGTTTTTGCAATTCTGATCCGCAAAGAACTTTTAATCCCAATACTCTGCGGAATATTTCTGGTTGAAAATCTTTCAGTGATGATGCAGGTGAGCTATTTCAAATATACCAAAAAGAAATATGGTGAAGGGAGAAGAATTTTTTTAATGTCTCCGCTGCATCATCACTATCAAAAGAAAGGGTATCATGAAGCAAAAATAGTGATCCGGTTTTTTATTATAGCCATCATGTTAGCTGTATTTACAATCATAACATTGAAATTGAGATAATAAAACGAATGGAATATGAATCCCGAAATAGTGATTATTGGTGCAGGAGAAAGCGGTGTGGGTGCTGCCATGCTGGCAAAACAAAAGGGATTTGATGTTTTTGTTTCGGATAATGGAATTATAAAAGATAAATATAAAAACGTTCTTTCTCAGTTTGATATAAAGTTTGAAGAAGGGAAACATTCGGATGCATTGATTCTGAAAGCCGACAGAGTGATCAAAAGTCCTGGTGTGCCTGAAAAGGGGTTGATTTCCAGGGTAAGGGAAAAGGGGATTGATCTTGTTTCTGAGATTGAATTTGCAGGTGAATTTACAACTGCGAAAAAAATTTGTGTAACAGGAAGCAATGGGAAAACCACTACCTCATCATTGATCTGGCACATCATGAAAAATGCAGGAATGAATGCAGGACTTGCCGGCAATATTGGAAACAGTTTTGCAGCGATGGTGGCCAATGAACAACATGATTATTATGTGTTGGAGATCAGCAGCTTTCAACTGGATGATATGTACAGATTTAAAGCAGACATTGCAGTTCTGCTGAACATCACACCGGATCATCTCGACAGGTATGATTATGATTTCCAAAAATATGTTGATTCAAAATTCAGAATTATCAGAAACCAGAATGCAGAGGATCATTTTATTTTTTGTGCGGATGATCAGGTAATTGAAAGTGAAATGAAGAAACGAATCATCCCTGCAAAAAAATATCCTTTTTCAATCGTTAAGAAAATCAATGGAGACGGAGCATTTATTGAAAATGAAAACATCCAAATTAATATAAACTCAAATAAACTGACTATGACATTACAAACATTAGCATTACAAGGAAAACACAACTTGTTTGATTCGATGGCAGCCGGAATCGCAGGCAGAATATTGGATATCCGCAAAGAGGATGTTCAGAAAAGTCTTGCCGATTTTCAGAATATAGAACATCGTCTTGAATATGTGATCAGTGTACATTGCATTGAATTTATTAATGATTCAAAGGCAACAAATGTAAATTCAACCTGGTATGCTCTTGACAGCATGTCGAAGCCCGTAATCTGGATTGCCGGAGGTCAGGATAAAGGGAATGATTACAATTTTTTATTAGAACTGGTTAGGAAAAAAGTGAAAGCCATTGTCTGTCTGGGTAAAGATAACAGTAAACTTCACAAAATGTTTGCAGATCATGTTGAAACGATTATTAATGCTGGCTCCATGTCCGAAGCAGTTTGGCAGTCTTATCTGATAGGTAATCCGGGTGATGTGGTATTGTTGTCACCGGCTTGTGCCAGTTTTGACCTGTTTGAGAACTATGAAGACAGAGGACGACAATTTAAAAAATTAGTCAGAGAGTTATAAATTTATTTTGTCCTGTTACAGGGTGTTGGCAGGACTTTACACTTGAAATCAAAGTAAAATGAATAAAGTATTCATTAATTTTAAAGGAGACAGAGTGATTTGGATCGTTGTGATCATATTGCTTTTGGTTTCAATTTTATCTGTTTACAGTTCATCCGGAGCACTTGCACTTCGCAAAGGAGGAAATACGGAATACTTTTTAATCAAACAATCCATGTTCCTTTTATTTGGTTTTGCATTAATGTTTATTACTCATTTGATACGTTTCACTTATTATTCACGTATTTCACAGATATTGCTTTTTATTTCTATTCCATTGTTGGTACTTACTTTATTTATGGGTACGATCAATGATGCCAGTCGTTGGCTCTATTTGCCGGGTACTTCCATTACTTTTCAGAGTTCAGACCTTGCTAAACTGGCGCTGATCATGTATGTTGCAAGAATGTTAACTTTGAAACAGGAAAAAATCAATGATTTAAAAGAAGCATTTATTCCGGTTTTATTTCCAATCTTGATCGTCTGTGGATTGATCTTTCCTGCTAACTTTTCTACTGCTGCAATTCTTTTTTCAACGTGTCTGGTGCTGATGTTTATCGGAAGAATAAATTTAAAATATATTTTGTCTTTAATTTTAATTGGAATAGTCTGTTGTGCTATATATATAGTCATTGCAATTAATTCAGATTCGAAAGGTAGAGTTGGAACGTGGAAACATCGAATTGAACATTTTACCAAAAATACTCAAGACGAAGGTGGCGAAGGAAATTATCAGGTGGTACAAGCCAAGATAGCGATTGCAACAGGAGGAATCCTTGGCAAAAAGCCGGGTAGAAGTACTCAACGTTTTTATCTTCCTCATCCATATTCTGATTTTATTTTTGCATTTATCATTGAAGAATATGGTCTTGCCGGAGGATCAGTCATTGTATTGTTATATTTGATTTTATTATTCAGAGGGGTTCATGTGGCGACAAAGACCACAAGTACTTTTGGTATGTTGCTTGCGATTGGTTGTTGTCTTAGTCTTGTTTTTCAGGCATTGATCAATATGGCTGTAGCTGTTAATTTGCTGCCGGTTACAGGTCAGCCATTACCATTAGTCAGCATGGGCGGGACATCCATTTTGTTTACTAGTATTTCAATCGGAATCATTTTAAGTGTCAGCAGAGAAGCAGAAGAAGAAAATAAAAAAATTGAAACGGTCACTGAACCGGATTATGCAACAGAATAAAAAAAATATTAAAGTGATCATCAGCGGTGGCGGAACGGGCGGACATATCTATCCTGCAATTGCTATTGCAAATGCATTGAAAAAAATTGATAATCAAATATCAATATTGTTTATCGGTGCAAAAGGAAAAATGGAAATGCAAAAAGTACCTGCTGCTGGTTATTCTATTGAAGGACTCTGGATCAGCGGTTTTCAGCGTAAACTGACGATAAAAAATCTGATGATCCCATTCAAGATTTTTGCAAGCATGATCAAGGCATTGACTATCATCCGTAAGTTTCAACCGGATGTGATCGTAGGTGTTGGAGGATATGCAAGCGGACCGGCATTGAGAGCCGCACAGTTAAGTCATATTCCTTCACTCATTCAAGAGCAAAATTCATTTCCGGGAATTACCAACAAATTATTGGCAAAAAATGTAAACAGCATTTGTGTTGCCTATGAAGGGATGGAACGATTTTTCCCAAAAGAAAAAATTGTTCTTACAGGGAATCCTGTTCGGCAGGATATTTCGCAACTGGAAGAAAAAAGATCCGATGCATTGAAGTATTTTCAACTTGCTGCAGAAAAAAAAGTTTTAGTCGTATTAGGCGGAAGTCTTGGTGCGAGAGCGATCAATGCGACAATGCAGAAAAAGATAAAATCATTTATTGAACAGGATATTCAAGTGATCTGGCAGATTGGGAAAATTTATTTTGATCAATACAAAGATGAAATGTCCGCTTTATCTTCGAAAGGAGTCCGGGTTTTTGATTTTATTGACAGGATGGATTATGCATACGCTGTGGCTGATGTTGTTGTTTCCAGAGCAGGCGCTATTTCAATCTCCGAAGTATGTGTGGCAGGTAAACCGGCAATCATAATTCCTTCTCCAAATGTGGCTGAAGATCATCAAACCAAAAATGCACAAGCATTGGTTCAAAATAATGCTGCACTGATGTTGACAGATGATGAAGCGAATGAACAACTGGATCAGGTTGTCCTGTCATTGATGACAGATGAAAAGAAAAGAAATATGTTATCGCAGAATATAAAAAGAATGGCATTCATGGATTCAGCAGAACGAATAGCAAAGGAAATTATCAGATTATCTGAAAAAAAATAAAAAGAAAGTTTTGAAAAATTTATCCAACATAAATACAATTTATTTTCTTGGCATTGGTGGTATTGGCATGAGTGCATTGGCAAGATATTTTAACATGAATGGAAAAAAGGTTTACGGTTATGATAAGACACCTACACCATTAACCGAACAACTGATTCAGGAGGGAATACAAGTTCATTTTAAAGAAGATGTTCAACAAATACCTTCAGATATCGATTTAGTTATTTATACACCTGCCATACCAGTCCATCATAAGGAACTGATTTTTTTCAAGGAAAAAGAATTCATTTTGAAAAAACGTTCGGAGGTATTGGGAATGATTACTAGCGAACATTTTACCATTGCAGTTGCAGGCACGCATGGTAAAACCAGCATCACATCAATGATTTCACATGTTTTACATCAGAATGGCAAAAAGATTTCTGCATTTATCGGGGGTATCAGCAAAAATATAAAATCAAATATTATTCTGAGTAAAGATCCGGAATACATCGTGGTTGAAGCGGATGAATACGATCGTTCATTTCTTACATTGCATCCTGATATTGCCGTGATTACCGCTATTGATGAAGATCATCTCGATATTTATAAAACGAAAAAAAATTTACAGGATTCATTCTATCAGTTTGCCGAACAAATGAAACCTAATGGAAAATTAATTGTAAAAAACACAATTCCATTGCCGGTTAAATTTTACAATAAAAAAATTAATTATGCCCTGAATACCGGTGATTATCATGCTTCCAATATCCGGATTGAAGATCATCAATATAAATTTGATCTGATAAAAAGTTCAGGAATTTTAAAAGATGTAACACTCGGAATACCCGGCAGACACAATATAGAAAATGCTGTTGCCGCATTTGCAGTTGCATCATTGTTGAATATTGAAGAAGAATCCATTGTTCAGGCATTGGCTTCATATAAAGGTGTTGACAGACGTTTTGATTATAAGATCAAAGAGAAAAAGATTGTATTTATTGACGATTATGCCCATCATCCCGAAGAATTGAAAGCTGTGATCTCATCTGTGAAGGAGTTGTATGAAGGGAAAAAAATAACAGGAATATTTCAGCCACATCTCTTCTCGCGTACACGTGACCTTGCTGATGATTTTGCTAAGAGTCTTGATTTATTGGATGAATGTATTTTGCTTGAAATTTATCCTGCACGTGAATTACCCATTGAAGGCGTAACTTCACAATTA
The DNA here is from genome assembly GCA_964452905.1 of uncultured Bacteroidales bacterium. GTDB lineage: Bacteria > Bacteroidota > Bacteroidia > Bacteroidales > CAYVNP01 > CAYVNP01. The sequence goes on from CAYVNP010000067.1 coordinate 14,812, forward strand.
TTGATGGATAAGATGCAAAACAAACACAAATTTTTATATGCCAAAAATGAACTGATTGAAAAGTTAGATCAGCATGAAATCGAGATACTGCTTACGATCGGGGCAGGTGATATTGATCAAATGGTTGAACCGATTCGAAAATATTTATTAAAAAGATATGTCAGTTAAAACGAAAATAATAAATATTCTTATTCTGTTATTCTGGTTGGGAATACTCACAGGTACAGGTTATTTGATATACTTTGTGAATAAACAGCATGACGAAGTAAAATGCAGTGAGGTTGACATCCTATTTGATCATTCACCGGATAGTTGTTTTGTAAATATCAGCGATGTTAAATCATTGATTTTACAAACAGGAGATTCTCTGAAATCCCAGCCGCTCTCATCGATTCATCTTGAAAAAATAAAAAATAAAATTTCTGAAAATTCATTTATTAAAAATGTTTCCATTTATTCCACTCTGAACGGTGAAATAAAAATCAATATAAAGCAACGTAAACCATTGATGAGGGTGATTACAGGAAAAGGACAAAGTTTTTATATTGATGAAAACGGAAACGGTATGCCGTTGAGTTCAAATCATTCAGCAAGAGTTATTGTAGTTACCGGGAAAATTAATTTAGACACCTTGCCACAATCCATATTGGATGAGAAAGACACAGTAAAACAAAAGGAATTTTTCAGTAAAACAAATATAGACTCTTTGTTTATATTAGCTAAAACCATTGATACATCTGCTTTCTGGAAGGCACAGATCAGTCAGATCAATATCAATGAACATGGTGAAATTGAATTGATTCCTCAATTGGGGACTCATATTATTTTGTTAGGAACTATTGAAAATTTGGTTGAAAAATTTGAAAAACTATCCTTGTTTTATAAGTCAGAACTCAGCAATTTTGGTCTGAATAAATATAAGATCATAAACCTGAAATATAAGAATCAATTAGTCTGTTTAAAAAAATAAAAAAACAAAAAAATGAAGAAATCTGAGATCATCGTCGGTTTGGATATTGGCACCACAAAGATTGCCGCAATAGTTGGCCGTAAAAATGAATTCGGCAAAATTGAAATCATGGCTTTGTGTAAAACGCCTTCTTTAGGAGTGAAGCGCGGAGTCGTTGCCAACATCGATCAAACGGTTGAATCAATTAAAAAAGTGATTGATGAAGCAAGTCAGATTGCCAATGTACATATCCGTGAAGTCATTGTTGGTATTGCGGGTCAACATATAAAGAGTTTGCAACATCGTGGAAGTATGATGCGTTTTAATGTTGAAGATGAAATCACGATAGATGAGATAGATTTGTTAAGACAAAATATGTTTAAATTGGTCATGCAACCCGGAGAGCAGATCATAGAAGTGATACCGCAAGATTATATTATCGATAAAGAACCCGGTATCCGTCAGCCAGTGGGCATGTCCGGAGTTTGTCTGGAATCAAATTTTCATATCATTACAGGTCAGATGACCGCAATAAACAATATCAACCGATGTGTTACCAAAGCCGGTTTAAAATTATCAGAACTCTTTCTTGAACCATTGGCTTCAGCAGAATCCGTGTTGAGTGATGAAGAAAAAGAAGCCGGCGTTGCATTGGTTGATATTGGTGGAGGAACAACCGATATTGCTATTTTCCATGATGGTATTATTCGTCATACTGCTGTCATTCCATTTGGCGGTAATGTGATTACACAGGATATCAAAGAAGGTTGTTCAATCATTGAAAGGCAAGCAGAAGCATTAAAAATTAAATTCGGTTCTGCGTTGGCGAGCGAAAGCAGTGATGATGAAATCGTTTCAATACCCGGATTGCGTGGCAGATCAGCTAAAGAAATTTCTTTAAAAAATCTTGCAAGTATCATTCAGGCAAGGGTAGAAGAGATCATCGAACATATTTACTATGAAATAAAAAATTCCGGTTTAGAAAAGAAACTGGTTGCAGGTATTGTACTGACCGGTGGTGGAGCGCAAATGAAACATATTTCTCAACTGGCGGAATTCGTTACAGGTAAAGATACACGCATCGGATACCCCGGTGAACATCTTGCTAACAGTTCGCTGGAAGATATTACCAGTCCAATGTATTCTACCGGAATCGGTTTAGTTGTTAAAGGTTTTCAAAAGATTCGAATACCATCACATAACAATGTTCAAACAGAACCTGAACTGGAAACTGAAATACAAACAGAGATTCAAACACCTCCAACCCCTATTCAGGAAGAAATTTCTGAACAGAACGAAGAGAAAAATGGTATTCTCTGGAGAGTTAAGAAATGGTTTGAAGACGAAAAAATAGATAATAATAATTAACAAATATGTTGTTAATAAAAACTTATCATCCAAAGGAATTACAAATATTTATGAATTAAATTTATTCGGAAAATAAACACCCTAAAAATATGGAAATAACATTTGAACACTCACTTGATTATTCATCATTAATTAAAGTCATCGGTGTAGGCGGTGGAGGAAGCAATGCTGTTAATTATATGTATAAACAAGGAATTCCCGGCGTGGATTTTATTGTTTGCAACACCGATTTGCAGGCACTTGAAGCAAGTCCTGTAGAAAATAAAATTCAACTGGGTGCTAATCTTACTCAAGGGTTGGGTGCCGGCTCTATACCGGAGATAGGCAGAAATGCTGCGATTGAAGATATTGATAAGATTCAGTTTGTTCTGGAAAACAACACAAAAATGGTTTTTATTACTGCCGGTATGGGAGGTGGTACCGGAACCGGTGCAGCACCTGTGATTGCTGCTAAAGCCAAGGATATGGGGTTGTTAACAGTTGGTATTGTTACTATTCCTTTTTCATTTGAAGGAAAGAAACGTATGCAACAAGCTGTTGACGGAATCAAAGAATTGAAAAAAAGTGTTGACACCATTTTAATTATTTGCAATGATAAATTAAGATTATTATATGGTAATCTTACATTAAGCCAAGCGTTAGCTAAAGCAGATAATGTTTTAAATACGGCGGCTAAAGGGATAGCTGAGATCATTACCATGGTTGGTGGTATCAATGTGGATTTACACGATGTGCAAACAGTCATGAAAGATAGTGGTGTCGCTTTAATGGGTACAGGTATCGCTGATGGTGATGACAGAGCTGTTAAATCCGTAGTCATGGCACTTGAATCCCCATTGCTGAATGATAATAATATTAAAGGTGCTAAAGATATTCTCTTGTATATTCGTTCAGGTAAAAAAGAAATTACTATGGATGAAATTACAGAGATTACGGAGTATATTCAAAATGAAGCAGGTTCTTCTGCACAAATTATTTGGGGTACAGGTATTGATGCTGCACTGGAGGAAAATATTGCGATTACCTTGATAGCAACCGGTTTTGAATCAAAACCAAATATTGGGATTGATGTACTGGAAGATAACAGTAAACGAATTACCAAAAAAGTTACTGTATTGGATGATGATCTTAAAGTGACTCAAACAATTGAAAAACCTGTTGTTATAGCAGAACCCGAACAAGAAATTGTTAGTGAACAACAAACTGTAATCAATAATGATGTACTTGAAGTACAATCAGAAGTTGAAGCAGTTTCCGAAGAAATTTCTGAAGAAATAACTTTCGAAACAGCAGAAGAAAAAGCTACAACATGGGTTTTTGAGATGCCAGTAGCATCTGTGATCGAAGAGCAACCAATGGTTAAAATAGAAACCAGACAGATTGAAGTTGAAGTAAAAGAACCCAAAACAGAAGATGACGAAATGGTTTTAATAAAACGGTCAGAAGTAAAACAACCTGAAACGATTGATACTTCTAAGACAGATTTCATGCAAAAAGAAAAAGTGAATGAACGTATACTGCGATTAAAAGAATTAAGCATGAAGTTAAGACGTCCCGGTTGTTATACTGAACTGGAAGCCGAACCTGCTTTTAAGCGTAGAGATGTTAAATTGAATGATATCATTCCATCAGATGAATCACATGTGTCACGCTATACATTAACAGAGGATTCAACAGAAGGTGAAAAAAAGAATATTGATTTACGATCAAATAATCCGTATCTGCACGACAATGTAGATTGAAAAATAATTAAGGAAAATTTGTTTTAAAAATCTGTAGTGAACAGCTACAGATTTTTTTCTAATGGAACACACGTTTTATGGGCATTATTATCAAACAATCTATTCAGGGTACGATTTACTCCTATATTGGTGGTATTCTTGGATTTGTTACTTCAGCATTGGTTTTTCCACATATATTTTCGCCCGATAAAATTGGTCTGCTCGCTTTGATCGTTTCTTATTCTATGATCCTTTCACAATTTGCAAGTTTAGGTATTAATAATGTTACGTCACGTTTATTCCCCTATTTCAGAGATCAGAAAACCATTCATCATGGGTTTCTTTTTATTATCATCGTTGTGTCTGTCATTGGGTTTGTTCTTACTTGCATCGGATTTCTGGCAATTAAGTCATATGTTGTAGAATTGAATATAAAAAAGTCTGCATTGTTTGTTGAGTATTTTAATTTATTATTACCGGTTACTTTTTTTACTTTATTCTTCACCGTGTTAGATATATATAATACAGTTTTATTTAATGCTGTAAAAGGGTTACTGTATAAAGAAGTTGTTCAACGGATCATCATTCTGGTTATTATTCTTTTTTTTTATTTGAAGGTATTTGAATTTAATTTATTTGTATATCTGTATGCTTTTGCCTTAGCTGTACCAGCATTTCTTATCATGTATAATATTCATAACAATGGTCATTTCAGTCTTAAGCCGGATTTGTCCTATTTATCAAGAGAGATGAAACGGTCCATGACCAGTATTGCTTTTTATGGATTTCTGGTTGGTGTCGGTAGCATTGTGATTTTAAATATAAATAATATCATGGTCAATTCAATGATCAATTTGAGCGCTACCGGAATATTTACGATTACCTATTTTATCGGAAATATAATTATTGTCCCAACCCGGGCGATATCTAAAATTTCAATGGCTGTTATTACTGATGCATGGAAGAATAATGATCAGAATTTAATTAAAGATATTTATTATAAGAGTTGTATCAACCAGATGATCATTGGTATTTTTCTTTTTGCAGCGATCTGGGCAAATATTGACAATGTGTTCAGATTTCTTCCGGATGCCTATGCAGAAGGAAGATATGTAATATTTTTTGTGGCATTGGCTAATCTGATCAGTATGTCAACCGGAGTGAACACCAATGTGATCTATACCTCCAAATACTACAAAGTATTATCCTATTTTATGGTCATACAAATTGTCATTACTGTTTTTTCAAATTATTTTTTTATTAAAACCTACGGACTGGTTGGTGCAGCCATTGCCTTTGC
>CAYVNP010000068.1:0-19557 GCA_964452905.1 uncultured Bacteroidales bacterium
CTCTAAACTTTATAATACAGTTACCTAATGTTTACACAAAATTCTTCACACTACCTTTTTGGGCACTCCATCGGTTAACTACCGGATGAGTTGTTAACTATATTGGCGGTAGTGTAAACGATTAAATGATAGGTTAAGTAATAATTTTTTTTCTTGAAGTAATTCTCGATTTAAAAGAAGACCTTTTAGATTTGTGAACTTTTCTTGAACGTATAAATTCACTAATTGCAATTTCTTCTTGCTTTGTAAGCGGACTTTGTCCTCCGATAAAATCTACATCAAGTTCTACTCTTTTTGATTTCATTGTATTTATTTTGGGAAATATTTATTAATTAGTTTTAATGCAGCTTCTGTGTCAATAATCATCAGACGTCCACCAAAATGAATAGCACCTAAACTTTTTTTATAATGCACAATAAGTTGTGACTTGGAAACAAAAGCAACATTTCCATCATGTCCACGTTGAAATGATAGCTTGCAGGCAAAAGCAACAAGGTTACCTGGAACTCCTGCATATATTTTAGTTTTGAATTTGTTGTAAGGAGCACTCTCAACTAAATGAATGAATACATGATCAGATTTAACCTCAAGACTAATGAGGCCTTGAACGACTGTTTGATTATTTACTATTGTTAATTTATAAATATCTCTTTCAGGTTGTTTAAATTCAAACTTCCAATCAAAAAGCCAACCATTCTTTTTGGTAATATTCTTTAAATCAATCGCAGTAACTAATGTAATATCTGTTTGGAAGCTATCCCCAGTGATAGTATTTTCAATGGAGTTCGTTAATTTATCAATCTCAAAGTCAAGTCCTATTTGCTTTTGTTTTTTCATACAGCTAAATTACAAAATTTATATATTTTACACAAAAGATGAAGTAATATATGATACCCTAGTTTCGCGCGCGACTTCTTGTCGCGAGTGAATATTAAATAAATGTACGCAGGAAGAACTCGCGCACCAACATAAGAATTGGTATTATTTTCTTCCGAAGTCAGCCGGTATTTCGCCCCAGTTTTTTGTATCCCATTTTATGATTTGGGTTTGATATTTATTTTGTTCAAGCCAGTTGAGCGCTCTGTCCATCAGGTCAAACAGCTCTTTGTTTCGGGAGGATTTTTCCAAGGTGGTTTTTATTTTTTTATTTCGTACCCAACTCAAAGCGCTAACGGAATCAGTATAAAGCGGGATATTAAAATTGTTTTTTTTAAGATAAGCAAGCCCATGCACCAATGCAAGAAATTCACCTATGTTGTTTGTACCTTCTTCAAAAGGTCCTTTATGAAATAGTTCTTTTTTTGTTGCCGTGTGTACGCCCCTGTATTCCATTATTCCGGGATTACCGCTGCATGCAGCGTCAACAGCAATACTTTCTATAATAGGTTTGTGTGAATGTTTAACATCTTTTTTGATTGCCTGTTGAGTCCCGATATGTTTGTATGGGTTTTCCTTAAAAGCTTTCTCTGCCTGCATTTTGTCAGGAAATGATTTATAAGCAGCGCCCACAAATGCTTTGATCTGTTTCTCACATTCAGTCCATTGGGTGTAAATGCCCGGTTTTAAACCTTTCCAAACAACATAATATTTTTCTTTTGCCAAAACGTTTTATTTTAATTTATAGAGGTTATATCAAATTGGATATAAAATTATAAAATTAGTATTATTCACCTTTCCAAGTTAGAACGCTGATGACGCTGTTTTTATGATTCAATATGATTTTCTGGTTTTAAAAACGTTGCGTTTATGTTTTCCGGTAATATTTGTATGGTTTAAATTATCTGTGTTAATCCAATTCATCTGCGTTATCAGCGTTCTATAGTATTTTAATGTTTTTAAATAATTGCAAAGTTTTAATTCGTAATTAGTCATTCGTCATTCGTAATTTTAATGATGTTGTAAAGCATTTATTTTATTATTTATAAACTACAGAAAGCAGTATTAACTAAAGCTTCCGTTGATGTAATCTTTGGTCAATTGGTGAGCCGGATGGTTTAATATTTGTTCTTTTGTCCCGAATTCAATCAGTTCACCTAAATACATGAATGCGATGTAATCAGCGATGCGAAGCGCCTGTCGAAGGGTGTGTGTAACCAATACAATGGTATATTGTTCTTTGAGCTGATTGAACAGGTCTTCAATTTTACTGCTTGAGATCGGGTCAAGAGCAGATGTAGCTTCATCTCCCAGAATAATTTCCGGCTCAACTGCCAAGCCGCGCGCAAGACATAAACGTTGCTGTTGTCCGATGGACAAACGGTTTGCAGGTGTTTTTAATCTTGGTTTTACTTCTTCCCATAATCCAACACCTTGTAAATAATGTTTGACAATGCCATATATTTTTTTTCTTCCTTTAACACCGTGAATTCGGGGTCCATAAGCTACATTCTCGTAAATAGACATGGGTAATACGCATGGACGCTGGGCAAGCAAGCCCATCATTTTCCGCACATCAATGACGCGTTTGTTTTCGTCGTAAATATTTTCATTGTCAACCAATAATCTTCCTTCGATCCGCACTTCCGACGATTCATCGTGCATCCTGTTGAACGAACGGAGCAATGTGGTCTTCCCACACCCTGAAGGACCAATGATGCAGGTAATGCTTTTTTCGGGAATGGTCAGGTTGATATTTTTTAATATGTGATTCTGGTGTATATAAACATTCAGGTTTTCACAGATGATGTGCGGACGTTTTGTCGTGTTCATTGAATCGGTCATCATTACAAATTTTTTGAGAATCGTTTACTGAAATATCTGGCTGAAAAACTGAGAATAAGTATGATTGCTGTTAGTATCAGAGCGGAAGCGTATGCACGGTTTTGAACTTCTTCCACAGGACTACCTAATTGAAAGAAAATAGCCAACGGCAATGAAGCTGCCGGCTGATCAAGTGACGTTGGTATGCTATCCGTATAACCTGCCGTAAACAGAACAGTTGCTGCATCACCAATGCCTCGCCCGATGGCTAGTAAAACAGCTGTTGTTATACCGGGAAATAATTGACGGATGAGTACCTTGATCGTTTCAAAGTTGGTTGCTCCAAGCGCTTTGGGCGCTTCAATTAAATCTTTTGGTACCATGCCTGCCACCTCATCCATGGCGCGGATCATAATTGGTGTAATTAAAAGTGCAATGGTAATGATACCGCCCAGCAGCGATGCTTTTAAGCCAAAGAAGATCATCAGTGTGAATCCGAAAGCGCCATAAACAATGGATGGTATGCCAAACAGTATATCAAACGTCAGGCGCGCAGTGCGTCCGAAACGATTTTTCTTTTTTAAAAAAAAATTGATATACATGACTACAGGTAAGCTGATCATCATGCTAAGCATGACGGCGCCCAGAATGAGATAAACGGAGCCGAGTATGGCATTCAGCACGCCACCTGCTTTTCCAAGATAGAATCCGCCTTCAGGAATTTTTGTTACCATATCCCAGTTCAATGCAGGTAATCCTTTACGAATAATGATATAGATAATAAATAATAATATGCCAAGAATCAACAAGGATGAAATAATGGTTAATATTTTAAATAATATTTCTTTAATCGGTCTCATTGATATCTTTTTTCAACATGATTTAAAACGATTCGTGAAATTGCATTAAACAAAACAATAATGACAAACAAAAGCAAAGCTGCAAACATCAGCGCTGATTCATAATTGGGCATAGACATCATTTCACCATAGTTATTGGCAATCAATGCAGGCAGGGGATAGCATGAGTCAAAGATGGAATGAGGCATAACTGTCATGTTGCCGCAGATCATGAGTACAGCAATGGTTTCACCGAAAGCTCTGGAAACCGCAAGCACGATAGCAGCTACAATACCCGGCGCAGCTTTGCGGAATAACACTCTGAAGATGGTTTCATTCTTAGTAGCGCCAACCGAATACGATGCTTCACGCATCTCTGCCGGAATGCTGTTCAATACTTCAATCACAACACTGATGATCAGCGGAATGATCATGATTGCCAGAACAATTCCACCGGCAAGTACACTGTACCCTGTTGAGAAATCAACAAAATGAGGAGCCAGTTTTTCTGAAATAAACGGAACTATGGTGATTGACCCCCAAACACCATAGATAACTGGGGGAATGCCGGAAAGTAAATCCACCACCGGATAAAAAAACTGTTTCATCCTTTTGGTTGCATATTCCGAAAGATAAACACTGGTAAGCAATGCAAAAGGTAAAGCCAGAATAATAGCGATAGCAGTAATATAACAGGTGCTGAGAATAAATGTTAAAAATCCGAATTCGTTTTTAAAAGGGCGCCAATTGCTTGTTGTGAGCAAGTGCCAAATGTTTTTTTCTTTAATGATAGGCCATGCTTTATAGAATAATCCTGCGCCAATAAAGAAAAGCAACAAAATACAAAAGACAGTCAGGCAAAACATATAATATTTTGCAAGTCTGTCTTTAAGTATTCTGCCAAATATCATTTAATTGATCCGTTTTAATTCAGCGTCTGTTTTTTCTTTTGATAGTTTAATGTATCCTGACTCATATACATATTGCTGTCCGTCCGTTAGCACCCATTTCAGAAATTCTATCACAATTTTATTTTTGGGTTTCCCTTTAGTCACAAAAAACAATTCGCGTGCAGGAGGAGAAGGATATTTGCCGGAAGAAATCGCATTGATCAATTCATCCATTGTATTGTAAAAATTCTCTTCAGTGTCAATCTTTCCGTTCTTATTTAAATCCAAGGGAACCACTTTTATTCCTGCAATTTGTTTTTTTGTTTTGCCATCGTAAACATAACCAATATTATTGAATCCGATGCCGAGTGCATCTTTTTTTACGGCAAGCGCCAGTCCCGGATCACCAAAAACACCACTGCCTAAAAGGTCTTCCTGTTTTTTACCAAGATATTTCGCCCATATTTCGGCTGCTCCGCAAGCATCCGAACGTGTGTAAACATGAACAGGTACATTGGTTTTAATACCGAATGCTTGTTTCCATGTTTTGAATTTACCTGTTACCCAGAGGTTGACAGTGGATTCTTTTTTCAATCCTTTGCTCAATATTTCTTTTATGTTCGGATTTAAAGCGCTGACAACAGGAACAACAGCATCTTTGGTTACAGCAATTGTAAATGCATTTTTTTTCACTTCTTCAGGATAGATTTCCCGTGATACCATTCCTATATCAACCATGTTATTCAGCACGTCCGTCATGCCTTTGCCGGCACCGCCAGCCGAAATATCAATTTTTACTACGGGATGAATTTTTTTGAATTCTTCGGCCCACTTCACAGCTATGGGATATAAAGCGAAAGCACCTGAAATGGCAATGTGCCCTTCCAGTTTGGTTTGGGAATATACGTTTGTATATATACATGTTTTAAAAATGATTAAAACAATAAAAAGATTAATGAATTTTTTCATAATGAATGAGTGGTTAAAATTAATAATTAAAAACCGATTTGAAACTGTAATGATGCAAAATTATTTTTATTGAATTTGTTTTGCAATTCACGGAGAGTGTAAGCTAACTGTAGGCGGGTAAACGGATTTATCGTATAATTTAAACCGATCGTATAATTGGTTGTCTGATTTTTTGATTTTGATAAATCTGAATTGTAGGTATCATATTTTAAGATGGTTTGAAGTTTTTGTTTTAAAACGAAGTAACCTGCCTGAACATACCAGCCATCTTTTTTAATACCTCCATCAAACCCTTTAATGTATTCGCTGTGATATGTAAATCGTTGACATTCGTAATTTAATTCAAAACCGTATCGGTGACGTTTTTTTGGTGTTGCGGGTGTTCCAAAGATTCCAAATCCATTGTAATATCCACCACCTACACCTAATCCTTTAATAGGATGAAGAATAATTCGTCCGGCAAAATCTTTTGAAAAATTATTATCAGAAACATTGATACCTGCTCCATTAAAGATGCCTGCTTTGTAATCAACGAAATATATGTCATTGATTTTTATAAAACTGCCCCCGATCTGTAAACCGATATCTCTGCCGTTCTGATTGCCAATCACATCTTTGCTTCTTGCTGTCAATGCTTCTACCACCTGCGAACGATCGATGGATTCTAATTTATTGGATGATGCAAGATTCTCAAAGGAGAAAGGAATTTTTGCTTGTCCGATGGTTAAGTTGAAACAATCATTGAGTTTATACTCAGCATACGCATCAAGCAGTTTAGGTGCAACAGCAAATTCTGTTTGAACACGAAACGACCAATAAGGCGTAAAGTTTCCTTTAATATCAAGGCGTGTACGGCGAATATCGAATCCGTCAATCTTTCCTGATTCTTCAAAACGTTGGTATCTTACCTGCGTATAACCGGAAATCTGAATTTGCCGAGCTGCATTGACTAGAAAATTTTTCTTTTTTTCATCTGCTTCCTGCTGTTTAATGGCAGCTTCAGCTCTCAGTGAATCTGCTTTTTCTTTACTGATGAGTTTCCCTTCAGTCAATAAATTGAGAATGTCATTGGTTGATTGTGCATTGGATTTAATTTGCAACAGAATTGCAATTCCTAAAAGTAAAATTAGTTTTTTCATTTTGGTTTTATTTTTTATTGTTAAAAAGTTTTTTCAAAAATATCTATTTAGTCTATCGGTTTAGTATACTTTTGTATGAAAGTAAATAGATATAGATATTAAATATTTCATATTATAGACTAAAAAATAACAGGTATGTCTGATTCAAAACATTCACTATATGACTGTAAACAATGCATGTTTCGTATGCTCAGTTGTCGGTTTCTGACAGAAGAAGAGTTTGAATTTGTCAGGCGAACATCTACACAATTAAAATTTAAAAAAGGAGAAACCATTTTAAAACAAAGTGCAAAATCGGCGTATTTAATTTTTTTGCATAAAGGAATCGTTAAATTTAATTTTGAAAATAATATGAATAAAAATTTTATAATGACGATCGTGAAAGGACCTAAATTATTGGGGGGAGCAAATTTATTCTTTAAAGACACGAATGTTTTTTCTGTGGTAGCAGTTGAGGATACAGAGCTTTGCCTGATTGATGCACGTGCATTGAAAACACTGTTGCTGAAGCATGGTAATTATATGATGGTGATGTTTGAACAGGCAGTTGAAATGTTTCAGGCATCCATTTTTAATTTTATCAGTCTTGCACACAAGCAGGTCAATGGCAGGATTGCAGACATTTTGATTTATCTGCATGAGAATGTTTATCGAAATTCCGAATATGATTTTACGTTAAGCAGAAAAGAGATTGCGGAGTTTGCAGCATGTTCTCATGAAAATGTGATCAACACATTATCACGATTAAACAAAGAAGGAATTATTACATTAACAGGGAAAAAAATTATCATCAATGATTTGAAGAAGTTAGAAGATATTAGTCGAACTGGATAGTTGATGAAATTACTGTTTTATTTCTCCCTGAAAGGTTTGAAAATATTCTTCCATGGTTTTAGTTTTGTACACATCGTCCCCGTAGAATTTCAGATATGCTTCCAGTTGATTGGGCCAGAGAAAAGATTGAACCAGATAAAGATTATTCAGTTTTTCATCCAACAGAACCATTGAAGGATAACCCATGCGGTTGTTCAGAAGTTTAACAGCAAGATCGTGCGGATTGCGTGAACCGAAGTATCTGTTGGTATACGTAGTATCTCTGAATTTAATAGTGTCGCCTGTTTCGGCATTGAATTTAACGGCATAATAATGTTCATTCATATATTTTACAATAACCGGATTGGTGAATGTAACGGCATCTAATTTTTTACACCATCCACACCAGTCAGTAAATACGTCGATAAATATTTTTTTAGGTTTCTTTTTACATAGCTTGGCTGCTTCCTGAATGGTATACCATTTTATTTTGGAATCATCTTGCAGTTGTTTGACTTCATTTAATTTGTTTTTTGAAGTTGTACTTGTTTTATATTGTTTGAAAGCAAATAAAAAAACAACACTGATAGAGATGAGAATACTTATTCTGATAGGTTTTGTGAACATGGTTTTCATTTTGATATAGTTTAAAATATGTGCAAATATAAATGTTATTTTAACGTAAATTTATTCAATTGATATATATGGCAATAATTTTTCAAATTTATCAGTTGATAGTATACCCGAATTCTTAAGTTCATCCATGGTTTTAAATTTTCCGTGCTTTTGTCTGTAGTTAACGATCCATGATGCAATTTCGTATTTAATATACGGATGATTATTCAACTGTTTGAACGTAGCGGTGTTTAAGTTAATTTTTTTTATAAGATTTTTGTCAACTGAAAAATAGTTTTTGATCTTGTCATATTTAGAAGTATCGAGGTGATATACTTCAAGCAATTGTTCTTTGGAAGCATATCCGCCTAAAAGACTTTTATATTTTAAAATACTTTTTGCAAGCCAGGGCGCAATTGCTTTGATGCTGACCAGTTTCACCGAATCGGCTGAATTCAGTTCAATGTTGGTGGATGGGTTTGTATTAAGATTTTTTGAATATAGCGGATTGGTTTTTTTTGAACTTTTTTCAGGAAAAATGATATATGGTTCAAGTCGTTTGTAATCACTATCTGTAATTGAATAAATTTTTTTCAGGTCTTCTTTTTTGAAAAATCTTCCTCCTTTGGATTCATAATGTTTAATCACATTAATTTGTTTGTCGGATAGTCCAAGCGATTTCCATTGTTCTGCTGGCAGATTGTTCGGATTAAATTCAAAAAGAATGATGTTTCTTTGAATATGATTTCCTTTAGAAAATTTTAAGGAGTCGGAATGATGATTTTTTTTTGTTTCAAAAGCTGCAATTTCTTTTTCAAAAGCACTGAAATCAGTAGGAGTGGATGATTTATACAAGGAGAAAAAATAAGGCGATGCAATAATGAGCAAAAGAATGAACGTAAGAACCAGTATTCCTCTCCGTTCCGATCGATTAAATGAAAAATAATCTTTTAAACTGCTCATCAGACGAGCTTAGCTTTTGTGGGAGTTTTTAGGACTGATGATTTTTTTCATACTTAATATTTGGTCAGGATTACCAAGAACAAATAATTTAGAACCCGGTATCATCACTGTGTCGGGAGTAGGATTGATAATAAATTCTCCGGTAGTAGTTCGATAACCGATGATGTTGGCACCTGATTTTTTTCTGATTTCCAGTTCGTTCAGTGTTTTGTTTTTCAATTCATCCGGCAAATCACTGCAGATAATCTCTTCCAGATTGGTCAGTGAAGCGTTTTCAACCTGAACAGTAAGTTGTTGGATAAACTCAACAATATCAGGTTTGATTACAAGAGTAGCCATGTGGATACCGCCAACACGTTCAGGCATGACAATATTATTTGCACCGGCTGCTTTCAGTTTTTTTTCTGAACTTTCCTGTGATGCGCGGCTGACGATATGAATTTTTGGATTTAAAGTTCTTGCTGTAAGTGTGATGTAAAGATTATCAGCATCATGAGGCAGTGTCGTGATAATAGCTTTGGCTGTTTTAATTCCGGCATCGATCAATATTTCTTCCTGAGTTGAATCACCCTCAATAAAAGTCAGGTCGGTTGAACCGGGCATTTTGAATATATCTTTATCCTGATCAATGATCACAAAATTTTCTTTATTAGCAATCAATTCACTGACTGCTTGTCGTCCGTTGCGGCCGTAACCACAGACAATAATATGTTTTTTCATTTTTTTTATCTCCAGTTTTTTTCTGTAATCTTTTAAATGAGTTTTTAGTTCTCCTTCAACAATTGAAGTGGTGATGATAGAAATTGAATACGCAAAGACACCCAATCCTGAAATGATCAGAAACATGGTGAATATTTTTCCGGATGTATGCAAAGGGTTAATGATTTCAAATCCTACAGTAGAAATTGAAATCACGGTCATAAATAATGAATCAATAAAACTATAATTTTCAAGTACAATAAAACCAAGAGTGCCAATAATAATAATTAGCAGAATCAATCCTAAAGCAATACGGATATTTTGAATATGTTCTTTCAGCCCGGGTGTTTTGTTTTTATTTTTCATCTGGGAATATTAACAGGTGTTAATACGTTTTAATAATTCATTTCCGATTCTGCAAGTTAAACATTTTTTGTAAGTGCAAAAATAATTTTTTAGTTCAATTAACGCCTGTGAATCAAATGCGGAGTTAATACGGATTCCTGTTTCTTTCCATTTATTAATGATGGAATTGTATTCAGGTAGTGTATTTTCAAGTAATTCAAATGCTTTTTCTTTTAATGAATGATTATCTTTCTCTGCACCATATAAAAATAAAAAAGGAACAATGGTATTGATCAAAAACAGATTAAAAGTTTCTTTCCCAATTGTTTTTGTCACTTTTTCAGATGGTTTATCGAACACATAATGATCAAGCCAATAGTCTGATACTCCAAGTTCAAATAATGTTTCAATATCCTTTATGTTTTTATGTTCAATGATTTTGGAAAATAACCCATTTGATTGATGAATGAGTTTTGCAAATTGAGCAATTCGTACTGTCGGAAAATTATTCGGACGTAAGCGAAGAAATTTCCATAAATGTTTGTCAATAGGAATAAGTGAAAATTTTTGTTTTAAAAATAAATATTCTTTTTTTAAAAGGGAAGGGTATTCATCCTTAAAGTTTTGGTCTAACATCCCGGCTTGACCGAACAGCAATGCTTCCAGTTGAAAAAGATTATTTTTATGTTTGACCAGATAGGATAGAGGTAATGATTTTGCTAATAATTCAAAGGGTTCTGCATTTAGTTTTAAACCGAAATTGCGGGAAATATGATGGTAAAATGTTTGTTCCCAATTATTTTTATTTTGAATCAATGAATTTTTGATCGGAGTGATTTTTTTTTCAAGACGTTCAACCACTAAATATTCATACCAGCCGGTCAGTACAACAGGATTTATTTCGTTGATCTGGTTTTGACAAGGTATTCTCAGTTCACTGTTTAATAATGACTGATAATAACCATATGTATTTGTATTGATTCTGTTTTTTAGTTCGATGAATGGGATAAGTTCATTATTCTTTCTTTTGATTTCCATATCCTGCTCATAAACCACATGAAGAATAATATTGTCAAAGTTTTTGGATTGCTCATGTCCATGTAAGAACCAATCGGAAGATTTGATATGTATTTCAATATTTCCACCCCATGTTGTTGAACCAATTTTTATTTTAGCATTGGTAAAATCAGGACCGGCATTTACATTTAGTTCTCCCGGTGAAATTATTTTAAGATCATCACCTTGAAAGTTCAGATTTGAAAAATCAAACATTCTATACATCCAGATATAATGTAAAAATTCCTCAGTCATCGGATTTCCTAAAAAATTATTATGGGTAAATATAATGAATTCTTTAAATATTGATTTGTAAAATATAAAATACAGAATTTTTGAATAGGTAATATAATGATTTGGTTTTAAAATTTTGATTATTAATTGGTTATGTTAAATTAATTAAGGGTTAGTTTAAACAGAATAATTTTATTCAACCAAAATATGTTTATAGTCCCATAATAAATAGTATATTTGTAAATTGGTATTTGCAAAATGAATGATGTAAATTTATTATTAACGACTTTAGAAGAAAAAATACATAATATTATTATTGCGTATAAATTAATTAAACAACAAAACGATCAATTAAGTAACGAAAAAAATAACTTATTAGAAAAAATAGAAGAACAGAATTTAATTATTAAAAATTTAAAAACAGAAAACGAAAAACATTTATTACATAAATCAGAATCTCTGGAAGCAGCAAAAGTAAATTCAAAAATAGGTTCTACAATTGATGGACTTATTTTTGAAATAGACAAGTGTATAGAAGATTTAAAATTATAAATAACTCAATTTCAACTTAAATGAACGAAGTAACAATATCGGTCACAATAGCCGGTAAACCATTGAAGTTGAGGGTTGACAAGAATGAAGAAGTAATTATCAGAAAAGCGGTGGAATTAATAGAAAAAAACTTAAGTGAATTTACCCTCCAGTCAGGAAGTGTTGACAAACAAACGTTGTTGTCAATGATTGCCTTGCAGAACACGGCAAAGATGCTTAAGTTAGAAAATAATTCAGTGGGTACTGATGAAAATATTTTGAAGAGATTAACCGAATTTGATCAACTTTTGTCAGATGTACTGGCAAATGAAATTACTTCCAATTAACAAACTGTACCTGTCTTTTTAATTCTGCAATTAATTTACTTTTTACTTTTCCGGACTTTGATTATGAAGAATCAAAGGGCTATTAATTAACGTATTAAAAAAAAGTAAAATTATGAATATGGATCTAATAACAATCGGAATTTCAGCCGGAGTTTCTTTATTGCTGGGAATTGTTATTACCATTATTTTTCAGAGATTATTTTTGAAAAATAAAGTGGTTAAATTATTAAAAGAAGCAGAAGAAAAAGCTGAAGTGATTAAAAAAGATAAAATGCTTCAGGCAAAAGAAAAATTTCTTCAATTGAAAGCTGAGCACGAAAAAGTAATCAATGAGAAGAATCAGACTATTCAAAAAACAGAAAATCGCTTAAAACAACGAGAGTCCAGCTTTTCACAGAAGATGGAAGAAATTCAGCGTAAACAAAATGAACTGGATCTTATTAAAGAGAATTTAAACTCACAGCTTGAATTGGTGAACAAACGACAATCTGATCTTGAAAAAGCACATAAACAACATGTTCAGCAATTGGAAATTATTTCCGGATTGTCAGCAGGTGAAGCAAAAGCACAACTGATTGAGAATCTGAAAGGGGAAGCCAAGATTGAAGCTATGTCGCATATCAGAGATATTGTTGATGAAGCCAAAATGACTGCGAACATGGAAGCTAAAAAAATCGTCATTGAAGCCATCCAACGCACAGCGGCTGAACAAGCAGTTGAGAATACTGTTTCAGTTTTTAATATTGAGGATGATGAAATGAAAGGGCGTATCATCGGTCGTGAGGGGCGTAATATCAGAGCATTGGAAGCAGCCACTGGCGTTGAAATTGTCGTGGACGACACCCCTGAAGCTATTGTTATTTCCGGTTTTGATCCTGTTCGCCGCGAAGTAGCCCGGTTATCATTACATAAACTTGTTTCTGATGGTCGTATACATCCTGCAAGAATTGAAGAGATTGTTGCAAAAACAAAAAAACAAATTGAACAGGAAATTATTGAAATAGGTAAACGAACCACGATTGACTTAGGTATCCATGCGATACATCATGAACTGATCCGGATGATCGGACGCATGAAATATCGTTCCTCTTATGGTCAAAATCTTTTACAACATTCGCGTGAAGTTGCAAATTTGTGTGCAACAATGGCAGCTGAATTGGGCTTAAATCCAAAACTTGCCAAACGTGCAGGTTTGCTCCATGATATTGGAAAGGTACCGGACAATGAACCTGAATTACCGCATGCTTTATTGGGAATGAAATTAGCAGAAAAATTTAAAGAGAAGTCGGAAATTTGCAATGCCATTGGCGCTCACCACGACGAAACTGAAATGACCAACCTCATTGCACCTATTGTTCAGGTGTGTGATGCCATCTCCGGTGCACGTCCCGGTGCACGTAGAGAAGTGGTTGAGTCCTATATCAAACGATTGAAAGACCTTGAAGACCTTGCATTATCATATCCGGGTGTTATTAAAACCTATGCTATTCAGGCAGGACGTGAATTGCGCGTGATTGTTGGCAGTGAGAAGCTTTCCGATGTGGAAGCGAATCAACTTTCGGTTGATCTGTCTAAAAAGATTCAAAGTGAAATGACTTATCCGGGTCAGGTGAAGATCACTGTTATCAGGGAAACCAGGGCAATCAGTTATGCAAAATAAGTAATAGTTAGTTAAAACTATGATTCTGCCGATTACAGCTTACGGACATCCAACACTTAAAAAAGTGGCTTCGGATATTGACGAACATTTTCCAAATTTGAACATATTGATTGAAAATATGTTTGAAACCATGTATGCCGCTTCAGGTGTTGGTCTTGCTGCTCCCCAGGTGAATCAATCTATTCGTCTGATCGTACTTGATGCAACCCCTTTTGAAAAAGAACATCCTGAACTTTCAGGTTTTAAGAAAGTATTGATCAATCCGCATATTACATCTTTGGAAGGAGAGGAGTGGGCTTATAACGAAGGTTGTCTTAGCATTCCTGATATTCATGAAGATGTTATTCGAAAATCGACGGTGCAAATTACTTATCAGGATGAACAATTTAATGTTCACCACGAAACTTATTCGGGAATTTTAGGACGTATCATTCAACACGAATATGATCATCTGGAAGGAAAATTATTTGTTGATCATCTTACACCTTTAAAAAAAATATTGTTGAAGCGAAAGTTGACTGATATTTCTTCCGGTCAGATTGAAGCTAAATATAAAATGATCTTTCCTCATCTGAAGAAAAAAAGATAATATTAAATTTAATTTAATATGAAAAACAAATTAAAAATTCTAATTGGTTTTTGTTTCCTTTGTTTAATTGTATTGTCCTGCAAGCCCTCTCGAAAAAGTATTTCGGAAAAGATTGACAAACTTGAAAAAAACATTTACAGTAAAACATCTGTCAGAACGGTTGATACAATTAAAGTAAATGAATTACTGAAATTATATAAGGATTATTCAAAATATTATACTTCGGATTCACTTGCACCCGGATATTTATTACGTGCTGCTAATTTGAGTATGAACATGAATCGTCCTGTTGAAGCCATTGAATTTATCAATCGGATCATCACTAAATATCCCGAAAGTAAATTAGCCGCTGAAGGTTTATTTATCAAGGCATTTATCTATGATAATCTTTTAAAAGATTATACAAATGCTAAAAAATACTATGAGGAATTTATTCAAAAATATCCTACTCATGCTTTTGTGAACGATGCAAGAAATAGCATTAAATTCCTTGGAAAGTCCCCGGAAGAAATATTGAAAGAATTAGAAAACAAACAAGATTCTCTTCAATAAAATTAAATTATACCCATTTCACCAGGTCAAAATCCATTCGGTTAGGAAGATTTTCATTCTTAGGAGATATTCTGAAAACATAGCTGTAAACGCCCGGAAAATTTGTTTTAATATGACAGCCATAGGTTATATGGGATCCATTTTCATTTTTAATTTCTAATTCTTTATCTAAAATAATTTTAATCGGATCCAGATGATTCTCAGGTATATGCTTTACAAATAGAAGTTCTACACGAATGTCGTTTTTTGAAATGTGATTCAGATTCAATACCACTTCTGCTTCAAAAACATCTCCAAGTGCAATCGGATTATCAAAAATATCATTTGTGTTTACATCTATGATTTGAATATCATTCCAATTCCTGATCATTTTTCTCTTCCAGAGTGAAATTTCTTTGGTGAGTTCATAATCGTTCACACAAAGTTTTTTATGCCGTTTTGAAAGATGTTTATAAAATTGATTGTAATAATCATCAATCATTCTCTTTGTGTTGAAATCAGGGGCAATCAGAGCGATAGAGTTTTTAATGTACTTAACCCATTCCAAAGGCAATCCGCTTTTGTTTCGTTTATAATATACAGGAATTATTTTATTTTCAAGTATACTATAAATTGTTTCAGCATCCAGTTCATCCTGTAAACGATGGTCGTCATAAGTGCTTTCTTCTTTTAGAAACCAGCCGGCATCGGGTTTATAACCTTCACACCACCAGCCGTCAAGCACACTGAAATTAAGACCTCCATTAATAATTACTTTTTGCCCGCTGGTGCCTGATGCTTCAAGAGGACGTGTTGGTGTATTTAACCAGATATCCACACCCTGAACAAGTTTTTTTGCAAGCTCAATTTCATATCCTTCAAGAAAAATTATTTTACCAAGAAACTCTTTGCGTTTGGAAATCTCCATAATCATCTTAATGAAGTTCTGTCCTTCCACATCATTGGGATGAGCTTTTCCAGCAAATAAAAATTGAACAGGTCGTTTAGGATCATTGACCAGTTCAGCTAAACGATTCAGATTTTTAAATAACAGATGTGCTCTTTTATATGTTGCAAAACGTCTGGCAAAACCAATGGTCAGCGTATCAGGATTCAATTTTTCAATCACATCAAAAATCTTTTTGGGATCTTCCTGTTTTTGTGCCCAATCAGTTTCAATGGTTCGTTTTACAAATGTGATAAGTTCTTTTCTCTGACTTTGTTTGATGTCCCAGATTTCTTTATCAGGGACATCATAAATTTTCCCCCAATATGAATGATCTGCTGATTTTTCAATCATATCTGTACCAAGATTTTCCTCGTAAAGTTTTCTCCATTTTTTCGAAACCCACGTAGGATAATGAACACCATTGGTAACATAACTTATATGTAATTCGTCCGTGAGGTAACCGGGCCAAAGTGATTTGAACATGTCGCGTGATACTTTACCATGCAAACGGCTCACCCCATTAACTTCAGAGCACAGACGAATGGCAAGATTACTCATTGAAAAATTTTCAGTTGGATCATTGGGAATAGTTTTACCAAGGTTAATCAGTTCACTCCATGAAATCCTTAATTTATCTGCATAATGAGGAATATAGGTTCTGAGTAAATCTTCACTGAAACGATCATGACCGGCAGGAACCGGTGTATGAGTCGTAAACAACGTAGAATTACGGATAATTGCACTGGCTTCACTGAAAGTTAATTTTTTAACTTGAATAAAATTTCGGAGTCTTTCCAGTGTGAGGAAAGCAGCATGACCTTCATTAATATGAAAAACATCCGGCTTAATTCCAAGTTCAACAATTGCTCTAACACCACCCACTCCAAGGAGTAACTCTTGTTTCAAACGATTTTCATTATTGCCACCATATAATTGGTGTGTAATGTATTTGTCTTCTTCTAAATTTTCATCTGTATCAGTATCCAATAAATACAGTTTCACTTTACCGACATTCACATACCATATTTTAGCATATACTGTTCTGCCGGGAAAATTAATAGAAATCTTTTTCCACGCACCTTGTTCATCTCTGACAGGATAAATGGGTAATAATGAGAATGCCTGTCGTTCATTTAGTATTTCTTGTTGTCCTGTTAAGGATATGCGTTGTGTAAAATATCCCAATCGATAAAGCAATCCTATACCCACCATGTTATAATTTGAATCACTTGCTTGTTTGAGATAATCCCCTGCAAGAATTCCTAAACCACCGGAATAAATTTTTAGAGAAGCATGTAAGCCGAATTCCATTGAAAAATAAGCAATCTTTACATCATCTTCCAATGGCTTATCATTCATATAATCATTAAAACGTTGATGAACAGATTTTAATTTATTAATGAACACATTGTCTTTTTCAAGTTTATGAAGTTGTTCATAAGACAATCCATTCAATAATGTTATCGGATTATAATCCATTTCCTTCCAATGTATAGGAGCTATGGATTCAAATAATTCTGTAGCTTCTACATCCCAAGACCACCAAAGATTAGAAGACAATTCGAAAAGTTCTTTAAGTAATGGTGGCGTAACAGGTTTAATAAAAATTTTTTTCCATGTTGGGTGTTCGGTCACTACATTATAAACGGGTAATTGAGATACTTCATGATGGGCGGGTTCCTCTTTGGTTACACTGGTTTTTTTAGTTGATTTTTCAAGTGCAATCGAATAGGCATCTCTATAATATTTCACCAAACTTTTCCATAAAACTGTTTTGGAAATTTGAAGTGCATTTTGTCTGACTTCCGATTTTTCCTTATCCGACATAGATGAGAATTTTTTCAGGTAATCAGTAATTCCGTTTGCAACATCATTTTCATTCACATCATCTCTTTGAATAACAGTAACACATGCGTTGTTTTCATTATGTGTTTTTATCCATAAACCAAAACCTGCTAGGGTTGTAGTAACTGTAGGGATATGAAAGGCAATACTTTCAAGAGGCGTATATCCCCATGGTTCATAATAAGAAGGGAACACGGTAACATCAATACCAATCAAGAGATCATAATAAGGGATATTAAAAATACCATCATCTCCGTTTAGGTATGATGGTACAAAAATAATTTTTACTTTATCAGACGGTTGATTAAACAGTTGATTTTCATGAATGCGTTTAAGTACAGAGTCCCCATCGCTGTTATGTAACTCATGGGTAAGATATGTATGTGTAAAGGGATTTGCAAAATCTCTATGTTCTATATTTCTTAATATATCTTTTTTGGGGCCATAGTGGCCGGCAGGAACGAGGATAAATGCAAGAATATCATTTTTTAATTCGGATGATTTATTCAAATTACCAAGAGCATCAATATAAACATCAATGCCTTTATTTTTAAATTCGTATCTGCCACTGGTAGCAACAATGATGCTGTTTTCGTCCAGTTTCTGATTTAAAACGGATTCAGCCACATCAAAAAATTTCTTTCTTGCTTCTGAACGTTTTTGATCAAACATGCTGCTATCAGGAACAAAACTATCCTCAAACCCATTGGGCGTAATAATATCAACTTTTTTATTGAGAAATTGAGTACATTCATTTGATGTTATTTCACTAACGGTAGTGAAACAATCAGCAGTGGAAGCAGATATTTCTTCAATGGATTGTTTTGCAATAACATTAAAGTTACGTGCAATTTCATTTCTGTCAAAGCTTTCCATCTGACCATAAAGCGGAAGCCCATTGCCGGCAATACAACGACCGGCTACAGTTGCATGAGTAGTAAATACAGTACCAATCCGTGGTTGTTTATCTTTCAAATATAAAATACCTGATCCTGTCATCCATTCGTGGAACTGAGCGATCACATTGTCCCTGAACAATAAATAAAAGTTATAAAAGCTTTCAATAATTTTACCGGCAGCGTACCCAAATAAGACAGGTTCAACATAATCCCATTGTCCTGTAAGAGAATCCAATTCATACTTTTCCCAAAACTCAGAGAAGATTTTATCTTTATAGGGTATAAGCGTAGAGAAATCTACCAGTATGACCACTGGGTTTCCTTTAATTTTCCAACGACCAGTTTTGATCCTTAATCCTTCTTTCTGCGCCGCATCACGCCATGATTTAAACAATCGGTTATCTTCAATAAATTCAGGATGCTGTTCACTTTCTTTCCAAACGTCCGGTCCGATTAAAATCAGTTTGTCTTTATAATCATTGACCAATGTTAGCGCTTTGGTTGATACAACGGTATGTATACCACCTACTTTATTACATACTTCCCAGCTAACTTCAAAAATATAATCTGCTTGTAATTTGTTCGACATATCTAATTTTTTTAAATTAATAACAATTAAGCAAAGATAATTTGTTTATGATTGATGGCTATTTGAATTAGTCTACTTTTTATAAACAAAGTAAATTTAATAAATTATAGATGAAATGTAAATAAAAGCAATAAGTTTTTTTATTGGATAAAACTTATTTAATCTATTGTTATATGACAAAAAATAAATTGCTGAAAATAAATATTAAGGAATAGTATATGTAAAATATGATTTGAATAGTAATAACTTTTAATATTTGTTATTTTGTTAAAATTCGTTTAGGTTTGCAATTAACATTGTAGATCATTACTGATGCGTTAATATTTCACTGTTACTAAATAAGTTAAGTTGTTCT
>CAYVNP010000069.1:0-19267 GCA_964452905.1 uncultured Bacteroidales bacterium
TGGCTATATTTTTTCAAATATTGATTGGACTAATTAATATTTATAATTGGTATAATTTTTCACTCCATACATTATGAAACAACAATATATTATCAGATAAGAGGGATAAGATAAAGTTGATATTAAATAAGAACGTATCACTTGTTGGGATGAAAATGAAATATTTTTTCAAGTCCAACATTAAGAGATGTATTGGGTTTAAATCCAATTGCATTAAATAATTTTTCTGAATTACCATAACGTCTTTCAACTTCATAATCATACCTTTTTTCAGGAGCATCAATATAAATAATAGCTGAAGTAGATTTAAAAATTTCTTTTACAGATTGGGCTAAAACACCTATAGTAACTTCATTTTCATTGGCAACATTAAAAATCTCACATCCATTAACCTCTTCTGCTAATTTAATACTTGAAAAAACTGTATCATCAACATATGTAAAATCTCTGGTTTGATTTCCGCTTCCAAAAACCGTAATGGGTTTATTACTGACCGCCTGTTCAATAAATCTAGGAATAACCATTCTATTATCTTGCTTAACACCATAAACATTAAAAAAACGCAATGAAATAGATTGCAATCCTTTTTCATCAAACATGGCTGCAAGATAAATTTCATTAAATCTTTTAGCAATTGCATAACTGGTTCGAGGATCTAATTGAATATTCTCTGTTACGCTTCGTTCAATTGCAGAATGTCCATATACTCCGCTTGTAGAAGCATATATGATCTTTTCAACATTATTATCAATAGCAGCATCAGCAATATTTTTCATTCCAATAAATTCTGTTTCCATCGTCTCAACAGGCTTATCAGCAACAACATCAACTCCAAGAACAGCTGCAAAATGATAAATATGATCACATTTCTTTGAATGTTTTCTAACAGCATCTGAATTTCTGACATCTTCTTTTATTAATTGGATAGAATTAAATATTTCTTTATCCAATTTATTTCCCCGAAGTAAAATATCCATGACCACTACTTCATTCCCTTGCTCAACTAGACTTTTTGTAAGATGACTGCCGATAAAACCTGCACCTCCGGTAATTAATATTTTTTTCACTTTAATCTATTTATTTTTTATCACAGTTTATCTATCTGATCAACATAATCTGAGACAGTTGAAACGAATATTTTATCGCGTTTTTCATCAATATATTTCAACACTTCAGGGAAAATCTTTTCTAAAAATACCGAATCAAACGAAGGATGAAACCAAAACATACAAACTGTATTTGAATGTATTGCTCTATCAATAATTTTTTTATACCTATAAATCTGATATTCAATAGACCATTCGGAATTATAAGTTAACTCCGCACTCCCTTTGATTTCCCATAAAGAATTATAATGCAATACTGGATAACCTAACCAATTACCAAAATCGGTTCTATATGATGTAAAACCTTCATCTGCAAGATTTTTAAGATTTCCTATTGTAAAACCAGGATGAACGAATGATTTCAAATTAATATTAAATTGAGATGCGGATTTTTTACATGCATCTAATTCAGCTTTAAATAAAGAAGAACTACAAACCTCATCTCTACAATCAATATGAGAAAAAGTATGACAACCAATCTCATGTTTTACTTTACTTTCCAATATTAAATTGATAAGGTCAGGAGAATACCATTCTGGCGCACGTTTATAATCCGAACAAGGATCATATTCAAACCAATCTTTACCTTGAAACCGCCAGTATTGATTTTCAAACTGTGAAAATCTAGGAATCTCAGGATGTTTAACAAGATTCATTTCTTCACAACTTGACAACATCATATGCCCAACTGTTGCCCATGAAATAGGAATATTATATTTCTCACAATAAGTCAAAATTAAAGGAATATTTTCTCTTTCCAGTTTTGCTTTCTGATAAGCAAGAGCCAATGGATTATCTGAATTTTTTGCATATCTCCACGCCCATGCTAATTCAAAATCAGCTTGAATTAAAAGTACAGATTGATATGAATGAGGAATAAATTTTTTCCAATTTGTTTTTTTTTCAATACGAGGATTTCTTTTCAGTTCAAAATTTATTCTTTTCAAAAATAGTTTCAGATTTTTCCCAGTATTCATACTTTGTCCAAAATGGTTTTATATAAAAAATTTAATTGTACTTGATGGTTAATTCTTCCAAATTTTAATTCACAATTTTTTTCTGTTTCTTTGTTAAAAGAAGAATATAAATCAACATTATTTATTAAAAGCAAAATTTTATCAAAAAAATCATTTTTATCATTCACTAAAAACCCAGTTTTATTATGTTCTATAATTTCATGATTACCACCAATATCAAATGCTACTGAAGGAATTCCTTTTATGCCTGCATCAATCAATGCCATAGATAAACATTCTTCACGTGAAGGTAATGCAAATATAGAAAAAGAATTATAAAATGATTCTGTATTATTTTGAAATCCGACAAAATGTATATGTTTATTTACACTTAAATCTATTGATAATTGCCGAAGTTTGCCCATTTCAGAACCATCACCAACGATAATAATCTTATGATTATTGCAACCGTTCTTTTTTAAAAAGTCAGAAAGTTCAATTAAATATTCAACTCTTTTTAATTCGACTAATCTTCCGACATAACCAATCACTTGATTATTTTCAATTTTTCTATTTTCATTTTTATCAAAAAAAGCACAATTGTATAAAACCATTTCTTTAAAGAGGGGAAATGAAAACCATAATGAATGATAATGCTGCTGAAGTTCCGTATTTACAAAAAGTATCTTTTTTACATTTTCAATTCGCGAAAATAAATATAACGAAATTTTTGATCTGAATGGAATATCATATTCATGAGAATGTATATGCCACACAATTGCTATTTGATTATAAAACATTGTTGAGATTGCAGAAATAATCATTGATGCAAATAAAGAAGCATGAATTAATTGAATTTTATTATTTTTTGAAAAATCAGCAACTTTTTTTGCTACAGAAAAATAATTACCCTTCTTAAAAATAACTATTTCAACCGATGGGTTTACCAAATCAATTAAAACATCTTTATTTAAAATAAATAAGAACACTTTATGATCCTTTGACATCAAATTGGCTTCAATGATAGTTTGCTTTTCTGCTCCGCCAGGTTTTAAAGAACTAATAAAATAAGCTATATTCATTCAATTATCACTTTTGATCTTGGTAAATATTCAACATTTGATCACTAATTCTATTCCATGATAAATGCCCATTTAACAACAACTCTTTTATATTTAATGCAAATTCTTTTCTTGTATTTTCGGAAAGAATTTTTTTCATTGAAAATGCTAAACCATCTACATCATTTGGATCAACAACAAATCCGGTTTTATTATGAAGAACTACTTCAGATAAGCCTCCGACATTAGTTGCTATTATTGGTTTATTAAAAGCATATGACGTTGTTACAACAGCACTATGTGTTGAATCAGAATATGGTACAATCACAGCCATTGAATTATGAATTAGAGCAACTAATTCTTCACTTTCTATATAACGGTTAATAAAAGTGATTCCTATTTCTTGTTCATTTTTTAGTTCAAACCATAATTCCCCTGAACCTGCAATTATTAATTCCACATCAGTATTTTCATTATTTTCTTTAAATTTTTTAAACGCTTCCAATAAAAAATCTATTCCTTTGTATTTTGAAATTCTTCCAAAAAACAAAAAAAAATTTTTATTATTAAAAGATTCTGCTGGAGAATAAGCTTTATATACATCAAAACTTCCAGAATAAACCTGATAAACATTTTCTTCAGGAATTTTATAATACTCCACAAACCTATTTTTCAGATAAATATAATGTTGAATAAATGAATATTTAAATAATTTGACCGTTAATTTCTGAAAAAATAATCCCTTTGCACTCTCCTCCCCCGTATGAGGAATATAATCATGGATAGTCCAAATTGTTCTTGTATTTCCTAAAAAAAATTTCATATAAGGTAGAAATCCAGAAATACCGTTAAAATGAATTATATCAAATTTTTCTTTGCGCAATTTGATACAGGATTTATATATCCCAATAAAATTTCTCATTCTTTTATCACGCAAAACTTTTCGAGAATGTGTCCGCAAAAATCTAATTTTGAAACTATTATTTATCCATTTAGAAATGGATTCCGGAAATATATTTATACTTTCTTCATACTCGTTAATTCCATACGATAAGGTGGATATGTTTATATTTAATATCCCTTGTTTAAAAGAATCTCCAGCAACAACAAATATAAGTTCAATATCTATTTTTGTACTTAATGCTTTACAAAGGGAGAGAACATTGTCGGGATGACCAAATGCAATTAAAAGAACTTTTTTACTACCAGTTGAAACCATTATAATTAGGATGTTTAATTAAATCTTGTTTATAAACTAAATCAAGAATTTTAATATTATTATTTTCATTAATTAAATGAATATCATCAATCTGTTTGGTATTAATGATAAGAATATCAGATAATGAAATGACTTCTTCTATACAGGAATATAATAAATCTTCAAAATGGGGTAAATGGTTATAAATAAATTCTTTGTTAGCACCAATCAATGAGGAAAGATTTACATTTTTATCATATATTTTAATCTCATATCCTTTTCCTAAAAGAATTTCAATAACTTTAACAATTGGGCTGTTTCTGAGATCATCAGTTCCGTCTTTAAAACTAATTCCAACAACACCAATTTTCTTTATCCCAGTATCAATAATATATTTGGTTAATCTTTCAATCTGATACGTGTTAGAATCTTCAATATGATCTATTATCGGTGTTTTAATATAATTATCATGTGCAATTAATTTTAATGCTAACAAATCTTTGGGGAGACATGAACCACCATATGCAAAACCCGGACGAAGATATGCTTTTGAAATATTCAATTTTGTATCATTTAAAAACAAATCAATTAGTTGATGTGTATTAATATTCATTTCTTTGCAAATCATACCTACTTCGTTCGCAAATGCCACCTTCAAAGCATGAAATGTATTATTTAATAGTTTAATACTTTCAGCAACGCGAATATCTACCACTTCCACCGGCGCTTTTATGTTTACATAAATTTCTTTAACTATTGATATCCCTTTGTCGCACTGTGATCCAATAACAGTCATTGGCGGGTTAAAAAAATCTTCAACTGCAGTTCCTTCCCTTAAAAATTCGGGATTAGACACAACACAAAAATCAACATTATTTTTCTTTCCAGATTTTTCACTAATAAACTCTGCTAATGTTTCATTTGTTCCGGGAAGAACAGTACTACGAATGATAACAGTATGAAAAGTTTTTTTATTGACTAATGCTTCTGCAATTTGTTCAGCCACTTTATATAAAAAAGTTAAATCCAATTGTCCGGTACTTTTATTTGGTGTCCCGACACAAATGAAAGAAACCGATGAATCATTTACAGCATCAACAAAACTTGTTGTTGCATAAATACTTTTCGTTTTGACACCATTTGAAATCAATTCTTTAATTCCTTTTTCAACAATAGTTGGAATCCCTGAATTTATCAAATTAACTTTATGTTCACTTATATCAACACCGATGATTTTATGTCCTTCTGATGCAAGACAACCAATGCCGACACAACCGACATATCCAAGACCAAATATACTTATGTTCATAATTTATTTAATATCTGATTTAGTATAAAGTAATTTACCGGATCGTTCCTTTTCAATAATATCTACAAAATGGAATTGATAGATAACTTCATCCGCAGTATAATATTTAAAATATAATAATAATTCGTTTATTAAAATATTTCTATCTTTTATTTTTCCAGGGACTAAATATATATTAATATTTTCGTAACTCGTTTGATGTACCTGAAATTGTTTGACTTCATCAACATATGTAAACAACTTTCTTGAAAACATATGTCCATAAATTTGTTTACCACTCTTTAATTTAAAAACATTATAAACTCTCCCAATAACATGATTTATCATTGGGAAATTATTTCCACAAGAACAACTTCCTAACTTAAATGAAGAAATATCATCATTTTTATATCTAATTAAAGGCATAACATAATTTTCAAGATCCGTTACAACGATAAATCCACTTTCATCAACGGATAATTGTTTGCCTTTATCATCTGTTATTTCAACAAATCGCGAATCAGCATGAATGTGAAGTCCATTATGAACTTTACATTCTGTTGCAATATGTAATATTTCACTTGAACCGTATTGACTGAAAGTTTGACATTGAAAAACTTCTTCAATTAACGAACGCTGGTTAGTGTCAACAGGTTCCGCAGTTAACCAAATCGCTTTAGGATGAAATACTTTAATTCCGTTTGTTTTAATAAACCGAGAGTATTCATAGAACGAACTCACATAACCAATCATTAACTCGGGCTTAAACGATAAACAAAAATCAGCAAACTGCTTCATGCTAACAGGAGTCATATCAAATCCATTATACCATGAAACATTCTTCATATATTTCTCTTTAACGTTTTTATTTCTAAAATCCAAATATTCATTGCCTTGTTTCAAACCCCAGATCCAAACAGTTTTTGAACCTATATCACAATTATACATTCTAATTGTTCTAAAATAAAGCGCACCCATCAAATTTACTTTTTTATTGTCCCAATAAATTTTCATGGGTATGGCTGTAGTACCACCTGTATTTACAACTTCTATTCTGTCTTTAGAAATTTTCTTTGGAACAAACGCCTCAAGATTATCTCGAATATCCTGTTTTGACAATAATGGAATTTTTTCTAAATCTTTAACTGTTTTTAACATATCAGGATGAAACCCTACATCTGAATATTTTTTTTTATAAAATTCAGAATTATTATACGCGTAATGTATAATATTTTGCAACTTTAAAAATTGTTTTTTACTCATTTCAATCGGATCAACAAATTGATTAGAATAAGTAGTTTTTATTTCTGAAATTATTTCAGGATTAAAAATTGAATTTTTAAATAGAAAAAGTGTTTTAAATATATATTTATTCATTTTATATTAGTTATTCCGAAAATGTCTTGAGTAGTGCGAATATTCATAAAAAACCATTTCATCCATGTTTGTTCTGAATCCGAGTAACAAAGTAACTTATTATCAAATCGGTTTGAATTCATAAAATAATGTAAACGATCTTTTGTAATATGCTCATTCAATATGAAATCATTTTGTTTAACTCTATCAACCCATGGTTTAAATCCATTTTCATGATCTAACCAGGTTGTAATGGGTAAGGGGAATCCAACTTTAGGTCTGTAAGTGAAATCTCTTCCAAAGATTTGAGATGATAACTTTTTTAAAACAATTTTATTTTCTTTCTCATTGAAAAGATGCTGTTGTGGCAAATTAATAGCCCATTCAACTAAATTTTTATCAAGAAAAGGTAACCTTGCCTCCATTGCTGCCCCCATACTAGCTCTGTCTTGACGATCTAAAAGGAATACTAAATAAGACTTATGCTCTTCGAGAAGTAATTGCCTGAAGAAAGGCAATGTTAAAAGTTTTTTTTTGTTTAATGTAAAGTCGAAAAGACTATATTTATTTTCCCCAAATATTTCAGCTAACGTATTCGGTGAAATATAACAATTGGCATCTTCTAATATCTTAAATTTATCACCTGCATAAAGTTTTTGTAAATAATATTTCCTTAAAAGCCCTTTTACTTTTGCCCGTTGAATACCTCCTAACAATGCAATCATCAAAGTAAGGGGTATTAATCTATTATTTTTTTTTGATTCCGAAAGCGTTAATAGTGATTTCAATTTCGTATATCCACCAAAAAGTTCATCCGCTCCTTCACCAGTTAGCACAACCGAAATGTAATCCTTAGCATATTTGCTCAACATGTAGATAGGGATTGCATTTGGAATGTCCAGCATACCATCGAATAAATAAACGACATGTTCATATTCTGATAGAATATCCTGTTTATTTATATTGAGTTGGTGATGGATCAATCCCAGTTTATCCGCAACTAAGCGTGCATATTTTTCTTCAGAAAATGCAGCATCTTCTTTATCACTAAATCCAACACTAAAAGAATGAAATTCCCCCTGATGATGTCTTTTAATATAGTTTGCAATTATAGAAGAGTCAACACCACCGCTAAGTTGCAAACCAACTGGCACATCAGAAATAAGTCTTTTTCTAACTGCTTCATTTAATAAATCATCTAATTCTTCAGGAATATTCTTATACTGGACTGAAGCACCAGTAATATCTGTTAAGTCGTAATACTTTTTAAGCACCTGACTACTTCCGTTGCATTTCATGTAATGCCCAGGAGATAATTGAAATATATTATGATAAATAGTTTCTTTTGAATTATTACCTCTATGGTACATCCAATCATAAATACCATCTTTTGAAAAAATCTTTAAAAAGGAATCGAAAGCAAAAAGCGACTTAATTTCTGAAGCAAAAATTAATTGTTCATCCAAAATAGTATAGAACAACGGTTTTTTACCATATCTGTCTCGACAAAGAAATAATGTTCTTTCATCCTTATCATATAAAGCAAATGCAAACATTCCATCCAATCGAGAAATCAAACCCTCTATCCCCCATTCCTTATAACCATAAAGAAGTACTTCAGAATCAGATTGACTTTTAAATGGATATTTTTTAATCAATTCTGTTTTCAATATCTGATAGTTATATATTTCACCATTGACACATATAATCACTTCCTGCTCATTATCAATCATTGGTTGGCGGCCATTTTCAGATAAATCAATTATACTTAAACGGCGATGACCCAAATAAATTCTATTATCGTACCATTCTCCGTGCTGATCAGGTCCTCGATGAGTTAAAGCTTTTACACCTTCTCTTGCCTTTTCCAACTTATCAAGACGGAACTGAAAAACGCCAAAAATTCCACACATAAATTAATTTTTTATTTTCCAAATAATTGCTGAAATAAAACCTGAAAAAATAGCCCACGAATAGTTAAATTTAAATTTCAATATGTTTTTAATTATTGGAATCAATACGACATTGGGAATAAACCATTTTAAATATGTCTTAATAAAATAAATATCTTTATATTTTAAAGTTACAACAAGAGAGTTTCTAACATCATAAAAAGTTTTTAAAGGTGATGCCTTGCCAATTGTCATACTTTCTTTATGCCAAATTTTAGCACCAGGTGAATAAAAAATTTTATACCCTTCTTTTTTTCCTCTAATTTGCCAATCCATTTGCTCTCCTTGAAACTTCAAATTGATATCATATGCACCAACTTTAAAATATAAATCCTTTTTAACTAACATAAAAATATCATCACTAAGTGGTAGTTCACAAATCTCATCAAATTGACCGGTATCAACTTCTTTCTGTCCTTTATGCCCTCCTACCCATTTTATAGGATCTTCATTATATCCGACAGTTTGAAATTTATTGGGTTCATCAAAATAATATACTTTCCCTGTTACAAAACCTATCTTGTCATCTGTTTCAGCAACTTTCACCAATTCTGAAATTACTTTTAAATCAACCTTAACATCATTATTTGAAATTAAAACATAATCAGCATGATTTTGATTAAACGCATAATCTAAACCAAAATTGAACCCGCCTGAATATCCGAGATTCCTATCTGTTCGAATTACTTTAACTTCCGGATAATTTTTATTCACCCATTCTTTTGTCTCATCTGTAGAACCATTATCAATAACAACTACTTTAAAATTTAAATAATCATTTGCAAGATAACTGGAAATTGAATCTTCAAGCAAATATTTACCATTATAACTTAAAATTAGTACAATGACAAAAGAGGTATCTGACATATTATATTTATTTTAATAATTTCTTTAATCCTTCATATATATCAAAAGTAGGATACCAATCTAATAATTGATTGGCTTTCTTGATACATGCAACTGTATCCTGTACCTCATGAGGGCGAACTTCATTGGAAAAATTGATTTCAACTTTTAATTGAGTTATTTGCATTATGTTATCAATTATTTCAGCAATACTAAAACTTTTACCAAACCCTAAATTAAAAATTTCAAAATTTGTTTTACTATATAAAAGTGCTTTTAAACAGGCATCTACAATATCCTCAATATGAATATAATCTCGTTTAGGTTTAGGATCTTTTAATCTTATTTTCCCTGATTTTAATTGTTTGAGAATAGATGGAATTATAAAATCTTCATGTTGTCCTTTTCCGTAAATATTGAAAGGTCTGAAAATTATAATGGGAACATTAAAATCACGATGATATGCCTGACAGATTTCTTCTCCAATTATTTTTGATTGAGCATACGGATTAAACGGACTTAAAGGATGCAACTCATCTATTGGTAAATACTGCGGTACACCATAAACATATGAACTAAAAAAAATCATTTTGGCATTATATAAACGACATAATTCTATTGTGTTAATCAAACCTGAAATATTGGTTAAATAAAATTCATGAGGCCTTTTATAAGAATCGGGCACATATGTAAGGGCGGCTAAATGAATCAACGTATCAAACTTTGGTACTTTTGTCAATTGATCCATTTTAAGAATATCAATACCTGTGGATTGATCAATTAAAACAGTTGGGATATTTATGTCCGATAACTTATTAACCAGATATCCACCAATAAACCCGTTACTTCCGGTAATTGCTACTTTCATTATTTCAAAAATTTTTGCATATGATTTTGAAATTCATCCAATGCAATTTCATAGTCGTCTTTGCGTCCTATATCAAGCCAATATCCTTCAAAGGAATAAGTCATCACATTTTTTTTGTTTAGAATTAATGTTTTTATTAAATCTGGAAAATCGAAATATTTATTTTGAGGAATAGACGAAATTGTTTCTTTTTTAAAAGCATATATCCCCATACTCACATTATAATGTAAAACCGGTTTTTCAAGATAATTAATAACGTATCCCTTTTCATTTGTTTCAAGTACGCCTAAATCAATCTTTACT
This sequence comes from uncultured Bacteroidales bacterium, assembly GCA_964452905.1. Classification (GTDB taxonomy): domain Bacteria; phylum Bacteroidota; class Bacteroidia; order Bacteroidales; family CAYVNP01; genus CAYVNP01. The sequence goes on from CAYVNP010000069.1 coordinate 10,935, forward strand.
GCTTTTTTAAATGCTGAAATAGTACATAGATTTTCTGATTTTTTATGAAATTCTATGAATTCATTAAAATTTATATCACATAAAATATCTCCATTCATAACTAAAAAATCTTGTTCGAGATTTTTAATTAAACTCAAAGGAGCGGCGGTTCCCAACGGTTTATCTTCATATGAATATTCAATTGTTACACCTAATTTATCGCCATTACCAAAATATGCTTTGATTAATTCACTCAAATAACCAACTGCTAAAATAATATCTTTAACACCATAATATTTTAATTGCCTGATGACTATTTCAAGTATAGGCATATCACCTATCGGCATAAGTGGTTTAGGAAATATTGTTGTATATGGTTTCAATCGTGTGCCCTTACCTCCGGCCAAAATCACTGCTTGCATATTATTAAAAATTAAATATTATATATTCCAGATTTGTACAGATCATTGTTTAGCTTAAACCATTCAATTGTTTCAGCTAAACCCTGCTCTAAATTGTATTTTGGTTTCCAAGAAGTGTTGTCTAATATTTTTTTATTATTACAATATAATCTTTCGACTTCACTTTTATCTGGTCTGATTCTGCTTTTTTCAGTACTGAAATGAAGATTAACATTCATGATACGCCCGATTAACAAGGTTAAATCATTTACGGAAATTTCTGAATTCATTCCAATATTAGTTACTTCTCCAAATAGGTTATCTGATTCTGCAATATTAAAAAATGCTTGAGCTGTATCTTTAACAAATGTCAAATCTCGTGTTGGTGAAAGATTTCCAAGTTTTAACATTCTTTTACCACTAAGAACTTGTGTAATAATTGTCGGAATAATTGCCCGAGCAGATTGACGAGGTCCAAACGTATTAAAAGGTCGAACTATTTTAACAGGTAAATTAAACGATCTGAAATAACTGATGGCTAACTGATCAGCTGCAATCTTAGATGCAGAATAAGGAGACTGACCAACTAACGGATGCGATTCATCTATTGGTATATATTGAGCTGTTCCATATGTTTCACTTGTAGAAGTAATTAAAACATTTTTCACATTAAGCTCTTTAGCTGCTTGAAGCACATTATATGTTCCAATAATATTTGAACGAATATAAGCAGCAGGAGAAACATAAGAATACGGAATTCCTATCAATGCAGCTAAATGAAAAACAGTATCACACCCATGCATTGCTTGATAAACCATATCATAGTCACTTATATCTCCAGAAATTATTTCAATATTTTCAAAATTATTTTTTTCAAGCCACCCCCAGTGATTCCGTGAATTATAATGAATAAATGCCTTCACATTCAAACCATTAGTAATACATAATTCAGTAAGATGCGAGCCAATAAATCCGGCAGCTCCGGTAATTAAAACTTTATGTTTTTTCAAATTCATATTATATACTTTTAAATAAATTTAAGAATTGATTTCCAATATTTTGCCAATCAAAATATTCTTTTGCCCTCATAATATCAAATGGTTTAGGCATTTCACCTATTAAGATTTCTTTTATTTTTTTTCCCCATTCATCATAATTATTTTTCTCACAAACTAAACCTTCATTATATTTTTCTAAAAGTTCAGCAGTATATCCAACATTGGTTGTAAATACGGGAGTCCCACAGGCAAATGCCTTTTGAACACCAACGGGAGAACCCTCAGAAAGAGATGTAAGTACAAACAAGTCTGATGCATTATAATAATCAAGTAATTCTTCCTCACTCACATAGCCAATAAATTTTATCTGATTCTTTAAAATCAATGGACTTGCTTGTTGTTGTAAAAAACTTTCATATTCACGCTTTCCATGACCGCTTACCAAATAAAGAAAATCATATTCTCCGGCAAATTTATTTAACACTTGAATAAACTTATCAACTTGTTTTAATGCATTTAAACGGGAACTTGAAAAAAATATCATTTTGTCAATTGGTAAATTTAATTTCCGCCTACAACTCTTTTTATCCTTTTTAATCCACCTATTGAAATCAACGCCCATTGGTATCAATATTTTTTTCTTATTAAATATTTTTTCAAGTTTATTTAAATGATGATGATTAATATAAGTAAGAGCATCAATGTATTTCAATGATTTTTTTAATTGCAAATACATATATATCAAATTAAACTTTGATAATATATTTTTATTTAATACAAATAGACGATCTATAAAAAAAACAAAATCGCCTAATGATGTACAAACTATTTTATTATCACGAAATTCTTTAATAATTTTTCTTGATATAAATGAAACAGGAAATGGTAAATGAATAATAGTTTCGGGAGTAATTTGACGTCCTAATTCATTTAACATTGATGGGCTTGAAATATATTCGGTCTTTTTATACCCATAATAATAATACTTTCGAATTGCAGGGAAGTTACGATGAACAAAACCTTCAGGAAAAGTATGGGAATAAATTTTATCAGCTCTTGCATCAACCTGCCATACCTCACATGAAATATTATTAGACTTCTCGCTGATAACTTTTGCAATCAAATCAAACCAATCACCTCCAGCCATACCAACCCAACTGCCATCAGGGGTATCCCAATTTATTGCAGGACGTGGCTTATTACCATGCTCTTCATATGCAGGAAGATGATCTATTATGTGAATTATTTTCATTCGCTTTTTCCTTATCGGAATAAAATATCAAATGTCAACATATAATTATTTATTTATACGTTGAAAATAAATTGTTCGTAAAATAGTAAATTAATCAATATTATTTTTCATTTCTCCTTTAATATAAAGCCTCATTTTTCTAATACTTAATATCTGGATCAACATTCTAAAGTCGCTCATATTAATAATACGTAATAAACTTCCAATTAAATAAAAACTAAAAAAAGCTCCAAATAAATAGATAATTTTTAATAAAATAGTATCTATAAACTGATATCCAATATAAGAAAAAATTGAAAAACCAAGAGAGAAAATAATTAATATTTTTTCCTGAAATATTTTTATTCCAGAAATACGATGTCTTGAATAAATGGCACAAAGTACCCCTATAAATATATTTGAAAATAATAACGTTAAAGCTAACCCTTTTGAACCAAAATTAAAAAGCAAAGGATGCAACATAAACACAGCAAAAACACATAGAAAAATAAGTTTGGCAAAATACAATTTTGCAGTAAGATTAAAAAAACCTTTACTAGATAATGACACACCATATATGGAAAAATATGTAATACAAAAGTAAGATAAATTGATTATTGAAAGTATTGAAATTGATTTTGAATACTTTGGCCCAAGAATAAAACGAACTATTAAATCACTTCCTAAAGAAATTATGAATGTAAGTGCAAATAAAAAAGCCCACATAAATCGCTCATATTGTTTTATCATATTATTAACTTCATCAATTTTATTTTCTGACAATCGATTTGAAAAAGTTGGTAGAAGCAATAGTCCTGCTGAATTACCAACCATAGCAATTAAACCACCAATACTAAATCCGGCTACATAATAACCAACTTCAGTTGAATTAGAAAAAAACTGTAAGAATACTTTATCAACATATATTGTAATGGTTTCAACGAATGTAATAAAACAAACAGGTAACGCAATAAAAAGATATTTCTTAAACAAATCAGTATCCCATTTCCCAATTTGTGTACCTTTTATTAAATAAAAATAAATCGGAATGATTAAAATTGTGGCAATAAGATTAGAAAATGCAATAGCAATAGCAGCATATCCAGCCAAAACAACTATCAACCGAAGAATATGATAAATAATTTGACGAATAAAATCTGGCAAATCGGAACGTGCTTGTTCAGTTCTTGCTATAAAAATTGTACGTGGAATATTAAATAGATTTGCAATACTTATTGCAAAAATTGTTATTAGAATTACTGTCTCATGCGTACTTGATTCGAATGCTTTCTTAAAGTAATATTTATTAATAAAATAGAATAAAATAGTAATTAGAAAAAACACCAAAGACATTGTTAGTTGTATGCGAACATACACACCATTGCATGCCTTTTCGTTTTGTCCTTCAGATACTAATTTAACATGAGCAACTCCTTGTCCGAGATCAAAAAAAATCAAAAACATACTTATATATGCAGTTGCAAATGCAACAGTTCCCAACACAGTAGCACCTGCAATTCTTGCAACAAAAATAGTAACTACCATCTGAAATAACATCAGTAGTATCTTAATACTAAAACTTAAAATTATTTTTTGTTTAAGCATTAATTAATATTATTAACATACTAAGTTTAAGTGGTTCATATCAAATTAAATAATTTAAAAATGACATCCACTCTTATCAAAGATAAAACAACCTAAATTACACCAATAAAATTGTTTTAAATTAAAATGTTAATTCTAAATCAGAATTCAAAAAAAACACAAAATTGAAATGTCTTTAAAATTATAAAAAAATTTAACATCCAATTTTTCTAGATAATATCAACTTTTGAATTTCTGAAGTCCCTTCACCTATTTGCAAAAGTCTTTGATCGCGGTAAAAGCGTTCAATATGATAATCTTTAATCAATCCATATCCACCATATATCTGGACGGCTTCATCAGCAATTTCTTTTGCAATTTCTGAACAATATAACTTTGAAATTGTTCCTTCGAATGAAAACGGTTGATTATTATCTTTTAACCAACACGCTTTATATAAGGTATTTCTGGCAAGTTCAATTTTCATAGCCATTTCAGCAAGTTTAAATGAAATTGCCTGAAACTGAGAAATTGGTTGACCAAATTGTTTTCTTTCTTTTGCATAGCTTAATGCCATTTCATAAGCACCTTGAGCTAATCCAAGCCCCATTGCAGCAATCGCCAATTTTCCAATATCAAGTGTGCTTAACATTATTTTCGAACCTTGACCAATCTTTCCTAATAGATTATTTTTGGGCACTAAACAATCAGAAAAAAACAACTCTGATGTGTTAGATGATCTCCAAACTAATTTACCTTTCATTGTCTTCGCCGAAAACCCTGTGGTATTTTTATCAACCAATATACATGCAAATTGTTTTTCTCCCTTTTCATCAATATAAATTGTTTGAACTGTAACTCCAAGTGTTATATCTGTACTGCCATTTGTTATAAAGGTTTTACTTCCATTTATAATCCAATTATCTTGAGATAGTATAGCTCTTGTTTTAGTACCTCTTGAATCCGAACCTGCTTCCGGTTCAGTCAAACCAAAAGCCCAAAGACCTTTTCCTGTACAAAGTTTTGGAAGATAATTCCTCTTTTGTTCTTCCGTTCCATATGTAAGAATGGGCCAAATACCTAATGTTTCATGAGCAGCTAATGTTGCTGCTTGAGATCCATCAACTCTTGCAATTTCTTCCACTGCAATAACAAAAGACAACATGTCCATTCCTCTTCCTCCATAGATCTCTGGAACAGTCATACCTAAAAGCCCCAGATCGCCAATTTGATTTGTTAATTCAATTGAAAATTCTTCATTATCGTCAAGTTGACGAATAATAGGTTTGATATGAGTTTCCGCAAAACTTCTAACAGAGTCTCGTATCATTTCATGTTCTTGTGTGCAAAATAAATTCATATATTTTTAATTAAAATTAGGTCCTTTATACATTACAACAGCTTCACCAATAATAGCTACTTCTCCATTTTCTTTCATACATTTAGTTTCAAACGTAATAATGGGTTTATCCTTTCTAATCGAAATTACTTTGATTGTTGCTTCGACCAATTCATTTACATATACCGGTTTCATAAATTTCAACGATTGCCCAAGATGAATTGTTCCTTTACCAGGAAGTTCCGAACCAAGTAATCCACCAAATAAACTTGCAACTAATAATCCATGAACTATGGGTTTAATAAAAGGAGTTTGACTTGCATAATCAATATCAAAATGAACCGGATTAGCATCTTGCGATAATTTAGCATAGATCATCACTTCATCTTGAGAAAATGCTTTTTTTATTGAAACCTGATCTCCAATTGATATTTCCATATTTTTTATTTTTTTTATTTTGAATATGATATTTAATTTACATTATCATTTTTTTAAAATGTATTTTTATTCCAAATATTTTAATTAAAGTTATATGAAAAATAAGCTTGTTGAGATTTAAATTATTATGTACATTAATACTTCGTTTATTGCTACTATTTATAAAACCATAGATTTTTGAATATTTTCCAGTATTAATGAGATAATTTTGACAATCATTCCAAAGAATTTTATATAATCCTTTTCCTCTATATTCATCTAAAGTATATCCATCAATAAAAGGGGCAACATCTGAATCTACCTTTAATATATATTCAATATCAGGGAAATAAACAGTATTGAATGATGTCCACAGGCAGCTCGTAATTGTATTTTCAATAATCGCTGCAAAACAAATATTTCCTTTTGAAAAAAGATCTTTTGCCTGATTTTCATACCAATGACCACGCCGGAGGGCAAATTTTTCTAAAAGAACATTCATTGAAGTAAATCTATGAACCTGAACACTAGAATCAATTTTTTGATCAATGATTTCTTTTAATGGATATTCAAAAAAATAAAGACGCTGATATTTTGGTTTCAAATTTCTAAATATAGTATGACTTATCGACTTGATGTAATGCCAAATTCCTTTATCCTTAAGTTTACGAAAAATTGTAAAAGGAGTATATTTCATAATTAATAAAAATTTAAAATTGTTTTATAAATCTCAATAATTTAAATTCATGAAAATAATTTATTGATTTTATTTAACACTTTTGCAATTAGAGAAATTTTAGTTAAACTATAGAATGGTCTTATATCTTTCGAAAAACTAAGTTTAATCCTTGCTAGATGTGGTAGTTTTTCTTCATCTAATCCGCATAAATCTAAATATTTACTTCCCCAATTTTTTGAATATACAATTGTTTCCCACCAAAGCAACTCATTTTGATATAAGTTATTTGCAATTTCTGCTTTACGACCTGCAACCCAAGCAATTGTAAAATTTGTATTTGATAAAAGAATCATTGCAGAGATATATTCATTATTATACTTTGCTGCCAAACAAACAGCTTTCTTGTCATTTTTATAGGCAGCTAAAACAATTTTGTATAATTCTTCAGATTCTATTTTCAAATTAACTTTATCTTTAAGTTCTCTGGATAATGCAATAAAGTCTGATAGTTTTTCAATTTTAATTTCTTCAGCAGTGATACCAAGTTTTTTTGCTCTTTCAATCTTATTTCTTTGTTTGGCTTTCATCAATGAAAAGTACATATCATCTAAAGAAGGAGAAAGATCTAAAATAACCGTATTCTGACGATGGGGTTTAAATTTAGTTAAATTTAAATATGGATTTGAATGTTCCTGAATATTTGAAGTGTACTGTAAAATTTCATTACATGAAATCTTTGTTTTGGATAACAGTTTGTTAATGTTTATTTTATCCGAATCATAGATCCAGCCACCATAAGGTATTTCAAAGGATGACATATTAGAAAAGCTCTTATTCAAAAAACCATCTTTAAAAGAATGACACGGGCATACTCCCATCAGACAATTTCCATCATATGCTAAGAAGTAAGATAATTTACTATTAAAAAAAATGGAGATTATACTATTAAATAATGTTTCATGAAATAACAATCCATTATTTAATTCAATGAATTGATCAATTTGTTTTTTTTCACTTTCAGAAATAGTATAAATACTTTTACGAATAATCTTCATTCATTAAAACATTTTCTCAAAAACATATAGTACATTATTTACATATACAGAATCTACATGTTAAAACTATAATTAAAACTATAATTAAACTACTATCGGCTATAAGACCGATAGATTTGTTTTTGACTGAAGTCAACTAAAGAACTATTCAGCAATTGTAAAATCTTCATCTTTCTGTTCAACATCTTGATTTTTTATGTATTCCAAAACAACTTCATCTGTAACATTTCCTGATGTTGCTACAAAATATCCTCTACCCCACAAATGTCTTCCCCAAAATTCTTTCGATATTTGTTTATTCTCCTGCAATAACTTATATGAACTTTTTCCTTTTAGATACTGTACCAACTTACTAATCGCAGTATGCGGTGGAACTGAAACAAACAAGTGTACATGATCTTTGGAAACGTGACCTTTTATTATTTCAACTTCATTTTCTTTACATATTTGACGTATCAATTCCCTAACTCGTTCCGCTATCAATCCTGTTAGAACTTTCTTTCGGTATTTTGTTATCCAAACTATATGATATTTACAATCATATGTGGTATGTGATGTTTTTTTATAATTTTGCATACCTCAAAAATAAAAATTTTAAACTAAAGTCTTCGCCTTAAGGCGAGGGATTTTCCCCCAGAATGAGACATTAA
>CAYVNP010000070.1:0-19041 GCA_964452905.1 uncultured Bacteroidales bacterium
TAAAGTAGGTCATATGGGATTTTTAGAAGCAGAGAAGGAAACTATCTGTTTTATAAATGATTTTTCATGTTTTTGTTATATGCAATAAGGGTTTAATTTATTTTTTACAAATCTTTCATTTTACATTAATTTAATGTATATTTGTAAGGGTTTCAATTAAATTAATTAATACTTAATCATATGAAAAAAAGTTTATTATTTATACTTTTATTTGGGCTAAGTTTTTTTACTTATTCGCAAACAACAACTTCAAACAATGAAATTGAAAAACTCACCGGTGAAATCAATACATTAAAAGCAGCAAATGCACGACTTAAGAATCAATTATCGGAATCAATTTTGGTTCAGGATAAAAAATTAAATGATCTGAAAGGGAATTTAAACTTATCCGAAAATAAATTATTAACTCAGTCGGATTCTATTAAGCAATTCTACAAATCACTTTTATATTTAAGAAATTATACCTATCACAAAGCAGCCAGACATCGTAAAATAATTTTATATGGATATATTTGGATGCTGATTGGTTTTGTAAGTTTAACATTATTTATTGTTATGGTTTTTTTCATTTTTCGTAAACGTATGATTGAAAAATTTCAAAAACAAAGTGAGCGAATGGTTGAAGTCCAAGAACTTTTTAATAAACAGATTAATCTTACAAATGAAGCATTTAACAATAAGTTGGAGGATATAAGTCAGAATCTGCTAAAACAACAAGATTTGTTAAAAACATTTTTAACCAGTCAGGTTACTGAGCTTAATCAAGTAATACAGAACAGTGAAAATAAACTTGATTTATTTAAAAAGCAAAATCAGGAACAAATTACAATTGTTAAACAGGATTTTGAAAATCATTTTGATCAGTTAAAAAACAGTTTAGAGAAGAATCAAACTACTTTGAATCAGAATCTTGAAAATAAAATGAATGAAATCAAAAAAGGATTTGATTCAAAAGTTAGTGACATAAATAATCAACTCAATAAGCATACTCATCAGCAATAATTTTTTCAATACGCTAATGAGAATTCCGTAAAATTTTTCAGGTTGCCTTCAATAAAAGTAACTGTTGATACATGTGCCATTGGTGGTCCATTATTGCACCATTTAATAAACTCTGATAATTGTAATTCGCTTCCTTCAGCTTCAATATACACTGAACCGTCGGACATATTTTTCACCATTCCTTTAACACCAAATGTATTAGCAGCCCGTTGTGCCGACCATCTAAAACCAACACCTTGCACTCTGCCTTTAACAGTTATATTTAAGTGTTTCATGCTAAGTGAAATATTTTTAATAAAAATTATTGCACTATTCTTTTGATCAGACGAAGCTTATGGGTGTAAGCATTTAAATCATGATTGAAGATTCCGTTATGGTCTATTGTGTCAATTCTAACTTTACCCGATGCATGAATAATTTTAGATCTACTTAATAAGATACCTGTATGAATTATTTTTTTTTCTTCATTTTCAAAAAATAAAAGATCACACGGTTGTGCTTCATGAATAAGGTTGATTGTTTCACCTTGTTCGCTTTGTTGATTAGCATCTCTGGCTAATATGATCCCACTTAATTTAAAAACCATTTGAACAAATCCCGAGCAATCAATACCAAAAGGAGAGCGTCCACCCCATAAATAGGGTGCATTCAAATAAAGATGCGCATTCCCTATTACTTCTTCATGATTGGTTCGTTTATCAAAGTTACGGGTAAATCCTTCAAACGTATACGTGTTGTTTTGTACTTTAAACGTATTTCCTGAAAGTCCGGGTAAACTACTACCCAGCACTATAGGAACAATTTCGTTTTCATTTACAGAAATTAATTGAACCAGGTCATTGACGGTATGTAAAGAGGATTTGTTCAACAATAGAAATTCATCATTTGACAATGGGGAAAATTGTTTTTTATCAATCCATCCCTTATAATTATCATAGACAAGTTGTACCTTACACCATCCCTTATATGTTTCAATGACCCGGATTAATTCTCCAAATAAAATTTGAGTACATATCTCACTCTTATCTGAAGGTTCGGTGCGAACAGGAACAATACTTATATGACAAAAACCATAATTCATTCAAAATACATTCTTTAGATTCCAATACAAAACTAATAATTTATTGCTAAAATGAAAAGAACGGATATAAACATAATTTTGTTAGAAATCTTTTCATTTAAATAAAAATCAAATTTAATATTAATACTATTTTTAGTTCATGAAAAAAAATATAACCACTTTTCAATTTATACAGCATAAATATTTATGTATACTTATCTTAATTTGTTATACAAAAATACTTTACGCACAACAGAATTTATTATCAAATGAAAGGGCTAACAAATGGTCAGATTCGATTCTGAATACTATGACTATAGATGAAAAGATTGGACAGTTACTTATGATTAGAGGAGGTAATGGCAGCAAACCATACAGTCTGACAAAATTATCAAATATAATCAATGAATACAAAATAGGATGTATATGTTTTTTCAAAGGTGGACCGGTGAATCAGGCAATTATTACAAATGAGATACAGCATATTTCCCGAATACCCTTGTTGATTTCCATTGATGGGGAGTGGGGGCTGGGTATGCGTCTTGACAGCACTCATTCTTTTCCTCGTCAAATCGTCATGGGGGCTATAGATGATAATGACCTTGTTTATCAAACAGGGACTGAAATAGCTCGTCAATGCAAATGTATGGGCATACATCTTAATTTTGCTCCTGATATTGATGTGAACAGTAATCCTAAAAATCCGGTTATTGGAAGCAGGTCGTTTGGTGAAGACAAATATAATGTTACGCAAAAGGGATTGGCTTTAATGAAAGGAATGCAAGACAATCATATTATTGCTTGTGCCAAACATTTTCCCGGTCACGGAGATACAGAAAATGATTCGCATCTGACTTTACCTTTTGTCAATCTTTCAAACGAACAAATTGATTCAATCCATTTATTTCCTTTTAGGCAACTTATTCATAACGGTGTAATGAGCGTTATGATTGGACATTTGTTTATTCCCGTTATGGATACGATGCTCAATCAGGCAACATCTATTTCATATCCTGTTGTCACCGGTTTGTTAAAAGAAAAAATGAACTATGATGGATTGATTATTACGGATGCCATGGAGATGAAAGGTGTTTCTAATTATTACCTGCCCGGAGACCTTGAAGTAAAGGCGTTTGAAGCAGGTAATGATATCATATTATTACCATCGGATGTGATCTGTGCGTTTGAATTGATCAGACAGGCGGTTGACAGTGGTAGGATTTCCATTAATGAACTTAATAAACGTTGTAGAAAAATTCTTCAGGCAAAATATTTTGCCGGTTTATCTGCTTACAAACCAATTGATATTGCTCATCTTCAGGAATGCCTCTCGTCTAAATCTGCAATGAGACTTAACAAAAAAATTTATAAGGATGCCATTACATTGGTGAAAAATAATAACCAACTTCTACCCTTAAGTAATACAGATACATTAAGAATAGCAACTCTTTCAGTCGGATATGATTCCATTACATTTTTTCAAACTGAATTATCGAAGTTTATTCATGCCGATCATTATTTCATCAATAAATTAATTAACAAATCTTCGGAATTAATGATAGATTCTTTGTTTAAAAATCTATCTCGTTATAATTTGTTAGTTGTATCAATTGAAAACACAAGTGATTTTTATAAAAAAGATTTTGGCATAAAAAAGAATATAACTTTCTTGCTTGATTCGTTGCAGTTGAAAATTAAAATTATTTTAAATGTTTTTGCCAGCCCTTACAGTCTGAATTTTATCAATACCGATCATATCGAATCCGTTTTGATTTCATATGTGGAGGATCCCTTAACAGCTGTTGCTTCATCAAAAATTATTTTTGGTGAATGGGCAAGCAGGGGTCATTTACCTGTTTCGGTCAATCATAAGTATCCGTTACACACCGGCATCCAAACCATTGTTTCTTCACCATTAACATTTTTCAAAAAGACAATCTCGGATTTAGACAGTATCAAATTCCGATTGATTGATTCAATTGCCATGAAAGGGATTAAAGACCAAGCTTATCCTGGATGTGTTATTTATGCAGCAAAAGACGGAAAAATCATTTATCATAAAGCATTTGGAACACAGACATATGAGGATAGTATTTACGTGAAAGAAACAGACCTATATGACCTTGCTTCTCTGACAAAAATACTTGCAACCACACTGGCAGTGATGAAACTCGTTGATGAAGATAAAATATGTTTGGATTCTTCATTGGGGACATATTTGCCTCATTTAAATCAATATGATAAAAGGAAATTAATTATTCGTGATGTGATGACTCATCAGGCAAGACTGACTTCTTGGATTCCTTTCTATAAAAAATCTCTTATCATTAAAAAACTTTTCAATACCCAAAAATCAGATAAATATTCAATCAGGGTTGCTGAAAATATGTATATGAAAAACAGTTATGTTCATACTATTAAGCAAGAAGTATATCAGTCAAAATTATCCGATAAAAAAAAATATGTGTATAGTGATCTTGGGTTTTACCTGCTGAAAGAATTAGTTGAAAAGGTTACAGGACAAGCACTTGATGATTACGTTTCTACAAATTTTTACAAACCAATGGAGTTAAATTCAATCGGATTTTGTCCTCGAAATAATTTTAATCTTAATAGAATCATTCCTACAGAAAATGACACTTTATTCCGCAAACAGCTTATTCAAGGTGACGTTCATGATCCATTTGCGGCTATGTTGGGAGGTGTTTCAGGTCATGCCGGTTTATTTTCCAATGCATATGATGTTGCTGCAATCATGCAAATGGTTATGAATGGCGGACAATATAATGGGAAAATATATTTTAAAAATGCTACTGTAAGGGAGTTTACAAAATATCAGTTTTCCCAAAATGCAAACAGAAGAGCTTTGGGATTTGATAAGCCCGCTTTAAATGGATTTGAAAATACGGCAAAATTTGCTTCGCCGGATAGTTTTGGACATTCCGGATTTACAGGTACTTTCACATGGGCTGATCCGGATAATGATCTGGTATTTGTTTTCTTATCTAACAGAATCTATCCTTCTGCCAATAATAACAAGTTGGTGAAAAATAATTTCAGAACCGATATTCTGCAGTTATTTTATGAGGCAATAAAATAGTTTCCTTTATTTATTTTTCAATTTTATGATAATTGTATTTTGTGAATCATAAAAATTATTAATATTGCAAAAGATAGTTAGCGTATATTTCACGTTTAGATATTATTTTGATACTTTAAATAAATTGAAAAATGAATAGAATTATTAAAAAATGGTGTAGTGTTATTGTATTGGTTATTAGTTGTCATTCCATTTTTGCTCAAACCCAGACCGTGCGTTATGTTCAGGATATTTCAACGTTGCAGTGGAAACTTTGGCTTGATAAGAAAGCAGAATGGCGTGATGATAAATTATTTCTTCAACCGTATAATCTAAAACTAGTACCGGTTAATACACCTTCCTGTGGTTGGAATGCATTACGTTCAGAGGGAAAAACAATTTCTCTTCCTGCTACAGTCGAAGAATATTTTTGGGGTGAAAATGGACATCCATTTGGTATTTCAGGTGATTATGTCGGTGTTTCATGGTTTTCAACAGAAATGATTATACCCGGTAAATTAAAAGGAAAAAGAATTTTACTTTCATTCGAAAGTGTACGAATGCGAGCGGAAATTTATATTAATGAGAAACTGGCTGGTTATGACATTGTGAACGGGACTCCGTTTGAGGTGGATATAACTGAACTGGTTGATTTTGATAAAACAAACAGAATTGCTGTTCGAATTACAGACCCAAATGGAAACTTTGAATGGCGCGATTATGAACAGTTTGATTGGGGGCAATACAAAACCCCTCCAAGTCACGGGTTTGGAGGTATCACAGGAAAGGTATCGCTGGTAGCTTCAGATAAAAATTTTATTGACGATGTATTTATTAAGAATAAACCCGGTATTACGGATATTGATTTGGATGTGACCCTAACTAATCAGTCAGGAAAAGTTGTAAAAGGAAAACTGAATTATGAATTATATAAAAAAGGGAATGATAAAAGTATTCTTCTTAGTTTAATGCAGGATGTAGAGTTAAATCAGGGTGTTCAAAATGTATCACAAAATATCAGTTTTCCCAAAGCAGATCAATGGTCTTTAGAGAATCCCAATCTTTATTTGTTGAAAATTAGTTGGCTCGGAGAAGACGGCTCAAAAGATATGGTTAGCAAAAATTTTGGATTTCGATGGTTTGAAATAAAAGATGTAGCAGGTGACAGACAATTCTATTTAAATAATAAACGCATTGTTTTAAGAACATCTATTTCTTGGGGCTTTTGGCCTGTTAATGGAATTTATCCTACCCCCGAATTGGCTAAAAAACAAATACAGGATGCAAAAAAATTAGGAATAAATATGCTTAATTTTCACAGAGGTATCGGACAAACCATTTTGCTTGATTATGCGGACGAACTGGGTTTGCTTTATTATGCAGAACCGGGTGGCTTTGGCAATCCTCCTCATTTTGATGTAGGTGAATATTATGATAGTTCTAAAACAAAGGAAACCATGGATTTTTATTTCAAATGGCGTCGTGACCGATTATTCAGGATGATAAAAAGTTTTCGCAGCCATCCTTCACTGGTGATTTACAATTATATTAATGAACGAAACATCAATCCGAATGAACATGATGTACAGGATATGAAAGATGCTCAGAAACTTGATCCGACAAGGATTATGACTTTTACATCTACACAAAAGTTTCCCGAATATATTTACTGGAATCCACGAAAGCCCATACCATTGAAGATGCACACCGAACCTTATAAGGATAGTTTGCTGTATTATGGTTGGTGGGACGAACATCATGCAGCCGGTCCAGGACTCTATCATGATGGTTTGTATAACAATCCGAAAAATTACGAACGTTATACCGATTATAAATCCGAGATCATTCATTTTGGTGAAGAAGGCGCCAATGGCTGTCCTGCTCGTTATCAACTGATACGTGATGAAATTTTTAAAACAGGAAAAAAAGGATGGGACGGTGATGATTATCTTAAAATATTTGATGCATACGATAAATTCCTCACAGAAAAAAACTATCGAAAAGCTTTTCCAAACGTGGATAGTCTTACGGTTAAGCTCAGCAATGTCAGTTATTATTATCAAGGTAAGATGATTGAAAATATCAGAATGAATAACCTTATTGACGGATATACGGTGAATGGATGGGAAGATGAAAAACTGGAGAACCATTCAGCTGTTGTGGATTGTTACCGAAATCTCAAAGGTGATCCTTCTATCATTTCATATTATAACAAACCTCTGTATATCGCTGTTAAGATAAGGGATAAAGTACTTACAGAGGGCGACCATGCTATTGTTGATTTTTTTATTATCAATGAAAATGATGTGAAGGGAAATATGAATTTATTGGTAACAGCTTCCAATCAGGGAAAAAAAATATTTGAAAAAACTATTCCGGTTAAAATAAATGGTGGTGTTGATTACGGACAATTGATAGCGGATAGTATTGTTATTCCCAATATTTTTGAAGGGTATACGGATATTAAAGCAGTTTTGATCGGTCAAGAAAATAAACCAATTACTGAAGGTAGTGATAAAATTTTTGCCGTAAAATTAAACATCAATGGGATTTCAAAAAATGCCATGCTTGCAGATGATGTATCAGGAAATTTTCAGAAGTTTTTCAAATCAGTAGGAATAGATTCATTAAGAACATATAAAAAAGGAAAACCCGATGCTGATTATTTGATCTATGCTTCAGACCAGATTAATAATAATTGGTCACTGCGTCAGCAATTACTTGACTGGGTTATGGAAGGACATACATTAATCATTGTCAGTTTTGCAGATAAATGGATGGATTATCTGGCTGAAAAAGAAGTGATAGATTATCGTAAGAAAGTTAATCTTGGCACTGCATGGATTGGGGGTAATTTCTTTGTCAGAGAAAATCCATTGTTTGAAGGGTTGCCTGTTAATTGTGCATTCGACTGGGAATACCAGTGTTTTGCACATAATGATCGTTTTCGTTACGGATTTGTTATGAATGGTGAAATATCTTATGTGGGTGCTGTTTCTGACCATAAACAAATGGCTATGACTTCTGTCGGGCTTATTCCACTGGGGAGAGGACAAATTTTATTTTCAACACTGGATATTTTTTCAAACCTGAAAACGAATAAACCATCTGCTGTGGTGGCTAAAAAATTGCTGCTAAATTATTTGAAATATGCTTCAAAACAAAAGTTGTAGAAATATGTATTTATTTAGATAATGATTAAGTTTGTCATTCCGAAAGAATTAAATAGTTTTGAAATAATATATTATAGAATTCTGAATTCAAAGTATAAAATAAAAAAACAGTCATGAAAAATTTTAGAAAATTACTATTCCTTTTAATGGGGATTATCGTTTTTACTTCATGTAAAAATAAAGAAACGTATAAATATCCATATCTGAATCCTGATTTATCTATAGATGAACGCGTAGATGACCTTGTTTCACGTATGACATTGGATCAGAAGATTTCGCAAATGATGAATAATGCCACTGCTATTGATACATTGGGAATACCGGCCTATAGTTGGTGGAATGAGGGTTTGCATGGGGTTGCTAATACAGGAACGGCAACTGTTTTTCCTCAGGCAATTGCTTTAGCTGCTACATGGGATACGGCTTTGATTTACGATGTTACAACCGTTATTTCAAATGAATTCAGAGCAAAATACAATGACATCCGAAAGAAACAAAAAAATATTTCCATCGGGTTAACGGTATGGTCGCCAAACATTAATATTTTCAGAGACCCGCGATGGGGCAGGGGACAAGAAACCTATGGTGAAGATCCTTATCTGACAAGCCGTATAGGAGTTACATTTGTAAAAGGATTACAAGGAAATGATCCGGTTTATTTGAAAACTGTTTCTACTCCTAAGCATTATGCGGTACATAGCGGGCCGGAACCGGAACGTCATCGTTTCAATGCGGAAGCAAGCTACAGAGATTTCATGGACACCTATGCCCCTGCTTTTGAAACCTGTCTGCGTGAAGGCAAAGCGTATTCAACCATGTGTGCGTATACACGCTATCTCGGAAAACCATGCTGTGCCAGCCCTTTCCTCTTACAAGACGTGTTACGGAAAAAGTGGAAGTTTGACGGATATGTTGTTTCGGATTGTGAAGCCATTACTGATATATGGAAAAATCACAAATATATTAAGACGGATGCTGAAGCGTCTGCTCTTGCCGTGAAAACGGGTACTGACCTTGAATGCGGCGAACAATATAAAAGTTTGAAAGAAGCTGTAAAAAAGAATTTTATTACTGAAAAAGAAATTGATGTGGCTGTAAAACGACTTTTCAAGGCACGTATGAAGTTAGGTATGTTTGATCCTGAAGACAGATGTCCTTACAATAAAATTTCAATGGATATTCTGGATACAAAGGAAAGCAGAGCACTTGCACTGAAAGCATCTCATGAATCAATAGTGTTACTTAAAAATGAAAATAATATTCTTCCCTTGAAAAAAGATATAAAATCCATTGCTGTCATTGGTCCAAATGCGAATGAAGAAGTGGTCATGTATGGTAATTACAATGGAATTCCATCTAAAGCGGTTACTCCGTTAGAAGGAATAAAAAATAAAGTTTCTTCTTCAGTCAAAGTAAATTATGCGTTGGGTTGCTATCTGGCAGATGAAAAACCAACACTTGAAACGATTACGGAAGAATACTTGACGAATGTGAATGGGCAAGGGTTACAGGCGGAATATTTTAATAACGTGGATCTAAGTGGAACACCCGCAACCAAAAGGATTGATAAATGTGTAAATTTTTTCTGGAACGGAAAAAAACCGGCTGAAGGTTTAGGAATAGAGAATTATTCTGTGAGATGGACAGGTTTTTTAACTGCGCCGGATAATGGAAAATATATGTTGGCTCTTACAGGTGATGATGGCTATAGATTGATCCTGGATGGAAAAAAAATAATTGAAGACTGGACACGTCATCCTTCAATTACCAAAACAGCTGTTGTACAGTTGGTCAAAGGGAAAAAATATCCTGTAGTTATTGAATATTATCAGTCGATTTATGGCGCTGATATTAAACTTGCCTGGCGCAATGAGAATGTTAATATCATGCAAAAAGCGATGGATATTGCTAAACAGTCGGATGTGATTGTTTTTGTTGGTGGGTTGAATTCTACCCTGGAAGGGGAAGAACTTCCGTTGAAAATCAAAGGATTCTATGGAGGAGACCGCACCAGTCTTGATTTACCGGATTCACAGGAAAAATTATTAAAAGCATTGAAAACGACCGGCAAACCAATAATTGTTGTTTTGGAAACAGGCAGCGCCGTGTCTGTTAACTGGGCGAATGAACATGCAGCAGCAATTTTACAGGCATGGTATCCGGGTGAAGAAGGCGGTACTGCCATCGCAGATGTGTTGTTTGGGGATTATAATCCTTCGGGCAGACTACCTGTTACTTTTTATAAATCAGTTGATCAGTTACCGGCATTTACGGAATATGCGATGAAAGGCAGAACTTACCGCTATTTTGATGGTGAACCACTTTATCCGTTTGGTTTTGGCTTAAGTTATACAACCTTTGCTTATTCTAATTTGAAAGCAGTTACTTCTTGTAAGACAGGCGAAAACATTAAGATTTCCGTCGATGTTCAGAACACCGGCAAAACCGATGGTGGCGAAGTGGTTGAATTATATGTAAAAGATTTACAGGCAACTGTTCATGTTCCAATCCATGCATTGCAAGGTTTTCGCCGCATACATCTGGTGGCAGGTGAGAAAAAAACCATTGAATTTATACTTACTCCTAAACAATTATCTTTGATTGATAAGGATAACAACAGAGTGGTTGAACCCGGCGAATTTGAACTATTTGTTGGTGGCCAACAACCTTTGAAAAAAGCATTGGAATCAAAACAGGTTATTTCTGCTAAAATAAATTTGACCGGAAATATCTATAAGATTGATTAGTTACTTGTAATTACGCTTCAGAAATGTTTTTCAGAAAAACATTTCTGCAACATTTACCCAATGGGTTCCGTTCGGTACATAAGTCGGTTATGTTTTTTTGTGTGAATTCCTGTACTTCATCTATTGTTTTTTTTCCGGTTCTGACAGCATTTTTTATTTCACCTCTTGTCAAATCTGAACAATAACAAATCGGAACATCATCACTGAAATCTTTAAAAAATAAAGGTTTGATCAAATCGGTTAGTTGAAAAATTTGTTTTTTTGAAAAATAGGAACAACTACAGTTGGGATTATTACATATACTCCAGTTCATATTCATTTCAACCAAAGGTTTAATTGAATCAATCAAATTAAAGATAACCGCTTTTTCATTGACAGGGATAGCCGGAGAACCGCACTGAGGACATATTTGAATAATTTCCATTTTGAATAAAACGATTATTTTTTATCAGCAAATAATTTTTCTGCAGGACAACCCAATTCTTTTTGTTTGCAATACCTGCATGTAAGTTTCCCTCTTATGATTCCATTTCCTGTTGTGGTGAATAGTATGAGCAACAACAATGCTGATAATAAAATATAATCAAATTGAATTACTAAAATAACAATCCCTGTTATTAATGGAATCAATGATATCAGCATATCAGGGATCATATCTTTCCAAGTCATTTCTTTTATGCAAAATTTTGACATATCGCCTTTGGTGAAAAACCATGAACTGATCTTTCCTTTTCCGAAACCGCAGGTCTTACCCCAATAATAACAATTAATACAGTGGTATCGCATCAATCGGAATTCCATGATCAATATAAAAGCTAAATACAGCATTGAAAATATCATTCCTGTTTTATGCATTATAAAAAATCCGAGTCCGTAAATAAAAAATGAAACAAGGTTTGAAAGGATTACAATCCAAAATGGATAGTTCTCATATTTCTTTAGTGTTTCCATTTCTCAATACATATTATTTATTAGTGTGTACTATTTATTACACCATCTATTTCCAATCTGTATAAATATTTCAAAAATACATATTGCTTTTTTAAAATAATAATTACAAGCAAAATTAATTTTTAGTTTTTTTTTCACGGATTGTGCTGCGCTACTTGTCCGCCTTTGGAGGAAATCAGCACTAGTGAGGGTTATTTTCTCTTTTTGATCAACTGATATAATTCATTAGTAGATATGAATTTTGTCCAACCTTTTTGCAGTAATCCATTTTGAAGAATTTTATCTCCACTCCACAGCTTGCCGTGTATATGATTTGTTAATGCTACAAATTCAGTATCATCAATATCAATTTCTTTTAAAAAATTTTGTGTTGTAATCAGAACATTTGATGGAATTAGATTTGCATCTATGAATCTTATTTTTGAAGTAATCAACTGGATGACTTTATTTAACTCATAGTCCGTATAACCTGATATTTTTTTGAGTTTATTCTTATGCTCTTCAATCTCTATTAATAACAAATCAGTAGAATAAAAATGTAATTTTGATTTTGGTTGAAGTAAAATTCGAGCGATTAAACTATTTGAATTTAAAATAGCGCTAAATGCAATATTGGTATCAACAACTATTCTCATTTAACCAAAATTGATTTCCTTTTATTCCAGCGGCCTTTTTTAATATGACTTACTAAAGAATCAACATCAATTTGTTTTACTTTTGATTTACGGGTAATTTCCTTATATTGAAACCAATCAGTCATATCCTGAAGATCATCAATATTTATATTGCCTGGTAGCCGAATTATAATCTCGCTTTTGGTTCTCTCAATAATCATAATCGTATTTTTTACAAATATACATAATAATTTTAGTTCCTTTGTCTTTGTTGTGCAGGGTATTTTTCATCACGGATTGCGCTGCGCTACTTGTCCGCCTTTGGAGGAAATAAGTGATGAATGGGTATTGTTACGAAATAGAATTATATTGTTCTGGCACTTGTTACAAAAGTGTGACAGCAAAGGGAGGCGCACTCCGTCATCGAATGGTGGCGGAGCCGTCTACTCGATTAGCAACTGGCGGTTCTTGTCTGTCAAGTAGGTATGTTGTTTCATTTCTGCTGTTATTGTCATATTACATTTGTCAGTCGTTGGGTTGTGCGTATGAGTTTTTAAAATTTTTAGAAGGGAAGAAGATTTTTTTAATACAATTTTTCTCGGGCTGATGAAAAGCATACTCTTTTTGCAGCTTTGGTTTTTGTGTTGGATTGTGGGGCTGTAAAATGTGTATGCTTCTGTGTGTATGCCTTTTCAATTTATTACAATGCTAACTGAGTTACATTTTTTTCAAGTTCTTCTAGTGAATTCCACTCAATGCAGTTATCAGGAATTACCGCTTCATGGTCAATCAATGCTTTGAGTAATTTTTCAACTTTAGCAAACATTGCAGGACTTGTTTCTAAGGTTTGAAGTGCATTATATGGCTTTTCATTTTCTACTTCTTCATCAAAATATGCTTTCTCAAAATTAGGAAGCGAAGCAAGTAACCTAATTTTACTATCGGCAGGCTTGGCATTAATAGCATTAAGTATATTTTGATTGGTCGTCCATGCACCATTTTTTTGTTCTCCTTTCTTCGTTGAAATTGTCGGAGTATCGCTATCGTGAAGGACTGAATAATTTGAACCAAAATAATTAAGAATTTTTACAAGCGAAACTATTGTTGCTTTTCCTCTAGCACGAATAATATGAACATCTCTGTAATCTTCGGGCTTTTTTGCAATAATGTGTTTGAACGCTGTATATTCAGTATCACCTTCTACAATTATTGATTTACCACCAAAGAAAAATTCTGCAACATAGGGGTCGCATAAGTTCAACATTTTTAAATTTTTCTTATCGTCAGTATCAAGTTTAACTGTGTCAGGTCTAAATACAGTTGTGCTTTCAATATCACCAACAGAATTTTTATCTACTCTAACTATTGTTGTATTGTCTCTTGAAAAGTCAACGAAAATTGGAGAATGTGTCGTAACCATTACTTGCCAATTTCCAGAGGTTGGTAAATTATAAAGAACATTGCAAGCATCACGAATAGCATTTGGATGTAAGCAAATCTCAGGTTCATCAATCAGTAAAATATGTGTTCGTGTATTGTTATTTTGTTTGGATTTATTTTCAGAAATAATTTTTAATGCAGTCCACAAAAGAGTTCTTCTTGCTCCGCTTCCTTGTAATTCAATAGAAGAAAGATAACCATCTTTATGTCCCATCAGTAGTTGTGGGTTCGCCTTAAAAAGCGAAATTGTTTTTTCTAATTCATCTTCTGCTTTTGCATCAAACTTAATTTCGTAATTCGGAAATACTTTGCTCACTTCTTCTGAAAGTTCTTTTTGCACTTTTGAGATTTCTGCTTCGCTTTCAGCAACAATAGTTTTTTGAATTTCCTTTATGTTCTGAAGGAGTTTATCAAAAGGTGTTACTTCTTCGGGGTTTTCAGATTGAGGATTTTTAAATGATTTTACTCTTCCTTCAATAACGGCTTTTAAGATGGAAATGATTTGACTTGTTTGTTCTTCGGGTTTAGCAAACGCATCAATTCTGTGTGGCTCTGGTCGTCTTGAATTAGCAACATTCGGAGCACCCCAAGGTCTTGCATCATCCCATTCTTGTGTATCTTTATGAAACCCTTGTCTTTGTGGTTTGCCAGGGGCTTGCCAAGTCCATTTTTCTTTTACAAGATTTTCTCCATTTGCTTGAAGCAATAACCAATTTTCCCCAGGGCTATTATCATAAACAATTGTGTGTAATTCTATTTCTGGAAATTTTCCTTCCTCAATTTTTCCACTTGGAAAATCTTCAATTGTTAGTTCTGCATCCTTTGAACCTTCCGACATTGCAACTTCATAAGCTCTAAGAATTGAACTTTTTCCTGTGTTATTTGGTCCAACCAAAACAACAATTTCATTAAGGTCTATTGTAACTGGAGTTGAGCCAATGCACCTAAAGTTTTTTACTATCAGCTTTACTAGCCGTGGTTTGGGAGTAGAAGGGTCTGTAATTATTGCCGTTACTTCTGCTGCTTCTGCTTTTTTCTTTGCCATTGTGTAATATTTATTTCCTAAAGTAAATGACTGAATTTTTCGTATTCGCTATCAATCTCTTTCAATACTTCGTTTATTATTTTTTTCCTTTCGGATTTCAACTTGAATGCTTTTTTAGTTTTTTCAGTGATAGATTTTATTTGCTCCTCTTTGAGAATTGGAATTGAAATTTGTTTCATTCTTTCTTCTCTTAAATGTGGAATGGTTGTTCCGATTACTGTTCTGCGGATTGCAGGATAGTAACCAGTTTGCTTTACTGATAAACAAATAAAAAGATATTCCTGTGTAAACTTGTGTTGTTTTACAATCTCAGATTTAATTCTGATTCGTGAAACTCCGGACGCAATTAATGCCTTATCATTTTCTGTTACCATTGCAGTCTGACCGATTTTACCGTCTTTGGTAAATAGTATGTCGCCTGTTCTTAGGTCTTGGTTGAATGAACTAACAATTTCTGATGGAATAAAATAATCAGGGAATAAATCAATTTCGTTATTGATGATATCAGAAGTTCTGATAAAAGCGTAGTCCGTTGCTTTTCGCCACAAATAAATTTCGTAATTATCGCTTCCAGCTTCACTGCCTTTTTTAATATCGGCAACCTGACCAAGCGGTAATGTTTTGAATGATTGCTTTAATTTTCTTTCGTTCTCAACATAGAAAGGTAAATGACATGTAGGATTCCAAATGTCAAATTCAGTCAATGTTTTTAAATCGCCAGAAAAAGATTTTTCTTTCGTTACTTTTGTTTTGAGTTTTACAATATTCAAAAACTCCGCTTTTGCGGATTCAATTAGCTCTTGTGCCTCACGATTGTATGTTACAACCTTTTTTATTTTCTCAATAATATTTTCAAGCAACTTTTTTTCAGGTATAAAAATTCTTACCTGACCAAGTTGGGAATGTGTCATTTCAACTCTTGTGTCACCATGACTTGCCAAAGCGGTTTGGGCTTTAAAAAACTTAGAATTGAGGTAAGCAACAATGTAGAAAGGCGAAATCTTTTTCGGATTTACTATTACTCTTGTAGTGTGCTGACTTGTTGCCCAACCTTCAATTGCCTTATCAGCTACGCTTGCCGTTCCTAACTTGTCAATAGTTGCTTGTGTCCTTGCTACTAAAATATCATTGGCTTTGATTTTTATTTTTTCGGGAACTGATTTAGAAACATACGCCAAATCATCTTCATTCTCGTCAAAACAAAACGGTTTTATATCGCCAACACGCAAGTAGGGGATGCCTTCTTCTTTTGTTGTGTAGCTGTCAATATAACTTCCACTGATAATATTTTCTTTTAGATTGTTTAAGGATTCAACCTTAAAATTATGTTGCGTTGCAAGTTTGTCAAAGAAGTGATTGACAAGGTAAAATTTCACATCAAACCTATTGAATGGTTCTTGCCTAATTTTACTTAACTCTATATTAAGTGTTTTTACTGCCATTAGAAATCAATTTTATTTTCTTTTACCCATTTGTGAAACTCTGTTGCAATATTTGCAATATCATCTAGCGGAATTTCTTTTCCTCTGCGGTCATGGCCACAATATTCAGCAACGGCCAAAAAGATTGGATAGTTAGCAGGGATTTTATCTTTCTGCAATTTTTGCAGAACAAGAATTGATGTTTTAGTCCCAGTGTTTGGTAAAAATGTTTCAAGTGGAACATCAATGACTGCAATAATTTTTGCGTTTTTCAAAATCCAGTTTCTAACATAACTGTCGCTTTCGTTACCAAAAATACCATCGGGTAAAACGATTGCCATTTTGCCTTTTACTTTTAGAAGTTGCAAACATCTTTCAATGAAAAGTATTTGCGGTGCTTCCTTATCTTTTAGGTTTCTCTTTTCTAAAACATTATCTGCTTTATTTTTTTTCCACTGATGTGCTAAGTCAAATTGTTTTAATTTTTCTTCTCCTTCAACTTTAATATTACTTCCAAATGGCGGATTAGTAAGCAACACATCGAAAATTCCAAGTTGAATTTTTAATTGAGTTTCTGATTTCCAATTTGCAGAAGTTTCTAAGCTGTCCTCACAAAAAATTCCTGTTGTTCCATCTCCAACTAAATTCATATATGCCTTGGCAACTTTGCTTAAAAAATAATCTTTGTCCAGTCCTCTGAAATTGTTTGTTGCAATTTCAATTTTCTTTTTTTCAATTTGGGCTTCTGACCAACCAAGCTTTTTATGTTTTTTATCTGCAACATCCCAAACATGCTTCAATGCATCAATTAAAAAACCACCACTGCCACAGGCAGGGTCAATTATTTTATTTGTTTCATCGGGTTGAAGAATATCAACCATCATTTTTACTACATTTCTCGGAGTAAAAAATTGTCCTTGTCCACCTTTCAAGGCATGACCGATGAAAGTTTCAAAAGCATCGGCAACAACATCTCTTTCACTATTCATCAACGAATAGTTTTGAAGTTCGCCAACAACATATACAATTGAATTTGTATCTAAATTTATTCTATCTTCTTCATCAATTACTTCAGGAAGATTTGTTCTTACTTCTTTAAACAATTCTAAAATTCTCGCTTCAATTTCTTTTGGTTTTTCATCTACTCCTGCACGAAACCTAATGATGTCGTTGGGAGCTGTGTATTTTTCATCATAGAGTTTACAAAAAATTAAATTGATTAATTGCTGTGCCAATACTTCATCACGGGTTGCGCCAACAGTATTTGCTGCAAGATGATTTCGTATAGATTTAAAGATGGCTTTAAGGTTGTGTGTTGGCTTGAGGTCTTTCTGACGGAATTTTCCGATGTCCTCTACTCTTTGCCCAGCAACGGGTATGTTTGGAATTTCTTGGAAAATTATTTTACCGTCTTTTTCAAACTTGCGAAGGAATAATCTTTCCTCACCGTTAAACCAAACTCCTAAACTTGCTTTTGATAAACGCAAGTAATCTTCTAATTGTCCTTTGCCGTCTTTACGGTTTTTCTTTTTGCATTCAACAATTATGTAAACATCATTTTCCTGTTTACCTTTATTTTTAAAAACTGCAATGTCAGTAGGATATTCTTTTTTAGTGTCTGAAGGTCTTGCCTTAACCCTGAATTGAGGTCTTGTTTGGATTTGCTCTTTCTTGTATCCATAATCTTCTACAAGCTGTCGAGAAAAAACCTGAACTGCTTCAACTTCTTCTGGAGTAGCGTTTACTTCAATCCCTGAAATGTAGTCTATTAGTTTATTGTCGGGTGTCTTAGCCATTATTTTTTATTTTTTAGGTATTTGACTTTTTGTTCAGCAACTTTTAAAATATTAATGTCTGCATTTTCATTAAAAATTTTATAAGCAATCTGGTCACTTAAATAATCATCCAATAATTTTTTTAAATCCTGATTGAATATTTTAGCGATACCAGCAATTATTTCTTTTGTCGGTTGTCTTTCATTTCTTTCAATTCTACCGAGTAATGAAGGGTCAATATCTAACTGGGCAGCGACCTTTCTTAGAGGTAATTCCGCTTGTTCTCTTAAATTTCTAATGTATTCACCAAACATTATTAAATTCTGCTTCTTCATTATTAATGTCAAATTTTGTCACAAAAATAAGGACAAATATTAAACGGACAAAATAAGTCATCATAAAGTTATTAACAAAATTATAAAGCGTCGGCAAGATTGGCTCTTTGGCTTTTGCCGAAGGGTTGGCATTGTGTGTCGGGGCAAAAGACAATGTGCCAATGTGGGCAGGCAATAAAATTGTATTAAAAAAATGTGCGGTGGGGAAAATTTTAAAAACATTAGGTCGGCTTAAGTGTCGGTAAATTCATTTTTTTTCATTCAATAACAGTCAGTCTACAAGTCTACTCAATTGTCAAAGTATGCTTTCTTGTCGTGTCGTTGTCTTTTTTACCGCTTGTTGCTAACGGCCGACGCTATGGCAAGTGCGGGATTAAATTGTTGCTCAACTGTCTGCCA
>CAYVNP010000071.1:0-17042 GCA_964452905.1 uncultured Bacteroidales bacterium
CCAGACTGGAAATGAGTTCACAGGCACAGGCCGTTTACTTTGTGAAAGTGATGACCGGCAAACAATCAGTAACCAAGAAGGTTTGCATCACCAGGTAATCAATAAATCAATTTAAGTCACAAATGCCATGTTCAGGAATGAACATGGCATTTGTGACTTAAATTATTCAGAAATATTAAGAGGAATCTTTTAAAATCACCGAAGTCCCATAGCCATGATGATATTATTTATTTTTGTATCAAGAGTTTGATTCATTTTTTTGAAATCTTTTCGGTTTGTTAGAGATTCTTTCACTCCAAAATAAAATTTAATCTTGGGTTCAGTTCCTGAAGGACGTATAGTTATTTTAGTACCATCTTCAAGAAAGAACTGAATTACGTCCGATTTGGGTAAATGATCAAATGCTTTCTCTACGCCTGTTTGCGGATTAATTTCTTTTTGAAATTGATAATCCAACAGTTTTACAATTTTACAATTACCTATTGATGTCATCGGTTTAGTTCGATAGTCCAGCATTATTTGTTTAATTTCATCAGCGCCTTGTTTTCCTTTACGAACAATATAAATTAAATGTTCTTTGTATAATCCGTATTCGAGACTGATATCTATTAAGAGGTCATAAAGCGTTTTGGCTTTATCTTTTGCCCAAACAGCGGCTTCAGCAATCATACAACATGCACTGACAGCATCTTTATCTCTGACAAAATCACCGGTGAGATAGCCATAGCTTTCTTCACCTCCACCGATAAATATTTTTTTGCCTTCATTCAGTTTAATGATTTCAGCAATATATTTAAATCCGGTTAATACATCATAACATTCCACATTGTTCTTTAGCGCAATATCTTTAAGTATTTCAGAGGTTACGATGGTTTTAACGATATATTCTTTCCCTGTTAATTTTTTATTTTCTTTCCATTTGGTAATGAGGTAATAAATCAGGATGGCAGCAACCTGATTACCATTCAGTAAAATAAATTTCCCGGAAGAATCTTTCATTGCAAAGCCGACGCGGTCTGCATCCGGATCAGTAGCCATCACCAGATCAGCACCGGTAGAGATTGCTTTCTGTATAGCCAAATCAAGAGCAGCACTTTCTTCGGGGTTAGGAGATTTTATAGTTGGGAAGTTACCGTCATTTATGTTTTGTTCTTCAACTGAAATAATATTTGTAAAACCAAATTCTTTCAACGCTCTTGGTACCAGCTTAACTCCAGTACCATGTAAGGGGGTATAGACAATCTTAAAGTCAGCATATTTTTTTATCAGTTCATTTGAAAGAGAAAGAGATCTTACTTTATCAATATAAATTTTATCAATAGCTTCACCAACTGATTCAATGAGAGCAGGGATTGGTGAAAATTTAACATCGTCCGGTGATTTGATTTTTTGTACTTCGATGATTACATTTTTATCGTGTGGACTAACCAACTGACCACCATCAGCGCCGTAGACTTTGTATCCATTATATTCTTTGGGATTGTGTGAAGCCGTAATGACAATACCACCCTGACATTTCAGGTGGCGCACAGCAAAAGAAAGTTCAGGGGTAGGACGGAGTGCGTCAAACAGATAAACCTTGATTCCATTGGCAGAAAGTACATCTGCGGAAATTTTAGCAAAGTAACTACTGTTGTTGCGACAATCATACGCAATGGCTGTTTGAATCTTTGGAATGCCGGTGTAGGTTTTTTTAAGATAATTTGCAAATCCCTGAGTAGCCATTCCAACAGTATATTTATTCATACGATTGCTCCCAATACCCATGATACCACGTAATCCGCCGGTGCCAAATTCCAGATCCTGATAGAATGCATCGGTTAATCCTGTTGGATCATTTTCTATTAATGATTGTATTTCTTTTTTTGTTTCATCATCATAATTTCCATTTAGCCATGTTTGAGCTTTAGCTAATATTCCTTCGTCAATAGTTGTATTCATTTAATTGGTATATTTATAAATTATATTTTATGGAGTTAATTTAAAATGCAGGCAAAAATAAAAAATCAATTCATTCTCCTTTTAAAATTCTTATACAATCTTTTACACTATCTATCCAGTAAGGAATTTCAATTGAAAAATAGGTTTTAATCTTTTCTTTATTTAAAACACTGAAGTGAGGTCGTTTAACCTGAGAAGGAAATTCTTTGCTGAGTACCGGACTGATTTTACAAGAAAGTTGAGAATTGTCAACGATTTCTTTTGCAAAATCATACCAGCTGCATACTCCTTCATTGGAAAAATTAAAAATTTCAACTTCTTTCATTTTATTTACATGAGGAATAATATCCAAAATGATTTTTGCAAGATCCCGTGCATAAGTTGGTGTCCCGATCTGATCATAGACTACTTTTAATTCGTTTTGTTCTTTTGTTTTTTGAATGATTGTTTTTAGAAAATTATTTCCAAAAGAAGAATAAAGCCAGGAGGTACGAATAATTACAGCTTTTTTCGTGTTAAATAAGATTTCAATTTCTCCTTCAAGTTTGCTGTGTCCATAAACCGAAACAGGATTGGTTGTATCGGTCTCCAGATAGGGAATACAGTTCTTGCCATCAAAAACATAATCGGATGAAATATGAAACAGAAAAGTTTTATTTTTAGCTGCTGCAATAGCAAGAATTCCCGGAGCAGTTTTATTTAAAAGGAAACATGTGTCAATATCTGATTCCGCTTTTTCAACAGCTGTATAGCCCGCACAATTGATGATATAATGTATTGAGTTTTGTTTAATGTATTTTTCGATGTGTTCTGCATTTGTTATATCCAGTTCATTAACATCTGTAAAAAAGAAATTGTATGGGTAATTCGTGTGGCGTTGATGGAACTCACTTCCAAGTTGTCCGTTGCTTCCGGTAATCAGTATATTTTCCATATGCGAAAAATAGTGAAAAATTATTCGTTGATGATATTTTTAAAATAGGTAATGGTTTTTCCAAGACCTTCTTCAAGCTGTACTTTTGGCTCCCAGTTTAATTTTTTCTTTGCCAATTCAATAGAAGGTTTACGTTGCATGGGATCATCTTCAGGTAATGGTTTGTAAACGATCTTTGATTTGGATTGTGTTAGTTTAATGACTGTTTCTGCTAATTGAGTAATGGTGAATTCATTCGGATTGCCAAAGTTAATAGGTGTTGTAAGGAAATCACTTGAGTTCATCAGTCTGATCATTCCTTCAATCATATCATCTACGTAACAAAAGCTTCGTGTTTGTGAACCGTCACCATATACAGTGATATCTTCATTTTTTAGCGCTTGTATAATAAAATTTGAAACTACTCTTCCATCATTCGGATGCATTCTGGGTCCATACGTATTGAAGATACGCATGATCTTAATCCGGACTTTATTTTGTTTGTGATAATTCACAAACAATGCTTCTGCGCATCGTTTGCCTTCATCGTAGCATGCCCGTGAACCGATTGGATTTACGTGCCCCCAATAATCTTCAGTTTGAGGATGAACCTTTGGATCACCATATACTTCGCTGGTTGAGGTTTGTAAAATTTTCGCTCCAATGCGCTTTGCCAGACCAAGCATATTTATTGCTCCCATCACAGATGTTTTAATTGTTTTGATAGGATTATGCTGATAATGAATAGGAGAGGCAGGGCAAGCCAGATTGTAGATTTCATCTACTTCCAGAAAAATAGGCATCGTCACATCGTGCCGGATAAATTCAAAACTTGGATTTGAATTCAAATGAAAAATATTTCGTTTTTGTCCGGTAAACAGATTGTCGATGCAGATCACTTCATTGTTTTCAGCTAACAACCGTTCGCATAAATGTGAACCAAGAAATCCTGCACCACCTGTAATTAAAATTCTTTTTTTCATTCCTAACGGATTTTATTTTTGTAAATAAAATGAACACTTATTAAAATGAAAGCCTTTACAATGATTTCATGCCTATACAATGATAGATGAATCCCGATTTTTTCATTTCCAGGCGGTCATAAATATTGCGCCCATCAAATATAACCGGTTGTTTCATCAATGATTTCATTTTTGTGAGATCAGGATATCTGAACTCTTTCCATTCGGTCAGTAAAAATAAACAATCAACTCCATGCAATGCATCATACATATTTTTTGAATATGTTATTTTGTTTCCGACACGATGTTTGATTTCATCCAAGGCAATCGGGTCATACACATTGATTTTAGAACCTGCCTGTAATAATTGGTCAATCACGGCAAGAGAAGGTGCTTCACGAATATCATCCGTTTCCGGTTTGAACGATAATCCCCAAATGGCACAAGTTTTCCCTTTAAATTTTTGTTTAAAATGTTTAGAAGCTTTTTTGAACAGAATCAATTTTTGTTCATTATTCACATCTTCCACAGCTGATAATATTTTCAATGAAAAATTATTTTTTTCACCTTTCTTAATTAAAGCTTTCACATCTTTGGGAAAACATGAACCGCCATAACCGATGCCAGCATAGAGGAATCTGCTTCCGATTCGGGGGTCTGAACCGATTCCTTTTCTAACCAGATTGATATCAGCGCCAACAATTTCGCAGAGATTTGCAATCTCATTCATGAAACTGATACGTGTGGCAAGCATTGAATTGGCAGTATATTTGGTCATTTCGGCTGAAGGGATATCCATGAAGATTACCGGATGACCGTTGAGGGTGAATGGTTTGTATAATCGGGCTAGAATTTCTTTTGCACGTTCATTTTCAATACCCAACACAATCCGGTCCGGTTTCAGAAAATCATTGATAGCATCTCCTTCTTTAAGAAATTCAGGATTAGAAGCAATATCAAATTCAAGTTTAACGTTCCGTTTGTCCAATTCTTTTTGAATAGTTTCTTTAACTTTTTGTGCTGTGCCAACAGGGACCGTGCTTTTGGTGACAACC
The DNA here is from genome assembly GCA_964452905.1 of uncultured Bacteroidales bacterium. GTDB lineage: Bacteria > Bacteroidota > Bacteroidia > Bacteroidales > CAYVNP01 > CAYVNP01. Next base: position 4,872 of record CAYVNP010000071.1, read on the forward strand.
AAAATATAACCGGTCATATGTTTACCGATTTCTTTAGCAACATCAATCACATGTTTCAGATCAGCGCTACCATCCTCATCCGGAGGTGTGCCAACAGCACTGAAAATAATATTGCAATCTCGGATGCTTTCTGAAATACTTGTGGAGAAATGCAGTCTTCCTTTAGTACTGTTTTGAACGACCATCTCTGACAATCCAGGTTCAAAAATGGGGATGATCCCTTTCTTAAGATTTTCAATTTTTGTTTTATCAATGTCAATGCAGGTAACATTTAATCCAACTTCAGCAAAACATGTACCTGTAACCAAACCAACATAACCGGTGCCTACAATAGAAATTTTCATAAAGTTGTATTTTATGCAAAAATAGGTATTATTTGAAATAATTGGAAACTTTACACATTTTCATCTTAACGATGAACATTAATTTTTAGTTTTCCAATTCTTTAAATACGAATTTTTAAAATACTTATACCATTTATCAGCATTGGTATAACTGAGAATATTTTCAGTAGGATTGGAGTGCGGATTATTATTAAAATCTCGTTGAGCCAGTTCTTTACCTATGTTTTCCTGAAGTTTAATTATAAGGTCATTTGTTATTTGTTTGTTTTTCAGAAATTCAAGTAATGTGAGCGATTCATTCAGTTGATGTTTAAAAATTAAATAGTCTATTGCCTCTGTGCATAGTTCAGGATCATTCCTGAATACAACAAATTTGTGAAGGAATACATAATCAGTGCCATATTCACTGATATTATTTTGAAAATAAAATATCCCTGCAGCATTATAGTTTTCAAAGAATGATTTATAATTTTTCAAGTTTAAAATAGTTATTGCATCCTGCATCATTTGCTGGTATTGTGCCGGTCGTGAATATTTTTTTCTGAGAGCAGATGCCTTGGATGTATCTGTTAAACATGAATGGTTTTCATTTGCAGCAAGAATACCTTCAGCAAAATAATTGATGGCTTCTGAATAGGATCTTTCTCTGATTTTTCTGTTCCCTTTTTCCAGTAAGGTTTCATATTTATCCGAATAATTTTCACATTCTCGTTGACGAATCTTGTTTTTTAAATTGCTCAATGAAGCATTGACAGAGGAATCCTGTGTTAAATGAAATTTTATTTGTTTGTTGCATGATTCATCAAAAATACGTTTTGCATTTTTTAGATCATTTGCCCATGCTTTGATATAAGCGGTTCTAATGGTATCGATCAGTTGTCTTTTTAATAGGTCCGATTCCTTTGAAATGCCAGCAGCAACAGGGGGCGCAATTTTATTTGGTGTAAATTTTTCATAAGTTATTTTTTTTATCACATCAGGGTTGGATGCAACTTTTCTGTTTTTTTCAGTTGTGTCTTTTTGAAGTACGGGGATCAACTGATTATAAATACCGGTATGGGCTGTATTAATCCCTTCAATCAATTTATTAATGTAGGGAATGTTATATTGGGTATACAATCGTTTTGCCTGATTGAATGACTCCAATGCTTTTTGATATTGTTTGGCATTGTTGAATTGTTGTCCTTTCAAGATGAATCTGTAAGCCAGTTCAATGATCATATTTTCTGCAGGGTGATTATTTGAAATGAAGGTTGTATTTATTAATTGAAACTGTGTTGCTTCATTTACAAGTGATTCCACAATAGTAAATTTATTTACATCCAAAGCTTTCCGGGCGATTTTCAGATATGAATAATATAATCCCAGTTTAGCTGAACGTAAACTTTTAATTAGTTCGTCATTATTTTTGAACCAGGTAATAGATGAAAATTTTAAAGAAGATTCAAGCAGACTGATTGATTCATTGTATCGTTCCACTACCGTCAGAGAATCTGCCTGAACGACAAATGCAGCATTGATTTTGTTGGCAAGTTTTTGAAACGAAACAGAATTAAATGTATCCTTTATATTGTTTTCAAAAGCGTTGAACAGTGTTGTTGCAGCTTTGTATGGCTTATTTGTTAGAAGATATAATTCAGATAAATAATAATAGCAATATACGAATTTTGAATTGATTTTTAAAGCATTAATAAAGCAATGTTCGGCTTCCAAAAAGGTTCCCCTTTTTTTAAAATACATTCCTTTTTCAAAATATAATTGATCTAATTTTAATTTCGTTTGCTGAATAGTAGTTCTTGTTCTTTCAGTTTCAATTAACAATAAATTTAGTTTTTCACGTATAGATAGCGGATCATTTTTCAGAAGGTCAATTTTTAGTGATAATTCATATTTGTTTATTTTGAATATGTTTTTTTCAATGTTATCAATGTAAAATCCATACACAATGATCATGTCTGTTTTAGCGGTATCAATTTTTTTTAATTCATCAAAGCTGATACGTATCAATGAATCCGAAGTGAGATATGATTTTTTAAGTTGAATGCTGTCAGCAATAAAATCCGGTTTAAAAAATAGTTTTTGTGAATGAACGGTTTTAACGTTCATAAGAAGGATTAAAAGAAAAAATATATAATTGATTTTAGATTGCATGAACTGCAAAAATAATTATTTGATATTGAATCAAAGAGAAAGTGCAATTTTTTTTAAAGAAAATTTAGCCGTATTTTTGAATTCAATATTGTGATTATGAAAAAGTCAAATGAATTAACGCTCAAGCAAGCCATTGATGAATTGATGAATCAGACGAACATGTCGGATCATATTTATGCTGTTAGGATTTCAGAGGTGTGGGGAAGAATCATGGGTAAAACGATAGCTGATCACACTTTGGAAATGAAACTTAAAAAAGATATTTTATTTATTCGTTTGGATTCATCTGTACTTCGTGAAGAATTATCTTATGCCAAGCAAAAGATCATTCAGGTTATTAATCGTGAATTGCAGAAGAATATCATTAAAAATATTACGTTTCAGTAAAACGTTATCTTTCTCACTCTACAATTATTCCATTTACACTATTTTTTATATATATTTTGAAATTGGATTAATTAAAATTAATTTTCAATAAAATTTCTTCAAGCTTTTATCCTCTATTAAAAAAACAGGTTAATTCAAATCGAAGAAAAAGATAGCATGTGCTATGAAATCTTGATTAGAGTAACAGTACGAAACATTAGGTAATTTTTTATATTAACAAAAACATAATAGCGTATAAATACGCAATTATACGTAGGTATTTATACGTGTTTTTCAGATGATAATACCCTCTATTTTTGTTTTCGTAATTTATTCTCTTGATTATTAATTAAAAATTTAAAACGTATGAAAGCTAAAATTACCAGACTTTTACTCGCAGCATCAGCAGTACTCTTAATCTTTACCGGATGTGAAAAAAACAAAGAAACTTCAGCTGTAGCTGTTGATTTATCAAAAAGAGTAACCATCAAATGTTATATTTATGCCGATTTGGACTTAACTAGAGATGGCTTAGAAACAGTACCCGCCGGAACACAAGTCGTTATTTCTATACCTTACAGCGATTTCAATAATATTCCTTCAGCAAATAATAAAGGAAACTGGTCAACAACGGTTCAAACAGATGCAGACGGCGTAATCTCTGCAAATGTTCCTGTTGATGCGAATGGAGTCAGTGTTCAAATTGCACCTATTGATTTTGAATATGATCAAATACAAAATCCATTGTATCACAAAGATGCTACAATTAAAAAGATTTTTAAAGCCTCACCTTTAACAGAAAACATTTTGCCCAATGTAAATAAAACTTTACAAATCACTTATGCCGACGATGTTAAGGATTCGTATACTGAATTTGCACAGATTGCCGGTGAAGTGAAAGCCGAACTGGACGAAAAAGAAGATGGAATGGAATTTGTACCGCAAGGAACAAAAATTACATTCGAAATTGCGGATCAATGGTATTCAACTACTACCATTGGTATTGATGGAAAATATTCTATTTCTGTTCCTGCAGATGAAAGCATTAAAGTTGAAGGATATTTTACATATGATAAAAATGTTTATGATGCAGATAACGACAGATATGTGAGAAAACAATACAAATATACTATTTGGAAAAGTTTAGGAAGTTTTGCTTTCCAACCTGAAGGATTTGAAAACAAAGTTGATTTTGACTTTGGCAATGGAGTTGAATCGAAAAAATAATATTAACCTTACTTAAAGCACATAACCATGAAAAATATAATGTTAAGTATTATTTTTTGTTTAGCGACTTTAATGGTCGTTTCACAAACAGACACTGCTAAATCAAAACTTCTTGTAAGTAAAAAGGGGATTCCTATTCTTCCTCAAAAAGGAGATATCAGTCTTGGTACAGATGCCGAACCTTTTTTGCAATACCTCGGAAATATGCACAATGCTGATATGGACAACTATCTTACACCATCTGATGTGAAATTATATGGAAAGTATTTTTTGAAACCCAATGAAGCTGTCAGAGCGATTTTAAAAATTGCAAACTCAACCTCAACACAAAAATCTTATGTGAGAGATGATGCTGCCTTCTTTAAAGATCCATTAAGCAGAGCGCAAGCACAAGACTGGAAGCAAACTCAGAACAGGAGTTATTTAATCAATATTGCCTATCTTAAATACAGAGGTTATGGACGTTTACGCGGATTTTACGGACCTCATATCGGATACAGCTATTATAAATATAAGAATAAATACAGTTATGGTAATCCGATGTCTGCAGCAAATCCATTACCTACCAGCACAGCTTATGAAACCATCTCTGAAAATGGCAGAGTACTGATTAATGATAATGGTGCTACTCATAAAGTTTTTATAGGCGGTACAGTTGGAGTGGAATATTATATATTTCCAAAAATTTGTATTGGTGCTGAATTTAATTTGAGTATTGCTCGTTGGTGGCAGCGCCAATCGGAAAAACAATATGAACGTTTTACCGGTTCAAATAAAGAAGAGTATAATCAACTTGTAAGCCCCGGTAGTAAAGGAACAGATATTACTACTACCCAATATGATAATTTTGGAGGTTTGTATTTGATGTTTACTTTTTAGTCTTACGTAAAATCTACAAAAAAGCCCCGAAATCATTGATTTCGGGGCTTTTTATTTTACAACAAGAATACTTTATTTAATACCGAATTCTTTTTTGATTTTTGTAACATAGTCTAATTTTTCCCAGGTAAAAAATTCAACTTCTTTCAATTGCTCTTTACCGTTAACCAAGAGTTTTACTTTTTTCTTGAATGGATCACGCCCCATGTGTCCGTAAGCAGCAGTCTCTTCATTGATCGGATTCTTCAAACCAAAACGTTTAACAATGGCATAAGGTCTCATATCAAATATGTTCTCAACCTTTTTAGAAATTTCGCCATCGGATAATTTTAATTTGGATGTACCATACGTGTTGATATATAATCCAACGGGTTTAGCAACACCGATGGCATAAGCAACCTGAACAAGAACTTCATCTGCTACACCGGCTGCTACTAAATTCTTTGCAATGTGACGAGTAGCATAAGCAGCCGAGCGGTCAACCTTTGAACTGTCTTTACCTGAAAAAGCGCCACCACCGTGTGCCCCTTTACCACCGTAAGTATCCACAATAATTTTTCTTCCTGTTAAACCGGTATCACCATGAGGGCCGCCAATCACAAACTTTCCGGTTGGGTTCACGTGCAAAATAAGTTTATTATCAAATAATTTTTGAACTCTTGCAGACAATTGTTTTTTAACTCGGGGAATTAAAATAGTTTTAACATCTTCTTTAATCTTTTTCAACATCGGTTCATCTTTCGCAAACTCATCGTGTTGAGTTGAGATAACAATGGTATGAATTCTTTTTGGTTTGTTGTTGTCATCATATTCAATCGTCACCTGTGATTTTGAATCAGGGCGAAGATATTTCATTTGTTTGCCTTCTCTTCTGATTTTTGCTAATTCGATTAAAAGCAAATGTGCAAGATTAATTGCCAAAGGCATATAATTATCGCTTTCTTTACTTGCATAACCGAACATCATTCCCTGATCGCCTGCACCCTGATCTTCATCTTTTTTTCGTTCTACACCCCGGTTGATATCCGGTGATTGACCATGAATAGAAGAAATAACACCGCATGAATCACAATCAAATTTATATTCGGCTTTGGTATAACCGATTTTTTTGATCACTCTGCGGGCAATTTCCTGCACATCAATATAGGCAGATGTTTTTACTTCACCGCTTAATACCGTTAAACCTGTAGTAACCAAAGTTTCACATGCAACTTTTGATTCCGGATCCTGAGCAACAAACGCATCAACTAATGCATCTGAAATCTGATCGGCAACTTTATCCGGATGTCCTTCTGATACCGATTCTGACGTAAATAAATATCCCATTTTGTTTAAAAAATTTAAATTAATAATAATTTTATTTAATAAAATGGGAAAGTTTGATTGAGGGCTAAAAAAATATTGCTTTAGCTTTATTTTTTAGTGGTTGCAATCAATCAAATCATTCCACTTTATAAGTACAGTGCAAAAATACAAAAATAAATTCAATTACATAATCACAGTAAAATTTATTTTGTTGCTTTTTGAAAAATATCTTCTATGCTGATCTCTTTTTTCTGCATGGAAAGCACGGTTAGCCCTTTATCTACAGCATAATGAAAAATAACCGGACGAATATCTTTAAGGGGATCAGCATAAATTTCCAACGTTTTATCATTGATTTTATTGATATTTATTATACCTTGAATATTTTTTAAATCGTCCTTATTGATTTCGGATGAAAATTCAACGATCACAATATCATGTTTCAAAGATGTTTTCTGAATATTTTCTGTTGAGTTGTCAGTAACTATTTTCCCTTTGTGAATAATAATGATTCGGTCGCACATCGCTTCAACCTCTTGCATAATATGAGTAGATAACAATATTGTTTTTTTTTTTTTTGCTTCTTTGATCACTTTCCGTATTTCAAGCAATTGATTGGGATCAAGTCCGGAAGTGGGCTCATCTAAAATCAATACGTCCGGGTTATGAAATAAAGCTTGTGCCAGTCCAACCCGTTGGCGATACCCTTTGGATAACTGATTGATCTTTTTTTTCTGTTCCTGTCCAAGTCCGGTCAGTTCAATTATTTCATTGATTCGGTGGTTCTTGTTTTTCCCATAATTATAAATACCTCCAATGAATTCGAGGTATTCACGAATATACATTTCTGAGTAAAGCGGATTATTTTCGGGTAAATAACCAACTCGTTTTCTAACCTCAAAGGAATGTTCTGATACATCATATCCGCAAACACTTGCAGTTCCTGAAGATTGAGGAATAAAACAACTCAATATTTTCATCAATGTAGATTTTCCCGCACCGTTAGGACCAAGTAATCCAACAATTTCACCGGTTTTTATTTCAAATGAAATATCTGCAAGCGCTTTCTGCTGCCCATAAATTTTTGTAAGATGATTGACCGCAATTGACATTTCGAAAAATAATTGAGTGTAAAATTACAATTAAATACTATTGAAATTAAATTAACAATAATCTAATTCATATATATATAATCAGAATATAAAAATACGGTAAAAAATTTAATATGGAACTTTAATAGTATATTGTTTCAATTGATTGGAAAGACGAAGCAGGTAAATACCTTTAGCACAATTAGAAATATTACATGAATATTGATTTTGCTTTGCGGAAAAATTAACTTCATTTGATAAAACAAGCTGACCTCTTGCATCAAATAACTCAATATTATAAGGTAAGTCAACGTCATTTTTTAATAATAAATTTAATTTACCTTCAGGAGAAATAAAAGCGGAAAAATATTCATTATCATTTTTTTCACCACATGTAACTGAAATTGCTGGATAAATATGAAATGTCCCGTTATGATCAAATTGGGTTAGTTGATAATACCTTGGTGTATTGTAATTGGTAACTTTAGAATCAATACAAGTGTATTCAAGTTCAGTGGTGCTGTTGCCAGCTCCTTTCACTTTTCCGATAGTGCGCCATGAAACCATATCTTCAGAAAATGCTACCTGATAATAATCACAGTTTGTTTCAGAAGCAGTTGTCCAGTGAAGAATTATGTTGCCAGTAACTGTCTCACAATTTCCATTAAAAGAAATTAATTCAACCGGTAGCGCTATTTCAGGTGTTGATGAACTGCCATAGCCATCTTGAATAAAACCGGAAAAATAGGCATATTGAATAGGTACACCTGACATGGAATATTTAGCATCAGCTGCACCATCTTGTATTCCACCTAACCATCGCGAATAATAAACAGGAGTACCCGACTGAATAAAACTTGTTCTTGCATTCCCGTCTCCAATTCCTCCAAGCCACCGAGTATAATAAATAGGTGTACCCGGCTGAATATAAGCAGTTCGTGCATTTCCATCTCCTATGCCACCTAACCATCGTGAATAATAAATAGGTGAGCCCGGCTGAATATAAGCAGTTCGTGCATTTCCATCCCCATTACCACCTAACCAGCGTGAATAGTAAACGGGTGAACCCGGCTGAATGTAAATTCCTGCAAGATAACCATCCTGACTACCTCCGGTAAACTGACAAATTCCTTTAAAAGAAATAAAAAATAAAACAATAAATAAAACCTGACGATTCATAAAATTACTTTAACATCACGGTGTGGGTGAAGTTCGGACAAAACGTGCACCATAATTCATTTGGCCGGTTAACCCCATATAATATGAGCCATAATATCTATCTGAAACACGCATATACCTATCTGATTCCCCAAAGGAGCCACCTCGTTGTGAAATGGATAAGTTTGATGTAGAATTGTCTGTGACTGATAAATTACCTGCCACATAACCCGGCCAGGTTGTTATATTGGCAAAACCATTAACAGCTGTAGAACCATCGCCATGAACACCAGTAAATGCTCTTCCTGCTGCAATGCCTACCGACACACATAATTCCCATAAATTTCCACTCATTTCCATAATCCCATAATATGTTGCACCTGCTTCTTCTCTGCTCGAAGTACTTGTGGCAAAGACACCGCAGCGTAAAGGGCTCTGAGAAGCAGCAGTTGAAGAAATCAGTGCATTTCCGATAACACTGCCGGCATTACTAACAGCTTCGTTTTGTGCACCTGAATTTGTAATAGTATAGGTACCTAAATTATAATTATTTGAATTTCCCCATGCATATTCATAACATTGTGGGACAAGTGGCCCTCTACATGCTTTTTCATACTCCAGTTCACTCATAGGTCTTAATGCAGCCCAGTCTGCATAAGCCGCAGCAGCTGTCCACGCCATAAAATTATAAGCCCTTGTTGGACAAGTTGTGGTGATATTAGGATGAGTTCCGGTTTCATTATGTCCTTGAGTTGTTAATGGATAGTCAACATTATCTGCTTGAGCTTTTTGTTGCATATTCAAAAAATCAATCATTTGTTCATGACTGATCTCATATTTCATACAATAGAAAGCACTATACCCTTTGGGAAAATTAGCAGGAATAGGACCGGCACGATCACCTGAAAATCCAGTGCTTGCATAATAAAGATTACCGGCAGCTGTACCAACAGTAATTGCATTTTCTGATGTTACCTGATAATTTTGCGCTGTATACGAAGCACTGGCCACCTGATAAGCATAAAATTCACCTAAAGTAGCATTATGATAGCCAGATCCGAGATAAAATGAACCGGTTGGAACATGAACCATCTCCACACCCAGTACACGGACTTCAACGATATCTGCATCAAGCACACCATCAGTCCCATATTCCCAACGTAATTGAACGCTTGTAAGTGAAAACGTTCCGCTCCCATCTGCATTACGGTAAATAAAAACTCCTTTTCCATCTGTTGTTGGATAAATTGTACTTCCTGTTGGCGCAGTATGATTAGCGGGTGTTGTATTTATAGTGGCATGTTTAAAAACAGATTCATTTTTAATTCGATATTTAATAAACACCCATGCTGCATCCCAATTGCTTGGACCGGTAGATGTTCGCCATGAATTATCCCAACTGATATCAAACTGAACAAAAGTATAATGACTTGTGGTATTTTGATTTATAGTAGTAACATTACTAATTAAAATGTTATTGGTATACCCGTTAAAAGCGATAAAAAACAAAAAAAGAATAAATGGTTTTTTCATATGTAAATTTTTTTTAATACTTTATAAGACTTATTATCGAATTATATTTTATAGATTATTTTCTAAAATTCGTAAGACTTTTTATCCTATTTAAAAGCAATTTTAGAAGTTTTCAAAATTAATATATTTAAATTTTATTAAGTAGAGTATAATTACCTGATGATTTAAAATCTAATAGGGTATTTATACTCTATTATGTTAAGTGATTAATATGATTTCAATTTTGTTCGTAAAAAAACTATACTATTTATGTTTCCCAATTTCAATTAATAGTAATATTATTATGGAGCAGTGCGGACTAAGCGCGCTCCACCAGCTATATCCCCAGCTCCTAAATAGTTCGCAGCATAATATCTGTCAGAAACTCGCATATAATTACTTGAAGAATTGAATGCGCCTCCTCTACTTGCTATTCCATTTGTTCCTGTATTATCAGTAATCGATAAATTACCTGATACATATCCAGGCCATGTTGATAGGGTCGCAGGAGCACTTGTAGGACCACCTGCAAAACCATTGGCGGCTGTGTAACCATCCCCATGAACACCTGTAAATCCTCTTCCTGTTGCGTTTCCGACTGACACACACATTTCCCAAAGATTTCCGCTCATTTCCATAATGCCATAATAGCTTGCACCAGCTTCTTGCTTGCTTGTGGAACTTTTAGCAAAAATACCACAACGTAAGGGATTACTGTTGCTCCCTGCTGTTGTTGAATAAAGCGCGTTTCCAATTGAAGTTCCCTGATTAGTCAAAGATTCAGTTGCAGTGCCCGAATTAGCAATAGTATAAGCTCCGGTACTATAAACGGTATTTGTACCCCAGGCATATTCACTTGTAGTCACTGTGGCTGTTCCTCTGCAAGCTTTTTCGTATTCCAATTCCGTCATGGGTCGTAATGCTGCCCAGTCAGCATAAGCAGCTGCAGCCGACCATACCATAAAATTATATGCTCTTGTCGGACATGTGGATGTAATTGCAGGATGTGTCCCTGTTTCATTATGTCCATTAGATGTAGAAGGATAATCCACATTATCTGCCTGAGCGTGTTGCAACATATTAAAAAAATCTATCATTTGTGCATGACTGATTTCATACTTCATACAGTAAAATGCATTGAATCCTTTGGAAAATGCAGCAGGAATAGGACCAGATCGATCACCGGCCATTGAACTTGAATTATTATAATAAAGATTTCCTGCAGTTGTTCCTACTGTTATTGAACCTTCAGAAGTTATGTTATAACTTGAGGTAGTAGTTGGATAGGTGTAAAATTCACCATAATTAGTAGCTGATCCACTTCCAATCCAAAATGATCCGGAAGGGACATAAACCATCTCAATTCCCAGTACTCTGACTTCAACAACATCTGCATCCTGCAACCCATCCGTTCCATACTCCCAACGCAACTGAACACCGGTAAGTGAAAAAGTTCCACTACCATCTCCTGAACGAAAAATAAAAACACCTTTCCCATCTGATGTTGTATTAATCGTACTTCCTGCAGGTGCTGTGTGATTTGAATTTGTGGTGTTAATAGTTGCATGCCTAAACACTGATTCATTTTTGATTCTGTATTTTACAAAAATCCATGCTGCATCCCAATTATTTGGAGCCGATGAAGTCCTCCATGAATTATCCCAGCTAATATCAAACTGAACATTCGTAAAGTGGTTGACAAAATCCTGTCCTATTGTTGACACATTGGATATTACAATATTATTACAATACCCTGAAAGAGCAATTAAAAAAAATAAAATAGAAATTAGGAATTTCATAGCTATTAGATTTTTACAAAAATAATTTATATTCTTACTAAAATAGATGAATAAATATATGACTTTTAACAAGAAAATTGTTAATAAAGTATAAACTTAATACAAATATACGACAAAATACATATAATTACATATTATATTTATTAAAAAATAAACAAAAATAATAAAATATTAAATAATTTATTTTTTTAATAAAGTAATGAAATATCATTAAAATATTGAAATTAAACAATTTAAGTGCTCAAATAAAATTATTTTAAAAGTGTGAATTAAATAATAATTCTAAATCATTACTGATGCGTTAATATTTCACTGTTACTAAATAAGTTAAGTTGTTCT
>CAYVNP010000072.1:0-9946 GCA_964452905.1 uncultured Bacteroidales bacterium
TCATCGCTAATCACGATAAGCCCCTTGTTATCCCAGAAGATCTTCTTGCCGAGAGATTCCACCAGAGCCCGCAAGGGAATCATTGTTCTTCCGCCTACGCTCTGAGCAGGTACATCTAATTGACCTTCTGTACCGTTTACTGAAATCGACTTGCTGCCCAACACTAGCTTTATGGTTTTGTCATCTTTTACAACAGAAATGGTGGATGAAGTAGCGTCCCAGTCAACCTCTGCACCAAAGCTTTCCGCAATAAATCTTACCGGTACCAATGTTCTTTCGTTTTGAATCATTGGCATTATGTCTATATTTTTGCTGTCCACCTGCTTCATTTTGCTGCTTACAAACGAATATGGACTTCCGATCAAGAGGGCCACCGACTTGCTGATTTTTGTTTTTGCCTTTTCGCCATATGTACCTATATTTTCATATTCCAGCTTAGTAAAGCCTTTAATCTTTGTATAAACATCCGCATCATCCTTGAGCGTGTAGTCATTTTTCTTTGCATTCACAAAAATGTTGTCGCTGCTTGCAAACAAATTGTCTTTTAAGGTATTTCGCTTTATTATATCCGCTTCGGTTGCGGGTGTGTTGAAGTGATGGAAATCAAATTCCTTGGTTTGTCCTGAAAGGTTATAATATATATTATTAGTAACCACATTATGTTTCGGATATTTAGGCTCATCTTCCAATACATTTGCCAAATGCGGGTATTTTGTATACGGTTCCTTATCCCATGGTACCATAGCTTCACCGTATGGATCCTTCTTGGTTCCGTAACCGTGAGTGTCCCAATGCGACTTTGTGATCTTATCATATAAGCCGCAATCTGAAATTGTCACAGCATTTTTCATATTGGCAAAAACATTGTACTTAATCGTGTTGTCTCTGCCTCCGTTAATTAATACGCCTGACCCCTCAATATTTACAAAGGTATTATTTACCACATCTGCACTTGAGAAGCTATCGTCCATATAGATTCCGTGTACGCCGACGACGTTCTCAGAATTTGAATCGATATCATGAATGTAGTTATTCTTTATGACATTTCCTCTCATGGTTAAGTTTCTGCCGCTATAGATAGCCCCCATATCGTCAGTTTCTTTACAGACGCTAAATATTTCATTATTGCTTATCAAATGGTCGTTTCCTCCCAGTTGAATTGCTTCATGAGGTGCATCATACATTTTATTGTTAGAGACTCTGTTCCCAACACCCGACATATTAACCGCACCGCAATAAGTTTTCTTAATTCTCGAAAAATTATGGATTTCACAGTTTTCCACATAATTCCCCGCTGGGGTAAGCGTAACCCTGTCTCCGCCACTTAATATAACGCCTCCGGCACCGTTATTAAAAATATGGCAACCTTTTACACCGTTATTTTTCCCGCCGGAAATAGTTACCGCGTTAGAGCCGGTATTACTAATTTCACAATTATAAACAACATTGTTTTCTCCGCCTTTTATTACAACCGCGTTTTCACGGGTTACCCCCAAGGCAAGATTTTTTATCTGAATATTGGAGGCGTTGTTTAGATTAAAAAACGGTTTTGTGGAAAGCGAGAGCTGTATTGTTGCCTTTTTATCGTCAGCGATAGGGTAAAAATACAATATGCCACTACTGCGGTCAAGATACCATTCACCCGGTTGGTCAATCTCCTCTAACAAGTTATAAAAGTACATTCTTTGACCTTTTTTCAGTCCGTATGCAGCTGGCTGTACCGAGGATATAACTGATGTAGACGACTCAATTGAGGCTACCTTTACACTTTGGTCCGACCAATCCCAGAACCAGTATCCGTACATCCAAATATCATCGGCATTTTTCCAGCTTGCAAGCTTGCTCTTGTCTATCTGTGCTTTAAATTTAAAACCCTTGGGCGGATTTTCCCTTTTTTCAACCGGAACATAATCAGGTCCTCCCTTTAAATCATCCATCCAATTCCTTGGAACAGAACCCATTTCTATTATTTCCTCAATTTTTGTATAATCGTTATTAGGCCATCTTGAAAGTGTCATTACCTTGCCGTTAAAAAATAATTCGGGAGAAGGAGCACCGAATTTGTATTGCGTCATAGCATTCAAAGCAAACATGCTGTGCCCATACATCGGCATTTCGCCGTAATTGGTAATGCCTTTTTCTTTCAGGTTCACCTGCAAAACCTTATTCGCGTTTCCCTGAGGCAGGCGTTTGATAATTTCCGCATCGGTAACCTTTCCGAAATCCGACATTGCTAAGCTTGCACCACCGACTATTTTCACCTTTTCATTGCCGTAGGCACGATAAACCACAGGTGCGTTTTCGGTTCCTGAATCCTGTTCATTCAGCTCCAACGAATCAAGCCTGCTGTATGAACCCTCGCGCAGATTAACAGTAACACCACCGGTTGGGTAATTACCCTGTGATTTTAAATCCCTGATGGCATCTCGTGCTTTTTCCAATGTTGCAAACGGCTTTTCCAATGAACCATCATTCGAATCGTTGCCTTTAGCCGAAACAAAATATGCTGCTTTACCGTCGGCACCATCCTGTGCCAAAGTATGCACTGCCGGCACGCCCGCTATCATACTGAATGTCGTTGCAATTGCGATCATTAACCTTAACTGCTTTGTAAATAGTTTCATAGAACACTCTCCTTTTATTTTTTGGTCAGATCTGTCCATTTATGATTATCTTATAATCATAACTTCCTGTACTGGTGTAAATCTTTTATGTATAAAAACATTATCTCCCTCAACTATATCATCTGCAGATGCAGGTAGAATCTTATTTATTGCCGTATCATATATATAGTACTTTGCAACACTTCCCAACAGGCTTGATGTCTGATTGTCAACAACTGTTCCGTCTCCCCATGTATTCGTAATTAGCATATTATTCCCTATTCTTACCACCTTGCCGTAAGCCATCTGAAAGGCGGTATGAATCATCTGGCTTGCAGCAGGATATTCTAAAGCAGAATCATACCCCTTCAGCCTGTAGGTTCCAGGAACGGACGGTCTGAAAACAACTCTGATGTTATTGATTTCATCATTGCTATTGACAGAGAATTGGAACACATCTCCTTTCTTTAAATCAGATATCTTTGTGTTAGGGTACCAATTTTGGGCAGTACAAGTCACATCTTCGCTATATGCTATTTTTTGTGTTAAGCTACCGCCAATCCAGCAGTATAGACTTAACTTGTTTTCCCCCTTTTCATTTACAATGTTAGTTGAACGGTCTAATATAGCAACCGATTTATCGTAAGTTATCGTTCCTCCACCGCCATACATAATTCCGGCATGAGCAGTATAGTATTCGTCAATATTGAATAATACTATGCTGTCTAAATATCTGTCAAATCCGAAGCTCCCCACCTTGGTGATGCTATAGCCGTCTTCATCTCTCCTGTCATCGGGTATGTTGAAAATCGGGGCATCGGCGGTAATTTTGTACCTTGAACCCAGCAATCCGGCATAATACCGCCCCAGCTCTTTGGATACGTTAGGGTTGTGTGAATATGTATAGTCCAAAGTAAGCTTATAGTTTAAAATGCCCGGCACCGAACTGTTGACAAGTGCTTTATAAACCTCAGTGATTTTATCGTTGTCGTTAACTTTGTACATCAGGAGTTGGTTGTCAGTAGTTTTTCCCCCGTTAACATCGGTTACTTTCAGCTTATCCACAACCGCGCCGGATTTCAAATTGATTCCGTTTTGATTTTGTGTATCGTAATATTCCATGTTCGTTTCACAGTCGAAAATTTTAACTTTCCCATCTGAAGTATAGATCTTAATTTGGGCAGTACTTTCGATTCCGCTTTTTACACCGGCGCTGATTAAATATCCAGTTTTTATCATGGTAGATTTTGATGTATCAACACCCGCAATATACCCGTCCTTGCTCAGATAAAATGTTCCTTCCATATTAAGAGTAATGTTTTTCGCGTCAAACCGTTCGGAATTAACCGCAGCTAAATAATTATCCGCTATCTTATAGCTCTTGCCCTCTATCAACACTTCCTTATCATCTCCGCTATTTACTATCTCTTCAATTTTACCCTCAACAGTATTCCTTGACACATAAATTGTAATCAGTTTCTTTCCTATGCTATTTTGACTTTGCAGAACAGAAATGACATCCCATTCCTTCAGATCTCCTAACGTTATAGGTTTATCGTCAAAAAGTATTTTAAATGCATACGATGTGTCTTTTTCATCGAGAATCATATCCGTCTTCTGGTCTAGCTGGTTGCCATACTTAAAACTCACTTGATTATTGTACAGTGCAACCCTGTCTACAATAAAATTCTTAACGGCTGATATCATAACATATTCAAAGGTTCCGTCATTGTTATTATCTATAATAACTACGTTTCCTTGTACAGGCACCAAATCATCTTTATTTATAGAGGATGGAGTTCCGATAAAAACGCCGTTATAAAGTATTTTTGCATTTTGCACAAGGTGGTATGTCTCTTTTTTATCCTTCTGGTAATTTATGGTAGTATTTCTCGAATCATCAATTGAGATATATTTAGGGTCAAGTATTATTGCATTGTTTTGATGTGCATCCTTGGTAATATAAACAATTGTCTTGTCATCAGTCTCAGTGCTGGTTGTATAATAAAATACTACACTGTATCCTAGAAGTCCGTCGCAACTCACTTCGCTCTTTTTATAAACAATCCTATCTATTTCAATTTCATCTTCATTTGACGATTGACCTATTTCATTTAACCTTGACACCCCTATGGCTGTAACGATTCCCTTTTTCTTTTTAAGCCCTAGCCTTTCGGTAAGGAGCGTCTTATCTTTGCTACTGCTGTATGTGGCAGCAGTGCTGTAACTATCCTGCATCATCATTTCAACATTTAATGAATTATAAACCAATTGCGCGGCAACCGCTCTTGAAACCGTTTCCTTTTCGTTGTAATTCACATTTTTTGTTATGCCTTTTTCTACGGCAACAGCCATGTACCCCATAGGATACCCGCCTTTGTTTTTCGCATATACATCATAGCCCAAAGTCATTACAAGAAATTTCAGTGCCTGCTGATATGTAACAGAATCGTCCGGTCCAAACCTTCCGTCACCATAGCCACTTATAATGCCCATTTTATAAACGGTGCAGATATTACTGTAGTATTTATTATCTTCTGTTACATCCGAAAAAGGCAATGAGCCCGCATCCGTTACTTTGCTTACCCCTAGAAGTCTTGTAATAATGTCTGCCATTTCAGCCCTTGTAATGTCTTCATCCGCTTTAAACTCTCCATCGGAAGGGTCCTCCAAAATCTTGAGTGCAGTCAGAACATTTACTGCTTCTTGATAAGCCGTATCGGGGACATTTGTGCCTTCGGCATTTGCAATTGCACCAAACATATTACCGATAATAGCTATAATCAAAACTATTCTAAAAATCTTATTCATGATATCCCTCCCAATTTATCCAGCTTGTCAAGCAGCCTCTTGATAATCACTACCGCCTGAGCCCTGCTTGCGGTGGCTTTAGGAGCAAATTTTGTTTCGGTCAATCCATTAATGAAACCGAGTGCTTTGGATGTTTTAATATAATCAACAGCCCAGTCTGAAATATCATTTTTGTCCGAATATTCCTCAATGCCTGCCTGCTCCAATCCTTCATTCTTCTGCAATTTGTAAGCTTCTATAATCATTTTAGCCATTTCCTGTCTTTCAAGCACATCATTTGGTCTGAATAACCCGTCATTTCCTGAAATCACGCCTGATTGTGCTGCGGTTTGCACTGCGTCTGCATACCAGTCATCCTTTGACACATCGGTGAACAGATTATTATATGGAACCGTCTTCAACTGCAAAGCTCTTATCAGCATTGCCGCAAATTGTACTCTGGTTATTGCTAAATCGGGTCCAAAAGTATTAGTATCTATGCCTTTTACAATTTCTTTTTTATACATTAGGTTAATATCGTCTTTGGCCCAATGCGTTGCGATATCATTAAAAGCAACTATGCCACTTTCTTTTGGCTGTTCTGTTTGAGTGGGAGCGGGCGTATTGTAAATTACTGGGCTTCCTCCGCCGCCTCCTCTTCCGCCACTGCTTGTTATGGTCGTCTTAACATTCTGCGAGATCACCGCCTGTGCACTATGGGACGGAAAACCCAAAACCGGCTCTACGGTTGTTGCGGGAGTAACCTCAAACTTTATGTATTTTCCGGCGTCACCAGCAGCTATATTATATGAAATCCCTGTGCCAACCTCAATATAATCACCGTTAATGCTGTTCGCCATCAACCATCTGTATTTTGAATTTTGTTCCATATCCCGATTGGCATCTGAATAATCATATTCACCCGAAATTGTATTTTCAGTTTTTATTGTTCCGTTAATCCGTATGTTGTTTGCCACCGGTTTTGCGGGTGCTAGAAAAGCATTGCTCAGAACGGCAGAACCGATTGTCGGGATTTGCTGATTTTTTGGTGTTATTTCAAATTTAATGAATTTATCTATATCGTCCGCCGTGATTGTGTAAGCATTACCCAACGTATTGTTTATCGGACTGTATACTCCGTCAATTTTATCAGCACGAACCCATCTGCAAACCGACCCAAACTCAGCATCACCGTTTATGTCGAAGTAATCATACATTCCCGATATTTCACTGCCTATCTGTGAAGCTCCCATAATCCTGACATTACTTACTTTTGGTGCGTCAGGCCCTGTCAAGGGAGCACTCGTTACGGTGGTGCCAACCATCGGGGAGGCATCGGACTTGGGTGTTACTTCAAATTTTAAAAACTTTCCTATATCATTTTCTGTGATAGTGTATGTAGATCCTTCATTAGCCGTAGTCGTACCTTCCATGCCCGGGATAACAGCATAATCACCATCTATTTTGTCCGCTCTCAGCCATCTGTATGCTGATTGTGTTTCATTATCGCCGTTTATATCGCTATATGTATAGGTTGCCGTTAATTTTTGCCCTTCGTACGCATTTCCCTGCACCTTCACACTGGTCGCTTCTGGCGGCATGGGTTGCGTAATAATGAAGTTTATGGTTTTGCTTTCGGAATCATTCTGCAATGTTCTTACGGCGGTTAATACCAATTGGTATGCTCCCGGTTCAGTAATTGCAGTTCCTTTTACATAAGGTGCAGGTGTGGCGTTATCCTTGGATAAGCTTGCGTCTATGGTCAGCCCTGCAGGTATTGCCCAGTCTGGAGTTACAGGTTTGCCGTATTTGACTCCATCCACAATCCCTGATACCTGCGGAATAAAGGCTGTTGTGAAGGTAATGGGTGAAGCGGTTAATAATTGACCATAAAAATCCTTCACATTTGCAAATGTGATGGTATAGTCCCTGCCATATTCCAAATTTCCACTTAACTTAAGGATTTTATTTGAATAGGATGGCGTTACTGAAACAGGATTGCCGGCTTCATTATTTATTGCTATATTAGCAGAGTTGAGTGTTGAGCTGTCCATATCATTGTTAAATGTGAGGACAATATTGCTGTTTACATCCACTTTTTGTGCCGTGTTTGCCGGAATGCAACTTATTAATGTTGGGGTGTCAGCTGTATATAATTTAACATTGTCAACCCACATATTGTTGGATAATGTACTTGCCACGTTATACAATTGGAATTGCAGGCTGCCTCCCGCAATTGTAGCGTTAGGGTAAGGATTTGAAGCTGCAAGTACCGAAGTGGTTGATGTCCATGTCAATTGCAGCGGATTTGTATTGGCTTTTATCCCGTCAATATATACTTCATACGTTGACGTGGCAGGATTGATAATAATTTTAAACTCATACCACTGGTTTGTATTGTATGAAGCAAGATCGGTATATGTTGCCACACTTTTGCCGTTCTGTGCTTTGAAGTAATTGTTGCCTGTGGACACAGTCTTGAATCCAACAAAGTTACTATAAGTATTTGAACCTTGTGTAAACCTGAGAGTCATCCCAGCTACGCTTGAAGCGCTTAGGCCTGCGTATTTCATACTTGCTTCAACTACTACAAATCCGCTACTTGGAACTGTTAAAGGTTTATCGCTTGGAGACAGCAGCCTTATGTCCGAAGCAGAACCGCTATTGTTATTGGTGGTCAGCTTAATACTATTTCCCGACGTCTCGGCCATAGCTGTAACATTACCTGAGGTGTATGTAATCCATTTCCCCGTTCCGGATATTGGTACATTATATCCAGGAACAAATGGTAACGCATCAAAGTTTTCGCTAATAACAGATGTGCTCGTCGCACTTACATAGATGCCGCTTGACATAATCAGTATAATGCTGACCAAAACCAATATGGCATAAGATTTAGTTTTCTTATGTATCTGCATTTATTTCAGCTCTCCTTTATAAGAATTTATTTAATTGCCTTTGGTTTTAGCCCATTCCTCTATTTGCTTTTTCATTTCGGCAGCTATTTTATCCGAACCCGCAGTCTTCATCTTATCTATAAATTCTTCATAACGATTTTCATAATCATCGAAAGCTCCAAAATTCAGCCCCTTTGAATACTCGCCTTCCACTGCCCTTACCTGTGCCAGCTCATTTTTAATTGGGTCTGTGTTTAATTTAAATCCCATAAGCCGGGATGGAGTTGCCGAATCATTCAATTTCTTAATTTGCGCATTTGTCATTGTATCCGCCCGGGTTTCAAAAGCGTTCATTGTATTGCCGGTTGCCCACTTAATAAGTCCATACTTCGATTTAGCCGTAGGAGTTCCTACATAGCCAATCGTTTCAATTTTACCGCCTTCAAGCTTTTTATAGTGCTGACCTTCAATACCGTAAACCAAAAGATTGTATAAATCCTTCCCGCTCTCCAAATTCATAAGCTCAATAACCTTAATTGCTCTGTCTGGGTTTTTACTGGTTCTTGGAATTGCAAGGCTTGTGGCATTTTGCTGGAAGG
Source organism: uncultured Bacteroidales bacterium (assembly GCA_964452905.1). Lineage (GTDB taxonomy): Bacteria > Bacteroidota > Bacteroidia > Bacteroidales > CAYVNP01 > CAYVNP01. The sequence goes on from CAYVNP010000072.1 coordinate 8,890, forward strand.
GTATATAGTAATTTGCATCCTCAATAGGAACATATTGAATCGGGTAGGTTTTTTTATAGCCTTCTTCTTTCATTTTTGCAATTTGTTCCGTGGTGCTTTTTCTCTGACTTCCCTCCAAAAATGTATGAACCCACATTACATAACCGTCTTCCTTATTTTCATACTGACGCGGGTTTTGAATGCTTAATACATCGCTTCTTATATAGCCCTTTTTATACCAATCTGCCATGTTCTTTATGAATGTTTTGTACTCGGCAAGCTCATAAATGTTGCTCACATTGAAATCGTTGCCCTTAACCCTGATATAATAAGGCTTGGCTACCCATTCGTAACCCTTATCCATTAAAGCAAATAGAGGGCCTACGCCCTGACGCAGCTCATTATTATTTTTAAGAACTGATAAATACTCCTCCATTGCGTCATAGACGGGTTGCGTCATTGTTTCATTTGATATGCCCACCTTCTCAATTTTATTAACATCAATTTTATATTTTTCTATAAGCTCCTGATGCAGCCGCAGGGTGTTTCTCCACGATACCATCTGTTGATAATTAGGCACTGAATATATTTTTCCGTTTACTCTTGCGGCATCCCATAAGAATTTGTTGGTTTGGCTATATAAATCCTTAGTGTATTTTTGCATTAACTCGTCCAATGCCATATATGAGCCTTTGTTAACCTCTTCAAAGTAGGGCGTTGTGTAACCGGTCCACGCGATGTCAATTGGTTCCGATGCCGCGGCCAGCAGTTTCCATTTTTCATTAAAATCGGAAAACGGAATAACTTCAATATCAACTGTAGTATTTGGAAGGAATTGTCCCAAACCTTCGTTGAACTTTCCCCAAACCACATCTGAGTCTTCCTGCTTGCCCGGGCCTGCCATTACCCATCTCAGCTTGACAGGCTTTGATGCGTCAGGGTTACTCACCTTTTGGTCAGCAGGCGAACATCCTGCAAACAATAAGGTGAAACTGAACAATACCAAGCTTGTGCAGATAGTACTTTTAAATAGTCTCATTTTAAATATTCTCCTTTATATTCATTTATTTTTTCCTCA
>CAYVNP010000072.1:10046-16023 GCA_964452905.1 uncultured Bacteroidales bacterium
TTTTAAATAGTCTCATTTTAAATATTCTCCTTTATATTCATTTATTTTTTCCTCAACCTTTTACAGCTCCTATGGTAAGTCCACGCGTAAAATACTTTTGAAAAAACGGAAATACAACAAGCATGGGTCCTGCCGCAATAATACACATGGCAAATCTCATACTTTCTGTAGGTACATCATTTGTTGTTTGTACGTTTGTCAATGTCGGCATATCATTTGCAATGTTTTTAACAAACTCGGCTTCCCTCAATATCCTTTGAAGTAAGAATTGCAGGGTATAAAGCTGGCTGTCTCTTATGTAAATTAACGAAGTAAACCAATCATTCCATTTATTTAATAATGTGAATACTGCTATGGTAGCCAAGACCGGCTTAGATAATGGCAAAATAATTCTTAAGAAAATGATTAATTCTCCCGCGCCGTCTATTTTAGCCGATTCAACAAGTGATACTGGCAGCCCTTCAAAGAATGTTCTTAAGATGATTATGTACCATGCCGATGCCAAAGACGGAATAATATAAACCCAAATATTATTGCCAAGATGCAGATATTGTGTAATTAATATATAGCTCGGTACCAGTCCGCCGCCAAACAGCATTGTAAAAAATATACCAAACATAATAGGTCTTCTAAGTTTAAAATTTTGACGTGACAGAGGATAGGCCGCAAGCGACATAATCAAAACACCCAATACCGTTCCCATGATTGATATAAATATATTTACCTTATAAGAATCGATTAATTGTTTGGGGTTGGCAAATACATATCTGTAAGCGGTTAAATCAAACTGTCTGGGTAACAGACTATAACCGTATTTCAACAGGTCGGCTTCCTTCGTAAATGATGCTGAAATAACATAGATAAATGGCAATATAAAGCATAGCGAAAATAAAATAAATATTATATGTATGATTACATTAGTCTTGACCAATTGCAGTTTATATCCTTTGCTCATAAAAAACATCTCCTTATATATAAAGCCAATATTAAAACATCGTATTTTCGGGGTTAACCTTTTTAACAATCGCATTTGTACTGATAACCAGCACCAGACCCACGACCGACTGAAACAGCCCCACAGCCGAGGTTATACCAATATCCCCGGTTCTTAAACCTCTGTAAACATAGGTGTCGATTACATCGGTCGTCGGATATAATTCACCTACATCTCTTGGTATCTGATAGAATAACCCGAAATCTCCTCTGAACAAATTACCTATTGCCAGGATTGAGAGAATGGTCATCAGCGGTATCAGGGATGGAATCGAAATATGGATTATTTGTTTTAATTTATTGGCGCCGTCAATTGTGGCCGCCTCATAGAGCGAATGATCTACACCCATCAGCGCCGCATAATAAACAATACAACTCATCCCTATGCCTTTCCAAAGATTCGCCAATACCAATATAGGAGGCCAGTATGAAGGGTTGGAATACCACTGTAGTGGCTGCATCCCCACCGCCTTTAACATTTGGTTGAGCACGCCCAATCTTGGGTCTAATAAAATGTATGATATGTATCCTACGATAACCCATGATAAAAAATTTGGTAAAATCATTGCGGTTTGATAAAAATTGATTGCCATTTTGTTTTTCAATTCGTATAAAAGCAGTGCGACAGCAACCGAAAAAATGATACCTGTTATAATAAATACAACTCCGTAGCTAACCGTATTTGTCGTTATTCTAATCGCGTCCTGCGATTTAAAGAAAAATTCAAAGTTTTTTAGCCCCACCCAGTCACTTTTTAGAATACCCAAGTCATATTTATAATTTTTAAAGGCTAATATTAACCCGAACATCGGCAAATAATTAAATATGATAAAATAGATTATAGCAGGCATTACTAATAGCAAAAGCTCAAAGTTTTCTTTAATCACATTCGTTCCCTTCTGTTTTTTAACCCTCGTTTTTTCTTTAAGTTTTGTTTTACCTATATATACAAGCTCTGAATTAACCTTTCCCATCCAACTCTCTCCTTTTAAAATAAATATGTAATCCATCAGATTATCTTTGCCTACTATCATTATAAAGGCGTTTCCATTTCTATTCAATACTCAAATTTATACATTTGGGCATACGTTTCACCTTTTTCAAAACAAAAAGTCACCTTTTGGCACAAAGGTGACTTTTGAAATCTTTTATATTATTAACGTTTCATCGAACTCAAATGATATTATTTTACAATTTTTTAGGTATAATAATTCTTACTTTTGTACCAGCGTTTTCAACGGACGATATCTTAACACCATAGTCTTCTCCAAATATTAACTTTATGCGCCGGTTAACATTGCGAAGCCCGATATGCTTATCACTTTCAACATAATTCTCTTGTAACATATCATTGATTTCTTTTATTTGCAATGCGTTCATTCCTATACCGTCATCATTTATATCGATAATAATATCATTATCAATCGTTCTTCCTCTGATTTCAATTAATCCGTTGGTCAATTTGGGTTTTATTCCGTGGTATACGGCGTTTTCAATAATGGGCTGCAAGCACAGTTTAGGCATCATATATTTTAATATCCCATTGTCAAAATCAAACATTACCTTAATCTTATTCTTATACCTTAAATCTATCAGTTTTACATACAGCTTTGCATGTTCTATTTCAGATTGTATTGTAACCAAATAACTTGTAATATTCAAGCTGAGCCTGAACAACTCTGACAGTGTGGTTATAGCGTTTGACGCCTCGTTATTTCCTCCTATTTTGTCAATGGCTATCCAATTGATTGTATCTAAGGTATTAAACAAAAAGTGAGGATTAATTTGCGATTGCAATGCTCCCAATTGTGCATTCTGTAACAGCAGCAGCCTATCTTGAAGCTCAACCTCCATATTCTTTTTAAGCTTGATCGTATTCATAATATTACAAATGATATAATTCAACTCATCAAAATTGGAATATTTAGTGACCCCGTTTTCCACATCCCACTTTTCAGGCTCGTCAATGATTGTCATTATACTTTGTAAAGGCTTAAATGAGCGCGCAGATAACAGGAATGATATAACTAACACAAATAATACAGCTAAAATTATTACAACTATTATGAAGTTTTTCATGGAATTTAATTGGATAGTATAAGTACTCAACGGCAAAACAGATATATATCTCCAATCGTAAAGCTGTGAAGATACAACTGTAACAATATAATCCTCTTTATTTATTTTCACACTTCCCGAAAAACCGGATTGTTTATCCACTATGTTCTTTAATTCATTAACCTCCGAGGCATTTTTTGTGCATTGTTTAATGTCATCGCTATATAAAATTTCGCCTGCGTTATTAACAATATATAAACTTTGGACTGTTGGATTATCCGTGCTTTTAATTATCCTGCCCAAGCCTTCGGCGTTAATGTTCACTACAACAGCTCCCATCCTGCCATGCTTGTCCACATTGATGGGCTTCAACACCGATATAAGATATGGATATGCGCCATCTTTTCTATATGCCTGAATCGAGGCAGAATCTGTGTTTGAGCTTTGGTATGCGTTGTACCAGCTGAGATCCTCAAAGTTATTTAAACTTATTTTATCATTATTACAGATGATGCTCTTGTTTTTTTCTGAAAATATGTAAATGGAATCAATATATTTATAAACAAATGAAAAGGATCTTGCATACTGATAAATTTTTTCTTGAATATTGTTCAGCAACAAATCATATTCAGATGAAAGCATAAAAACCTGCACATTTGTCTGTAATGAAGTGTTTATTGCCAATGTCTCCATTTCTTTTACAAGTGTATCGCAAATATCCCGTACCCGATACAAAGCACTTATATTGGTTGAGCTTATTTCTTTTTGGGTTATATTCAGCGTATTATAGTACAAAACAATACTGATTGCAGAAATAGGCATAATGATAAACAAGCTAAAAATAATAAAATTGCGAACAAAATAGCTGTTAAATTTAAATCTCTTAACAAAATACCAAAGCTTGCTTCCGCTATGTTTCACTAATTTCACTCACCTTTAATATTTTTAAGCAATACTCCTTAGGTGTGTAACCTGTGTACTTCTTAAACAGCCTTATAAAATATTTACTGCTTTTATAACCAACCTTTTCACTTACTTCATAAATCTTCGTGTTTTTTGATAATAGCTTTATCGCATGCTTCATTCGGACTTTAATTAAATAATCGGTAAACGACTCCTTGGTCTCACATTTGAAAAACCTGCTAAAATAAACTGGCGTGAGAAAAACATGGTTTGCCACATCATCCAAACAAATATCCTTATTGTAATTATTGTCAATAAATTCTTTTGCTTTGTTTATAATAATATCCGATGACGATTGAATGTTAACAGAGAAATATTTCACCAAATTATTCAAAATATCATGTCCCCAGTTTTTGATTACATCAATTTTATGCATGGAAAATATTATGCTGACATCCACATCAGCGTCCATTAATTTATAGATATCTATTCCCATTTTGTTAAAACCATCCGAAATTGTTATAAATACAGTTCTCGTCCTTTCTTGGATTAAGCTGATAGGCATAAATGACGATTCGTCAATTAATTGGTCAAACACATTTATAGTTTCTTGATAATTTCCCAGACTTATATTTGAAATTATCAGCTTACACCGTTCAAAAAAAGTATTATTATTTTGCAAATCATTCTTTTGGGAATAGGGTATTCTGAAGTGGGTTACATCCAGTAAACTGTTAAATATATTTTCAATCCCCATTTCAATGTCTAAGTCAAATACCGATTTAATAGATTTGATTACTTCTTGCAAATGGAAATTCACAATAATTTTAAGGCTGTCCGTAGAAATGTCCTTTAAAGAAACAGCAATAATTTTCATTCTGTCATATGTTCCAAAAATATAATAGTATTGGATGTCGCTGCTTTCTTCAAGGATAAAATTTCTCAGCGCCACTCCCAACTGCTCTTTACCATATTGCCACTTATTCTCAATAAAATCCTCATAATTATTTATTTTTATGTTTATAATACAGCACGGATTCAGCTCGGCATTAATACTGAGTCCGGCAATATTAAGCTTCTTTTTAATATCACTTTTATTGACGATAATCCCCATATATAAATCACAAAAAAACTGTTCCCTCAAAATAGGCAAAAGCTCTTTATACCGCTCCTGCTCATCACTTTTTGACTTAATATAGTCTTTTTCCTTATCAAGCTTTTCTTTTATTTTTTTAAATACAGCATCAACCTCATCTAATTTAGTTGGTTTTAAAATGTAATGCTCTACATTATATTCCATAGCCTTTTTTGCGTAATCAAATTCTTGATAACCGCTTATAATAACAACTTTTATATTCGGTCTGTTGTCATAAATCCATTTTGCAAGTTCAATTCCAGATACACACGCCATTTTTATATCGGTCAGCACTGTGTCAACTTCGTTCTCGGTTAAATACTCTATCGCGTGAATACCGTCCTCTAATTCGGCTACCACCTCAAAGCCCAACCCGGCATTTGCTATATATCTGCAAAGACCTTTTCTAATTTGTTCTTCATCATCTATGACAATAAGCTTATACACCGAAAAACAACTCCTCATCAAACTTGTGCTTAATTTTATTATACATTAACTTACTCATATTGTCCATAAGGTTTACATAACTTTTTATTCAATGCATGCCTGAGTTAAATCGGCATCAACGATGGTGGTATCATTTGTACCGGAATCAGCTGCCTCCAAGGTCGACTGCAGCAACGTCCCTATATTATTCGGCCAACGGGGCCAGGGTCATCATTTTCGAGTCCGCAAGCACCAAATCACTGTCGTCAAAGGACATGCCGGTTACGGCAGGCCGGTAAATATCGCCTAGTAACTGTATTTGACGAATCTCCTGTAGCAGCTGAAGCTCCTCTACCAATAATCCCTAAATCACAAGATGTAGACTTTCCATGCTATATATTAATTGCATACCTTATTAATTGTATACCTTATTAAGTATTATTCAATACTAACATTTATACA
>CAYVNP010000073.1:0-15996 GCA_964452905.1 uncultured Bacteroidales bacterium
GAACAAGGAACGATCACGGTGTATGATGTATTGGGTAAAGAGATCACATCACGTAGTCTGACCTCCAACTCAGAAACCAGACTGGAAATGAGTTCACAGGCACAGGCCGTTTACTTTGTGAAAGTGATGACAGGCAAACAATCTATTATACATAAGGTTAATATGATCAGGTAAATATTTAGAAATTTTGATTGCTGAAAATTCTTGAATTTAAAGGGCTTTTCATTTTACGTATAGATTTTTTAATTGAATTCCTTTGGTAATTACCAAAATTGTTGCATCTTTGCACTCCTTTTTAAAATAAATTAGTAACAAAAATTAAATCACAATGCCAGCAAAGATTAGATTACAAAGACATGGCAAAAAGGGTCAACCTTTTTATCATATTGTAATTGCGGATGGTCGTGCACCCCGAGACGGAAGATTTATTGAGAGAATTGGCTCTTATAATCCTTTGACCACTCCAGCAACTATAGAACTAGACTTCAATAAAGCCATTGAATGGCTTCAGAAAGGCGCTACACCGACAGATACAGCTAAAGCAATTTTGTCTTATCAGGGTGTTATTTACAAAAATCACCTTTTAAAAGGTATTACAAAAGGTGCTTTAACAGCAGAACAAGTAGAGGAAAAATTCACTACATGGATGTCTGAAAAAAACAGTAAGATTCAAGAAAAGATGTTGCAACTGAAAAACAAGAAAAAATCAGAAGCAAAACAACTTCTTGAAGCTGAAATAAAAGTTAGTGAAGAAAGAAGCAAAGCCATTCAGGAAAAAAGAAAAAAAGAAGCTGAGAAAGCGGCTGCTGCTCAAGAAGCTGCTGTTGCTGAACAGGAAGCAACTGCTGTTGATCAACCGGAAGTTCTTGCTACCGATGCAGAAGAACAAGCACCTGAAGCAACTGCTGCTGAATAATTCAATTCAATGATCAAAGCGGACTTTGTTTTCGCAGGAAAAATTTTGAAACATCAGGGCATAAAAGGCAATATGATTGCAGCTCTGGAAATAGATATATCCGAAATTTTACAAAAAAAGGAATCGGTTTTTTTAGAAATAAAAAATGAACTGGTTCCTTTTTTTATTGAACAATTTGATATAATTAGTCCGGATACTGTTGTGATTAGTTTTGATGATATTAATTCGGTTGAACAAACAAAATCATTATTATCATGTTCGATTTTTATACCGGTTAATCAATTAACTGAAAAAGAACGGAAAAGGTTAAACAATCAATACGAGATAATTGGCTATAAAGTTATGGACACGAAGCATGGAGAAATTGGCATCGTTGATAGGATTATTAAAAATCCTATGCAATCACTTTTACAAATTCGATCGGGAGAAAGGGAAATTCTGATTCCTATGACTGACAATATCCTAATAAAAACAAATCACTCAAAAAAAATAATTATTGTTACCTCACCTGACGGGCTGATTGAACTAAATCAATAGGTTTTTTTATTTGATTTTAAATTTTTCTTTTACGATACGGTATGTATCCTGAGCAATAACTAATTCTTCATTGGTAAGAGCGACTACAACTTTAACTTTTGAATTTTCTTTTGACAGAATAATGTCTTTTTCACGAACACCTTTATTTTTATCAAAATCAAAATCCACGCCCAAATACTCCATATCTTTCATGACCCCAGCCCGAGTAATATCAGCGTTTTCGCCTATACCACCTGTAAACACAATGATATCAACACCACCCATAACTGCTGCATAGCTTCCAATATATTTTTTGATTCTGTAATCATACATATCCAGAGCCAATTGAGCACGTTCATTCCCTTGTTCTGCAGCCAATTCAACATCTCTCATATCGGATGATATTCCAGTAATACCAATGATTCCACTTTTCTTATTGACCAAATCATTTGCTTCTTTAAAACTTAGATTTTCTCTTTCAACAAAATAAAGAAAAGCTCCTAATCCAACATCTCCTGTACGAGTTCCCATAATTAAACCTTCGACTGGAGTAAATCCCATGGATGTTTCGACAGATTCACCAAACTTGATAGCAGTAATTGATGCACCGTTTCCGAGATGACACGTAATGACCTTTTGTGTTTTTATGTCTACCCCGAGTATATTACATGCTTTTTCAGCAACAAATTTATGGCTGGTGCCGTGGAAGCCATAACGACGAATACGATGTTTTTCATATGCGATATAAGGTAATGCATATAAAAAGGCATGCTTAGGCAACGTTTGATGAAATGATGTATCGAATACTGCTACTTGTGGAATATGAGGGAGTATTTTTTCAACTGCAAGAATTCCAGTTAAATTATGAGGATTGTGTAATGGAGCAAATATGTTACAACTTTCAATGTCTTTTTTAACGGACTCATTAATCAGCACACTTGAATTAAAAGCTTCACCACCATGAACAACACGATGTCCGGCAGCTTTAATTTCATTGATGTCTTTTAAAACGCCATTTTCAGGATCTGTTAATATATCTATAATAAATCCAACACCTTCAACATGGTTCGGAATATCTTTGGTTATCTTTACTTTATCACAATCAATTCTTTTGTGAGAAAGTATGCTGTTTTTTAAACCGACTCTGTCCAAGAGCCCTTTGGCTAATACTTTAGTAGTTTCTGTGATATCCATTAACTGATATTTAATGGATGAACTGCCGCAATTTAAAATTAAAATTTTCATTTAGTTAAATAAATTATTAGGGGTGTATATATTTTGGATAATAAATTCTGTTTAGCGGTAAAATTATATAAAATTGTGTTTTCCTTAAATAAATAATTTATTAATATTTATTAACGGAATAAATATGTGATAACAAGTTATAACAATACATTTAGACAATTTAATCTTTAACTGTTTGAACAGAAGTAATAGCGATGGTATCAAAAATATCTTCTGCCGTACATCCTCTGGATAGATCGTTAACAGGCATTGCCAATCCTTGTAGAATAGGACCGAGAGCAATGGCATCTGCCAGTCGTTGAGTAAGTTTATAGGCAATATTTCCTGCATCTAAATTTGGAAAGATTAAAACATTAGCGTGACCTGCAATTTCACTACCAGGTGCTTTACTTTTTGCAACGGATTCAACAAGTGCAGCATCTCCTTGTAATTCCCCGTCAATTTTAAGATTTGGATCCAGTTCCTTGGCAATTCTTGTCGCATTGATGACCAAATCAATGTTAGGATGTTTTGCACTGCCTTTAGTAGAAAAACTAAGCATGGCTACTCGAGGATCAAGTCCTGCAATGGCTTTAGCCGAACGGGCAGTGGTAACAGCTATTTCAGCAAGCTCTCTTTCATTTGGGTAAGGAAAAACGCCACAATCTGCATAAATCAGAATACCATTGTCAGTATATTTTTTATTTTTTTCAAACACCATTACAAATAAACTGGACACGACATTAATACCCGGTGCTGTTTTTATAATCTGGATAGCGGGACGTACGACATTGCTTGTAGCATTGATTGCTCCTGCAACCTGTCCATCTGCTTCCCCGTTTTTGATTAAGATCGGACCTAAATAGAGCGGGTCTTCCACAAGACGTGCTGCTTCATCTTTGGTTAATCCTTTGCTTTTACGCAACTCATATAGATATTCAATATATTCATCTTTTTTATCATGTTTTTTAGGATCAATGATTCTTGCATGAACTATATTGACCAATCCTGATTTTTTGGCACTCTCATGAATCATATCTGCATTGCCAAGAAGAATAATCTGTGCAATTTTTTCTTTCAAAGCCATGTCCGCCGCCTTAATTGTACGCTCTTCAGTGCCTTCAGCTAAAACAATCCGTTTATTTAATTTTCTTGATTTTTCTCTTATTTGTTCCAGTAATTCCATTGTAAGATTTATTTTTTTTATTTTGACAAACGTACATGAATTTTATTAATCTGCAAATACTTTCTGAAAATTTTTATGTAGGTTTGCGATGTTAGTTTGTTTCAGATGATTAAATAAGATGTCAAAATATCGATTAATTCTATTATTGGTTTTAATTGTAAATCAATTTTGTTTTTCCCAGCAACCTTTTATCAGCAGGGATAATGCAGATTGTTATAATGCAATTGAATTGCTGTCTGATAGTTTTGGTCCGGTTAATCCACCCGTTGGATATGGAAAGATCATGGAAATCCATTCAGGCAAATCAAATCCAATTTTTTTTGAGAAAGAACACAATACGGTTTGGTATAAGTTTACAGTGAAAAATAATTGTGTGCTCACTTTTGATATTATTCCCATTAATAAAAAAGATGATTATGATTTTATGTTGTATAGATCAGCCAATGAAAATTTTTGTGAAGAGTTGATGACAAAAGAAATTCATCCTGTACGAACTAACATTGCTAAAAGTTCAGATATTAAAAATGGATGGACAGGACTTTCGGTCTATGCTTCAGATACATTTGTTCGGTCTGGTTTAGGACCTACTTCTAGTAGAGCACTGGAAGTTGGCAAAGGTGAAATTTATTATCTGGTGGTTGATAATGCCAGCAAAAATGGGAAAGGTCATACATTGATTTTACATTATCAGTATTGTTCCAAAGCACAAAGTATTCTGGTTGATCATCATGGTTATTTTGAAAATTATACGATAGATGATCTTGAATCCGATTCAATTACAGAGCTGAAAAAACCTAAAAGTATTCTCCATATTTCTATTAATGATAAACAAACCCATCAACCAATAATTGCAACGGTTGATATTATTAATTTCAAAACATTGAAACTGGTTGATAAAGATTTTCATATGGAGGGACTTAGTAAATTTGATAAAGAAGTCATACAGGGTAGAAAATATATCATTCAATGCAATGCCGATGGGTATTTTCCTGCAGTAAAGGAAAGACTCATTAAAGAAAAAGAAATAGATATAACCGTTCTTTTAGAAAAAATTGAAGCCGGTAAAAATATAGCAATGGATAACATATATTTTTATGGCAATACGGATAAGTTTACCGCATCTTCAATACCTGCATTAAAAAATTTGGTCAATTTGTTAAAAGTAAACAGAACGATGAAATTAAAAATTGACGGACATGTAAACTGGCCTAAAAAATATGCTACTGAACAGGAAGAGAAATTTAATTTGGATCTTTCTTTTAATCGGGCTAAAGCTGTCTATGATTATTTAATAAAATCAGGTATTAACCCCAAACGCCTTGACTATGAAGGGTTCGGAAACACCAGAATGGTTTATCCGCATCCGGCAAATGAACAGGAATCGCAAATGAACAGACGGGTTGAGATTGAGATAATTTCGAATTGATGTTGCATCTTAAAAATAGATTTACCTGTAAAAATTAATTTTTAATAAATTTTAGATACTCAACATCATTTGTTTTGTGATTAGTAAGTTTTACTAAATAAATTCCTTCTTTAAGATTGGAAATATTAACAGTATTACTATTTTGACAAGATAAAATCATCTGTCCGTGAATATCATATATATCAACCTGTCCAATGATATGCTTATTTTCAATGGTAATGAAGTCATGAGTAGGATTCGGATATATTAATATTTTTCCTATTTGATCTGAGTTCATTTTTTTAACACCTAATATTATCTTGCATGAACTGGTGTCTATTGTTGGATAAACGGAATGTCCATTCATGCTGAAACAATTTAAATGATAACTGTCAAATTCACTATTACAGAATTCAAATAATCCGTGATCGGAACCGATCCCTTCTATTATTTTGTGTGAACCCGAACCCATTCCGCAATAAAAACCATCTGAAAGATAAAGTACTTTTCTGTAACCGGAATCTATTAATATACTATCAACAGAATCAATAACAGTTGAAACATAATAATTAGTATTAGATTTATCAGAATAAAATTTAAATGTGTCTTTTGGATTCAGATCAAAATTATAAAGTAAAAATTCCACATTAATATTTTCTTTATATCTGCAAAATAATTTTTTATTTTCCTGTCGTAAGTATGCAATTGCATTTTTATCATCATACGTTTCATAATAGAAATTATTTGTACAACCCATATTTGGTGCTCCTCCCATCCCTTTCATATAACCTTTGGATATAACTTTTTTATAGGTTAAGTAGTTATTCAACTTCTCAGGTAAAAGTTAAAGAAGCGAATTTTGAAACGTCCAAAAAAACGAAAGGTGGTTACTCAATTATTCAAATGCAGTACAACACAGACGACCTGTTGAAAATAACCGGTATATCCGGAAATTATGGGACAGTAGTAATGGACGCCCCGACACAAAACAAATCTATCATCTTTCCTTTTGTTGCTTGCACGGATGCTGATAATTATAATTATAAAATTGTTCAAATTGGTTCACTAAAGTCGAAAGCTGGTCCCCAAACATGGATGGCGGAAAATCTGCGAACAACAATGTATGCCAATGGAAATCTTATTCCTAATATTACCGATAATACTCAGTGGCGTAATTTGACTTCCGGTGCATATTGCTGGCAGAATAATAACAATCAGTATGAAAATCCTTACGGCAAACTTTACAACTGGTATGCGGTATCCGATCAGTGTAATGTTTGTCCATCGGGTTGGCGCGTTCCAACAGAAACAGATTGGACAACACTGATAACAAATCTTGGCGGAGAGAGTGTTGCCGGCGGTAAAATGAAAGAAACTGGTTATACACATTGGATGAATCCAAATGTTGGTGCAACTAATTCAAGCGGATTTTCAGCTCTTCCTGGAAATGACCGTGATACCGATGGGATTTTTTCAGGAGGTGTTGGCAATGGAGGGTTCTATTGGTCATCAACACAATATTCATCAGAATATGCTTATGGTATATATATTCCATCCAATTTTGCCTTTTTAGGAGGATACAACGACTATTATAAATACTTTGGCTTTTCTGTCCGTTGTATTAAAAATTAATAACAATCTGTTAGATTATAAAAAACATGAATATTTCTGAATAATTTTTTTCTAAAAATATTCTTGCTGATGCATTAACCTTTAGCACATCATTTTCTGGTGATAACGAAAAAAAGATTTCAGCATCTCTGCGGTTCTCTTTATTCTCTTTAGTTTTCTCTGCGGTAAAATATTAACCGCAGAGGGCGCTGAGGTAAACGCAGAGAAACGCCGAATTTTTTAGAATACTTATCATCACAAAAAGGAGTAAACAGTGAGTTTCTTGAAGTCGAACAAAGAATTGTGAGTTAGAGCGTGATTAGTGATAACCACAGTGAGAGTAAGCACTCCCGCATTGAATCAGGACTAAAGGAAGTGAAAAAAATATATTAAGAACAAATAAATATATTAATTGTTGGATATGTGTTTGTTTGAAATAAAATTTACATTTTTTTAAAAAAAAAATAAAAAATATATGAAGATTTGGTAATCTAAAAACAAGAAATAAAAAAACATTCAGAAATTCAATGTGTAAAAAAAGGTGGAACCTTTGCCTTCAATACTTCTGACTCCTATTGTACCATTATGAAGTTCAATAATCTTTTTTGCAATAGCTAAACCTAATCCACTGGAAGTTTCACCAGAAGTTGGCATAGAACTTATTTTTGTAAATGGTTTAAAAAGCTTATGAATTTCTTTTTCCGGTATTCCAACACCATAATCACACACTTCAGTAATCAGGGTATTTTCTTTTTGAAAAACAATGATCTTGATTTCATTCTTTGGAAATGAATATTTAATGGCATTTGATAATAAATTGTCAATGGGTTCCTGTAAATAGACCGGGTCAAAATCAATAAATACAGAATTGATTTTAAAATCTGTTTGAATGGTAATTTCTTTCTTTTGAGCAATCACCTGAATAAGTTTTATTCTTTCAGTGATAAAACTAATATATTCGTTTTTTAAAGGGTGTAAAACAACAATCCCTGATTCAATTTTTGAAATATCCAGAATATCAGTTAACAGCATTATAAGTGTTTTGCTCGATTTAAATATCATCTGAATAAAATCATATTCCTGTTCAAATTCGGATTTTAATTTTTTATTTTCGATTAGTAATTCTGAAAAGGAAAAAATAGAATTCAGTCCGTTTTTAATGTCATGGGCTGCCATCCCTAATAAAGTGTTTTTTTCCAGATTGATTCTGATTAATTCATCGTTTTGCTCTTTTAGTTTTGCACGTTGTTTGATTAATAGGTGAAGAACAATAGAAACAAACAAAAAAATGGACAAGCGAAGAATACTATTGATTAAACAATACATCCATGGATTGATCTGGATATAAATGATGATCCATAGTAGGGTTATTAATACAGAGTTGACAATCAAAACTGTGCTTGTTGTTTTTTTGTGATAAACCAGAAACAAAATCGGAATGAGATAAAATAATGTAAACGGCATATAAGGACCTGATCTCCATCCAATAAAACCGATGATCAGATTAAAGATTAATGTAAAAAGCAAAAGGATTGCGTATGGAATTTTGTTAATGTTATACATTATCTCAATTTAGTTTATTAAATCAGATATTCTACGAATTTAAGTTTTTTATAAATCAAAGATAATAAAATACAGATTAAAATAAGAAATTTACTCAGGTGAAGTTTGTTAGGAAAGTTAAAACTGCAAAAGAATTATTCCTGATTAGAAAATTTAATTTTTAATCAAAATAGTCAACCCTCTTTAATTATTTTGTGTCAAGTTTTTGAATTAGAGCAAACAGTATTTTTGAAATTTCTTTAAGTGGAACATGGAAATAAAACAGCGGTATAAATGCAAAAATTGTAGACAATCAAATTTCAACATCTTTGTGCTTCTCATTATTCTCTGTAGTATTCTCTGCGGTAAAATATTAACCGCAGAGGACGCTGAGGTAAACGCAGAGTTACGCTGAATTTTTATGATACTTATTTCACAAAAAGGAGTAAACCGTGAGTTTCATGAAGTCGAACATAAAAGTGTGAGTAATGAGAACAGAGCGAGAGTGCTCGCTCCCGATCACGCCTGAAACAGGCGATTTTACAGAAAATTGATAGGATTTAGTATTTTATACTATAACATAAATTAAATAATAATTATCACAATCAGAAGTGATGCCGGGCGAGGTTTTGTGTAGACAATCCACTTTTGAGAAAATAATTAAAAAGGATTGGTCAAATCTTAAAAATTTTATACCTTTGCGTATAATACCATTTAGTATAATACCATTTAGTACTATGAAAAATTCGCCTTTTATATACGGTTCAACTGTTAGTAAGCATGCATTTACTAATCGTGAAGCAGAAATTAAGAAATTAGGACAAAATCTGTTGGGGGGAGTAAATACTATTATTATTTCTCCACGACGATGGGGTAAATCATCACTGGTTGAAAAAGTTGCAAGTGAGATACAAATGCAAAAAAGCTCTTGCCGGATAGCCATGCTTGATCTTTTTACAGTAAGTACAGAAGTTGAATTTCTTGAAACATTTGCCCGCGAAGTAATTAAAGCATCTTCTTCAAAATGGGAAGATTGGGTCAAATATTCAAAGATTCTTTTCAAAAATATAATCCCCAAGATTCAAATTAGTTCAGATCCATCATCCGATTTTAGTATCAGTTTTGACTGGCAGGAAATAAAGAAGCATAGTGACGAAATAATTAATTTGCCTGAAACAATTGCTCAACAAAAAAAGATAAAACTGATTATTTGTATTGATGAATTTCAAAATCTTGCCAATCTTCCCAATTTTGAAGCTTTTGAAAAAAAATTAAGAGCATTATGGCAAAGACATAAATCTGTTACTTATTGTCTTTATGGAAGTAAACGGCATATGATGTCCGATCTGTTTAATAATCCTTCTAAGCCTTTTTATCGATTTGGCGACATTATTATGTTACCCAAAATTGAACAACATAAATGGATTAAATTTATTTGCGAGAGTTTCAACGCCAATGAAAAATTCATTAATGAAAAAAATGCGGAATTAATCGCTGGTCTTATGCAGAACCATTCATGGTATGTTCAGCAACTAGCACACTATACATGGAATCTGACTCAGAAAAAAGCAACGCAAGATGAAGTAAAAATAGCACTTATAGAATTGATCAATGCAAATACTCCGTTATACCAAAATGAAATAGTACAATTAAGTGTAACACAATTAAATTTATTAAGAGCTATAGCTGGTGGAGCTAATCAACTTACTTCGGCGAAAGTAATGCAGGAGTATTTTCTCGGAACACCAAGAAATGTAAGTAAAAATAAAACAATATTAATCGATAATGATATCATTCAATTTTCCAATAATAAATATGAGTTCCTTGATCCCGCTTTTGAGTTATGGTTCAGGCATCATTATTTAAATCAGTCATTTCATAAGCGTTTTACTTGATGATACCTTATATTCATAACAACATATAGCCTGTCGGAGAATTCCGATAGGCTTTCTTGTTTTTGGATTTTCTTAGGCGTGGGTTTAATCTCGTCCAAAAACTTCGTCTCGTAACACACCTTGAATATGACCGGACAAACACAGACAACTGTAATAATATAAAAGCAAAAAACCGCACAAATCATAGATTCTGTGCTGTTTTCAATAATGTTGTCCGTATTTGTCCGGACAATTTGGTGGCCACCAGAACCTAAACATACTGCCTCATTTGAACTCCTGTAACTATATACGCAGACCATAAAATTTAAAGAACGCTACTCCTACTCTATTTAATCAACTAAATGCATTAGTGAGCTTGACTGAATACAGGACTACCTTAGTTTTTAATTACCTTATTAAACAAATTGCCTAGTTTAATTAAATACACCCCTGATTGAAGATTACCCATATCAATTACATTACCAGTACCAGTCAATATATTACTCCCAATCATTGAATAAACAAACCATTGAACATCTTCGGAAAGATATAAAAAATTTTGAGTTGGATTAGGAAAGAATGATAGTTTCTTTTCTTTTGAATTTTCAACTGAAGTAGTAAGCTCTTTTGACTTAACAATAAATTTATCGATATACAAATAGCCCATATTTTTCAGAAATGAAAATGTATTAGTACCCATTGTTAATGTTGTTTCATACACCAGCACATCAGTAAACGTTGTAGTTAAAGGCAATGTCATTGTTTTAACTGTAGTATTATTTATTAAAAAATCAAGATTTTTTTGAGCAAATGGAGAATGATATGTTACCCATATTTCATACACAGATGTTAATGGTGCAGTAAAAGTAACGGTAACCTTATCCCCTGCTGTTTTAAAGTTTCCAACATAGCTAGTGCCAGAATATCCTGCATAAGAAGTTTCTTTTACTAATCCCACTAACACACCATTTTCAGCTTCTAAATTAACCACTGTTTGCTGACAGGATGCATCTGGCACAATACCCGTATTGCCTCCTGCACATATATTACATTTATCTAAAGCTGCTGTTCCATTCGCATCGCCATTGCAATCGATACATAACTTTGTGGTATCAAATTTCTCCCATGCATTTAAACTCACTAAATGATTTTCATGAAACTGCATATAGCCACTATCAATAGATGCTTTGCGTGTTGCTTCTGAATTGGTATACACTAAATTACTCCAAGTAAAACCACCTGAGTATCCTTTCACCCACAAGGCTTCATACGCTTGTGTGGGAGTCATTGCCACAGTATTGGTATTGCTCTTCGTACCAACTACCAATCCTTCAATAGGGAATTCCCCAGCTATAACTGGCTTACTACTGCCTCCCCAAAGAGTTCTCATTGCGGCAGGTGTATTTTGAAATGGCGAATATGAATCCATATGATTCTCCGGGTAGTATTGATATTGATGAATGTCCATCACTCCAAGAGAATCACCACCTGCAGCGATCAAAACAGCATCCTCGTATTGAGTTTGTAGTTTTGAAATACCGGATACCGAGCAGATGGCACCGGGTTGGTAGCGATGAATGGTGCCTGCTATACGATTGGCCCATCGTTGCAAACTTGCTATACGTAAAAGCTGATCAGCCCATGAACCATTAGGAGTGTCTTGTGGATCTGTCATACCATAGGCTTCGTTGATAACGACATAGCCCAATAAAGCAGGATGGCTTCCTAATTTATTACATATAGGAATCAACACATTGTCAATATAGGCTTGTGTACCAGTTGTTGTATTAAACATCTGAGCATTATTTGCAACTCTATCTTTATTTACTATACCTGCAAAGGTACCATCAGCACCTTGCGATCCATAATTTTGAAAATGTGCAGTAGATAAAACTATCTGTATGATGATTCCATATTTATAGCCCAAATCCAGCCCATCTTTCAAAGCATCTAAACAACCCGGTTTTAAACCACTTACATTTTTGTTTGCATCCCATAAAATATCTTCGCCTTTTAGGAAAGCATTCCAGCGCATGGCATTGCAACCAATGGCTTTTGATTCTATCATTTGATCTTCCATTACGGCATGATCATATTTTGATAACTGTTCGCCACCACTGGGTCTGTTATCTACCATACCTGCTACAAAGAATCTCCTTCCTGTGCCATCATTTAACACTAACGTATTTCCCTGCACTTTTACAGGAAATTTGGAACAGGTTATTTGTGCATGACCTACAGTAGTTACTATAAACACTATGGCAACAAAGAATAAATTTCTCATATTCGGGATTGTTTTAGTTAATTACTGATGTTACGTAAATATTGAATTTTGTTATTCAAATTTTAATCCTTTTAATACATCTCCCTTTACATCAGTAATAACAAGCGATGCAGACCAACCCATTCCCCTCTGGCTGACTTTCATTAACACGGTATTCCAACCCTTTAAAAGTTTTGTTTTCACCACATCTTCACCTTGGATATAGCCCCTGATGGCATTGTTTTCATGAATAACCTGATCATTCAGCCAAACCTTGATTCCATCATCTGAGCCCATTTCAAATAATACTTCCTGATCATTTTCAATCCATACCCTGGTTTTCAAATAGGCAATGCTATTCTCAACTCCAAATAGTTTTTCAAGGTTGACGAATTTTTCTTCGTCAGACGCTTTCTTGGCAGGCAGTGACTTCCATCCGGTATAGCTCTCGTTTGTCTCTGGATCAAATGCAATTTTTAGCAAATCAAGCGCACCACTTCCATTTTTAGCAAATGGTCCAGCAGCTTGCCACACATTTATATAATCATTTGTAGTTCTGATTCTAATGATAATCTTTTCTTTTTCTTCTTTCGTTAAATTCACATCTTCTTTAATTTCTTTTGCCTGCCAGCTTTGTTCGAGCAATCCAGGGTGTGGGACTTGAAATGGAACATTCATTACTTCTTTCCCATCCGCATTAATCTCAATACTTCCTCCTGCTTTAACCAAGGCTTGTCTTGCAAGCATTTCACACACTTCGAACACGTTTGTTAGATTATAATTCGAGAAAGAGAATTTTAATTTTTCTTCAATATTGGTTTTGTATTTGACCGGAAGATTCTCCATTCCCAATGAAGTTGCTAATACACCTGCAGCACTAGATGGATTGCAATCAGAATCTTTTCCGCATCGCATGACTATAGTTATGGTTTTATCCATATCGCCTTCGCCATAAAGTAAACCCATTAAGACGTATGCTCCATTCATTTTTGCATCAACATTAAAATCCGGATTACCCCCGCTACCGCTGAATTTTCGGTACGCTTTATTTTTATTGTATTTGTCTTCGGCCAGTTGCCATGTTTTTTGCCAGTCTTTCGGATTTTTCTTGTGCCACTGGATCACATCATTCACCATCTCGGCATACTGACTTTCTTTAGGAATACAAGCTAATCCGGCCATTATGATTTTCGTAATATCTTTTTCGAAAAAGGCTTCGGTATACATGCCACCCATAAACTGACCACCATACACGCCATCGCCATAATTCATGATACGACCAAATTTCTCTCCAAGATCAATCGTTAGCTGAGGCATACCTGGAGCTATTAATCCAGAGAAATCCGCTTCGATCTGGTAATCGATATCATCCGCATGCGAGTTGTATTTGGGATGCCCTGAATAAGGGGGCGCAATTCCTTTTTGTATATTATTTCTTCCGAATAAATTGGCACCCCACAACATGAACCTGGTATTGCCAAAATCGATCCCCGCCTGGCGGATGGACACATCCAACCCATACATTTCAAGTGTCCTCAGGAAAGCCATCTCTACATATAGGTCATCCTGAAATTGTTGATTGATCATTGTAGAATCCCATGCCGGCACTTTGTTATCAGGGATAATAGTGGTATTGAATAAGAACTCTGTCGGAGCTCCCCAGCCAACTCCAGCCATCTGCCCCAGCCAGCCGGCCTTCATTTTGCTTTTGTATTCATTTATGGTAATACTTCTATACTCTTTTGTAGATGTACATGCAACAATGCTAAAAGCGAAAACAAAAAGAGCGAAACACTTGAATTTAACCATTCGGCATACTTATTTTTCGAAGATGAATTTTTCTTCAATGCTATTCAAATTTCAATCCTTCTACCACATTCCCTTTTAAGTCAGAAATGACAAGAGAAAAGGACCATCCCATGATTCCCTGTGTCACTTTTACCATGACCGTATTCCATCCCTTGACCAGTTTTACTTTTGCTTCATCTTCACCGGTGGTATAACCTCTGTAGATATTGTTTTCATGAACCACCTGATCATTTACCCACACTTTGATTCCGTCATCAGAGCCCATTTCAAATTTTACATCCTGATCGTTTTCTATCCATATCCTTGTTTTTAGATATGCCACACAATTCACTTTGTTAAAGTGTTTCTCAAGGTTGACAAAGTTTTCATCGTCAGCGGTTTTCTTGGCAGGAAAGGCCTTCCAGCCGGCATACGCTTTGTTTGTTTCAGGTTCAAAAGCAATATTGAACATCTCCAATGGGCTCTTGTCTTTTTGCATAAAGGGGCCTGCTACCTGCCACACATTCACAAAATCCTTTGGCTTTCTGACTCTAACAACGATCTGATCTTTTTCCTCCTGGGTTAAATTCACATCCCCTTTTATCTCTGAAGGATTCGAGCATTGTTCTAGTGGCCCGATTTTAGGTACTTGATTGGGAATTACCATCACTTCTTCACCTTTATCATTTTTCCCGATACGTCCTCCTGCCCTGACGACTGCCTGTCTGGCTAGTGTATCGCAAACTTTTAGGAGAGCAGGGAAATTATAATTTGTAAAGGAGAATTTTGATTTTTCATCAATTTTGGTTTTGAATTTTTCCGGCAGATTTTCCATTCCTAAAGATGTTGCCAGGATACCTGCTGCATTTGATGGATTGCAATCTGAATCTTTTCCGCAACGCATAGAAATGATGATGGTTTTATCCATATCGCCTTCGCCATATAATAAACCCATGACAATGTAAGCGCCATTCATTTTTGCATCAATGTTAAAATCAGTTGACGTGCCACTGCAGCTGAATTTACGGTAATTCTTATTCTTATTGTATTTGTCTTCGGCCAGCTGCCATGTTTTTTGCCAGTCCTTCGGATTTTCCTTGTGCCACTTGATCACATCATTCACCATCTCTGCAAATTGACTTTCTTTAGGGATACAAGCTAAGCCGGCCTGAATGATCTTAGAAATATCTTTTTCGAAAAATGCTTCTGCATACATGGCTCCGACGAATTGTCCACCGTACACGCCATCTCCGTAATTCATAATACGACCAAATTTGTTACCTAAGTCAATTACAGATTGAGGCATGCCTGGAGATATTAATCCTGAAAAATCTGCTTCAATTTGATAGTCAATATCATCGGCATGCGCGTTGTATTTAGGGTGACCGGAATAGGGAGGGGCTATCCCTTTTTGCAGATTTTCTCTTCCAAATAAATTGGCGTGCCATAACATGTAACGGCTGTTCGCAAAATCGATCCCAGCCTGCCTGATCGAAACATTAAACCCATGCTGTTCAAGGGTTCTGAGGAAAGTCATCTCCACATATATATCATCCTGGTATTGCTGATTGATCATACTTGGATCCCATTTGGGTACTACACTATCAGGAATAATATCTTTATTATACTTGAATTCCGTTGGCGCTCCCCAGCCGACACCGGCCATCTGTC
>CAYVNP010000074.1:0-15805 GCA_964452905.1 uncultured Bacteroidales bacterium
TGAATATATTTTCTCTTGTCAATTTTGGACTAATACTTATTGAGTATTGGTATTAATTAGCAACTAATTACTTTCATTTTTATCTTTTTATTAAATTATTGGATCAATCAAACTTCATAGGAGAAATAAATATTTCTAAATGAATTTATTTATTCTATATTTGTAAATAAATTGCATATAAAAATATGTACTTTCAAAAACTAAGAAATAATCTTTTTTTTATTTTTTGTCAGATGGTTGTTTTGATATTAACAGTTGTACCCTGTGCCGGACAACTCCCTCTTCCAACCATCCATCTTAGTTTCGATGGTAATGCCAATGATGTGAGCGGACATGGAAACAACGGAATAGTACATGGCGCTAAACTCGCTGCAGATCGTTTTGGCAAGGTATCTTCTTGTTATTATTTCGATGGGTCAAGTTATATTGAATTTCCTACGGATCAGTTGAATTGTAAAGCTTATACTGTTATGATGTGGGTTAGAATAGCTGACGGACAGGCATCTCCCGGTAACACACGTTCTATCTTTTCTATCGGGCGCGACACCCTGGGGTTTGAGTTTCACCAGAACAAGCCGGATTATGGCTTGACTTACAGTTTAGGTATATCCTGGAACATGAAATATTCTCCGTCCTGTGGTGTTTATGAGGGGGGGTATGAAGCCGGAGGTAGTACGGGTACTTACAACTGGTATCATATTTGCTGGGTTAAGGACAGCACAAATTATGTGTGGCAACATGCCACCATTTACGGCAGTGCCCAAGGTCCTTCTAAGAACAGAGTTCCATTCTATAATATGATCGGGCATATTGGCAACAGTTATTTTAATTCATGTTATTTCAAAGGGTATGTGGATGATTTCCGAATCTATTGTGTACCATTAAATGAATCACAGATCAACCAGATTTACAATGGACTTGATCTGTTGAAACCGGTTGTAAAAAACGATACGGTTTGCCCGGGTGATTCTGTAATCCTAACGGCAACTCAAGGACAGAATTATGTCTGGTTCGATACACCCCAGATGCTCACGCCTATTGCCAAAGGTAATATTTTACGCAGAGGTCCAATCCAGACTCAGGATACATTTTATGTAGCCAGCATGTCCGGAATAAATTATTCTGATCTATCACATGTAGTTGTCTTTCTTGACAAAAAACCGTTACTTCCATTTATTGCCAAGGATACAGCAGTCTGCAGAGGAGATATTCTGCGATTAAAAGGAAACCCGGCAATGAATTATAACTGGAACAACAACAATAATAATTCTTTGTTTGAAATAAGTCCTAATGTTAAAACAACATATTCCGTAACAGTTACTACAACTGCAGGATGTTCTGTTTCAGGAAGTATTGCTGTAAACGTAAATGATTTACCGGATATCAAAGCTTTCGGAACATCTGTCTGCAAAGGTGATCCTGCGAAAATCCAAGTCAGTGGAGGCAATAAATATATTGTAAATAATAGAATATATACAGGGGATTCTATTATAGTTTCACCAACAGAAACTGCCGATTATTTAATAACAGGTGTTAACAGTTTGGGATGCAGGGATACTGTTTTAACAAAGATCATTGTAAATCCACTTCCTGAGTTATCTGTTGGTCATGATACTTCAATTTGTATAGGAAAAAATGTAATTCTGACTGCGGCAGGCATCGGCACATTTCACTGGAACAAAAGCAATGAAACAACTCAACAAATTAATGTTTCTCCAAAAATAAACACTACATATATTGTAACGCTGACAGATTTAAATGACTGTTCTT
Source organism: uncultured Bacteroidales bacterium (assembly GCA_964452905.1). Taxonomy (GTDB): domain Bacteria; phylum Bacteroidota; class Bacteroidia; order Bacteroidales; family CAYVNP01; genus CAYVNP01. The sequence continues at coordinate 1,771 of CAYVNP010000074.1, forward strand.
CCCAAGACAGTATAATAGTTACAATCAAAGACTCTATCCATCCGATTATTAATGGAAAAACTGAAATCTGCAAAGGTGATTCATCCTTGCTGACGGCATCTGCACCGGGGAATAATTTGTTTATTTGGAATAATAATGAAACAGGTACTCAATTAAATACACATCCGCTTTTATCAGATGTAACTTATCACGTCAGAGTTACTTCAACAGATGGTTGTTCCGGACAGGTATCTGTAAACATTCATGTACATCCTTTGCCAATTGCTGATGCTGGAAAAGATACAATTATCTGTCAGGGAAATAAAATTAATCTGACAGCCCGTGGAGGAAATTTCTTTTCCTGGAATACAGGAGACAAAACACCTGTCATCACTGTGAATGCAATCAACCAATCAGAAAAATATACGGTTACAGTAACAGATCAATTCAATTGTTCATCCACCGATGAAATTGTTCTAACAAAAAAAGATAACCCGGTAGTAAAGGTCAATGCGGATACTTCAATCTGTAAAGGATCATCCTTATTGCTGACTGCATCAGGAAATAGATTATCATATTCATGGAATAACGGACTGGGAACCGGCTCGAGTAAAACTATCCTGCCGGACCTTTCAACTTTTTATACAGTCACGGCAACAAATTCATTTAACTGTTCCAATACTGCTCAGACAATTGTTACAGTGTATGCACTGCCTGAGGTAACAGCAAAAGGCGGAGAGATCAGTGCAGGAGAAACGATTGAGATTTCTGCTTCCGGTGCAACTAACTTTATCTGGAGCAATGACCTGGGATCAGGTAATATAAAAATAGTCAATCCATCTGTTACTACCACCTATATTGTAACAGGAATGGATGACCATACCTGCACAAACAGTGCATATGCTATTGTGAAAATTGATCAAAATATATCCATTTGGATTCCTTCTGCATTCACTCCTAACGGTGATGGCATGAATGATGTATTTGTAATCTACGGTGACTTTATTTCTACTGTCAGCATTGAGATTTATAATGCATGGGGACTTCAGATCTATTCCTTTGAAGGAAAACTGACCGGCATCCCTCTTGAACTATGGGACGGCTCATATCAAGGTGTCTCCCAACCAGAAGGTAATTATTGTTATTTGATCAGGGCTGTAAATAATGAAAAGAAGAAAGTCATTCAAAGCGGTTCAATCACATTGCTGCGTTAAAAAACAAACGTATAAATCAAAGAAATTTATCAATCCAAACAGGAATCCGTGTGGCAAGCAAATACAGTAAGGATGCTTGTAAAGTATCAATTTTCAAAATCACTTGGATCACTTCGGTAATTTTAATAAACAAAAAAGGCATACACTAAAGTATGCCTTATTCGATAAAACTTATGGTTAAAGTCTTATTTTTTACCTTTTTTAGAAGCTTTTTCAATTGAATCAGCTTTTGCAGCAGCAACAGCAGAATCAGCTTTAGCTTTGTCAGCAGCAGCTTTAGCAATTGAATCTTCTGTCGCTTTAACAGCTACTAAAGAATCAGCTTGTTTAATTGAATCTTGTTTAGCTTTTTCAGCGTCTTGTGCACCATTGTTACATGCAACAAATGCAAATAAACCTGCAACTACTAAAAGTTTTGATAAAGTTTTCATCATTATTAAATTTTGGTTTTTAAAATTCTGCGCTAAATTAAATCATTTATTAATACGATTAACAAATTCAAAGAATTTTTTAATTTAAAAGTATTTATTTTATCTGCCTTCAATCGCAAAAAAAATCATAAATATCTGTATTTTAGTGTTTTGTGTTATTGTTTTTACTCAAATAAACAGGTGCGTTTTTTTATTATATGTATACCTATAAACTTCAAATATGAAATATATTAGATAATATATCGTTAAATAAACAGTATTTAACTTTTAGTTATACATTATCCGTGTGTATGTTTTTTATACTTTTACATTTTAAATCATCTATTCATGTTTAAGCGTATTCTGATCATTGTTTTTTTTTCACAGTTTATTTTTGCGAACTGTCATAAAAAAGATGATGTAGTCCCAAATGTGTATGTAAATTTTACTATTGACCTCAGTTCTATTCAATACAGTAAATTGAATATAATCGGTGGATATATTTATGTTACAGGAGGTGTGAATGGCATCCTTATTTACCGAAACGGTCAAAATGAATTTTATGCATATGATCGAACTTGCACCTATCATACGGAAGAGAACAGAAAAATATTCGTACAGGAATCGGATAAAATATTTGCTATAGATACTGTTTGTGGTTCCCGATTTTTTTTATTGGATGGCAGTCCTGAAAAAGGTCCGGCTAAAGCACCATTAAGGAAATACAGTGCAGATTACATTGAAGCAAGTAATATGCTTCATGTTTATAATTAAGCATAATTGATTTCTGCAATAGGTTGAATAGTTTTGGTTGCGTTTTTTAATGAACCGGCAACTACTTCCGCAATATCCTTTATTTCAATATCTGATTTTTTCGAAAATGTTTTTTTACAAAGCGGACAGGCAGTAACAATTACTTCAGGGTTTGATTTTGAATATTCTTTTAATGCATCCTTACGAACTTTTTCTTTTTGTTCAGGTGTGAGGTTAAACTGACCGAGACTTCCACCACAGCAAAGTGCATTTTCTTTTTCATATGTTGAATGCTGTAGGGAAACTATTTTCGTTAAAATATTTCTGGGTTCATCATAAATACCCGAACCTCTGCCCAGTTCGCACGGATCATGGTAAACAGCCGTTTGATCTGATTGATTTAATTGTATGATGTGTGAACCGATCAACAAATTAATATATTGTGTATGATGCATGACCTGAATATTCAAATCATATTCTTCTTTAAACCCTTTGTAACATATAGGGCAGTTGGTAACCAATATTTTTACACCGGTTTCTTTAATTAATTTTTTATTATGTTCAATCAGTTTATTAGCGGCATCATCTTTACCAGCCATCAGCGCCGGACGTCCACAGCATACACTGCCGTCTTTATCAATAAATGTATAATTGATATTTGCATTTTTAAAAATAGTTTCAGTTGCTTTGATAATGCCAGGCGTTAAGTGACTCATACATCCGGCAAAATATGCAATGTCAGCTTTTGCAATAGCAGAAGGAGTTAGATATGAATAATTCAATCCGTTGCCAGTAACAAATGATTTTCGTTGTAATAAACGTTGGTTAATGGTATCAATGCCAACCGGACAGTATTCTTTACATCGTCCGCAAAGCATACAGTTGAATGCCTTTTTTTCTTCTACATCCTTGTATTTGATGGAATGCAGGAAATAAGCAGGTACTGAACGATTCAGTTCAGTGGAAATATTCAGTTGACACGTATCAATACAAATACCGCACCGAGAGCAGGCATTCAGTTCAAAGACGGCATGACCATCGTATTTTTTATTCGGACCAACATTTGAATTACGCATAATGATCAGCCATACTTCTGTTGGAATATGCATATATCTGGAGAATGGAAGCAAAATAAAAAATATTCCCAGCACAGATGAATATGCCCACCATGTAGGGTATTCGAGTGCTTTTAAAGCTTCGATAGGAAGAGAAGCAGCTAATAATTTACCTGTATTATTTGTAAGAAATCCGCCATTGGAATAAATGGCAGCCGTAAAACTTTCTGCTGCAAGCCGCAATGGGAAGATCAGCCAGAGTGCTTTCAATGCAATTTTATCTTCCGGTTTTAAATGGGTGGTCCGTTTCAACCCGTAAAGTATTTTAATGAAACGCTTGGTAATTGACATTCCCAGACCGATCAATACAAACAGTAAAAGAAAATCCATAAAAAACGAAAAGAATTCAGCCCATGGTTTTTGACTAAGATCATGTTCGAAAAATTTAAGGAAGATCGGATCATAGATGGCACTGAATGCTTGTTTATTGTCGAGTTTTGATTCGATTGTGCCGAAAATGATAAGCAGGAACCAGCCGAAAGCAAGCGACATGTGCATGAATCCGAGCAGGAAATTGACTCTGAAAATTTTTCTGTGAATCAATGCTTCAAGAAAAATTTCTTTTATTGAAAAAAATATTTTTCGTGAAAAGAAACCTGTAAGTATTTTTTTTCTGTCGTCTTTATCCATTCTGAAAAACCAGTTCTGATACTTATAAATAAGTATGACGAACATAGCGTTTAGCCCGATCAGGAAAGGAAGTACAAATGGATCAAATTTCATTTTTCTTCGTTTTATCCAATGCTTTTTGAATGCTTAAAATAATATGTCGGGTATTGATTCCTCTGGGGCAAGCTAATTGACACTTCCCGCACAGCATACATTTTTCAATTTCTTTTTCAACTTCGTTGATCTGTCCTCGTTTAACCAGCGTATATAACATTCTTGGATTGAAATCAGTGAAACGACCAGCACTGCAAGTAGTGGTACAGGTTCCGCAGGCAATACACGTATTGAAAGTTGGTTCAATCTTACTGATAAATTCAGCCACACGTCTGTCGCAGTTATCAAGGTCTATCTGGCGGTCATGATTAATATTGTATCCGAAATTGATCATCCTTTTAAAAAATCTTAACGTTGTTCAATATCAGAGCCCTGGAGGTAGCAAGCTATTTTTGCTGCCGCAGCCCGGGCATCGGTAATTGTATTGGTGATGGTGTTGGGCGCTGTGCAAGTTCCTGCAAAAAATACGCCGCGTACATTAGAAACGTTTGTCAACGTATGCTGATCAGCCGTTTTAAAAAATCCATTCACACCGAAATTCAAACCAAGCATATTTCCAATCTGAATGGTTCCTTTCGACGGAACAAAACCAACCATCAGAACCAGTAGATCAAGATTCAATTTAAGTGGTCTTGCAGCCAATGTGTCTTCTACTTTAATTTGTACACTGCCATCTTTATTCTCTGAAGCTTCAGAAACTCGTCCACGGATAAAATTTATACCCCACTTTGCCTGTGCGTCTTTATACATGGATTCAAATAACATTCCGAACATACGCATATCCATGTAAAAACAATAAACATCACAATCCGGTAATCGTTCTTTTACTTCAATCGCTTGTTTGACGGCAGTTACACAGCACACTTTGGAACAATAATGATTACCAACCTTTTCATCCCGTGAACCAACACAATGTACAAACCCTATTTTCTTGGGTGTTTGTCCTGTGGCAGTTAACAATTTTTGATGATTGGTAAATACCATTTCCAGTTCGGCTGAAGTAATCACATTGTCATAGATACCATAACCATATTCTTCTTTTTTTCTAGCATCAAAAAGATCATAACCGGTAGTAACCAGAATGGCATCAGCATCCAGCCCGATACCGTCTGCCAGTTGAAGATTAAACCGTTCTTGATCTTTATGAATGTTTTGTATTTCAGCTTTTGTAATTACTTTGGTTTTACCATAAATACCTTTTTTCAGAAACTGAAGTACTTCTGAACCGAAACGCATGGTTGGGAAGAGGCGGTCCCATTTTAACAGATGTCCCCCCAGATTCTCTTCTTTTTCAAGTAGTGTAACATCATATCCCATGGCAGACAAGTAAGAAGAAGATTCCATGCCTGCAATTCCACCACCGATAACAATTACTTTTTTATTCATGTATGGAGTTCTGATAAATATAGTTTATTTATTTTTAGTCATGGTTCGACAGGCTCACCATGACTATATTCCTTGTCACCCTGAGCATGTCGAAGGGTGATTATTTTCATATCAAATTTAATTGAACTTACATTTATACTTTTAAAACATTTGGTTTTTCAGGTACACCAAGATACTTGTTGTTTTTTCCTGTATATTTTTTTTCGGGATGATAGGGTATCCCTATTTTATCCAGCACAAGTTCACATGCGACCTGATGGACTTGTAGTCCAATATCCCACGGATCATACCCTAATACCAAACCGGCTACTTCTTCAAATGTAAAAACAGGTATTCCATTTCCGTTTTCCCCATATGTTTTCCCCTGCATTTCACTGATGGCATATTGCCATTTGTCAAGAAACATAGGACATCCCGGGCAGTTGGTGATGATCATGTCCGGTTTGAAAGGTTCCATGGATTCAAATTTTTTGTGTGAACATGCCAGCGAATAACCACGGTTTGCCTGCACCAAGTATTGTCTGAATCCAAAGCCGCAGCAATGTCGGCGTTCAGGGTAGTCAATTACTTCACCGCCCCACTCTTCTATCATACCGACCAGCACGTAAGGATATTCAGCACCACCGACACCTTTATTCGGAAACATTTTAGAGTAGTGGCAACCGATATGTTCAACCACTTTCAGCGGCTTTCCTGTCAGGTGATTCACTAATTTATATTTGGCTTTTTGTCCAATTTCTTTTCTGAATTTATAAATGATATCGCTTGCATGAGCCAGATTGTCCGGTTTCTCAAATACTCTGCCGGTAGCTTTTTTAAGTTGTTCACGAACTTTTTTTTCTGTCTCGGGGAAATGGTGCCACATATCAAGCACTTCGGTATAAATACCGAATGAAGTAACACAGGAGGGAACAAAATTTTTGTAACCGGAATCAGTCATTAACGCAAACTGGCGTGCAACAACAGTCATCATGGTTTCCAGAGGAATAATATCACTGTGATAGCCGATACCGCTGCATGTGGTGTGGCATGGATGTTCAAATACCTTTTTCCCAAGTTCTTCACGCATGATCTTCAGGAAGGTAGTTTCAGCGCCCGGGAAAAAATTTTGCCTGACACAACTTCTCACATAGAAATAATTATCATCAGCAATTTCTTTCTGATAGTCTTTCCAGATATTTTTTTTCCCATCAATTTTCATGAAACGCTGTGTTTATTGTTGTTGGCGGTATATATCGTTTTGAAATATTCATTGTTGGTGCTTTCATCGAACTCCAGTCCAAGCTCTTCCGCTTTCTTTTTTGAGAATTGTTCTATTTTTTCAAAACGTTCAATTCCACCTGTTACTTCAAATATTTTTCGTAATTCTTCCAGTGCTTCTTCAGGTATCCTGCGCAGGATGCCGGGTCCGTCTTTTTGATAATTCGCTCCCAACCGCTCCATGATATCATTCCAGTTTTTTTGTTTCCAGTCCCACACCGGTCCTTGTTCTGGATGGAGGTCTGTACTGATTCCCTCCAAGTAAAGGCAATAACCGAATTTCAACGTCCATTCGCCTACGGTTCTTTTCACGGCTAACTGTTGTCGTCCTTTTTCCGATTCAGTAAAATAACCCAGATCCTGTGACAAAGACCGCAAAGCCATGATGACCAGACCGGGCGCATTACTGCGCGGGCAGCGGGTTTTGCACGACATACATTCACCGCAGTACCAGATGGTATCGCTTTTCAATAGATCAATTATTTTTTCATCATCACGGGATTGAACGGTATCTACAATCATTCGGGGATCATAGTTGTAAAACTCCGCTGCTGCACAGATGGCAGTGCAGGTGCCACAATTGATACAGGCAATGATGCCTTCTTCAAAACGGATGTCTTCTTTTAATTTATTATACAACGCCCCCATGAAAATCTATTTAGTCTATCAATTTTATAGAGAACAAATATAACATTATTTTTAATACTTAAAAAATGATAATTCCAGATTTTTTTTTATTTATGTCTTTCCCTGAGTATGTCAATCACATCATCCAGATTTTTTTCTTTTGCTGAAAGAAGAACCAGATAATGATAGAGCAGGTCTGCTGCTTCATTTAAAAATTTTTCATCATCATGATCTTTTGATTCAATGATCAATTCAACGGCTTCTTCACCGACTTTCTGTGCAATTGCATTTATTCCTTTTTTAAATAACGAAGTGGTGTAAGAACCGTCGGGTAAATTTTTTTTTCGGGTATTGATTAATTCCTGAAGCTCATTCAGAAAGTTTTCTTCTTTAGAAGTCATTTCGTATGAATATTTTTTATATTTAAATTCTGACGGGAATTTTATGTTCGTTTAAATAGTTTTTTAGTTCGGAGATTGAAATTTCTTTGTAATGAAAAATGCTGGCAGCCAGTCCTGCATCGGCTTTTCCGAGAGTAAACACATCTTTAAAATGCGACATTTTTCCGGCCCCTCCAGAAGCAATGATAGGGATGGAAAGCTTTTCAGACAGTTGTGCCAGCGCTTCGCAGGCAAATCCGTCTTTGGTTCCGTCATGGTTCATGGAGGTGAAAAGTATTTCACCTGTCCCTCTGTTTTCAGCTTCTTTAGCCCAAATGAATAATTTTTTTTCAGTCGGGATACGTCCTCCACTGACATAAACGATCCATTCATTATTATCAAATTTTGCATCAATAGCGGTGACAATACATTGACTACCGAAATTTTTTGCCAATTGGTCAATCAGTTCAGGTTTACGGACAACACTTGAATTAACAGAGACTTTATCAGCGCCAGCGTTCAGCAATGCTGCCACATCGTTGAGTTCGCTGATACCTCCACCGACAGTGAAGGGGATACTCAGATGTTCAGCAATATTGCGTACCAGATGAACAAAAGTTTTTCTGCCTTCATGTGTTGCGGTAATATCAAGAAAAACAAGTTCGTCAGCGCCTTGATCTGAATATATTGAACCTAATTCAATAGGGTCGCCTGCATCACGCAGTTCAAGAAAATTAACTCCTTTTACGGTTCGTCCTTCTTTGATATCAAGACAGGGAATAATTCTTTTTGCTAACATGTCAGATCATTAATTTTTTCAGTTCGTTTAATTTTATTTTTCCTTCATAGATTGCTTTGCCGACAATTACTGCCGGAATACCTGATTTATCGAGGGTTTCAATATCAATGATATTGCTCACTCCACCACTGGCAATTAAAAAAAGATCCGGAAATTGATCATGGATTTTTTTATATAAGTCAACGGCAGTACCTTCCAACATCCCATCTTTACTGATATCTGTGCAAATAACCTGTGTAATTCCTTTCTTAATATAATTTTTCAGAAAAGGCAGTAGTTGTAATTCTGTTTCTTCAATCCATCCGGTAATGGCAATCATTTCATTCTTAACATCAGCACCAAGAATGATTTTTTTGTTCCCATATTTTTCAATCCATGAACAAAAGATATCCTGATTTTTAACAGCTATGCTTCCTCCGGTAATCATCGCAGCGCCTGAATTGAATGCGATTTGTAAGTCATCATCTGATTTTAATCCGCCGCCAAAATCAATGATAAGTTTTGTTTTTGAAGATATTTTTTCAAGTGTTTTCCAGTTTACAATATGTTGTGCTTTTGCCCCATCAAGATCAACAAGGTGCAGCCGTTTTATACCCGCATCTTCAAACATCAATGCAACTTCCAGAGGGTCGTTGTTGTAAACTTTTTTTTGAGAGTAATCGCCTTGACTAAGCCGGACGCACTTTCCATCAATAATGTCAATAGCGGGAATGATCTGAATCATGAAACAAAGTTAAAGATTTATAAAATTTTCGAGAATTTGAGCGCCGATATCTCCACTTTTTTCCGGGTGAAACTGAGTAGCATAAAAATTATTTTTTCGAATTGCAGCACTGAAAGGGAGGATATAACTTGCATTAGCAATAGTATCCGTTCCTGTTTCAGCATAATAAGAGTGTACAAAATAAACATATTTATTTTCCGGAATATGTATAAATAATGGACTATTTAAATTGTAAATAGTATTCCATCCCATGTGAGGAACCTTCAAAAGAGGTTCAAATTTCTTAACATTTTGTTCAAATATACCAAGACAAGTTGTATCACCTTCTTCAGAGTGTTTACACATCAACTGCATACCGAGGCAGATACCAAGAACGGGCTGTTTTAAATTTTTAATTAACAGATCCAGATTATGTGCTTTCAGATATTTCATGGTTGTACTGGCTTCACCAACACCGGGAAAAATAACTTTATCTGCTTTCTGCAATTCGTCAATATCATTGGTAATGATGGGGGCAATTCCCAGCCGTTGCAACGCAAATGATACTGACATAATATTCCCTGCATTGTATTTAATTATTGCAATTTTCATGAAAACGTTTCTATAAAATATAGAATTGATTTATAAATTGGATATAAAATTACAAAAAACAAGTTGTCGTTTTTGAAAAAAATAGTATTGTTAATAAAAGATTTTTTGAAATGGATAAACATTTAATATATTTGAAAAAATTAGTCTAATTAAATGTTTGATAAATTTATCGGTTTAAGTAAAATCAGGCACAAGATTCTATTTTTATTAATTCTTCCTTTCACTTTAATTACCATTGAATTTTTTCTTCGCCAATCAAGAGGTCCTTTCTGGCTTTTAACAAATACAGATCCATGTTATGCCTATTTGATCTATATCCTTGACCTGATCAAACATGGAAAGACAATGGGTTATCAGCATCCGGGAATTACCTTACAACTACTGGGCGTTGTTGTTGTTAAAATCATCTATTTTTTCAGACATTCTTCAGCAGATATTGAAATAGATGTTTTAAAAAATCCTGAAGTTTATTTGGAAGCAATAAATTTTACAATCATTTGTTTAGCCGGTATTGCACTTTTTATTGCAGGGAATGTCCTGTATAATTATACGCGGAATATTGGAATAAGTATATTAATTCAATTTATTCCTTTTATTTCCATGAGGAATATAATGGTTCTTACGTATGTTTGTCCTGAACCGATTTTAATTATTTCTATTCTAATCTATGCCGTTTTAATAGTTATCATTGCTCATAATAATAAAGGGAGGAAGAATAATCTTTATATTTATATTTTAGCTATTATCTCCGGTTTTGCATTAGCTACAAAACTCTTATTTCTGCCTTATCTGGTCATCCCATTGTTCATCATTAAAGATGTTCGCACTGTCATCATTTATTTTTTACTGATTGCTTTTTGTTTTTTTATTTGGACTATTCCTATTATTCCTCTTTATAAAACACTTTTCATTTGGTTGAAAAATATTCTTACACATAAGAAACCTTACGGAATGGGAGAGTATGAATTATTTAATTTAAATAAATATATTAATAATATAATATGTATTTTTAAAACGAATTTTGTTTTTACATTTATTTTTTTCATGAGTATTATATTTGTTCTGTTGAACAAATTTTCAAGACGTTTGAGCGAAATTTCTCAAGGACGTCAAACATTAAAGTTGCTTGTTGGGATTGTATTCAGTCAGGTGATAGCAGTACTTCTTATAGCCAAGCATTATAGTGGTAATCATTATTTAATTGCAAATTATTGTTTTTCCGGATTGGCGCTTACGTTAATGGTTCTTTATTTATACCAGATCAATCATTTGTTCAGAGTTAACATAAATGGAATTATCAGGAAAACATTAATTTTTATTTTCTTAGTTATGATTATCCGATTTGGATATATAATTAAAGTTGACAACGAGTTTAATAAAATAAAATCAGAAACTGAATTTATTCATCATAAAGTATTGACAGAATATACTAATTATGCCAAAATATATTATAATCGTTGTTCTTCAGAAGAATTTGCTTTATTGTTTGCCAATACTTACAGCCGATTTATTTTCACAAATACTTTGCGTAAATTATATGGAGAGATCAATTACTATGATAAGATCGGAAGGAAATTTTATACATGGGATCGTCCAATTTCATTGGACAGTTTAAAAATTAAATATTCCAATAAAATAGTATTTCAGGGAAAACCATTAAAGGGAGAAGAAATGCCTGAAGGTATTCAGCTTGATACCATTGTGAAAGGGAAATGGGAAATGATTTATCAGGTTAGATAGTTCAATACGTTGATATAATTATTAATTTTGCCATTTTCGTTAATTATTAAATAAAGAATAATGCCCTATTACTTTTCAAAATTTATTTTATGGCTCTGGGGATGGAAAATTACAGGTGATTTCCCCAAAGATAAAGTAAAAAAATGTATATTTATTGTCGCGCCTCATACCAGTTATTTTGATTTTATCATCGGACGGTTAGCTTATTACTATTTACGTGTTGATTCGAAATTTTTAATTAAAAAAGAATTGTTCAGATTTCCAGTAGGACCTTTGCTTAAAGCTTTTGGGGGCGAACCTGTTGACAGGAGCAAGGTGCGGGGTTTTATTTCACAGGTGGTGGAGAAGTTCAATGTGCACGAAACTTTTTATTTGACCATCGCTCCCGAAGGAACCAGAAAATATAATCCCAACTGGAGACTTGGATTTTATCACATGGCGCTGGAAGCCAAAGTGCCTATATATTTATGTTTTATTGACTATAAGAAAAAACGGGGTGGTATAGGTCCCGAGCTTAACATAACCGGCAACATTGAAAAAGATTTTGAAGTCATTAATAATTACTATAGACAAATAGGAGCCAAACATCCTGAAAAATTTAATCTCACCCCAAAGAACGGATTACAACAATAGTTGATTTCTTTCGTTATTAATCTAAATTTAAATTTAATCGGATTTATTATATGGAAAAAATTAGAATTCTTTGGGCTGATGATGAAATTGATTTATTGAAGCCGCATATTATTTTTTTGAATGAAAAAGGATTTCAGGTGAAGATCACCAATAGTGGAGATGATGCACTGAATATACTCAAACAGGAATATTTTGATGTTATTTTTCTGGATGAAAATATGCCGGGACTTTCCGGTCTTGATACGTTAAGTTTTATTAAAACCTCTTTTCCCAACCTGCCGGTGGTGATGATCACCAAGAATGAAACCGAACATGTCATGGAAGAAGCAATCGGCTCCAACATTGCCGACTACCTTATTAAACCGGTGAATCCGAATCAGATTCTTCTTTGTCTGAAGAAAATTTTTGAGAACAAAGATTTAATCAGTAAGAAAACCATTTCGGATTATCAGCAGGAGTTCAGGAGCATCAGCATGACCATTGATGAGGGGCTTGATTTTCAGGGATGGGTGGATACTTATAAAAAATTGGTTCATTGGGAACTTGAATTGGAAAAATCCAATGACAACAGCATGGAAGAAGTGATTGCCTTACAGAAACAGGAAGCTAATCATGTGTTTTGTAAATATTATGAAAATCATTATCAGGATTGGATCAACGGGAAAGCAGTTAAAAAACCAATCTTCTCTCATACATTGTTTAAAGAAAAGATCAATCCGTTGCTAAATGAGAATACTCCTTTATTCCTTATTGTTATTGATAATTTCAGGTATGATCAATGGAAAGCCATTCAGCATCTCGTTGAAAAAAATTATCGTGTTGATCAGGATGAAATTTTTTGCAGCATCCTGCCATCGGCCACACACTATTCACGGAACGCCCTGTTTGCAGGGCTTCTGCCTTCTGAGATTGAAAAAAAATATCCCCAGCTTTGGCTCAATGAAGATGATGAAGGTTCTAAAAATATGTATGAAGAAGAATTGCTGGCTGAACAACTGAAACGTCTTGGCAGAGATATCAAATTTAAATATTCAAAGATACTTGGTTTGGATGCAGCCAAAAGATATATTGAAACACTTCCCAATTTATTGAATAATAAATTGAATGTGCTGGTCTATAATTTTGTGGATATGCTTTCACATGCACGTACTGAAATGGAGATCATCCGTGAACTGGCAAGCGATGAAAAAGCATATCGTTCACTCACTGTGTCCTGGTTTGAGCATTCACCTTTGATGGAGGTCATTAATTTTTTAACTGAACATAAAATAAATATTGTGATTACTACCGATCATGGTTCGGTGAAAGTAAAAAATCCTGTGCGTATTTTGGGTGAAAAATCAACGAACAAAAATTTAAGATATAAAATTGGAAGAAACCTGCAGTACAATAAAAAGGAATTATTTGAAATAAAAAATCCGTTGGATGTTTATTTGCCTAAAGCAAATGTGAGCTCTGCGTATGTTTTCTGTCATGAAAATGATTTTTTTGTTTATCCCAATAACCAACATCATTTTTCTAATTATTATAAAGATACCTTCCAACACGGTGGTATTTCAATTGAAGAACTGATGATCCCTTTCATTAGTTTAAAAGCAAAATAAATTTATTTGAAAAAATAAGAAACTGTTTAAATTTTATTATAATAATAGCATATATGTTTCACTCACAATTTATTCATTCACATTACATCTTCAATTG
>CAYVNP010000075.1:0-15779 GCA_964452905.1 uncultured Bacteroidales bacterium
AGAACAACTTAACTTATTTAGTAACAGTGAAATATTAACGCATCAGTAATGATTACGAATTACAAATTACAAAAGATTCATTAGTCATTAGTCATTTATAATTAGTCATTGTTTTGTTGTGTTTACCCTTCAAAATAAAGGCAGTAACAACTTAGAGCTAAAAATGATGAACGAGCTTCAGTTGTGTTTACCCTTCAAAATAAAGGCAGTAACAACTTTTTGTGTAAAATCTTCTTCTGAGATTAAGTTGTGTTTACCCTTCAAAATAAAGGCAGTAACAACTATGGCGAAGCAAGGAACATGACTTTAAATGTTGTGTTTACCCTTCGAAATAAAGGCAGTAACAACAATATTTTGTTTCTTATATCGAAAGTATAAGTTGTGTTTACCCTTCGAAATAAAGGCAGTAACAACTACGAGTCCCTGGATAGTAGGGTGTACGCGGTTGTGTTTACCCTTCGAAATAAAGGCAGTAACAACTACTAGTCCTTGGATAGTAGGGATTCCCATGTTGTGTTTACCCTTCGAAATAAAGGCAGTAACAACTTTACGGAGACTCAAGAGGACTATCAATGAGTTGTGTTTACCCTTCGAAATAAAGGCAGTAACAACAAAAGAAAAATACATTATGTGTGATACAGAGTTGTGTTTACCCTTCAAAATAAAGGCAGTAACAACTGGGAGCTAGCGGTGTTCAAATGGGAACAAGTTGTGTTTACCCTTCAAAATAAAGGCAGTAACAACGTAGTGGTTGTATTGTATTAAACCCAAGAGGTTGTGTTTACCCTTCAAAATAAAGGCAGTAACAACATATACATTGTAATGCCTTGTATTTATTGGGGTTTAATCCATTTTCCTGAAAAGAAAAATGGCAACATAGTTTTATATTTTTAATTTCAAAATATCAAATTTTTGTTTATATATATCAATAATTTGTAATGCAAAATTAGTTTTGCTCCATTGTGATATAAAAAGTTGCATTGTGTTTTTTTGGGGAAACTGGTTGTGCGAAAAAGAATTTCTTATCATATACATAAATTGATATTCGTCTTTTGTAATTATGTTGTTATCCAACAACCAAAATAAATAGGGTTTATGAAGGATATGTCCTGAAATTATATTTCCGTTATCGTCTTTATTTAATGCTTTGATATGATGTTCGTATTTATGTATAATTTCTTTTTCTAATTTAAAAACCAAATCAAAAATTACATCTTTGGCTTTGGAGTAAGCATCTAATTCGAGTTTGATCTTTTCCATTGGAATATCTTCTTCCTCAAAATATTCAAAAAGTTCAGGCAATCTTCTGTCATTCACATATTTTTTTAATACAGAATATTCTTTTCGTTTACGGGTTTCGGTAATATTTTTAGTAATACTTTTTCTGTTCGGTTTAATTACTTTTTTACCTTCATCATCATATAATAATTTACAGGGAATAGTTTGTTTAATAAGAACAGATTCATTTAGGAGAGTTTCAATATTTTTTAATTTCAAATCTAAATTCTTTTTTGTCAGATTTTCAAACATTAAAAGCATCATTCGGTCTTCTTCCTGAATGATTCTGATTTCTTTTTCTCTGTTTGCAATATTATTACCTATTGTTTTAGTCACATCCATTTCTTTTAACGGAGGTAGTGGTGGATATTGATTTTTTCTTTTTTCATTTTTTGTGGATAATACTGCCTGAACAAATTTTTCATTCAAATATTCTGAAAAATGTTTTTTTGTATTTATACTAAAGGTTAAAGTTTCATTTTCAAAATTGTATTCTCTTTCTGCTGAATAAAAATGTTGCATACTGTCATTTCTTAATTCAGCCCACCATATTTTAAATAATGTATTCCAGTTAGCATCCATTTCAAATGCAATATTTTTATTTTTAAGTTCTGCCTTTAATAATTCTTCAAGAGGATCATCAAAAAGATTAGTAGGCAGGTCAACCGGTTTCTTTCGAATAGTTTTTTTATTGTCAAATGTTATATTTTCTAACCATTTATCTAAAGATGATTTTTCCTTTTCCAATTGTTGTAAAGTAAATGGAATTAATGTTTTATCTTGAGGAAGAATAACAATAGTGTTATCTTTTATTTCATTAATTTTTTTCTTTTTATTGTAAACTTCAGTTTCTTCAATATTATAAAAAGTTTTTGCCATCCAAGAATAATCTTTATCTTTTTTGTTTCTTCGAGTGTCTGCCTTAACTTCCAGATAATTCTTATATAAATCAGATGTATAATGTAAATCTGATAGTTTAATATTTTTTAAAAATGGATGTCCGTCAATATCGTTTAATTTCAATTCATTATTACAGATATGAATAAATAATTCTTTTTTATCAGGATCAGCATAAAGAGCAAGACATTCCTGCATCTTGTCGTAATAGAAAGAAGTTATTTTTTGTTTTTTTTCTTTACCGATAATCATATCAACAATATCTTTTGCAAGAAAAGTTGCCATTTCACCAATTCTGGGAGCTTTGCCTTTTTTTAGGTTTTTTATCCTATCCATGCAATCGCGTTTCATTAATTTTATTCGGTCGGAGATTGCTGTTTTTGTTTGAATATCGGCAATATTTAGCCAATAATCTAAAATACGAGAAGGTATTTGTTTTTTGTTTAAATAATATTTGATTAATATTTGGTCAAGTTTATTTTTTCTATCATGTAAATTGTCAAGTGTATTAGTTTGATATGCATTTTTTTCTTTTCTTTTCTGGCTTCTTTTATAAAACACATCAAATTCTGATAGTTGAGATTTGATGGATTCAATAAATTCTTTATTTAAAATTTTAGATTCATTGATTAAAATAAAATCATTAATTAATTGTTCTGTTTTCCCTTTTTGAAGGTATTCCAATAAAATAATTTTTGGTAATTCATGGATACTTAAAAATGCTTCAGGTGGTTGTTGTATCAGGTTAAATTTAATTTTCGAATTAGTGTTTTTAGAAATAAATTTTGATGTTTGTTCTTTTGATGAAATTCCAATTTTATTATTATTGATATTATAGTGTGGAGCAAATTGTTCGAAATGCGTTTTATGTTCACTTGTATTGATGTGCAGTAATACTTTTTCTTCATTAATCATATTTTGTAAACGTCCGAATGCTTTTGCATTTTCTACAATGGTTCTTGTTTCATCTATCCCTTTTAATTGTTTTGGATATTCAGCTAACACAACTTTACCTAAATCAATCTGGAAACGCCAATTTTGAAACAATTCATTTAAATCAATAAATTTTAATACAAAATATGAAAATCTGTTTTCATTTCTAACCTTTTTGGTAATGCTTTCAATATATTCTTCGTAATCATCAATTGTGTCAAGAACGCTATATTTAATAACATTTTCCTTTTGTTCTTCTTCCAGTTTAGGAATAAAGTGTTGTTTTTCTTTTTCGGTAATTACATTGTATAAAATTTTCGGACATTTGTTTAACTCATTGATTAGTTCCAGCGAGAAAGCTTGTTTAATATCTTCACTTACAAATTTATCGTGAGGTAGTTTAACACAAAAAGACATCATTACTTCTCGCTTTGCTTTGAATGCCTTGGTTTGAGTTCCTTTTAGACCAGTAATTTTATTTATGAATTGGAATGCATTTTCTCTGTCTAAAAACATTGAAGTTAAGAATACAATTCCATCTTGAGTAATTGTATTATCATTTTTAACAACAATTGTCTCATTGGCAATTTTAAAATCATTTTCGGAAAAAACTTCTTTAAATCTTGCTTTAGTATATTGAATTGCTCTTTGATGATTTTTATTCAGAAATTCTTTCAATTTATTTGATACTTCACGCTTTCTATTATTTTGTTTTTCTGTTGAATAGTAATGTGAGTAATCATTTCGGAATTCATTTATTTCACTAAATACAATTTTTAATGTCTCGGATAATTCATTAAAATCTCTTCCGAAATTATTTTGATTCTCTTCTATTTCATCAGATGGTAATTTTTCACTATCAAAAATTTTAACTATTGGCATATATCTTATTAAATGTGAGAATATATGATTCTGTTTGTTTTTAAATTTTGAATTTTTTTTGTCAACAAAAAAACTACTGTTAATTCTATCTTCATTCGGGATAGGAGGTATTCCAAATTTTTCAGCTAAATGATTACTGATGTTATAAATATTTAATCTTGCCATGTTAAGATATGAACCGAAATATTGAGGATCATGATCTAATGTCCTACTGTTATGTTCCTGAAAGTTTATACTATTTTCCATAATATATTTATTTTAAATTATTATTTATTTTTAAGTTTTTCTTTTTGAAAAATTCTTTCCACATAAAAGCTCCAAAAAATTTTATCAATATATTTTTCTCTTAACCATCGAGCAGATGGAATGAGAATAAAAAAAAGAATGATATTACATATTATAATTAATAATGCTGCAAGCTGATGTTCGCAACTATAACAATTATAGAGTGTGATAAAATATATAATTATGGAAATAGGGATAAGAAATAATGAAATAGTAAACATATTTCGGAACCAGAAGTAAATACTTTGAAAATTTTTAGCCGAATATATTTTATCATTCACTTCGAGGTAATAATAAGCAAAATCAAAAAGATAATTGTCCGCTTCTTTATTATTTATAATTTCATCATCATGTTTTTTTAATTTTCGGTATTCTTCATTAAGATAAGGAATTGTAAGATTAATAAATTCATTTTTACCTGAAATTATATTATTACTTGGCATTATTATTTTTTTAAACCAAGCAAATTCCTTTCGTTTTAATAACCAGAAAGTAAAGATGTGAAGAACCACACCTACAAACAATGATGTACAAATTAATAAAAGATTATATCCAAATTTAATGTCCATACTTATAACATCGTGGAGTCCGAATACATACCTCCTGTAAATAAGAATAATTGAAACTAAAATAAATCCAGGAATTAAAAATGAAATGATTTCGTAAAATGAAAGTTTTTCCATAGCATTTAATAATTTAAGGTTATTAAAATGAGAAGTGTTAGAATGTTGAAATTTATTTTATTAAAACTAAGTGTCAATTAGTATATTATTATTTAGTTATAATAATATCTATTATATATATGTAATGTAAAAGTATAAATTTTTCTAATTTATCCTAATTTTTATGGGATATTTTTCAAATCTCCCAATACCCTTGCTCGCGAACAGAGTGAAAAGAGATGTTTAATTGTAAACAATCTGCTTTCCATCGTTTAATATTCGCAAGTGAATTGGAAGGATCAAAAATGATCTGTCTGGGGTGAAAGGTTGAACAGAGTTGTTCAATATTGATCTTCGGATTTTGACGGATGATGAGATAATCAATATTTATTTTTCCCGAATCAGAATGATAGTGATAAGTGGTATCAATGAAGACAATTTTATTTTTATTTATTTGGATGAAATTTGCATATTTGAAAATATGTTCTTCTTTGTAATTACTATAATTGAAAGGTAATTCGGTTTCCTTTTGAATTCCGCATGCAATGTGGTTTGGCTGGATATGAAATGAAAAATTAATTTGTTTATTCAGCTTCATTGAATCAGTTAACAACAAACTTTTTTGTCCGTCAATAAAATCATATATTGAATGATTTTGAATATTATACACAATGAATTTTTGTTGTTTGAAATTGTTGTAGTGTCGCATATTGATTGAAACAGCCAGTAAAATTGAGCAAGTCAGCGTGAGGAACATAAATTTCTTTTGAATCCGGAAAATATAAACGGATAAAAAGACAATTATTAAAAAGAGCAAAATAGTTTCGTGAAGATTCATGAAAATATGATGAATCGTGGAGTAGGGGAGATCGCTGAAAAATTGTAATGATACATTCATCAGTTTTATCAGAAAGTATAAAATATAGGTAAGTATATTGAACATCCATTTAAACGGATAGAAAACAATCATCAGCATACCGACATACATGATAAGCGATGAAAGCGGGATGGCAAACAGATTGGTAAAAATAAAATAGTTCGGGAACTGGTGAAAATAATACAAGGCAAGCGGAAAAGTAAGTATTTGTGCAGCTAATGAAACAGCAACCAGTTTCCATATTTGATCAAGTATATAATTTCGGGTGAGCCACAAAACATAAATGGAATCATAAAACATAACAATACCAATCACAGCCAGATAGGATAATTGAAAGCCGGCATCGGCAATGATGAACGGATCAATGATCAAGATCAGAAAAGCGGAAGCAGCTAGTGTATTATAGGTATTTATGGAACGGTTCATCATTTTCCCGACAATGATAAAACTGATCATGGTGGCTGCGCGTAGCACCGGAGGCGACATGCCGGTGATCAATGCATAGAACCAGATCAACCCAATGATCAGGAAGGATTTGATATATCTGCCATTTTTGAATTTGTCTAAAAAGAATAACAGGTAATTCAAAAACAAATAGATAATCCCTACATGCAATCCCGAAACGCTTAAAATATGGATTACACCTGTATTTGAGTAAATACGGTATATGTCTTTGTCCAGATAATCCCTGTCGCCAATAATCAATGCACTGGCAATGGCATATTCCTCTTTACTCATCGTACTGTTGGCAAAAATTGAACTGATCTTTTTTTGAAGTTCAGCAGCAAAATTTAAAATAATATTTCCGCAGTTATGTTGAAGAATCCGGTAATCATCGGCTTTCACAAAGGTTTGGAAATAAATATTTTTAAAAGCCAGATACTTTTTATAATTGAATTCATGAGGGTTTTGGGGAGGAGGAATCGCATTGAAGAATGATTTGAAAATTATTCTATCACCGGTTTTAGGAAAAGAGCTATTCTCTTTTTTTTCAAGATACATCAATGCTTTGCCGGAGGTGTTGACCCATTTATTCTTTATAATTTGTTCAACGTGAACATAAAATTTTATGCTGTTGGGTTTGATTTCACAAGGAGATATGATCGTTGCTATTACAAAATTATTTTTTGAAATCGACTTTCCGAAAAAATCCGTTTTCAGTGAAGAATTAGATTGCAGGGTTATTTCGTAACCTGTAAGAATTAAAAGTAAGTAAATGAAAAACCCGTTCAACCACCGAAAACGGAATGAGATTTTTTTATAAAAAATGAAAAGGATCACAAAGAATGACAGAAGAAATAAAATAAAAAATAAAGGAATATGAATGGAGGTGTTAAGTTGAATGGCAATGATAATGCCCAGCATGAACGGGATGATCAAACGAACCAATGGGAATTGATTGAACAACTGCATCAACGAAGTTTATGATTGCCGTTAATATTTTTTATTTCTTCAAAATTTAAAACGTTCACATTCTTATAATAAAACCGGATTATATCTTTATAACTGTATCCCAGTTTAGCCATACACATAGCGCCTTCCTGAGATAAACCAACACCATGACCAAAACCTTTTCCTTTAAAGATTAGTGAATCACCATTCCTTATAATTGAGAAAAAAGCTGAATACAGATTGAAATCTGTTCGTATTTGATTTAATGGAATATGTGTCGGGAAAAATGCCAGTCGGTCTTTTTGAGTAAATTTCAATGCTGAATCAAGCATCACAGTGTCTGTAACAGGATAATTGAAATTTTTCGACAGATAATTGATCCATTGTTGTGTTGAAATTTTCTTTTCCCACGTTGAATGTGGTTTGTTTAAGCTGAATGTATCTTTGATTGATCTGAGGTATGACAGGGGCTTGTTCCAAATGTCTTCGGAGTTGAGTGTTTGTCCGCCGCTGTTAGAATGATAGGTTGCTGAGATGATCTCTTTGTTTTCGTCAACAATCACATCGCCTGCTGTTTTAAATGTTGCCAAACGGATATTGTTGTATATGTCCTTGCATTTGCCTCGGTATACCTGGCAATGTATCTGATCGCACAAGTTGAATCCATCCTTGATATGTTTTCTGATACTTTTGATTGCATAAGATCTGCAAATAATTGATTGTACTTTGTAAAAATCATCTCCGATAGAATTATTGCCACCTTCAGCTTCCACCACTCCGGCAATATATTTTTCAAGTTCAATGGAATTGATAACCAATAAATTTTCTCTCACAACGGATAATTCAAGATTATCTTCATACGTTCGAACTCCTTTTATCGTTGGCTTCAGCATAAATAATTTGAAACAAGCATTGATGCCACTGCCTTTTAATTCCAGTGAATCATAGGAGAGATTTTTTTTTGATCTGGCTGAAATCCAGATATGATGGTCAGTTACCGTGAAGTTAAGAGAATCGTTTTTTAGAAGATGTATGGGTTTATTTTTAGAAGTTTTATCTATGACAGTATATTTTCCTGAAATGATTTTGACTGAAAAAGACGAAATGGTGATATCCGAAAATATGGAAACATTTATATTAATAGAAAAAGTAAGTAAAGAAAAGAATAGGAAGATCGTTGAAAAAAATAGTTTAAATAATCTCATTTGTTTATTAAATCGGTATGAATAATTTCTGCTGTTTTTTTTGATGCGCCTTGTCCTCCTAGTATTTTTTTAAGTTCAAAGTAGCCGGCGCTAATATGTTGTTTTTTAGTTTCATCATGTAATAAAAGAGTTAGTTCTTTTATCAGATTATCTTTTGTAAGCTGATGTTGGATAAGTTCGGTAACTATTTCTTTATTCATGATCAGGTTGACCAATGAAATGAAGCGAATGTTTTTGCCGACCAGTTTTTTTGCAATCAAATATGAAATTGATGAACCTTTGTAACATACCACCTCGGAAACGCCGAACAATGCTGTTTCTAACGATGCAGTTCCTGATGTAACAAGTGCCGCTTCTGCTTGACGAATCAGATCATAGGTTTGATCGAACACAATGTCAACATTTTTCCCCTGAATGATGTTTTGGTAAAAACTTTTTTCTATCGAAGACAGTCCGCCGATCATGAAGCGGTAATTAGCAAAATGAGGAATCACCTCCAGCATAATTGGCAATACATTCTGTATTTCTTGAGTACGACTGCCAGGAAGCAAAGTAATGATGGGTTTTTCATTAGTTTGTTTGGGAGGTGTTGGGTGTGATGTTTCATTGATCACATCTAAAAGGGGATGACCGACAAATTCAACAGAATAATTATTTTTTGCATAAAACTCTTTTTCAAACGGAAGGATGACAAACATTTTACGAACAAATTTCTTGATTTGTTTCACGCGTGATTGTTTCCACGCCCACACCTGAGGCGAAATATAATAATAAACATTGAATTTGTTTTGAGATGCGAATTCGGCTATACGCAGGTTAAAACCTGGATAATCCACTAAAATAAGAGCATCCGGATTAAAATGCAGAATATCTTTTTTACATTCGTTGATATTCCGCATGATAGATTTCAGATGAATTAAAACCTCTGTAAACCCCATGAATGCTGTGTCTTTATAATGTTTAACCAGAACTGTTCCGTTTTGCTTCATGAGATCGCCGCCCCATCCACGGATTACAGCAAGAGGATCAAGTTTGATGATTTCTTTAATCAGATTGGACGCATGCAAATCCCCTGAAGCTTCACCGGCAATAATATAATATTTCATGAGTACAAGTTAATTTAAATATCTGATTAAATAAACTATGGCATAAACAAAAGTAACTATTAATATCCCTTTGCCGGTGCGGTCAAACTTGTAATTGATAAGTAAAATTCTGAATGGAATGAGATTGCTGCAAATACTGACCAGAAAAATTGTTGGTTCGGAAAATTTTTGAACGAATATGGTTAAATTTAATACATATAACAAGCTGAATAAACAGGCAGGTAATAATAGGCCAATCAGAATACCTAATATGATTGAATCTTTTTTAAACATTCAGATCCCATTTTTTGAGTGAATCAATCGCATGGTGTTTGGTAAAGTCAGATGTGACAGGAACCACAGAAATATAATTGTTGTTTAAAGCCCATTCATCGGTGTCAATTCCCGGATCAATATTTTTATACATCCCTTTAATCCAGTAATAATCCGTATTATTCGGATCAGTTCTTTTTTCAAATTCTTCAGCCCAGTAACCGATTGCCTGTCGACAAATTTTGATCCCTTTGATGTCGGATTCAATCACATAAGGAATATTTACATTCAAACAAATACGTTCGGGTAGTCCATTGGATAATACGTTTTTTGCAATGGTTTGGATATGTTTTTTATAATGCGTGAAATTGATATCAAATGAAAATTCAAGAATGGAAAATGCAATGGAGGGAATGTTTAAAATAGCGCCTTCAATAGCAGCAGAAACAGTTCCCGAATAGATTACGTTGATGGATGCATTGGACCCATGATTAATTCCTGATACCAGCAGGTCAGGTTTGCGATCAACAATTTTATCCAATGCCAGTTTTACGCAATCAACGGGTGTTCCACTGCATTCGTACTCGGCATGATGATTTGATGTAGTAATACGTTTTAATCTCAAGGGATCTCTAACCGTAATAGAATGTGCCATTCCCGACTGAGGATGTTTAGGGGCAACAACAATCACTTCACCTATTTCATTCATGAATTCAATCAGACTTCTGATTCCCGGTGCAGTCCGACCATCATCGTTTGTTACCAGTATTAATGGACGTTGCTCATTCATAGTTATTCTTTGTCAAAATTAATGATTCCTCCGGAAACAATAAATTTCATAACATCCGTAGATGATACTTGTATGGACGTGATATTTTCAACGGGTACAATATACAGACTGCCCATAAACCCATATGAATAGGGTAAATAGACAGCTATCTTATTCTCACTGATTCCAATATCTTTTAAATTTTTATTGGTGATAAATCCTAGTTTTTCAAGACCATTTCCCATTTTGACAAGTACAGGTTCAGTAAATCTTTTTTTCTTTCCGACAAAAGCAGAAACAAGATCTTTAATTGAAGAATAAATATCTTTAATAAGAGGCGCTTTATCAAGTATCTGTTTAAAATATCCAATGATTGGTTTTCCGATAACAGTATTTCCAATGATACCAATAAAAGTTATGAGAATAAAAATAATGATAATCCCTAAACCGGGAATATTATTGAATGGCAGGATCCCATCTACAAATTTAAAAATTTTAAATATAATATAAAGCGTAATAGTGATAGGAGTGGTGTATAGTAAACCTTGAATGAAATAATTAAATGTTTTCAGACTTATTTTTTTCATAACACATGATTTGTTTAACAAATTTATATTAAAAATTAAATATGAAATTTATCGAATGAAATTATTAAAATTCTTTGCAGTCAGGATAATCAATAGAATAATGTAACCCCCGACTTTCTTTTCTGTCCATTGCCATTTTTATAATAATATAAGCTACATTAATTAAATTACGCAATTCGCAAATTTGAACAGTTAAAACAGATTTGTTATAAATGCTTTCTGTTTCCTGATATAACAGCTCCAGTCTGTCTATAGCTCTTTTCAAACGGAGGTTTGAACGAACAATGCCGACATAACTTATCATAATACTTTGTAATTCTTTAAGAGCATGTGTGATGAGGATCATTTCTTCGTTCAATACCATTCCTTCGGCATTCCAATCGGGAATATCCTGAGATATGGTAATTTTTTTAATTTGATTGATGGAATGATTGGCAGCTCTGTGTGAAAAAACAAGTGCTTCAAGGAGGGAGTTGGAAGCCAGTCGATTTGCACCATGCAATCCGGTGGATGAGCATTCACCGGAAGCATAAAGATTTTTTATAGATGTTTGCCCATGTTCATTGACTTTAATGCCACCACAAATATAATGTGCGGCTGGAGCAACGGGAATCATTTCTTTAGTGAGATCAATACCGATCTGTAAACATTTATTGTAAATGGTAGGAAAATGATATTTTAATTGTTCTGAATCGAGGTGTCTGCAATCCAGATAAACATAATCTTCCCCGCTTATTTTTAGTTCTGTATCTATAGCTTTTGAGACGATATCTCTTGGAGCGAGAGAACTACGGGTATCATACTTATGCATGAACTCATTTCCATCTGTAGTTTTAAGAATAGCACCGAACCCCCTCAATGCTTCAGTTATTAAGAAGGATGGTTTTTCTTTTGGATTAAAAAGAGCAGTAGGATGGAATTGCATAAATTCCATATTTTCAATTCGTCCTTTGGCTCTGTAGACCATAGCAATCCCATCTCCTGTTGCAATTGGAGGATTGGTGGTAACATTATATACATTTCCGATACCACCTGTAGCCATTAATGTTGTTTTAGCTTGGATGACATCCACTTGATTAGTAATTGGATTTAAGGTGTATGCTCCAAAGCAAGTAATATTTTTGGTTCGTTTATTAATTTCTTTTCCGATATGATGTTCGGTAATTATATCAACGGTAAAATGATTTTCGAGGATTTCAATATTTTGATGTTCCTTAACTTTATTCAATAATGTTTGTTCAATTTCAAAACCGGTATTATCTTTCGTATGCAACACCCGATATTCGGAATGTCCACCTTCTTTACCCAGATCAAATTTTCCGGTTTTGGTTTTATCAAATTGAATACCCCAGTTGATCAGGTCATTGATGCGTTCGGTAGATTCATAAATAGTCATTCGGACTATTTTTTCATTGCACAAACCATGCCCGCATATCAACGTGTCATTAATGTGTTTCTCATACGTATCAGGAGTATACATGACAGTTGCAATCCCCCCTTGAGCATAAATAGTATTGGATTCTTTTGCTTCTCTTTTAGTGACAAGACATACTTTCCCCAAAGGAGCAACTTTTAGTGCATAACTTAATCCTGCAATACCAGAGCCTATAATTAAAAAATCAACATTTTTACGCATACATCAAAACTTTTAATAAAAACAGCTTTAAGTTAAGGAATATTAATTAAAGATAGAGCTATATTATTAATTGCAGCAAATATAATTCATAATTTAGTATTAAGAATAATCCTTAAATTTTTTTGTAAATTTTAAAAAATAGTTAGTGTTTTATTTTGAATTTGGAATTTGATTTTATATTTTTATAGACATTTTTTTGTATAATAGAAAAAAAAAACATTACTTTGTATCAAATTATAATTTATTTAATTATTTAATTTATTCAATTATGAAAAAGAAAAACACAATTTTATTTATATTACTTTTTTTTGTTAGTTTTTTTACTTTTAGTCAGAGTGCAACAGTAGGAAATAAAAAGGTGCAAAATGAAAGAGCGAATACACTTTATCAATATTTTACGGATGCCCAGTTCGCACTTGATAAAGGGAGATATAATGATGCAATAAATATTCTACTCGCACTTGACAAAATTATTCCGGATAATTCAAATGTACTTTATAAAATTGGATCAACGTATGTTAATTATCCAATTTATCCTAATGACAATGCAATGGGTATTCCTTATCTGGAAAAGAGTTTAAAGAATATTTCAATTGATTATGAAGGTCAGTATTTAGATACTACTGCTCCTATTCATGCTTATTATTATCTTGCCAAAGGATATCTAACTGCCAATAGAATCAATGATGCCTGTGAAACCAATAAGAAGTTTTATAATTATGCTGAACAGTATTGGGGCCCTGCGTATTATTCTGAAATTAAGAAAGAAGATATTATGACAAGAGCCGAAAAACAAAAAGGAGAATGCAACACGGCTGTTAAACTTACTGCTAATCCTTTAAATGTTAAACTTACTAAATTAGGTACTACAGTAAATGCATCTTTTAATGAATTCAATGCCTTTATTGCACCAGACAATAAACTTTATTTTACTTCAAGGAGTATTTTTGATGCTACAAATCTTTCAAATTTTGGAGATAGTTTAATTGAAAATATTTTTTATGTAAATTATGACAAAGAAACCAAGAATTGCTCTCAGGCAGTAAATGTGTTTCCTGATCAAAAAGGAAGTTGTTCAATCGTTGGATTGTCAGCAGATGGGAATACAATGTTGATCTATAAAAATGATGTAGGAAATGGTGATTTATTTTTCAGTAAACTCGAAAATAATACATGGTCAATTCCTGTCAGTTTTGGTTCCTCAATTAATGGATCAAAAACATGTGAATCACATGCCAGTTTAAGTCCGGATGGAAAAACATTATATTTTTCTAGTGAACGAAAAGGAGGGTATGGCGGTTTTGATTTATATTATTCTACATTGAACGCTGCTGGTCAATGGTCAAAACCTGATAATATGGGGGAAGGTATTAATACTGAGTTTGATGAAGTGGCTCCTGTAATTTCCAATGACGGAAATACTTTGTTTTATAGCTCCAATGGCTTGGAAACAATGGGTGATTTTGATATTTTTAAAACTTCACCTGAAGGAAGAAATAAATGGTCAGCACCTGTTAATATTGGATACCCTCTTAACACAACAGATGACAATATAATATTAAGTACAAGTGTTGATGGTAAAGTTTCTTTTTTGTCATCACGTACAGCAAAGAATGGTATAGGAGATTTAGATATATATGAAGTTAGTTATTATAAAACACCTCCTCCTGTTACTTTACTCGGTAAAGTTAAAGATGCTGAAACCAAATTACCTTTACATGCTAAAATATTGATTTTATCATCTGAAAATAAAGATACCTTGAATGATATAATGAATGATGATAAAACTGGACTATTTAATACAATAGTTAATTGTAAAGGTAAAAATATTCAACTTTTAGTGAGTGCACCCAATTATGAACCTTATTCAAGAGAGATTAATCCATTAATTAATAATATAGATAATTCAATAACATTAGATGATATTGAATTGGTTCCGATAAAAGTGGTTATTGGGGATGATAAAAAAGATGCTTCAGGCAAAGTAATAAATAAGGATGGAACAATTACTGATAATAATAAGCAAGATGGTTTAAAACAGGACCCGCAAGATGAAGAAATCATTCAATTAAAGAATATTTATTATGATTTTGATAAATCATGGTTACGTCCGGAATCTAAAACAGAATTACAACGTCTTTTAAAATTCATGAATAATCATCCGAAATTAAAAATACAAATTTCCAGTCATGCTGATAGTGTTGGAACAGATGTATATAATAATGCATTATCTATTAGAAGATCTAAAGCTGTTGTTGAGTTCCTTGTAAAAAATGGAATTTCTTCTGAACGACTAACGTATTATGGATATGGGAAAAAATCTCCTGCTGCAACAAATACAACTGAAGAAGGCAGACAATTAAACAGAAGGTCTGAATTTAAGATTCTCAAGAAATAAATGAAATTACATATTTAAAATTTCAAAGAAGGTCATTCAATACGAATGACCTTCTTTGTTTTTGGATATTCGTGTAGGTTAAAATTGCTTTAAGGGTAAAACTGTTGAAATTTAATGCATTCTTTAACTTCTTACATATAATCAAAACACATGGTATGCAACGTATAATAGAAGGTTAGTTTAGATTCAATGTTTATTTGTAAATGAGTTGTAATATAAATGTATGTTCAACAATAATAGTGATTAATATGTTCTTTTAAATGATAAGCATATTAAAATAGATTAATATTTTTAAAATAAAGTCTAAGAAATTGCGATGTAGCGTGTTGATTTATAACCAATTAAAATAAAATTTAAAAATATTTAAATAAATAAGTAAAAAAAAATTAAAAAATATTTGGACGTAAAAAAATAAGTAGTATCTTTGCACTCCCTTTTGATGAAAAAGGGTTTAAAAACAAAACAAAAGTTCTTTGAAAATATTGAAGTAGCCTAGAAAGTAGCA
This sequence comes from uncultured Bacteroidales bacterium, assembly GCA_964452905.1. Lineage (GTDB taxonomy): Bacteria > Bacteroidota > Bacteroidia > Bacteroidales > CAYVNP01 > CAYVNP01. The sequence continues at coordinate 15,665 of CAYVNP010000075.1, forward strand.
AATATCCCTGATATCAATTTCAGTGAATAGTAAACCTTGAGACATTTAAGATCAACTTTATACAATGAAGAGTTTGATCCTGGCTCAGGATGAACGCTAGCGGCAGGCTTAATAC
>CAYVNP010000076.1:0-14957 GCA_964452905.1 uncultured Bacteroidales bacterium
AGAACAACTTAACTTATTTAGTAACAGTGAAATATTAACGCATCAGTAATGTTTTGATATATAAAGTAATATTATGTGATAAGTTTCAATATTATGCTTTTTTATGATTTTTTGAAATGAAAGTAATACATGTTGAAAAATTTTTAATATTTTATTGGATTTATAATTGTATTTACAATAGTTATTTTAAATTTGCACCCGAATTAAAAACCATATAAATATAAATTAATAACATTATGAAAAAAGTTTTAGGTATTTTAACAGCATCGCTTTTACCTGCTTTAACTTTTGCGAGTGAAGCAGATTTGAAAATCCCCGATGCGATCCATCAGGAAAGCATCTTATATTGGGGGTTTGTGATTACCATTTTAGGTATGTTCTTCGGATTATATCAATTTATGAAGGTGAAAAAACTTCCGGCTCATCAATCCATGTTGGAAATTTCTGAAGTAATTTACAAAACCTGTTCAGCTTATTTGAAGCAACAAGGTAAATTTTTAGCAATACTCTTTATTTTTATTGGTGCGGCTGTTGCCGGTTATTTTGGATTTTTATCACCAATCGGAGAAACACCTGCCCAGCAATTTGGCAGTGTCGCTTTAATCATTGGATGGACAGTTATTGGTATTCTTGGTTCATATACTGTTGCTGCATTCGGTATTCGTATGAATACACTTGCAAACTCCCGTATGGCTTTTGCTTCTTTAAAAAGAAATCCGTTACACCTATTAAATATTCCGTTGAATGCAGGGATGAGCATCGGCGTAGTTTTAATCTGCGTTGAGTTGATCATGATGCTTGTTATTTTATTACTGATGCCCGGTCATTTAGCAGGCGCTTGTTTCATTGGTTTTGCTATTGGTGAATCATTAGGCGCTTCTGCACTTCGTATTGCCGGTGGTATCTTTACAAAAATTGCTGACATTGGTTCAGACTTAATGAAAGTGGTTTTTAAAATCGGTGAAGATGACCCACGTAACCCTGGTGTTATTGCTGACTGTACAGGTGACAATGCAGGTGACTCTGTTGGACCTACTGCTGATGGTTTTGAAACATATGGTGTAACTGGTGTGGCTCTTATTTCATTTATATTATTAGCTGTGGGAATTACTGTTCAAGATGGTTTGAAAATAACATTGCCAGAAGAAGTTGTTTCTTTATTAAAAGTTGAACTTTTAGTTTGGATATTTGTAATGCGTATTTTAATGATTGTTACCTCAGTTGTTGCTTTTTGGATCAATGGTATCCTTAGTACTGCTAAATATGGTGGAAAAGAAGATATTGATTTTGAAGCTCCTTTAACAAATCTTGTATGGATCACTTCAATTCTTTCAATTGGTGTTACATTTGCTGCTAGTTACTTTATGATTCCTGACTTAAATGGAAATACTGATATGTGGTGGGTTCTTTCAACTATTATTAGTTGTGGTACAATTGGAGGTGCAGTGATTCCTGAATTTACAAAAATATTTACCTCTCCTAAATCCGGTCACGTCCAAGAAGTTGTAAGTGCAGGGAGAGAAGGTGGTGCTTCGTTAACTATTCTTTCCGGTTTTGTTGCAGGTAACTTCAGTGCATTCTGGATGGGACTCGTGTTCTTCTTTTTAATGTTTGTTGCCTATTTATTTAGCACCATGGGACTTTCAGAAATAATGATTTATCCTTCCATTTTTGCGTTTGGTTTGGTTGCATTTGGTTTGTTAGGTATGGGGCCTGTCACTATTGCTGTTGATAGTTATGGTCCTGTAACTGATAACGCACAATCTGTATATGAACTTTCACTGATTGAAAGTGTTCCGAACGTTGATGCTGAAATTGAAAAAGATTTTGGTTTTAAACCGGATTGGGAAAAATCAAAATTCTATTTAGAATCAAATGACGGCGCCGGTAATACGTTTAAAGCAACTGCTAAACCTGTATTGATCGGAACAGCTGTTGTTGGAGCTACTACGATGATTTTCTCATTGATCCTGATGATTGAGAAAACGATAGGTATAAAACCAGAAACTGTACTTAATCTATTGAATCCGTATTCAATTTTAGGTTTTATACTGGGTGGCGCTGTTATTTATTGGTTCACCGGTGCTTCTACACAAGCTGTTACAACTGGTGCTTACAGAGCAGTTGAATATATTAAAAAACATATTAATCTCGATCCTAATGCACCTAAAAAAGCAGATGCTGAAAAATCAACAGAAGTTGTTAAAATATGTACACAATATGCACAAAAAGGGATGTTCAACATTTTTGTCGGTATCTTTTTCTTTGCTCTTGCTTTTGCATGTTTTTCTGCACCTGCAGGTTTAACAAGCGATATGAGTGAAGCTGAAAAATTACTTTTAGCTCCTCCGGTTGCTTTGTTTGTGAGTTATCTGATAGCTATTGCTGTTTTTGGTTTGTTTCAGGCAATCTTTATGGCTAATGCAGGCGGTTGCTGGGATAATGCTAAAAAGGTCGTTGAAGTTGATCTGAAAATGAAAGGGACACCTTTACACGATGCTACCATTGTTGGTGATACCGTTGGTGACCCATTTAAAGATACTTCATCTGTTGCTTTAAATCCGATTATTAAGTTTACGACCTTGTTTGGTTTATTAGCTATGGAAATAGCCATGTCCGAAAGCTTTAGGAATATTGCACTCTATTTTGGTATTGCCTTTTTTATTGTTTCTCTTGTTTTTGTTTGGCGCTCATTCTATAAAATGAGAATCGAAAAAGAAGCAGAATAATCTATTTATAACTATCTTTGCTAAAGAACCTTCATACTCATGGAGGTTCTTTTTTTATACATGAAAAAAAAGAAAATAAATATCATCACATTGGGGTGTTATAAAAATCTTGTGGATTCAGAAGGTTTGTTGGGTCAATTGAATGCACACGGATTTGATGTGGTTCATGAATCGACCAAAGATGATTATGATACTGTAATTATTAATACATGCGGTTTTATAGGAGATGCAAAAGAAGAATCTGTCAATACCATACTTCAATTTGCCGAAGCAAGAAAAAATGGATTGATAAAAAAATTATTTGTGGTGGGTTGTCTTTCGGAACGGTATAAAGAAGAATTGAAAAAAGACATCCCCGAAGTAGATGAATTTTTTGGTGTCAATAACAAAAATGATATTTTATTATCTCTCAAATCGAAGGATTTCACACTCTTGTCAGGTGAACGAATTATTACTACACCTTCACATTATGCATATTTAAAAATTGCCGATGGATGTGATAATCATTGTTCGTTCTGCGCTATTCCATTGATTAGAGGCAAACATCAATCAAAACCAATTGAAGAAATTGTTCGTGAAGCTGAAACTCTCGTTAATAAGGGTGTAAAGGAAATAATTCTGATAGCTCAGGATTTAACGTATTATGGAATGGATAATTACAAAAAGCGAAGTATAACAAAGCTTGTAGAAGAATTATTAAAAGTTGAAAAATTGGAATGGATACGATTACAATATGCGTATCCCTCGCATTTTCCTTTAGATTTGTTTGATATAATCAATAAATCTCCAAAGGTTTGCAAATATTTGGATATATCTTTCCAGCATGTTAGCGATCGGATACTTAAATCAATGAAACGAAATTTTTCAAAAAAAGAATCCTATCAGTTTATTGAAAAGTTGAGAAAGGTTATTCCTGATCTGACATTACGAACGTCTTTAATTGTGGGGTATCCGGGTGAAACTGAAAAAGAATTTAATGAATTGATTGAATTTATTGAAACTGTTCGGTTTGATCGGATAGGAGTGTTCAAATATTCTCACGAAGAAGGAACAGCAGCATACAAGCTTAAAGACAGTGTTTCTGAAAAAGTTAAACAAGACAGGATGGAACGATTGATGAATATTCAACAAGGAATTTCTCTTGAATTGAATCAAAGGAAAATTGGTGAAATTTATAAAACCATTATTGATCGCGTTGAAGGAGATTATTATATTGGCAGGACAGAAGGTGATTCACCTGAAGTAGATCATGAAGTGTTGATCGCTAAAGAAAATCAAAAAATTAAAATTGGTAATTTTTATCCTGTAAAAATATATAATGTTGATGAATTTGATTTATATGGCGTGATCGTATAGAATTTAATTTATTTTGTTTTACTAAAAATCTTTTTTATTTTGTTCATGTCAAACTTTTTAGTGCGATCATAGTTGTAAATACCATTCTGTTCCTGTTCAACATCAGTAAGCTGAGTGTAGCAGTATCCCCAAACAATATCAATGGATAAAAGCACGTCAGTCAGTGCTTCCAGTCGGGTATAATATTCTTCAAGTGTTTTAGGTCCTTCGCCATATCCCCATGAGTTATTTGCAAAAGCTTGTCCGGGTATCCATTTGATTCCGCCATATTCATCCACAATATAAGGTTGCCCTTTGTATTCCGCATCATACTTGGGATTGCAACGATGAACACCTTTTTCTTTGTCAGGTGTAAGTGCTTTTCTCATCACGGTCGGATCCTGATCGTAGTTATGAACAGTGAATATATCAGTAATAACATGATAATTCCCGCTGGCATCATTCACAGGTCGGGTATTATCCAGTGCATGTGTTAATTTGTAAATATCGCTGATGAAACGGTTGTGTTGTCTGCCGTCTGCATTTGCCCTGTCCCATGTTTCATTGAATGGAGTCCATGCAATGATGGATGGGTAGTTTCGATCACGCATAACAATCTCTTCCCATTCACTTAAAAAATTGCGTGCACTGACCGGTTCATTGTTATCCATTCCCCAACTTGAAGACTCAGCCCAAGTGAGATATCCTAATTTATCAGCCCAGTAATGGAAACGTTCTTCAAAAACTTTCTGGTGCAAACGTGCACCGTTAAATCCGGCATCCATTGAAAGGATGATGTCATTCTTCAATGCGTCATCAGAAGGGGCAGTCCAAATACCTGTTGGATAAAACCCCTGATCTAAAACAAATCGTAGAAATATTGGTTTGTTATTTAAATATATTTTATTTCCTTCTATGTTAATTTTTCGCATACCAAAGTAACTTTTAACAATGTCCACTGTTTTTCCTTGTTTATCAATAACTTCAAACTGAAGGTCATATAAGAAAGGATTCTCAGGCGACCATGTTTTAGGATTAGCAACAGGTACTATGCATGCAAGATTATTGCCTGCGGCAACTTCATTTATATTGATTATTTTGTTTCCGTCTTTAATGGTAACTCTGAATTTTATACCTTGAGAGAGGGTGAAAAATGCAGGATTAAAAATACAACGTTGATTGTCAAGGTCAGGAATTATTTGGCAGGATGCCAATCCTGAATTATCGACAGGTTCCAACCATACTGTTTGCCAGATACCTGTAGTACGTGTATACATACAACCGAACGAGTTAAATTGAGGTGATTGTTTGCCTCCGGGTTGTCTGCCAGAACGCAGGTCGTCTTTGACATACACAACCAAATTCTGTTGTTTTCCAGTGGAAACAAAATCAGTTATATCAACTGTAAATGATGAAGTACCTCCGTAATGCGTACATACTGATTTACCGTCAATGAATATTTCGCTTTCATAATCAACAGCACCAAAATGAAGAATAATTTTTTTATTACTCCAGTTTTCAGGTATGGTAATCTTACGATGATACCACATGGCATCAATGAAATCAGTATGTGCAACACCGGATAGTTTACTTTCGGGACAAAACGGTACAATGATGGTTTTATCAAAACCTTTGCTGTTTTCAAGATGTTGTTCTTTACCTGATTTGCCCTGATCAAATACATATGTCCAGTTGCCATTTAAGTTGATCCATTCGCTTCGTTCAAACTGAGGACGAGGATATTCGGGACGAGGAATAGTAGTTTGTGCATAAATAAATGTGTTTACAAAAAAAGATACAACAAGAAAAAGAATTGTTTTTTTCATGAGGTTAAAGAATTAAATAATTTAAATATGAAAATTAATTAGAATAAAAATATAATATTTTTTATTAGGGAGATTGTTTTTTTTATTTATTTATAAAACATTCACGCAATCCTTCAATGATGTGTTTTTTATCTTCAATTGTGTTTATTTCTTTGGTAAGAGCCAGATTGTAAAATATTATTGCCCGATCAAACTGACTGAGTTTTTTAAAATAATCACCGGCAAGGGAGTATGAGTAGTAATATTCAGGATTGGTTTGGATCAGTTCCGTAATTAATAAATTATTAATTGAAATAATTTGTCCGGACATTATCGTTTTTTTGATTGAATCTCTCAATAACAAGTATGTTTTAAAATCAGAATATCCTTGAGAAAAAAGGAATGTATCCGGTTTAATATTCAGTTGTTCCTCATTTATTTCATGATTGGTTTTCATTGCAGGATATTGAAAAAATATTTTTTTCAGATCATAGGCAATGTATTGTCCCAATTGATAAGGGCTGGTGGAAACCCACACCTGTAGTTGTTCCGGTTTGAAAATGATTGAATGATGGGCGATCAGTTGATTAATTGCTTTCTCATTTCCCATTCCGATATCACTGTTGTTTAATCCTTTTTGATCGCGTAATATAGTAGCAACGGTTGATACATTCAGTTTTTGATATTGATTTAAAAGTTCATTCACTCGTTCATATCTGTATTGTGTTGCGCTAGTTTGAATATTTTCAATATTCAGTTTATCCTTAATAAATGTTGTACTTTGAAAATGATTGGTGCAAATAATTCTATTATCGGGAGAGAAAAATATTCCGATTTTGGATGGGGATTTTTCAATGATGCAGCATCTATGGTCAAGTGATGAGCCGATCAAAAAGGATTCCGAAACAAAGGATTTTCTTTTTTTAATGATGGTATATGCTTCATCAATATTTTTTGCATATTGAAGAACTTCTCTGCTAATCAGTGAAATAGGTGTTGCAGCACTCAAAGGGATATCTGATTTTGCTGCATTGAGGGTAACTGTTAATCCTTTTTCGTTCATACCAGAAACAACGCCTGTCATACCTGCCCATGTAACGGACAAAAACCTATACCCTTTATCGGGATTGACAAAACAGACAATTTTGTTTCTTGCAAATTCATCACCGACATAAAAATCGAAATTTCTTCCGATGATCAAAGTACTGTCTTCGGTTGCATTTCCCCAAGCTGCAAAAGAGGTACAGCCCACCATGTGGTAGTTTTGCAAAGCATGACCAATATCATGAGCCGCATGATAATTCAACATACGTTGAAATTTTGGACCAATGAAATTAAATGTATCTGATGCTGATTGTGAAATACCGTAGATTTCCTGTTGAAATTCATTCTCCGTGTATTGATCTAAATTTCGGTTGAACCAGGCAACAAAATATCTTAAGAATGAAAGATAATGTTTGTTGGGAACCATTTTATCAAACTGATTCACAAAGGCTTTTTCCTGTTTAAAGATTAATTCTTTGGCTAATATACCAGTAATTACGCCACGTTCATATGGTTTTCCTTCGATATACATTTCCCAAAGACCACTTTTACTTTTACGAAACCAATTATTTCCGAGTGTGTAAAAATTTGTATCGGATTTAATCCTGTTTAATGGAAAGGTTAATTTATATGATATTTTCGGAGGGGTGATCTGAACGGCCAATTTGAAATAAATTAAGATAGCCAAAATTAAAATGATGAATCCAATTACTATACGCAAGAATATTTTTTTGAAACGTTTCATAATTGGATTTTTATTTGCAATAGATATTATACTTTTTTGATTTTGTCAAGAATATGATTTAATCCTAAAAATTCCGCACATGTAAGTATTGACCCGATGGATACACCTATTACGCCATGTAAATTAACATTTTGACCGGTTAAAAAGAGATTAGGAACTTTCGTTCGTGGAATGATAAATGATCGAAGCGGATCATTGGAATCCTTTAATATTCCGTAAATTGAACCGTTGACAGTACCGATGTAGTCTCTGTAAGTCAAAGGAGTTGATGTGTAATATGTTTTGATATGATTTCGTATATCGGGAAAATCTTTTTCCAGAGCGGTTATGAATTTTTCTGCTTTGATTTTTTTAAATTCAAGGTACACTTCCCCGCGTTTTTCAATGGTTGTATTTTCCCATTGTTTCATTTCTTCGTATTTCAGATATGTGATGGCTATCATTGAGTCAGCATACTTTTTGGACTTGCTGTGAGCAGGTGTATAACACATGTGTCCGTCAGGCCAGTTAGAGGGTGTGTATGTTTGTGTTCCCCAAACATTTGGATCATTGTATTTGTAAAAATTATAATTATGATAAGGGAATGAATTTTCTTTGAAAACAATATAAACAGAAAAAATAGAGATGGTATGTTCAATCGAATTGATCCGGTTACGATAGCTTTTACGAAGCAGTTTTGAGTCTGTCATTTCGAGTGTGCGAACAGGATGAATATTTGAGATGAATTGTTTTCCTTCAATTCGTTCTCCGTTTGCCAATTCAACACTTTCAATAGAGCCGGTCGCATCTGAAATAAATTTTTTAATTTCCTGTTTTTTAATGATAGTTCCACCATTTGAAATAATTGAGTTTGCAAGAACGTCAATCAGTTGAGAACCGCCATCCACAAAACGCCATGAACTTTCAATGAGTGAATTGTTGATCACCGAATGGATGTAAAGCGGATTAGAATCCGGATGACCGGCATACAAGGCATTCAGACCTGCCAGAACATTCTGTAACTCGTAATTGCTAGTAATTGATTTAAGATATTGATGTGTATTCACAAAAAAATGTTCAAAGTTGAGCATATTGTTCGGCTCATTTTTTGAGTTTCCTTTCATAAATTCATCCAGCGAACCTCTTATCTCTTTGAGCTTATTGACATACGTAATCAGTGCCTCACGTTCATGCGGAAAACGTTGATGCAGGGTGTCAATAAAATTCTCATACCCTTGTGCATATTGATATTGTTTGCCTGCAATACTGATCACATCAAAAACTGGATCCATTTTACGAATGTTGATTTTATCCATAACATCAAAATACCTGAAGAATTTATTTAGTATTTGTCCTTCATCTAGGGAACCGACGTAATGCATACCTGTATCGAAAATACATTTATTCCGAACAAATGTTTGCAGGCATCCGCCCAGTTGATGATGTTTTTCAATAATACAAACATTGTATCCTTCTTTGCTTAAAATATAACCGCAGATTAATCCGCCCAAACCGCTACCTGCTATAACTACATCGTATTTTTGCATAATCTTTTAATAGGAATTAATTTTTTTTACAAGATGATCCAGTCCTACCAACTCACCGGATGTCATGACAGCACCGATAGTTACTCCGAGAACTCCATGAAGATTCAGGTTTTGTCCTGTAAAAAAAAGATTTTTAATTTTAGTTTTTGGTAAAATAATGGATTTCAACGGATGATTAAAATCTTTCAGTATTCCATAGGATGAACCTTGATAGGTGCCGGTATAGTCACGATAGGTGAGGGGAGTGGATGTATAATAATTTTTTACATTTGATTTTATACCCGGAAATTTCTTTTCAACCAGATCGAGTAATTGTTCAGCTTTTTCCTTTTTGAAAGCAAGATAGTCATTGCCTCTGTTTTCAACTGTGGTATGTTCCCATTTTTTTAGTTCATCATATTTCATATAAGTCATAGCAATGACACTATCCGCCCATGTTTCGGATTTGGAAACAGCCGGAGTATACAACATGAAACTTTGCGGCCATTCTTTTTCATTGTAAGTGGCCGTTGTCCATACGCTGTCGTTATTGTAGACGTAATGATTGTGATTCATGTACCGGAATGAGTTTTCTTTCATCACCAGATAAAGCGTAAACATACCTATGGTGTTTTCGAGCGAATGGATGCGGTTTCTGTATGCTTTGTTGATGTATGAACCATCAATCATATTCAGCGTATTGACCGGATGGATATTTGAAATGAAATGAGTTCCTTCAATACGTTCATCGTTTTTCAGTTGAATATATTTGATCTGATTATTTTCAAAAATAAATTTTGTTGCTTCTTGATTACGCAAGATCGTACCACCGTTTTGTTTGATGCTGTTTTCAATTGCCGTAGCAAGTTGAGCGCTTCCGTCCACTAATCTCCACGAACTGTTGATGAATGAATAAATGATCAGTGAATGAATATAAAGCGGTGTTTTATCGGGAACTCCACCGTATAATAAGTTATTCCCGGCTAATATATTCTGTAATGTTTTATTTGGAGTAAGTGAGCTAAGGTAACTGTATATACTTTCATTCAGAATATTGAAATCGGAAATGTCCGAACTGCTTTTACTTAGGTCGTGAAAGGGAAATGCATTGCAGATAGTTTTTAATTTTTTGATATAGCGCTTAAGATTATTTTTCTCTTCAGGAAATTCTTTGATAAGTGTTTCTACAAAATGTTCTGTTCCTTGTGCAAATTTATATTCTTTTTGATTGAATGTGATCACTTCAAATCCATCCATGTCCATTCTGCGTAATTTCAGTTTGTCCATGATGCCGAAGTATTTGAAATATCTGTTCAGTATCTGCCCGTCTGCCAGTCCTTCCGTGTAGTTCAGTCCTGTATTGAAAATACATTTGTCACGGGAAAATATTTGTAGACATCCGCCAATCTTTTCATTTTTCTCCAGTATACAAACATTGAATCCTTCTTTACTTAAAATATTTCCGCAAAGTAATCCACCCAAACCACTACCAATAATTACTACATCAAATTTCTGCATGTTGTTTTTTTCTGATGATATAAATTAAGTTTGAAGTAAAAACCGTTTTATCAATGATTTCAATCTCCATATCAAATTTATTGATAATTTCTGAAATCCGGGATGCTGAAACAAAATGTAATTTATTTCCATTTGTTTTATTGAATCTGAAAAATTTGGTGGAAAAAAATTCTGTCCATTCTGTTCCAAAATGTTTTTTACCCATATCTTTATTTCCATCGCGAATAATGATCATTCCATCCTTTTTTAAATGCGATATACATTTTGCAATCAGTTGTTCTTGCTTTTCTTCAGTTAAATAATGCAAGATGTCATTCATGATACAAACATCGTACGTTGCAAATGAATATTCAAGAGCATCCGTAGCAGCAAAATTAATATTTTCATCTTTTAAATAGCAATGGTTTGCTGTTTCAATTTTTTGCTCATCGTAATCAATTCCGGTAATTTTTCTTTTTGGGGAAACAAGATGAAGCATGTAAGGAAGAAAACCATAACCGCATCCAATATCAATGATTTCAGCTTCACGGGAAATTATTCGATTGAATAGTTCGTAATTTTTTTCCAGCCGGATTTTAACTTTTAAATACCATTCAAGCACGGGTCCTTTATAAATATAGCTTCGGATTAGTTGATGTTTGTAGTAATCAACAGTGCCAAGCTCTTTTTGTAATTCGGCATAATTAGTTCGGAAAAATGTAAGAGTAGATTTTGTTCGTTCATGATAATCCGAACCATATCGTGAATCGTCCGGTTTAATACGATCAAAGATGGTTATAGTTATGTTTCCTTTCTTTAAATGATTCTCACCTTTGTTCATGCAATCACCAACACCGTGAATGATAATGGGCAATATATCCATGTGCAACTTTTCTGCAATCATGAAAGCGCCTTTATGAAAGCGAGTAATATGTGCATCTACAGTTCGGCTTCCTTCAGGGAAAATTAAAATTGAAAATCCTTCTTTTACTTTATTGGCAAGCTGTTCCATGATGGACTCATATCCTTCCATGATGGGGAAGTAATCTAAAAAACGTATGACCAATCCATAAAAGGGATTCATCCACACCCATTTATTAGTGATGATGATGATCTTTGGATTCAGCATGATCATCAAAAGAAGATCAAGATGCGATTGGTGATTGCTTATGATAACTGCCGGTTGACTGAAATCTTCACCGGATTTGTTAATGATCTTCTTTTTTATGGGAAAAGCCGAATATACGATAAACTTGCATATATACATCATGATATAATGCATGATCATTTTTTTCTTTTGTAGGGACAGAGGAAGAAGAATTGTGATTAATAAACTTAAATTGAGTAGAACACTACACAGTATGGCATTGGTAAAGCAAAGCACGGTAAAAATAATATCAGAAAAGGTAACCGGTGAATTTCGTTTTTTATTTTTTTTTCGGATAAGGTAGTTGAAAAAAATTGGTTCAATGGTATATGAAATAATAACTACTGAAGAAAGTCCAATAATGGAAAGAATTGAGATTGAATTCAGTGAAGGATGTTTGGCAAAGATCAAAACACCAACACCTACAATAGTTGTAAAAGCAGAGAGGAAAATGGATGTTTTATACGATGGCAGTTCTTTGCGTCCAAACTGATATTCGAGCAGTAGTCCGCGCATCATCAGGATGCTGTAGTCAACGCCAAGACCAAAAATAAAAGTTGAAATTAGAATATTGAAAATATTGAATTTGATTCCTGTCAGTCCCATGATACCTAATGTCACGAACCAGCTTGCAAACATCGGTATTGCAGCGATTAAGCCGAGTTCAATCCGTCCGAATGAAATGATCAATACAAGAGTGACAAAGATCAGGCAGAGGTTGACGAGCATTTCAAAATCTTTTTTAATGGATTCAATAAAATCACTTGTGATCTTCAGTTTATCTATAATTGTAATGTCAGGGATATTTGAAAGGGAAGCAAAAACTTTTTCTCTGTCATTTAAATTAACTTTCAGCAATGTAGTAACCATCGTAACATTTCCGGTTTGAGTGATCATATCCTCAACAAAGGTTTGTTTTATCTTTTTGGACTCAGGTTCAGAGATTGGTTTAAAGTCTTTATTTAAAAATGAAATAAAATGAGGAAATGCATTTGTTTGAAAACCGATTTTTTTTGAGTAGTTGTTTAAAGTAGTTTGTAAATCATTTTTTTTCTTTTCAGTCCAGTAATTATTCCATCTTTTAATTTTTGATTTTTGAACAGAATCGGCAATCACCACAGCACCGGGGTTACTGAAATTCTGTATGAGCCCTTTATTTTTCAAATCATTAAGCAAGGGAATTATTTTAGAATGATTTTTTATAGCTTGGTTTAAATCTTTTCCAACAGCAACAACATATATTGATTTTTGTGAAATCTTACTGATATGGTTTAAATGATCTTCTGCTGTTTTCAAATGAACAGGAAGATAATTCATGGAATACATATCTTTTTCAAAATCAGCTTTTTTATAAGTAAACACAGATAACCCTGTGATAAGGATGATACATAGGATCAAAAAAATATTTTTTTCAAACGAATAACCGGCAATCCTGTCAATAATAGATTTTTTATTATTCGTAATTGTTTGTGGTTTTTTCTGTTTAATCAGGTGTGGAAGAATAAAAAGGGAAAAAAAAGCAGCGCCTAATATACTGAACCCAGCAAATAAACCAAGATCATGAAGTACTTCGGAATCAACGAAAAGCAAACTGAAGAATGCAATAGCTGTAGTGAATGAACATAGAAAAATGGTAATGCTCAAATCATTCAACACTTCACGAACATTGCCTTTGGTTTTATATAAACTGAAAAAATAGAGTGCGTAATCTACTATAATACCAAGCAACACTGAGCCAACAGCCAGTGCGATGGTTGAGACGGACGATTTTATCAAATATAAGAACGCCATCGCAATACCACCCCCGAAAACTGCAGGCAGAAAGCTGATGAAGGGAATCGAACCGCTTCTGAAAACCCATCCGACAAACAATAAAATAATCAGGATGGATATGGAAACAGTAATTATAATGTCTTTTTTAATTTGGGTAGCATTACCAACCCCAACAGCGCATGCACCATAATATTCTGTAGCGATTTTATGTTTGTTTTTTTCTGATAGTTGGTTAATTAATTGATCCAATATATTGATAAATGCAGTGTTTTTTGAAGTTTCAGAAGATAAAAAAACAGGATCAATAAAACACATCAGATGTCGTTTGTCTTTTGTGAAAATGAATCCATTATAAACAGTGTAATTTTCATCAACCTGAAATTGTTTCATTTTGTTATATGCAACAGCGCTTAGTCCAATGGGGTCTTCTAAAATGAATTTTTTCAATGCAAAACCTGATGGGGAAAGTAATGTCCTGTAATTCTTTTCAAGAGATTTTTTAATATTTACAGGAGAAATCAAGGTGTCTATTTTTGTGTAATCATCTTCATCAAGGAAAATAGGAAGATGATTGCGGATAGAATTCATAATTTCGTCCATAGCACCTTCGTCCAACCTGAAAGTCATGCGTGATATAAAAGGAGAAAAGTTTTTGTTTTTTAATGAGTCAGCCAATTCATTGGCATATGTTATTAATTGATCAGGATCAACTTCAGCTAACGTATCTGTTAAATAAATATTCAGAATTAGTTTATTCGTCAGTTTGGATTGTTTGATCATTAAATTAATGTATTCCTTGCTGCCCGGAATGGATTTCGTAATATCTTCTTCTAACTTGAGTTTGAAAGCAAAATACCCTGCTAATGCAAGTATAGCAAGGTTCAACAGGATAAAAACAAATCGTCGTTTGGAGAAAAGATCAAATAAAAAATTAAAAAATCCACCCATAAAATTCAGTTCTTATATATATTTATATTTTTTGTTTTCGTAAAAAGGATAAAAACAGAAAAGTAACAACCCCCATACAAAGTGCGAAAACACTTGCCAATAAGGTGCTGCCAATAATATATTGCATCAGATTTTGTTTTGCAAAATCAAATGTGATATGATCGTGAATGCTTTGATGATTGCCTAATACAAACCCTCCGGTTACATAGCTGAAATAAAGAATAAAAGGTATCATTGGTGGTATACTTATATTGGCTGTAACAATAACAATCAGTTTATTCAGTTTTAAAAAATGTGCGAGAGCAATAGCTGCAATAAGTTGATACCCCCAGATTGGAATGATACCCATAAAAAACCCAAGCATGACCGATAAACCAATTTTTAGATTAGAATCTTTTGTTTCAATCAGATTGGTCTTAAAAAAGGTTT
>CAYVNP010000077.1:0-5829 GCA_964452905.1 uncultured Bacteroidales bacterium
AGAACAACTTAACTTATTTAGTAACAGTGAAATATTAACGCATCAGTAATGATTAGGGATTAAGTGTTATTATCTAAAACCTTCCTAAATTAAACGAATAATTAATTACGCTTGTCTGATATCCAAAATATATTATGAAAAAAAAATAATTTTAAACTAATTTCATAATTTGATTTAAATTTGAAAATACTTGACTTTTATTTATTATACCTTAATTTTGAAAGAAATTTAATAATTATCATATGTCAAAAAAAGAAGAAAAAATTAAAAATTTCAATCCGTGTGAAAATATTAATCGCGACTATAATATATTCGGACTACCTTTTAACGCAAGTGAATCCAAGGTAATTTTAATCCCAGTTCCATGGGATGTTACCACATCCAATCATGACGGAACCTCCAAAGCTCCGGAAGCCATATTTGAAGCATCATTCCAAATTGACCTGTATGATGAATTTGTTCAAGATGCTTGGAAAATCGGTATTTCTATGGAATATACCCCTGAATACTGGACGGAAAAAAATAAACGATTAAGACAAAAAGCAATTGAATTTATTACCTATCTTGAAAATAGATCCAATGAAAAAAATTTAAAAAAATTAAAACAGATACGCCGAAATGTCAATGAAATAAATACGGAATGTAAAAAATTAATTCAATGGGTAAAAGAAGAATCGATGGCATTTTTAAAAATGGATAAAATCGTTGGTGTTGTTGGTGGTGATCATAGTTCATCCCTGGGTTTATTACATGCTTTATCAACAAAATATTCCTCCTTTGGTATTCTACAAATTGATGCCCATGCCGATTTGCGTAAAACGTATCAGCATTTCATTTATTCTCATGCTTCTTCAATGAACAATGCTATTTCCATTCCACAAGTAACTAAACTGGTTCAGATTGGTATTAGAGATTTTTGCGAAGAAGAATTGAATGCCATACAAAAATCGAATGGGCGAATCGTTTCATTTACTGACCGTCAAATCAAACACCGATTATTTAAAGGTGAATTATGGTCCAATATAACGGATGAAATAATTGAACAATTGCCTGAGAACGTTTATGTTTCATTTGACATTGATGGGTTGCAACCTATGTTATGTCCAAACTCAGGTACACCAGTTCCGGGTGGTTTTCAGTGTGAAGAAATTTTTTTCATTTTAGAAAAATTAATTGAAAAGAAGAAAAAAATTATCGGTTTCGATTTGTGTGAAGTCGCACCTGATGATACCAAATGGGATTCATACGTTGGTGCAAAAGTTTTATATAAACTGGCTATTGTTTCCGCTAAATCAATGATGTAATTATTTAGATTTTAAATAATTTATAAATGGACTCTAAAACACATCATAAAATTGAAACTCCGACTGATTTTATTTATAATCTTTCGCTAAAATTAAATTCCTTTAATCGTGAGGAAGACGTGCTGAATCTTTTAGTTGAAAAATTAAAAGCAAAGTTCAACGTCCCTTTTGTAATCATTTTCCGGACAACTGTATCGGGTGAAACATTTAAAATTTTTAAACCTGCAAATTTTGAAAAAGAAAAAACACATAACCTTCTGCGCTCTACTCTTTCTGACCTATTAAATAAACACTTTAAATTGCCCCCCCTTTATTTTGATTTATTCAATCAAGAGTCATTGCTATCTCAAAATAAAAATGTTGACTTATTTTTCCAACAACTGCTGACATATAAAATTTATGACAACCTTAAACCAATTTTATCTTCATATTCTTTTAGTTCATTTGGATTTATAAATGATCAAAGAATACTTGGAGGAGTCATTTTTTCAAATCTGAAAATATCAGGAAAACAAAACAAGAAACTTCTTGAAAAATTTTTACATCTTATCACGTCTCATCTTAAGCGATGTCATCTCACTGAAATAATAAATAATTCATTAACGGAAAAGGAAACACTTTTAAAAGAAATCCATCATAGAGTGAAAAATAATTTTCAAGTTATTATCAGTTTATTGAATTTACAAGGACAAAAAATAAATGATAAGATTTTATTGACTCATTTCAATGATGCTAAAAACCGTATCCGATCTATGGCACTGATACATGAAAAATTATATCAGACAAGAGAATATTCAAAAGTAGATTTATCAGATTATATATCAGTTATCTCTCAAGATTTACATGCTACTTACTATCATCAATCGCAGAATCTTGATATGATCTTTGATATGGAACAGATTTATATTGATATTGAAAAAGCCATTCCATGTGGACTAATCATAAATGAAGTGCTAACGAATTCGTTTAAGTATGCTTTTCCCGATTTTTTTAACAAAACCCCTGAGATCACTATCGAATTACATAAAATTAACAGTTCAACTATTAAATTATTGATTAGTGATAATGGAGTTGGAATACCGAATGAATTTGATATAAAAAATTCTAACTCCCTTGGAATGCAACTAATTCCTATTCTTACTGCACAAATGAAAGGAACTTACCAACTTATTTCTGATCAAGGAACCACATGGGAATTTAATTTTTGAAATAATTAATTACTATTTTCAATACACACCTATATATACTTATTTGTTGAAATTACTCAATTTTAATTTCACGAATAAATTTCTGTTTCTACAAAATTCAATTTATATTTGCATTGAGAAGTAACAATAAATTATAACTTTTTATCTTATCAATGATACATAAAACATTTACACTTGTTATACTCTTTTTAATTTCTTCCTTCTCATTACATTCACAAAATGTGAATATACAAAATGCTCAGGTTGTAGGAGAAAAATTTTACACCACACATATTGCTTCTCAATCAAAAGGGAACACTCATTCACTTCATTTACAATCATGTAAAACAAATGATTCAGATACATTATTTTATATTTTTAATATTGACAAACAAGGATACATTATCATTTCTGCTGACTCATCAATTTTTCCTGTTCTTGCCTTTTCTGATGAAGGAAATATAATGGATATTCAACAATCACCAGCATTTGATTATTGGATGAAAAATTTAAGTGAACAGATTATTTATATTAAACAACACCTATCTCCTATCCATCCGGCATGGCGTAACTCATCTCTTTTAAACCAAACAAAAGGTGGAAATAAATTTGTCTCTCCTTTACTATCATGTAAATGGAATCAAAATAAAGATTATAATTATTTTTGTCCTCCTCAAGTCAATGGTCCTGATGGCAAATGTTATGCTGGTTGTGTTGCCACCATGATGGCTCAGATCATGTATTATTATAAATATCCTACAAATGGTCAGGGTACTCATAATTACAATCATCCACATTATGGTACTATTTCATCTGACTTCTCAAAACACACATTTGACTGGCCTTCGATGAAAAATATAATTGATTCAGCGAGTAAAAAAGCCATTGCACAATTAATCTATAATTGTGGAGTTTCGGTGAATATGAATTATTCACCGGTTAATTCTTCAGCCACATTTGATGATGTCCTCAAAGGTTTAGTACAAAATTTTAATTATTCCATCCGAATGAAATATGTTCACCGCACTGATTATAACAGTGATTACCTTTGGAATAAACTTTTAATGGGTTCTATAGATGCAGGGATTCCACTCATTTACGAAGGAAATGATCCAGTAGAAGGTGGACATGCATTTGTTTGCGACGGTTATAAAGATTCATGTTTTTTTCATTTTAATTGGGGTTGGGGCGGTATGGGGGATGGATATTATTATATTTCAAATCTGAGTATTAATACTGCAATTAGCTTTACGAATAATCAAGGTGCTATTATTAATGTTGTTCCTTATGATTTTCCTTATTGTCAAACTAATATTAATATTACTGAGCAAACCGGAACTATTGAAGATGGCAGTGAATCATCTTTATACTGGAACAATACAAATTGTGAATGGCTGCTTACCAATCCGGACAACTCACCGATAAATATTGAATTCACTTCATTTCAAACAGAAGAGAATAAAGATGTTCTCTTAATTTATGACGGTGATACTTCTACAGCCCCTTTAATCGGACAGTTTTCAGGACATTTACTACCTTCAAAGATACAATCAGCAGGTAAATATTTATTATTGAAATTTGTCACGGACAGCATCAATCAGGATGAAGGATGGAAACTAAAATATTCTTCCGTTTCTTTAAGTCTGAAAGACATTAAACATTCAAATGCTTTTTCAATTTATCCTAATCCGGCTCAAAACACAATATTTATCGAAAATCTTTCATCTATCAAATCAATAAAAATAGAAATAATTAATGCGTTAGGACAAATTATTTTAACAAAAAATTTTCCCGATAAAAATGAAACGCCTTTACAGATTGACCTTTCAGAATTAAAAACCGGAATATATTTTATTAAATCTACTTCATTTTCCGGTACCAATGTTCAAAAATTCATTAAGGAATAATACGTATTTTCTTTAAAAAACAATTAGGTAAAAACACCTGATTCATTTACTACGTATTAGGTATTTATACCTGATTTTCAAATTTTCTATTGTCTTAATTTTGTTTATACATTATTTATTAAATTAAAGACTATGAAAATTTTAATCAAATTAGTAATTATAAACACTTTAGTTTTAATCATTGTATTACCAAGCATTATTCTCAGTTATAATATTTCTGACATTTATCAAAATGGAACTATAATCCTGATGATAATGGATATTTTTTATACTATTTTGATAACATGGGTGTTTTTTACACATACTCCCAAATTAAAATTTTTCATTTTAGCAAGTTATTTTATATACTTCATTTTTATTGCATCATTTTTTTCAGTATTTAATTATATAAAAATCAATGATCGGTATATTTCGCCGCACTATTTCCAAAGTCAGGTACGATATGTTTTAACAATACATTTATCAATCTGGATATTTATAAATTTTCTTTTAGGATTATATGTTTTCAAACGAAAAAATAAAATCCAACTATCCGAAACAGCTTTACTTTCCTTAGATTAATCAATTCAAATATACTTCTTCAAATTGCAATTTCTTTCCTGATGTTTAATTAATCTTTTACAGATTTCAGCAATTTTGAATACATTTGCTTTTGAATTAATTTAATTTATATGACATCAACACCTTCCACACCAAAAGGTATGCGGGACTTTTCTCCTGTTGACATGGCGAAAAGAAATTATATTTTTAATACGATTAAAGCCGTTTTTCATTTATTTGGATTCATGCAGATTGAAACACCAGCTATGGAAAATCTTTCTACATTGCTTGGTAAATACGGTGAAGAAGGAGATAAATTATTATTCAAAGTTTTAAATTCAGGGGATTATCTTTCCAAACTAAATACTGAAGAACTTCAACAAATAGAATCAACCAAACTGGCTACGCGTATCTGTGAAAAAGGATTACGTTATGATTTAACAGTTCCGTTTGCACGTTATGTTGTTCAAAACAGAAATGATATAACCTTTCCGTTCAAGCGATACCAGATCCAGCCGGTATGGCGTGCCGACCGCCCGCAGAAAGGACGTTACAGAGAATTTTATCAATGCGATGCGGATGTGATTGGAAGTAATTCATTGTTAAATGAAGTTGAATTATTACAAATTATCAATGATGTTTTTCATAAACTTGATATAAGTATAACCATCAAAATTAATAATCGAAAAATTCTTGCAGGATTTGCAGAAGTTGTTGGTAGACCTGAAAAATTACTGGATATCTCTACTGCATTAGATAAATTAGGTAAAATCAGTGAGGAGCAATTCAAACAAGAACTAAAAGATAAAGGACTTTCTGAAAATGAAATGGATAAGATTTCAAATCTTATTCTCACTAAAATAATTACAGACCCACAAGGCAAATCTAATC
>CAYVNP010000077.1:5839-14747 GCA_964452905.1 uncultured Bacteroidales bacterium
ACAAAAATTGATCTATTAAAAACATTATTTAAAGATTCAGAAACAGGAATGAAAGGTGTATCAGAGATTGAAACAATTTTTGAATATTGTAATAATATTCCTCATCTCTCTCAATTAATACAACTTGATTTCACCTTAGCACGCGGATTAAATTATTATACAGGCACCATCATTGAAGTGAAAGCAAATAATGTGGAAATAGGCAGTATTTGCGGTGGCGGACGATATGACGACCTGACGGGTATTTTCGGTTTACCGAATATCTCTGGTGTGGGTATATCTTTCGGCGCAGACAGGATCTATGATGTACTGCAAGCTACAAATGGCTTTCCACAAGAATCAGCCGGTTCAACAAAAATTTTATTTATCAATACAAGTAAAGAAGTTGAAGCGTATTGCCTTCCGATTTTATTTCAAATACGAAGAGAAAATATAAATGCCGAAATATTTCCTGATGTTGTTAAAGATAAAAAACAATTTAAATATGTCGACAATAAAAAAATCCCTTTTGTTGCCATTGCGGATGAGGAAGACATATTGAATAAAACCATTACGATTAAAGATGTTAGAAGTGGTGAGAAACAAAAATATTCCATTTCGAATATCATTGAAATTATTCGTTTTCTGAATAAAAACAACTAACCATTTTCTATCAAAGAATAATACTTCCAATCTGATATATCGCAAAAGAAAATATCCACGCTAAAACAAGGGTGTAGATTACAACCAATGCAGTTAACATATTGTTATTCGTTGTTTTTTTTATAGTTACCAATGTTGCAATACAAGGTGTATAAAGAGAAACAAAAACAATAAATGAAAAAGCGATCAGGGGGGTAAATACTTTTTTCCCTGCTCTGCTCCCGTCCTTATATGTTTGTGTATGTAAATTATTTATAAAATTATTTTTTTCCTTTGTGGAATGTATTTCCGGTTGATACAGTACACTGAGTGTTCCGGTAATTGTTTCTTTAGCTGCAATACCTGACAAAAGACTAACCCCCATTTTCCAGTCAAATCCTAAAGGGGCAATAACCGGCTCAATCATTTTACCCACCTTTGATATGTAAGATTTCTCAATATTATTCATGGAGTAGTTTGAAGGGAAATAACTTAAAATCCAAATAATAACAGACGCAACAAGAATAGCACCACTTATTTTTTTTAAAAACAATTGTGCATTAAACCACATATTTCTGAATATTATTTTAAAAGAAGGTAATGTGTATTCAGGAAAGATGAAATCATGGGGTTCATGGGTGTTTTTAAATACGGTTTTTTTCATTATAAATGAGGTTGTCAAAGCTAATATGACTGAAAAAGAATAAAGAATGAATAAAACCAATCCCGGATTTTTTGGAAAGAACGCTGAAATAAATAGAACATAAACAGTAAACCTTGAACTGCACGGAATTAGCGGATTGATAAAAACAGAGATCAATCTTGTATTTTTATTTTTAATCTTATTGGCAGCAATGATAGCCGGCACATTGCACCCCAGTCCCATAAATAATGAAATAAACGACCTTCCGTTTAAACCAAATGGTTGCATTATTCTGTCCATCAGATATACAACACGCGACATATAATTAGTTTCTTCAATAAAGGAAAGTAGAGTAAACAAAATAATTATATTAGGCAGAAATACGATGACACCTCCAACGCCCTTAATAATACCATCAATCAGTAGACTTCTCAACATACTTTCAGGTAAAACAGATAACAAAGCACCTTCAATATACAGGATGATCTGTTCAAGCATTTTCATAGGATAATATCCTATTCCGAAGGTGGCTTGAAATATTAGCCACATTACAATTAAAAAAACAATAACCCCAAAGAATTTATGTTTTAATAAAGAATCTAAAATATCTGTACCCTTTTTAGTCATTTGCAAATATACTTACCTATAAAAAAAGGTCGCGTGATCCGACCTTTCAACTATAATAAACTTCTTAAACAAACTACAAAGGAATATTACCGTGTTTTTTCGGTGGATTTGTTTGTGTTTTATTTTGTGTCATCTCCAGTGCCTGGATCAATTTCATACGTGTTTGCTTTGGAAGTATTATTTCGTCAATATAACCTAATTCAGCTGCCTGATAAGGATTAGCAAATCTTGTTTTATAATCGTCCAATGCTTTTGCTTTTGTTTCAGCATCCGCACTGCGATATAAGATATTAACTGCTCCATCTGAACCCATCACTGCAATCTCAGCTGTAGGATAAGCAAAATTAACATCCCCACCGATATGTTTGCTTGACATCACACAATATGCGCCACCATATGATTTGCGGGTGATCAATGTAATCTTGGGAACAGTAGCTTCGGAGTATGCATACACTAATTTAGCGCCATTGCGAATAATTCCGCCATGTTCCTGAATAGTTCCGGGTAAGAAACCGGGCACATCCTGAAACGTAATTAAAGGAATATTGAACGCATCGCAGAAACGAATAAAGCGAGCCGCTTTTATTGAAGCATTAATGTCTAAAACACCAGCCAGAACAGCCGGCTGATTTGCTACTATACCAACTGATTTACCACCCAGCCAAGCATAACCCACAACAATGTTCTGCGCAAAGTGAGGCATGACTTCAAAAAAGTATTTATCATCCACCACAGATTCTATAAGCTCTTTGATATCGTATGGCTTATTGGGATCTTCAGGAATCAGGGTCTGAAGTTTTTCATCCTCCCTGCGTACATCATCAGTACATGTTCTAACCGGTGAATCTTCCATATTGTTGGATGGTAGAAAACTCAATAGTTCGCGCATCATCATCAGCGTGGTTTCTTCGCTTTCACCCATAAAATGGGCAACACCGCTTTTGGAATTATGTGTCATGGCTCCACCCAGATCTTCTTTCGTCACTTCTTCATGGGTCACTGCCTTAATCACATCAGGACCTGTAACAAACATATGGCTTTTATCTTTCACCATAAAAATAAAGTCAGTCAATGCAGGTGAATAAACAGCGCCACCTGCACACGGTCCCATAATGGCTGACAACTGCGGAACAACACCGGAAGACATGGTGTTCAAATAAAATATATCTGCATATCCGCCTAAACTGCCAATTCCTTCCTGAATTCTCGCACCGCCTGAATCGTTGATTGCAAGGATAGGTGCGCCATTGCGTGTAGCAAGTTTCTGAAGCTTGATAATCTTGTCTGCATTGGAACGACTCAACGAACCGCCAAATACGGTAAAATCATAAGCGAAAACATAAACCAATTTACCGTCAATTTTTCCATAACCGGAAACGATACCATCACCGGGTATTTTGCTTTTTTCCATACCAAAATCAGTACAGCGATGGACAACTAATTTATCCAGTTCAACAAACGAACCTTTATCAAGTAACGTATCAATTCTTTCACGGGCAGTCATTTTACCGCTCTCGTGTTGTTTTCTTATTCTTTCATCTCCCCCGCCTAATTCAGCTCTGCGGGCTTTTTCTTCGTAAGCAAGAAACTTTTGTTCATTCGTTAAAGAAACTTTCTCTGGTTTAGTTTCTTTCACATGAGTTTGTTTAGTTTCTTTCGATACAACTGTTTTTTTAGATTCTTTCTTAACTATACTTTTGATTTTATTTGCAATCTTTTTCATTCCAATTTTTCTTTAGTTAATTATTAAAAATATGGTTATTCAATTCTTAATAAATTTTAAACCTTCCTATTTTTCTGATAAAATAAATTAAAAAATATAAAAAAAACATTTCAGGGAATTAATTATTCAAGAATAATTAATGTCTGATTACCATCAATGGTATCGCCTTCTTTAACGAGTATTTCTTTGATCACACTATCGCGTTTCACTTTGTATTCGCTTTGCATTTTCATTGCTTCAACTATAATGACAGTATTACCGGCAATGACATGATCACCCACTTTAACAGGTATCTTGATCACCTTACCCGGCATTGGAGAGAATATTCTGTCCTGTGATTCATCAATATCATCTTTCTGGCGGCTCTTCAAATATTTTGCCTGGCTGTCAACAATCTCAACAGGTATTGATGTGTACAGCGTATTGACGACATAATTTTTTGCAGAATCGCCACGTACTAATTCAGCATTATATGATTTATTTTCAAGTATAATCGAATAAACGCCATTTTCAACCATGACTACATCAACATCATACGGATTCCCATCAATACTGATCTGAACCTTATTACCGTCTTTGCTGATCAATTCAACTTCCGCCTGACGTTCACCAACATGTATTTCTAAAGACATAATAATTAATTTTTAATAAAACAAAAATGATCAAATTCGCAACACGCCTTTTTGTTTACCAAAGGCACGCCATCTGCTCATTGCACCACTTTCAATGGATGATTTTTGAGTATTATCTTCAAGATTCATCATATAATCAATATATGTTGCAATGATCGCAACATCTTCGGTTATTTTTTTATTTGTTTTGGATGAATATTTCATTAAGAAATCCATATTCTGATCAATAAAATGTGTATTGTATTTACCATTTTTAAAATCAGCAGAGTCCATGATTCGTCTTAAAAACCCAATATTATTTTTTACTCCGGCAATTTTATATTCATATAAAACTCTTTTCATTCGTTCAATGGCATATTCACGATTGGTAGCCCATACAATTAGTTTTGCAATCATAGGGTCATAGTAAATCGGAATTTCATAACCGTCATATACATAACTATCAACTCTTACACCTAAACCAAGAGGTTCTGTAATATGCTTGATTACGCCTGGACTCGGCATAAAATTGTTTTGTGGATCTTCAGCGCATATACGGCATTCAATGGCATGACCGCGTTGTTTAATATCTTTCTGACGATGATTCAGTTTTAATCCGTTTGCAATATTGATCTGTTCTTTAACAATATCAACACCAACAACCTGTTCGGTTATAGGATGCTCAACCTGCAAACGGGTATTCATTTCCAGAAAATAAAATTTCTTTTTATCGTCCACCAGAAATTCAATGGTACCGGCGCCTACATATTTAACTGACTTAGCGGCCTGAATGGCTTTCTTCCCCATCTCTGAACGTAGTTTGTCAGTCATTAACGGTGAAGGTGTTTCTTCAATTACTTTCTGATGCCTGCGTTGGATAGAACATTCTCGTTCACATAAATGAATGATATTCCCATGTTGATCAGCTAAAATCTGAAATTCAATATGGTGAGGTGATTCAATATATTTTTCCATATAGACCGTATCATCCCCGAACGAAGATTTAGCTTCGGATTTGGCTGTATTAATGGACTCCCATAATTCTTCCTTTGTTTTAACCAGACGCATTCCTTTACCCCCACCCCCTGCAGAAGCTTTCACCATAATCGGATAACCGATCTTTTTTGCGACTTCCAATGCGTTCTTTTCTGTTGAGACGGTTTCTTTTGTTCCGGGTACAACCGGTACACCGGCTTTGATCATGGTCTGTCGGGCAGTGATCTTATCTCCCATTTGCCTGATCGCTGCGGGTGAAGGACCTATAAAAATAATTCCTTCTTTGGCACAACGTTCAGCAAAATCAGCTTTTTCAGATAAAAACCCATACCCCGGATGAATGGCATCCGATTTGGATTTTTTTGCTGCTTCTATAATTCTATCAATAACAAGATAACTTTCATTGGAAGGAGCCGGACCTATTAAATAAGCTTCATCTGCATAACTAACATGTTTGGAAGTTCGATCAGCTTCAGAATATACCGCTACGGATTTGATGCCCATCTCTCTGCATGACCTCATTACCCTCACGGCAATCTCACCCCGATTAGCAACTAATACTTTTTTAATCATAATTAAACTTCATTTTAAAAAAACCTGAATTACTTCAGGAAAATTTACAATTATTTAAAAAAAATCAAATTTTTTATTCAATGAACTAATTCTGTTGGTAAAAATACTATTTTTTTTATAATCCAATCTAATATTGTTGGTAAAAATACATGTCCATTTTATTTTAAATCATTGATAAAAAACATAATAATCGAATAATAAATTTTCTTTTTAACAAAATTTAAAAATGAAACTCCTTCGCATAGCAGCGAGGTATCAAATCTTCCATCGCAATCGCCGAAATATGAATTGCAGCAAAGCTGCGGGGAATAGACCCGCCGGCTCAAACATTCGTAATTCGTAATTAGTCATTCGTAATTATTTAAATGATCTTGTTTTGTTCAAGTATCGAACACATTTCCCTTTGAAGCAGCAATGCCTGCTCTCTTGCTTTGATTGCAAAATCCTTTTCGGATGAAGCAAAAATAATATTTCGTGATGCATTCACCAGTAAACCGCAATCTTTGGTCAATCCATATTTTGCAACTTCGTCCAGACTACCTCCCTGAGCGCCAACACCAGGCACCAACAGAAAATGATTTGGAATAACACGTCGGATATCTTTTAACATTTCAGCACGGGTAGCGCCAACAACGAACATCATATTTTCATCATTTCCCCATCCGGATGCTTTACGAAGTACTGATTCAAATAAACGTACATCATCTTTTGAAGGTATATTTTGAAAATCATCTGCCCCTTTATTTGAAGTCAAAGCCAACAAAATGATCCATTTACCCGGATAGGTCAAAAATGGACTGACAGAGTCCTCCCCCATATAAGGTGCAACAGTAACCGAATCAAAGTTCAATGTTTCAAAAAATGTTTTGGCATACAGTCGTGAGGTATTTCCGATATCTCCTCTTTTGGCATCGGCAATGGTGAATATCTCTTTCTTAAATGTATTCAAATAATCAATAGTACGTTCCAATGTAATCCACCCTTTTGCGCCAAGACTTTCATAAAATGCAATATTGGGTTTGTAAGCCACAGCCAGATCAATTGTTGCATCAATGATTGCTTTGTTGAATTCAAATACGGGATCATCGGCATCTAATAAATGTTTGGGTATTTTATTGATTTCCGAATCCAGACCAATACAAAGAAATGATTTCTTTTTTTTAATATTCTCTATGATTTGTTGTTTAATCATGATTTTCAAACTAATATATTTCAACAACGTTAATAATATTATTTTGCTACATCCACGGCTTCTTTGAGTCGTTCGGCATTTTCAGCCATCTGTAGTTTCTCGGTTATTTCCTGAATGTCGCCATCCATGATGGCGGTGAGATTAAATAAAGTAAGCCCGATACGATGGTCGGTCATACGGCTTTGGGGATAATTATATGTTCTGATCTTTGCCGATCGGTCGCCGGTTGACACCATTGTTTTTCGTTTGGAGCCGATCTCATCAAGATATTTCTGATACTCCATTTCATAAATTCGTGAACGCAACACTTTCATTGCCTTTTCATAATTTTTGATCTGTGATTTTTCATCCTGACATGAAACGACAATGCCTGTAGGGATATGCGTTAAGCGGATTGCCGAATAGGTTGTGTTCACGGATTGACCGCCGGGACCGGACGAACAAAACGTATCTTTTCGTATATCTTCCTGTTTCAGTTCCACATCAAATTCGTCAGCTTCGGGAAGCACCACGACAGTTGCTGCCGATGTATGAATACGCCCCTGTGTTTCGGTTTGAGGAATACGTTGTACGCGGTGTACACCGGATTCATATTTCATCTGCCCGTAAATATTATCCCCCTTGATATTGAAGATTACTTCTTTGAAACCACCCTGTGTGCCTTCCGAAATATCAACCACTTCCACTTTCCATTTTCTGTTTTCGCAGTAGCGGGTGTACATGCGGTACAGGTCGCCGGCAAAAATACTTGCTTCATCACCACCGGTGCCTGCCCTGATCTCCATGATGGCATTCTTACTGTCCTGTGGGTCTTTGGGGATGAGCAATAATTTTATATTTTCTTCCAGTTCTTCTTTCTTCACCGACAATGATTCTATTTCCTCTTTAGCCATTGTTTTAAATTCATCGTCTTTTTCATTGTTGAGCATTTCTTTGGCTGATGTCAGGTTGGCAAGCAACAGCTTGTATTCATTATACACATCCACTATTGACTCAAGGTCTTTGTAATCTTTATTCAGCTTAACATACACCTTCATATCACTCATCACTTCCGGATTGGTCAGTTGCTGAGCAATTTCTTCGTGCCTGTTCTTTATTGCCTCAAGTTTTTCTAATAACATAAATTTTAAGTCCTATTATTTAAGGGTGCAAAGATAATTTAAATTTATGTGAATAAAAGTATAAGTTCAAAAGTTATGGTTTTAATATCCAATTTCTAATTTTCAATTTCTGGGTTAATTAACTTATATATTTATTACTAATTATGTTCATTTTTTTTATTAATCTTTTATTATTGGACATTGCTTATTGTTCATTGGATATTGGATATTGGATATTGGATATTGGAAATTGGATATTGGAAATTGTAAATTGTTCACTGTTCATTGGAAATTGGAAATTAAGAATTGTTCCCTGTTCACAGTTCACTGAAAATTGGAAAAGAGAGGGAGTGACAGCTACATATTGCGTAAAAATACGTATATGCAGGGTATAAATACCTAAGTTGGTTTAGGGTATAAATACTTGATTTTATCATACATTCAACCATTAAATTTGACCGGTGTTCTTTGAATTCATGTTTTCAATGTATAATTCCTTCCAAAATTTCTTACCTGTTTGCTCATAGTAAATAAATGACATACTCAAAAGTATTCTCTACTTTCCGAATGATAATACTACCTAAATAATCACAAACCCTTAATTGGATATTATAATTCCGAAATAGAATAATAGCAATCCGATATCGGATAGTTAAAATAGGATATGTAATTATTGTAATCCTAAGTAGGATTGTTATAATCAGGAATGAAAATCTAATTATCAGGGAAGGGATAATCGTTATCCGATAAAGGAAAATAATAAATCGAGATCATTACTGATGCGTTAATATTTCACTGTTACTAAATAAGTTAAGTTGTTCT
>CAYVNP010000078.1:0-14547 GCA_964452905.1 uncultured Bacteroidales bacterium
AGGAAATTTTTATAAGGTCGTTTTTTTAAAAATAGATTTTTAAGATTAATAAAAAATACTTTTTGAGGGACGACTAGTTATTCAGGTTAAACAGTTATAGTGTTGATGTTTTCTTAACAGCCGACATTGAACAACTTCATATTATAATTTAATATGTTAGTTTATTGAAACTTTTTGTATGTAATTTAAGCATGAAATGATATACCATTTAATTTAACTTTTTGCAAAAAATTCACGATATATAATTGTCACATGCTTTGTTTTGATCCAAGCTGTGCAACCCCGCCAAGTATTTTTTCTATTTCTTCAAATTTGAATGGTTTTCCAAGTACATACTCAACGCCATGCTTGTTTTTTTTATCATCATCTATTTCATTTCCCCAACCACTAACCACTGCAACTTTCATTTTCCCGCCGAATTGTTCTTTGATTATATCTGCCAGTTGCCATCCGTTCATAACAGGCATTCCTAAATCAGTAAATACAATATCATAAGAATTTACCTGAAGATATTCCAGCGCTTTGGTTCCATTACTCGCTGTATCAACATAATGACCGAGCATTTCCAGCATCTTGCCAGCATTTAATCTTATTACTGCATCATCTTCAACCCATAATACTCTTAAAGAATATTTAACAGCTGACTTTACTTCTATTTTCATAATATAATCATTTTGTGCCTGATGACATGTGTTTATTGTGAAATACAATTTTTATTTCTAATTTTTTTTTCTTCAATTTTGAATGTTTGATCTCATAGGCGTTCTTTACTTAGCGAAGCACTTCATTCGCTTCTTTAAAATGTATTTTCAATTTTTTAGTTATTGTAATATTATTAATTTTTGTACCCAGTCCATTAATAAAGTCTTCAATAGTGCGGTAATGTATAAATCTTATGTAAAACAACATCTTAAATTTACATTACTATTGGTGCACTTTATTTAAAAAATTGATACACTTTTACAGTCAATTAATTATTATTTATTTTCTTTTATCGAATTGTCTTCAATAAAATCAATTAAATCTTTAGTTATTTCAATATCAGGATTGCTGATTTTTTTTTGCAAAGCATATTTTCTGATATAGATTTTCTTTGTAATGATATTATTATCAGCAATAACTTTTACTACATATATTCCTTCGGTAATATTAATTTCAATTTGATTCAGTGTATTTGATTCCAAATGTTTTAAAGCAATTTCCTTCCCTTGCAGGTCAAAAACCTGTATCAGTCCTTTTTCAACAGTCATATTATTTTGAACATTGATCATATTCTTATAAGCATAGATTTTAATCTGGGTTTCATCAATTATTTTTTTATCTCTAACTACCGTAAGTGCTGAATTGCCAAAATGCAACAGAAAACGGCTGTCGTTCAATACAGTGTTGGATTCAAATGTGTAATCTCTATTTCTGAGATCAACTATTTTATTGGTTTTAATATCTTCCAATGTGATATTTACAGATGGGTCAATATTACTAAAGTCAGCAGCTAAGATGGTAAAAGTACCTGCAACACCTACCGTAAAATCAACGGGAATAATAGTATTGTAAATCAACGAATCCGGTAAAATATTTACCGACAGGATTACATGATTTTCATCTAAAGTTTTAGTGTTGATCTGTGGAACGATTTCTTCTGAGCTCAAGAGTTTATAGGCATCCAATTCTCTGTCAAATCCACTGGTGGCATCGGAACTGAATCCGATAATATTTTCATCTGTAGAGCCATTACCAATGACAATCAGACTAATCCATTTGGAAAATGTCGGCATGGGTTTTTCAATTTCTCCTTTCAAGAACGGTTGATTATAAGCAACCCGAACACGGTTATCCATTTTCCACGCACCATCTACTGAGCAATGGATGAATAATCCCTGCATAGGTGGAATATACCTTGATCCATCATTTGTACTCAACTGTGTGAATGAATTATACGTGGTATATCTTTTTTTAACTGCATCATACATATAAATTGTTGGTTCAATATTGATATTATTCCACCCTTGAGAAGCCCCCCAATCAATAGAACATGGATATGGATTAGCCACTAAATTCCATCCCTCGCCATATTCTGACGTATTGGTAACTGGATAAGTTATTGTTCCACTATGTAATTTAGAAATTGGAGAAGTAAAAGTTGTTAATCGTTTTGCTTCATTTAGTTTTGTCGCATTAAACTTTAATGCATATCCACGTCCTGCCTGTAATGAATCATAACCAGTAATAGCAATATATTGATTAGATTTTTCATTATAACTTTTTCCAAAGAAATACCGAAGTACCATTGCCCCCATGTTTCCGTTATAGATCGGCATGGATTGATAATTCCAGTTGTTGAGTGTGTCATATACCTCTACAAATACAGAATCTGATCCTCCGGTGCCGGTCAGTTTGGATGAATTATCTGCAATAACGAGTTGACCCATGTGATGTGGATCAGTTGCCTTTATATATATCTTATTTTGTACTTTCATGGTTTTATTGCTGCCTTCAATAGTAAGAAATTTACCGGGAGCAATATCAACATTATAAAATGTTGATACTGAATTTCCAGTATATAAAGAGTTACCGTTAAAAGTAACTTTTCCGTTGTTATGATTGAATACACCATTGCTTGTCCAATTACCTGCAACATTCATATTACTTGAGTGTCCGGTAAGAATTCCGTTGATGGTCAAATTTGCGAAATTTGTAGTATTACCAATGATAGAAGATGTTCCATTAAAAACTATTGAACCATTGTTGGTTTGATTTAAAAATATATTATTGGTTGTATTATTGATCAAATTACCTTCTAAAAGAAATATGCCTTCATTATTTATGATTCCATTTGTTCCGGAAATATTATTCGTGTAATTAGCATTAGCATCTTTTAAAAGCAAGTTAGCTCCTGATGTAATAACAATACTTGCACCACAATTAATCAATCCTTGAGGCAATGCAAGATTGATATTGATCAGAAATATAAAAACAACATTTAAAATACTTTTTATCATAAATTTTAAATATTTAATTTTGATAAAACATTATAATTATCGTAAAATATACCATTTTGAACCGTCAGATTGAATAGTCATACTTTGGTATTGTGTTGATAGCGTTTGCGTTGAAGAGCCGTCAATCGTTTGCCCAGAGTAACTGCCATTCCGGGTAATCGTCACAATGCCTATACCAATATTTTTTACAACATATATTCGACCGGAAACACCTGTTGCATCAGGTAAATTGATTGTCAATGTTGAATTACACAAAATGGTATAATCGTGTACGGATAAAGTATAATCTGTCGTT
Organism: uncultured Bacteroidales bacterium; assembly: GCA_964452905.1. Taxonomy (GTDB): domain Bacteria; phylum Bacteroidota; class Bacteroidia; order Bacteroidales; family CAYVNP01; genus CAYVNP01. The sequence continues at coordinate 3,295 of CAYVNP010000078.1, forward strand.
TTTGTAATGATCGGAGTAGAAAAAGAGCCACCTATCTGCAAAGTAGAATTCGGTGCAGTGCCTGCATTTATTGCAAAACGATACGTGTTCACATCAAAAAAAAGATTTTGATTATTCTGAGCAACATCATTAGTACTGTTCATAAATAAAACTGCTCCAGATGGAAGTTTTTTTAATCGCAATCCAGAAGAACCACTAATCCCTGAATTTATTTCAACCGTATTTTGAGGATTTGTAGTTCCGACACCTATATTGCCTGTTGTAACAACATTGTTTGACTGACAATTTATTTCCCCCATACTTATCGCCATCTGTTTCCATGAATTTGCCCATAATTCAGTCGTAGCCGCATTTGTATTGATAGCAGCCACATTATAACTTCTGTCAATATAAAGCTGAACACTTTTGTCATTAACGGGTGAATAGATTTTTAATCCATTTCTGAATCCATCAAGGTAATTGAAAGTTACTAAAGTATCAGTAGTTCCTTTATAATATATATTATTTGTTGATCCAATTTTATTCCATATACTTGAACTGGTCACGCTCAATGTAGCCCAAGAACTACTATTATAATAATAAAATCCTGGTGTATTATCGGTTTGATAGATCAACAATCCAGTTGCAGGTGAGGAGATTGCATCTCTTTGTGTTTTGGACATACGTGGTGTTAAAAAACCTTTACTTGTACTTTTAATATCAAGCATTGCTGTATTATCTGGATTACTCCCGTCATCATTACTCCCCACTCGTTGGGAGAAAGCAACTAAAGAAGATACTGTTAATATAAATAAGGTTAAAAAAGTTTTTTTCATAATTATATTTTTTAAAGTTGAGAAACTGTTTTTTTATTAAATACAATTTTTATTGAAACAAAAATTATTACTTAACATGATTCTAAAAAACATTCAAAATTTTTGCATAATCTTTAAAATATTCAAAACATTTTTTATTTAACCATCTTTTCAGCCTTAATGTATTTTCCACAGAGTCTTTTATTTTAGGTGATTTGTTTGGTGAAAAATTATATTCTTGATTTATATTATCAATTAATAAATTACACCTATATTTATAATCAGCATACATATTTTCAATACCAAATGTATTTTCAACAAAATTCTTGATGATCAATTGAGCGTCTCGGCTTTTATTAAAATATTCAGGATGTACAAGATTTGAAACGATATTTCCTAATGAATCAACCACAATATGGCGCTTCTTCTTAATGCCATCAAACCTAAGAAGCCCATTTACACGCGTTGTGCTTAATGATTGTGAATCAATAATTGTTAGTGTATATTGAGCTGATTTCCATGATAATATTTTTGTTTTTTCTAAATACATAACATTGATAGTAAAATTAATTTTTCATTTCTGCTTTAGTAGAATTGTAGTAACCTAATTGCCACTTCGGAAAATCTTTAAGTTAATTACACGACTGACATCCATTAAAAACAATTTAAATTTCCCATTCAAAATGACTCGCAAGGTATGTTTTCGATTTAATTAATTATAATATAATTTATCAATTAGAAGCATATAAATATTAAATGTAGTTTTGTAATATTTAAAGTAAGTTATTCAAACAATTCTTTAAGTTCCTGATAAATAACATTACAACATATTTAATTTTTTTATATTTTTACAATGTTTTAATATGTCAAAAGTAACTTCATAATCTTCGCTCAACAATCGTATAATTACGGAAAATTATTCGTAATTATACGATTAGAAATAAATGGTGCAGGTGTGCTAATTCATAAATTTCATCTTGCAGTTATCGTTACAGATGTTAATGGATGTGAAGGAACTTCATCGGTATTGATAACTCAACTTCCATCTCCTTCAACTCCTGTTATATCTTCACTGAGCGGATCTACTACTTTCTGTAAGAGTGATAGCATTAACCTTGATGCAGGAGTATATTCAGATGATTTTTTATCAAATATTTATGGAGTAACGGAGATTCTACACAACAAATTACAGTTGACACTACCGGTCGTTATTCTGTCAGGTTAAAAAATTCATATGAATGTATATCAAATTCAGATACTGTTACTACGTATATCTACCAAGCTTAAATATGACCTTCGGGAGTAATCAATATTTGTCAGGGTAGTCAACTTATATTAACTGCAGATAATGCTGATAGCTATCAGTGGTCAACAGGTGAAAATACCTCTTCAATTACAGTTATTCCGACAGCAACAACAACCTATACATTAACCATATATAATTCAGCTTCCTGTTCTAATACAGCTTAAAAGATTGTGTATGTTGATGGAGACATCATCAACTGAAAACAGCGGCAATTGGAATAATACTACATCATGGTCTGTAGATGCTATTACTTCTCCATGTAATAATGTAAACATTGGAAATGATAATAATATAAATATGAATAATATCATAGGACTATGTAATAATATTACAATTAACGGTACTCTTGACATTGATTAAAATTCATCGTTGAACATTTCAGGTAAACTAACATTGGGAAGTACCGGTGTTTTAAATATTTCCGGTGATTTAAATGCAGCATAGGTATATGATTTCAGCACGCCAGGGATTATTGTAAATTATAATTGCACGTCAAAAGATGTATTTGTTATTCTTACAAAATATTATCATCTCAATATTCAAAGTTCAGGGTATAAAGCGATAATGACAGGGAATAATACTGTCAAAGGAAATCTTACTATTGAAGGGACATTGCAAAGCACATCACAAAATTTGTTTGTATATAGGTCAAGCGGTCGTCATAAAAATCTTTCCATTTTAATTGGATAACATCAGAGATACGTATGCCTGCCAGATAAAATGATGTTAACCAAACATTTCTGGCATTCAAATCGCTTGATAAGGGTTCTAAGGCATCTGCTTTTCCATACTGGAATGAAAGGGAAAATTTTCATGTAAACTATATGTAAACTAAAAAATACGAAACAGTTGGAAATCTTAGAGCGGTAAATGGGGCTCGAACCCACGACCTTCGGCTTGGGAAGCCAACGCTCTGCCAGCTGAGCTATTACCGCGTGAATCAGCAAAAGTAAATATTTTATTTTAATCAGCAAATTTTAAGGATAAAAGATTAATCCTTAAGCCGTTTCTGAACAGCGATAGAACTTAATTCTCTAAAGGCATCCTTGGCTATCCAACGGGTTGAAGAGTTGTTGGATTTTAGGAGTATATTACATGTTTCAAGTGCTTTGAGATTTAAATGCTTGTTACGTTTACCTATTTGTCGCAAAGCCCAGTTAACGGCTTTTTTGACAAAGTTTCGTTCATCATCCGAGTATTTAAGTAAGTAATTGAAAAAGATATAAAATTGTTGATTGTCAGCTTTTTTGTCACCAACGGCAAGACAAGCCATCATCACAAACCCGGCACGTCTTATAAATTCTTCTTTTTCTTTAGCCCAATCCAACGCTTTTGAATAGGCAATAGACGTATGTTTAAACAGGTTGGAGCAACACTGATCACACAAATCCCATGAATTAAAGTCTTTTACCCATTCGTTCATTTGTTGTTCTGTCACTTTTTTTGGGTCATCAATCATGCTTGCAAGAATACGTGCTTCGTGATAACCGCTTTGCCAAAGAGATAGAGAGAGTTCGTGAGCTTTTTTGTGTTCTTTGGCTAAAGCTCTCAATTGAGGAATGGAAATCCCAAAGGCATTTTCAGTTTGAATTCCAAAACGTGCCATACCTTTTAAAGATTCTTTATTCTCAAGGGATTTAAGCTGTTTTATAAGAATCGTAATTTGATCCATTCAGACAAATTTGACGTGTTAGTGATAGGTACATAGGAAAACGTATCAAGGTTCGTTCAGAGTGAACTGCATGTCATCGGAAGTGATCTTTTCACAATAGTGACACCGGAGTCGGATATTCCCTTTTAATTTGGAAATCACTTTGAAACGAGAACTGACTTGCTCCATGTTTGTGATACAGTTAGGGTTCACACACTTTACAACATTAAGTATTTCGTCTGGTATCTCGATGGTGTATTTGTCGTGTTTAGAATAATTCTTAATAATCGTAAGAGTAACCGAAGGAGCAAGGAGTGCTATTTTATTGATCTCTTCACTTTCAAAAAATTTATTGGCAATTTTGATAATCCCTTTTTTCCCGAATTTCTTGCTGTCAAGATTAGTCCCGAATAAAACAAGATCATCATATTTATCCAGTCCGAGAATTTTGATTACCTTGAAAACATTGCCAGGAGGGATATGATCTATTACTGTTCCGTTTTCAATTGCAGTTACTTTTAATTCTATTCTTTCCATTATTTTATTCCCAAAATTGAAGTTAATAATGCTTGACGTATATACAACCCATTGAGCGCTTGCTGAAAGTAATAGGCTTGTTTGTTGTCATCCACATCTTGGCTGATCTCATTTACACGTGGTAGGGGGTGGAGGATACGCATATTGCTTTTGGCTTGACTAAGCATGTTGTTTTTTAAGACATATGAGTTTTTTACTTTTTCATATTCAATAGGGTCTGAGAAACGCTCGTGTTGAATTCTTGTCATGTAAATAATATCGGCATTGGGAATAACTTCATTCAGTTCGTGATATTGGTAATAATTGAGTTTGGATGTTTTAATATGATCCTTCACATGGCTGGGTAATTTAAGTTCATTTGGGGAAACCAGATGAAATGTGGTTTTATAATGAGTCAGAGCCATGACCAGCGAATGAACCGTACGACCGTATTTGAGATCACCGACAAAAGCAATATTCAGATTATCCAATGTCCCTTGTGTTTTACGGATGGAATAAAGATCAAGCAGGCATTGTGTAGGATGCTGGTTGGAGCCATCACCGGCATTGATAACAGGCACGGATGAAACTTCACTGGCATAGCGTGCGCTTCCATCCACAGGGTGACGCATGATGATCAGGTCAGCATAATTGTTGACCATTTTTATGGTGTCTTTCAAAGATTCACCTTTTTTTACACTGGAAGAAGAAGCATCTGAAAAGCCGATAATCTTTCCACCCAATTTGCATATGGCAGTTTCAAAACTCAATCGTGTACGTGTGGAAGGTTCAAAAAATAAAGATGCAATGATGTAATTTTCTAAAAGATTCTGTTTGGGCTTTTTTTCAAATTTTTCGGCTAAATCAAGGATGGATAATTGTTCTTCTTTGGTAAAATCTGTTATGGAAATTAGACTTTTATTTTTCATTAATCGAAAGAAGGATTTATTTTTATTCAAAAATATCAAATTAAATCTGATTTCAAAAGAGCGGTTTAAAAAAAAAAGGTTTTGTTAATAACATTTCATGAAATGAAAAATCCATCAATCATATATGTTGATATGATAAATGGATTTAAGATGAAATTAACAGATATAAATGAATTTATAAAACCAAAAAAATATTAAGTGAAAATGATCTGAGTACCTTCGCCGCTTGCGAGTTCGTAAAAATCTCCAACAGTAATAATCGCTTTAACATGTTCACTGAAATCTTCCATTTTCAATTTAAACATGTCTGATGCCAGTTTACAAGCATATACTTCGCCACCGCCGGCTGTGATCATATCAAGGAATTCACCAACAGGAGGGATATCCAGTTTTTCCATTTCTTTTTTCATCATAGCAGACACACCTGCTTCAACACCCGGAAGTATCCCAAGTAAAGTAGGGAAGGGGATGCCGCCTGGCATTGTCAGGGCTGGATTGCCCACAGTTGCTGTATGCAAATTGTTCATTTTTTTCCTGGTAATTGCATCAAGACCGAAGAATGTGAAAAATAATTTGGCTTCAATGCCTTCCATGACAGCGCCGTTCGCTAATACGAGAGAAGCATATACATCTTCCAGATTGCCTTTGGCACAAATGATTAATACCTTTTTTAAAGGATTTTTTACTATTTTCTTTTCCATTTATATGTATTTTTTATTGATGTTAAAATCTAAACACAACTAACCGGCTTAGGAATACCTGCAATTCGTGAACTTTTTTTAAGTGGACCACCCGGAAATAATTCATAAAATCCTTTAATATCCACAATTCCGGATGTACCTACTTTGCGGATGGTTAACGGAATGCCTTTTTGAAATTGATCTCTGAGAAAATCAATCAGGGCAAAATGTTTATCGGTTAAAGTGATATCTTCTTCTTTAGCTATTTCAACAGCTATTTCTTTTGTCCATTGAGAAGGATCGGTGAGATATCCTTCATCCGTGACATTGATTTCTTTACCTGCAATTGTTATGGTTGCCATGTTTTTTAGTTTTAGTGTTTAATTTGTTTTATTGATTTCTTTAATAATTCGCAACGTGTATGATAATGATTTTTTAACTTCAGGGGAATTCAATTCTTTCATTAGTTTGAAAATGGATTTATTATCTAATGTGTCATCCATTTTTACTGTTGAAATAACTGTTACTGTTTTGTTGAGTGATTCCAAAAAATCTTTATTGGTGATCTGTTTAAATAGATTAACAACAACTTCAATATTGGTTGAAAATTGTTTTACATCGTCAGATGTGAAATGTTTTTTTATTTGACCGGTTAGTTGGATTAACTCATTCACATAGTTAAAATATCCTTTTTGATCAAATTCATTCATTTTATGGATAATATCTATTCCTACTTCATGGACGATAGGAGCCGCATCATGAATCAGATCAACCGTTGATTCAAACATCTCAACCATATGAGAAATATTTTTGATATTTTTCAGGATTTTAAAAAGAAGATATTTAAGTTCATCAGGGTCTAGGTCGCAACCCTGCTTGTCAAGTTCTTCAATGGCTGAATGGAAAACATCTTTACTGACAATGGATACATCAGCAATAAGGTCATCAATTTTTTCTCTTTTAAGTCGTTGTTCATTAATATAATCAAGGATCAGATCAACTTTCTGGTTAAGTTCGGTGATTTGTTCCTGCAAAGTTTCCGTTGAATTCATAGTTGAAGTAATTATATTTATGAATTATAATTTTTTTCCTGCCATTGACATTTCGGATTCAATAGGCAATTCTTTTCCTTTTAAGAGGATATGCCAGTAGATCCAGCGGAACATCACTTTTCCGTAATGATTTAATTTGGTATTCATCAGGAGGTGGAATGGGCCAATGCCGGGCAATGGATACGTGCCGGGCAATGGTTCAGTATCATAATTAAAATCGATTAGAGAACCTTTCCCGAAGCCGGTTTCAATGTAACAATTGGCATGACCATCAAATTTTGCAGTTAGTTCGCGACCTTCCATGGCACTGATTATATTTTCAAATAAAATTTCTGCTGCAAAATGTGCTACTGACCCTGCTTTGGAAGTAGGAATGTTGGACGCATCTCCAAGAACAAATATATTTTTAAATTTATCTGATTGTAAAGTGAATTTATTTGTTGGAACAAAATTCAGATCATCACCTAAACCACTCCGAGCTATCATTTCATTCCCTTTATTGAGTGGTACTATAGTGAGAACATCAAATGGAACTTCTTGACCATCGTAGGATATAAGTTTTTTTTCTTTATTGTCCACCTTTTCAATATAAAAATCAGGGATTACGTGTATGTTTTTTTCTTTGAGTAGATCGCCGAGCATTTTGTTGGCTCTTGGTTTGGTAAAAGCGCCTGACAGGGGTGTTGTGTAAATGATTTCTACCTGTTCTCTTAATCCTACACGTGTAAAATATTCATCAGCGAGAAAAACAAATTCAAGCGGAGCAACCGGACATTTAAAAGGCATCTCAACGATGCTCATCACCAGTCGTCCGCCTTTCCAGTTTTTAAAATATTCACGTAAGGCAAGTGCACCGTCAAGTGTGTAAAATTCAAAAATATCTTTATTCCACAATTCTCCTTTTAATCCGGGCGTTTCTTCAGGATGAACATTGGTGCCGGTAGCTATGATCAAAAAATCATAACTCAGTGTTTGACCGTTTTTAAGAGAGACCGTGTTTTTTTCACCATTGATCATATCAATGTCAGAATAAATAACATTAACACCTGGAGGAAAAAAATTACTTTTAGGTTTTACAACATCCTGTCTGGAGTAAATGCCAAAAGGAATAAACAGAAATCCGGGTTGATAATAATGCGTTTTTTCTTTATCTACGATCGTTACGTCCCATTCATTTTTGTCAAGGGCTTTGCGCAGTTTATTCGACATGATGGTTCCTGCTGTTCCTGCACCAAGGATTAAAACTTTTTTCATCTAGTCTGAAAATTTTATTTTATATTTACAACAATTTTTAATTATACAAAGTAAAGATATACATCCTTTAGATTTAAAATAAATCATATGATATATATCATTATATATTTAGATAAATAGATATATTATGGACTTCCACAATCCTACATTTTACGGTCAATGCTTCTTTAAATCTATTCTTTTTGATAGTTTAAAACCGGATGAAATTTCATTGATCGATTCAGTGAAGAAAGAAAAAAAGTATTTAAAAGGTGATATTATTTGTCATGAAGGTGATGAGATCAAAGAATTCTATCATTTAAAATTTGGACTTGTAAAATTATTCAAGGTAGATAAAGCAGGTAAAGAGCATATCATCAGCATTGCCAAACCGTTTGATTGTATCGGTTTGCTTTCAACCTTTTCCCAAACTCATTATCAGTATTCCATTGCAGCCATCGAAGATTCGGCTTTTTGTATTTTTGATATTAAAGCCATCAAGCAACTGATATTACTTAACAGCCGCTTTGGTTTATCGCTGGTTGAAAACATCAGTAAAATTACAGAACATGTCATCAACACTCGTTTTGAACTGAACGGAAAAATGTTGAGAGGACGCATTGCCTATATACTTTTATATTTCGCGCAAAGTGTTTATAAAACCAATGCGTTTGAACTACCATTATCGAGAAAAGAGATTGCCGAACTCATTGATATGACTACAGAAAATGTGATCCGTGTTTTATCTGAATTCAGAAAAGATAAAATCATAAAAATTGAAGGAAAACAAATTCGAATTCTGGATAATGAAATGCTTAAGAAAATCAGTGTTGCCGGTTAGTGTCCTTATTTAATTTATTCATGATGAGAACCGGTAGAATAAAACTGAGGATTGTGTTTGGTTGTCTGATTCTTACTTTGACATTTAATTTTTTTTCTGTTTCTGCTCAACACCCCGAATACATTAAGCCCCCCACAGATAGTATTGATAATGGTCAGGATTATTATACTGACCAACATGCACGTTATAGTGATTTTATTTTTAAAAAAAATATTCATACCATTTTACTTTTTAAAGAAGAATTCAATTTGTCAATTCCGCTTATTGAATTAAGATCAGAGGATAAACTGAAACTTTCCTTTGATGATTTTGAAGGAGATATTAAAAACTACAAATATTCGTTTGAACATTGTGATGCCGACTGGCAGCCGTCCGATATTCTTGCTTATCAATACGAGAAAGGAATTCCGGACGATTATATAACAGATTACAGCATGTCCATAAATACCATTCAGAAATATACGCATTATAGTTTGGTTTTTCCAACCGAAAATCTGAAGATCATAGAGTCGGGAAATTATATCATCAAAGTATTTACCGAAGATCATCCGGAAGATATTGTTTTTACGAAACGGTTTATGGTTGTTGATTCACGGACGACAATAAACGGGTTGGTTAAAAGACCGAATTATGTCGAAGATATGGATACCAAGCAACAATTCGATTTTACAGTGGGTTATAATGCAAGCGAAGTTGCACATCCTTTTACTGACCTGAAAGTGATCATTCAACAAAATGGCAGATGGGATAATACATTAAAGAATCTGAAACCCCGCATGGTTCAGGATAACCTGTTGGTGTTTGATTTTCAGAGAGAGAATATGATGAACGGAGGAAATGAATTCAGACGGTTTGATATCAAAACACTTCGTATCCGCACGGAACGAGTGATGAAGATATTGAATGACAATAATTCAAAATTTTATCATGTTTATATCTTTCCTGATCAGAGCCGCTCAGTTAAAAATTATGTCAATGATATGGATATTAATGGCAAAAAATTGATCAAATCGGAAGACAATGTTATTAAAAGCAGCGATATTGAAGGAGAATATGTATTTGTTCATTTTACCTTACCTTACAAGGCGCCACGGGTGGACGGTTCAATTTATGTTTTAGGCGCTTTAACAAACTGGGCTTTTAAAAATGAAAATAAGATGGTGTATGATTTCAATAATTCTGCCTATGTTGCCACCTTATTTTTAAAACAAGGATATTATAATTATCAATATGTTTTTTTGGGAAATGGTCAAAATACAGGTGATGAAACCTTGATTGAAGGAAATCATTTTGAAACAGAGAATGATTATTTGATTTATATTTATCATCGTGAAACAGGAACGACCTATGATAAACTGATAGGCGTGAAAGCATTGAACTCAAGGATTACACAAAAATAAAGTTTAACTACAAGAATACAGTATTCAGTAGTCAGAATTAAGAATGGTGATTTTAAATCAGTCAGTTGATATTTGAAATTTAGTTAAATTGCTCACTAAATAAATAATTTAATACAATAAAAAGCAATTCTTTATTTTGTCTTCTGAATTTTTTTATAAAATAGTTTTTAAATAAATGTCAAACACAATATTAAGTCCCGGTAAAAAAATATATTTTGTAACGGATGCTCATTTAGGTGTGCCGGATCATGCTGCGAGTTTGGCAAGAGAAATACGACTGGTCAAGTGGTTGGATCAGATTAAATCAGATGCGCAGGAGATCTTTTTACTCGGTGATATTTTTGATTATTGGTTTGAATACAAGCATGTGGTACCAAAAGGGTATGTTCGTTTGCTAGGTAAACTTGCTGAAATAACAGATGCAGGAATTACGGTCAATTATTTTACAGGCAATCATGATATGTGGTTGTTTGATTATTTTAATAAAGAAATAGGAGTGAATATTTTTCGTCATCCGATTGAAAGAATATTTCAGGATAAAAAATTTTTCATTGGGCATGGTGATGGTTTGGGTCCTGATGACAAAGGATATAAGATCATCAAAAAAATATTTTCCAGTAAAATTTCACAATGGTTCTTCAGACATTTGCATCCTGATTTCGGCGCTCGAATAGCCGGTTTCTTTTCATATAAAAGCAGGATCATCAATATTCAAAAAGGTGTTGACGCCTATCACTACGGTGAAAATGAACGGTTGGTGGTCTTTTCAAAAGAAAAATTAAAACAGGAAAGGTTTGATTTTTTTGTTTTCGGTCATCGTCATATACACGTTAAAATGGATTTGGATGGTC
>CAYVNP010000079.1:0-14348 GCA_964452905.1 uncultured Bacteroidales bacterium
ACCAGGAATACGTAGTCATGCCATTGGGAGTGGATGATAATTGTACATTGACTCCCGAACACTTTGGACCATCATTCACAGCTGTTGGCGCTGGTAATGTGTAAACTGTTACAGTTGTTGATGCTGTATTTGAACATACATTTCCATCACTGACTGTTACTGTATAAACGCCGCTCATGGCTGCTGTTGTTGATGTCAGCAAAGGATTCTGTGCATTGGAGGTATATCCGTTTGGCCCGGCCCAGGAATACGTTGTCATCCCATTGGGAGTGGAGGATAATTGTACATTGACTCCCGCACACTTTGGACCATCATTCACAGCTGCTGGCGATGGTAATGTGTAAACTGTTACGGATGTTGATGCTGTATTTGAACATACATTTCCATCACTGACTGTAACTGTATAGACGCCGCTCATGGCAGCCGTTGTTGATGTTAACAAAGGATTCTGTGCATTGGAGGTATAGCCGTTTGGCCCGGCCCAGGAATACGTTGTCATCCCATTAGGAGTGGAGGATAATTGCACATTGACTCCCGCACACTTTGGTCCATCATTCAATGTATTAGGCGTAGGCAAAATGTTAACATTTATTGCAATACTTGAAGTAGCACTATTACCACCGTCATTTACGGTAACTGTATATGTTGTTGTATTTGTAAGTACCGGAGTAGTTGGTGTTGAACCAGTCAATGAACCATCACTCCACGTATAAGTGGGGCTAGATGCTCCTATTACTGTTGCTGTTAAAGTAACTTTATTTCCGTAACAAATTGGATTTTTACTTGCAGCAAGAGAAACTGTAATAACGCCACATCCAAGAATGCAAGCTGGAGCAGTACAACCGGCAGTTTGTTTTATCAGATTTTGTCCAATTAAACTTGCTACCAAGTTAAAAGTATAAGTTGGGTTATAACAAAAAACCAAGTATTCATCATCAATGCCGGTGGTACAATTATTATCAGCTCCACAACCTGTTTTGTTGTTGCCTTGAGCAGCACCTGAAATATTGAATTGACCATAATTTCCAAGTCCGCTTGTACCTCGAATAATTCCCATATTTGTAAATGCCCATAATAAATTGGTGGGCTGGATAATAGTGACTAACCCTCCACATTTATTATAGAATGTACCACTCATAGTATTATAAAATGCATTATTAACATTTGGAGTTGGATTAACTATAAGCTGAGCCGCACAATTATTATAGAAAGTACCATTATTTTCAAAAGTATATTTATCTGTAATTGTACTATTATTATAAAAAACGCCTCCTGTGATAACTTTAAAGTATTTATTAGTTCCAGCTCCATCGCAGGTTATAGTATTATTGGCACCAGCAGGAAGAGTAACTCCAATAGAATTATATATTTCAATTTCACCATAAGTTCCTTTGCCTGTAATGGTCTGTGCGGATGTTCCACTTAATTTAACTATACCGGTGGATTGAGTTCCGTTGTTTGAAATATTACCTAAAACTGTTATTGGTTTATCAGTAGGATTTAAAATCGTGCTGCCAATGGTGATCGTTAAATTATTTACAGAGATTCCTGCATCCGCTATAGTAACAGTTTTACCAACACCATCAATTACAAGATTACCATAAACACCTCCATAAGATTTTTGATTTCCACCATTTCTTAATATTAATGTACTGGTAGGATTAAGATTTAGGCCAACATTTGTAACCACATTTCCATTGTTAAGTCTATATATAGTACCGGCATCCATTTTAAGTTGTCCCCCGATCGTATTAATAGTTTGTGTACTATCGGTAAAAACGCCTTGTTTTATATATAAATCATTATTAGGAATTAACGCTGAAGTTATATATGCAATTCCAGAAGGTTTATCAATAATAATATTTGATTTAACAGTACCTCCCATCATTGTTTGTGTTCCGGTACCATTAAATGTGATTTTACTATTGGTACCACCATCATTAAAATTTCCCCATGTGGCATTTCCGCTTATATAAATATCAGCATAAGGTGCTGCTCCGTTTTGTGGTTTTATATTTTGAGTTGTACCATTTCCAAAATTTATGCAAGTTAATTTACCTGCAATGATATCATCTGCACTATAGAATTCTAGATTAGGCATTGTAATACCATTGGTTCCTCCATTAATTATTCTGCCATTATTGGTTATTATTTTATAGATACTTGCCGTTGTATTGTCTGTCCACGTTCCTGTTCCAGCATTTGTAACATTTCCTGCAAAGGAAAAATTAGCACCATTGGCTGTATTATTCCATGTGCCACCATTATTTATGGTTACATTACCATTAAAAGTCACATTTCCACAACCTGTAGTAAATTGAAATATTCCTGAAACGCCTGTTGTTGTGGTTACAGTAAGTGTATAACCACCAGTTCCATCAGTTAATGTAAATCCTGTATTTATTGTAAGTGTATTACAGGTTACATTTTGATCCATCGTTACATTTGTATTTATTATGATATCATCTGCATTAAGCGGAAGAGTTCCTCCTGACCATATTGCAGGATTAGACCAAATACCATTTATTAGAGAAGTTTTTATTGCACTAAATCCTTTAAAACAGGAAAGAATTATTAAAAAAATAAAAAGCAGTTTACGCATATTCATATGATAAATTTTTAGTTTCATAAGTATAGAAATGTATAAAAAAATTAAATTTTATCTAATCTAAGTGTAAAAATATTAAAAGAATATTGAAAACCAAATTTTTCTTTAGATAATCTAATTTACATATTTATAATCTGTTAATATTAAAATATTTTTCAGATTATTGAGTATATTTTTTAATTTTACTTTCAAATTAAAAAATAAAATGAATCTTCACGAATATCAAGGTAAATCATTGTTGGCTGGTTTTGGAGTAACAGTTCCCATAGGTTATCTTGCCAGTACGATTGAAGAAGCAATTGAAAAAGCGAAATTGATAAAAGAAGAAACCCATTGTGAAAAATGGGCTGTAAAAGCTCAGATTCATGCCGGAGGGAGAGGAAAAGGAGGGGGCGTTAAAATTGCAGGGAGTATTCAAGAAGTTGAATCAGCTGCTACTCAAATACTGGGCATGCAATTAATTACTCCTCAAACCCCTGCTGACGGAAAAAAAGTCAGAAAAATTTATGTTGAACAGGGTATATATTACAAAGGCGAATATGAAATAAATGAGTTTTATATCTGTATTCTTTTTAATCGTAAGAGTTCCCATAATAATATCATCTATTCTCCCCGGGGTGGTATGGATATTGAAAAGGTGGCAGAAGAAACACCCGAATTAATTTTTACGGAAGAGATAGATTCAGTGGTTGGTCTTCAACCATATCAATGCCGGAAAATTGCATTTAATCTGGGATTGTCCGGAAATGCTTTTAAAGCAATGATTAAATTTATTGATGCACTTTACATAGCTTATCAGAGTTGTGATACCACCCTGCTTGAAATAAATCCTATTGTGAAAACAGCAGATGAAAAAATTTATGCTGCTGATGTAAAAATAAGTATTGACTCAAATGCATTATACCGTCATCCTGTAATTGCTGCTATGCGTGATACCGATGAAGAAGATCCTTATGAAGTTGAAGCCGGTAAAGAACAATTGAATTATATCCGATTAGACGGTAATGTTGGCTGTATGGTGAATGGAGCTGGACTTGCAATGGCTACTATGGATATTATCAAACTTTCTGGCGGAAGTCCTGCAAATTTTCTTGATGTAGGTGGTTCAGCCGATGCAGATCGAATTGAAAAGGGATTTCGGATCATTCTAAAAGATTCAAACGTTAAAGCTATATTGATCAATATTTTTGGTGGAATCGTTCGTTGTGATAGAGTTGCGAATGGAGTTGTTGCTGCTTGTAAAAATATTGGCAATATATCTGTCCCGATCATTGTCAGACTTCAAGGCACCAATGCTGTAGAAGCGAAAAAAATTATTGAGCAATCAGGACTTAAATTTTTATCAGCAACTGAACTTCAGGACGCTGCTAATCTGATCAGCAAAATCATCCTTTAAATTTTCAACATTTTTTCTCGGCATCTATTAACTTTTTCTTATCTGATTTTAAGAAATAGTTAATAAATGATAATTCATTTAAACAAATTTCTACTTATCAGATAGCGTAAAAATACGCTATTGGGTATAAGGTATTTTTACTTGATTTTTACCCCTTTTTTTAGTATAATTTTACTTCCGAGAAAAAAATAGGATGGATAAATAAACTTATAAGATGAATATACAAAAAAATGATTTAGACTTTTTTTCTTGCAAAATAATAATTTTTTAATCGAACTATTTAAATCATGAACAGGGCATTATTAGTAGGAATAAATAAATATCCGGGGAGTCCTCTACAGGGATGTGTGAATGATATATCCGACATGGCAAAATTTCTTGTGACTAAATGTGGTTTTCGAATGGATGAGATTAGATTATTAACCGATGAAAGAGCAACAAGGATTGCCATACTTGACAGATTGGGTTGGCTTTTAAGAGATATTCGCAGAGGCGATCGAATACTTTTTCATTACAGTGGTCATGGTGTTCAACTTCCTACCCGAGATATTCACGGAGAAGTTGATGGATTAGATGAAGCAATATGTCCTGTTGATTTTGACTGGACAGACCTACATACAATCAGGGATAAAGAATTTAATACTATTTTTTTAAAAGTACCTGAAGGGGTTGAATTCATTTGGATTTCAGATTCATGCCATTCCGGTGATCTTTGGAGAGAAATACCAAAATGTGAACACAGACAAAAAACAATTTTCCCACCGGTAGATATTAACTGGAGACTTCATACAGCTAAAGAAAAAAATATTCATGCAATGACAATGCTCAGAGCTGTTCAGAATACTCATATTGCCTTGATTGCCGGATGTAAATCTAATCAAACCTCTGCAGATACTATTTTCGGTAAACGTCCGAATGGTGCTTTTACCTATTTTTTATTGAATGAACTTAATTCAAAAAGAGGAATGAAAGAATCTTTGAGTTCAGTTATCAAACATGTTCAAAAAGCGTTACAGGATGAAGGATATAAACAGATTCCACAATTAGAAGGTAATATACTTATTAAAGCAAGTCCATTTTTAACCATTTAAATATATAGTATTATGTTAAAACAAATGAAAAGAAATAGAATACATCAACCGTTTTTGATGAAACAATATGCTCAAAAACAAAATAATGCATTCGTAGAAGTTGATACATTAGATCAGCTATCTGTTGTTGAATTTAATGATAGCAATAAACAGGAAATACATTTTGATGAAACTGTAAAGAATATAATTTTTGAAGATGTAGAAGTGAATAAACCTTCATCAAATACCGGAATTGCAGCATTTACCGTTGATCTTTTATTCGACCATAACAGAAGTTGTCATTTCCCGATGATCCTTGGAATTGATCAAACAAATTCAAATAATAATCATTCCAATAGTGATAATTCCTATTCTTTTGATCTGACTCATATTAAAAAAATGGTAATATCATCAGAGAATCTGCTGCCAATTAAATTATTCTATAAACTGATTTAAGTTTTCCTGTTTATCTTTAACTAAGATGAAATTGCCAATATATTTTATTTTATAAAATATATTAAAAATTAACTATTTTTTTCAATATTTAAATACTTTATCTCCCGCCATCACTTGATTAGTCTTTTCATCAAATACAACACGCTGTCCTGTATGGAGAGCAGCCGTAGTCATTATTAATGCAATGGAATGGTGATACCCGGCATACACATCGGCATTTGTTTTTTTACGATCTCTAATACATTCCATCCAGTTACGCATATGGATGTTTGTTAGTAAATCAGCTCCGGTATTGGCTGCTGCAATTGCCTTGGTATCAGGTAAAGTAAATTCTGAAAGCAGATTGGCTTGCATGCCCAAATCTTTTGCATGATTTTCTTGAAGTCCTCCATCAGATGTAACTTTATTTTTTTCAAGATTCAGCGTCCCACCATTAGAGAAATAAAGTTCCTTCACACCACCATAATCATTATGAAAACGAGATGTGTAAAGCACTTGAAATCCTTTATCCATATTTTCTTTTGGACCATAATCAAATACAGCGGTCAAAGTATCTGCATTTTTTCGTCCATCATGCCATTTGTAAATTCCGCCATTGGCAACAACACTTCGCGGATAATTGTATCCTGAAAACCAATGCACGGTGTCAATTTGATGCGACATCCACTGACCTGGAATTCCGGATGAAAACGGCCAGAACAACCGGTATTCAAGATATATCCGCGGATCCCAATCAATTTTGGGGCGGTTGAGCAAAAAACGATTCCAGTCTGTATCTTCTTGTTTAAGTTCCTGAACCAGTTTAGGTCTGCGCCATCTGCCAGGTTGATTGACATTCCAGGTCAGTTCCACCATGGTAATATCTCCGAATTTTCCTGAACGGATGTGATCATTGGCAGCCATATAATTTGACCCACTTCTACGTTGTGAACCGATTTGCAAAACAGTCTTGCTGGCAAGTACCGCTTGCAGCACGGCATTCGCATCGTCCATCGTTTCAGCAAACGGTTTTTCGCAATACACATCTTTCCCATTTTTAACTGCTTCAATAGTATGAAGAGCGTGGGCAAAATCAGGTGTGCTTATAATAACTGCATCAATATCCTTGCGGTTATAAAGTTCATCATTGTTTTTACACAATTCAATTTGTTTTCCTGTTTTTTCTAAAAAGTATGCTTGTGCTTCTTCACGTCTGCGTTTCCAAAGATCAGAAACAGCAACGATTTCAAAATTTAATTCATTTGCCTGACTCAGGAATGCCGGTATCAAAGCTTGTCGTGCTCTATCAGAAAAACCGATCAATCCAACTCGAACCTTACTATTTGATCCGATGATGTTATTAAAACTTTTTGCCGTTGAACTTAATCCAATACTACCAAGTGCAAAGGCGGCTGAACCCATTGCTCCTTTTTTTATAAATTCTCTTCTCGTTTTATCCATAGATGTTAAATATTAAGTTGAAATATAGCAAAAACAGATTTAGATTTCAGACTAACTTCATTTTTATCTTTTGTTGTTCTCAAAATTAACAAGAAAAATTTGTTAACAAATAAAATATGTTGTTTTTTTCCAAATGTTTTTAAATTTGCTTTAACTAAAACGATTTATGCAACCAATATTTTATCGGAATTTCTTATCCATGAATACCCGTTTTGACCTTGTCATTCCTGGTATTTATGATAGTGTTGGGGATGCTGTTTTTAACAAAATCAGAACGATTGTTTTAAAGCTTGAAAAAAAAATTAATCTTTTTGATCAGGAAAGTTCGATTCATTTTATCAATGAAAATGCTTACAGAATCTCTGTTTCACTGGATGAAGACCTCTGGGAATTATTATTGTATTGTAAAAAATATAATACTTTAACCAATGGATATTTTGATATTTCAATACTTCCATTGATAGAATTCTGGAAAACATATAATCCAAATTTATTTCTACAAAATGATTTTAATTATATTAAAAACAATCTTGGATTTCAACACATTGAATTAGATTCAAAACAAAAAAGTATTCGTTTTGCAAATTCAATTATCAAAATTGATTTAGGCGCTGTCGGTAAAGGATTTGCAATTGAGAAAATTATACCTATTCTTAAAGATTATGATGTAAAAAATGCGTTCATCAGTTTTGGCGATAGTTCAATTTCTGCTATAGGCAATCATCCTTCCGGAAAAGGATGGAAAATTGGAATACCGCACCTGTTAGAAAAAGAAAATTTTGTTCATGAATATCATTTGGAAGATCAGTCATGTTCTATCTCCGGAATAACACCAGAGAACAGAACAAAAGGAAATAAACAATTCGGACATATTATTCATCCTCAAACCGGATTTCCGCATAAATCATTTCAGACAGTGTCTGTTGTTTCATCTTCACCGGTTGAAGCTGAATGTCTTTCAACAGCTTACCTTGCAGCAGATAACAAAAATAAATGGATCATTAAAAACCATTTTCCTCATTGTTTAATAAATGATTACAGTTACTCTGAAGATATTGCACATCATCAACATGTAAAAGAAAGATTATGACCAATCCATCTGAACAGACACGAAGGGATTTTTTAAAACGCATCGGTCTAATTGCCGGTACTTCCGCTGTGATTGGCTCTTTGCCCTGGATGTCTTCATTTATTAAAGAACATGATGAAAATAAAAGAAGTGCATCTGACCAAGTTCGTTTGGGACTGATTGGCGTTGGGTCCAGAGGGAGTTTACTTCTTCTTCATCTATTAAAAATACCGGGAGTTAAGATCGCTGCTGTTTGTGATGATTATCAACCTTTTCTTGATAAAGCCAAACAAACCGTTGGTGGTGATGTACACACATTCACAGATTATCATCGGCTCCTCGAACAAAAAGATATTGACGCTGTTGTAATTGCTACACCGCTTTACCTTCACGCAAAGATGACTATTGATGCCTTACATGCCGGAAAACATGTGATGTGTGAAAAAAGCATGGCCATGACCATTGATGAATGCATTCAGATCATGAATGTACAAAAAGAAACTTCAAAAATCTTACTGATTGGTCATCAACGTATGTTCAGTTTAAAATATCTCAAAGCATTTGAACTCATTCAAAATAATGCCATTGGTCAAATAAAACAAATACGTGCCTACTGGCACCGAAACAACTCCTGGCGCAGAGAACCACCCACTAAACTGCTTGAAAGAAAATTCAACTGGCGCCTGTACAAAGAATATTCGCGCGGATTAATCACCGAACTTGGTTCACATCAGTTACAGGTAGCAAACTGGTTTCTTGGTAAAACCCCTGAATACGTTCAGGGTTCAGGAAGTATCAATTTCTGGAATGATGGCAGAGAAATGAATGACAATATCAACCTGATTTATTCTTATCCGGATGGCGTTCATGTGATCTATGATTCCATGCTTTCAAATAAACGCAACGGATATGAAGAGGAAATTCTTGGAAACAAAGGGACTTTAGAACCGGAAGCAAATAAATATTATTTTGAAGACCCTCCGCCTGCACCGGGAATTCTCCAGTTGATCAACTCACTTGAAAAAGATGTATTTGAAACGATCCCGATTGGTGGAGCTACCTGGATTCCTGATAGTCCCTCAACAGATAAAGGGAATATCATCCTCGACAAATATCCATTATCAGATGGGACTGACTTGCTTCTGGAAGCTTATGTTAAATTTATAAGAGAAAATAAACCTGTTCCTGAAATTACAAAGCAAGGTTTCTATGCTACTGTTAATGCACTAATTGGTTATGAAGCCATGGAGAAAAATGATAAAATTTATTGGCCCAAAGAAATTATTTTATGATTAAAAAAATAAATATATCAAAAAAAGGGAAGCAGGAAATATTTATTTTTCTTGGTTGTATTTGCATTTCTTTTATTATTAATATTTGTTCAATATTAATTTATAAAACGAAATGGATAGAACTAATAACTACATTACATATTTCAATAGCAGTTGCTTTTGTTATTTATATCATACTCTGGGTTCTTCGCCTGATCTGGATCTTAACAGGAATTATCATACATCGTAAATAATTAAATAATTTGAGACATGAAAAACATATTAATATTTTATACATTTGTTTTTGCTATTGCAGTTATCTTTTTGCTTTCATCGTTTGATAATAATTGTAAAAATAAAATAAAAGAATTACCTAATACTTTAACCAAAGAAGAAATCAAAGAAGGTTGGAAATTATTGTTTGACGGTACTACTACGATAGGATGGCGTGGAGTTTGGAAAGAAAAATTTCCTGAAAAAGGATGGCAGGTAAAAGACGGCATGCTGACGGTGCTTGCTTCTGATGGCGCTGAATCAACCAATGGAGGCGATATCGTGACCATAGATGAGTATTCTGATTTTGAATTGAAAGTAGATTTTAAATTAACACCAGTTGCCAACAGCGGAATAAAATATTTTGTAACCGAATCTGAAGGTGTACAGGCAAAATCTGCTTTGGGACTGGAGTTTCAGATACTTGATGACGATAAGCATCCCGATGCAAAATTGGGTAGGGACGGCAATAGGACCATTGCATCGTTGTATGACCTTATTCCTGCAAAAAATAAAAAGCCGAATCCAATTGGGGAATGGAATCATGCGCGTATCATTTCAAAAGGAAAACATGTAGAACACTGGCTGAATGATACCAAAGTCGTAGAATATGAAAGAGGTAGTGAGGATTTTTTGAAACTCATAGCTATCAGTAAATATAAAGATAAATCTGGTTTCGGACTGGCTGACAAAGGACATATTCTATTGCAGGATCATGGAAATGAAGTCTCTTTTAGAAATATTAAAATAAAAATTCTAAACTGATATGAAAAAATTTACCCGCAGGGAACTCTTTAAAATTAGCGGTATCGGACTGGCTACTCTTCCATTTGTTAAAATTACATCTGTGTTTGCCAACAAACAAATGATAGATTCAGCAAAGATAAAATATCCTGTATTCGGACTGGCTTCCTTCTCAACCCGGGAATTTACACTGGACCAAACCATTGAGATGTGTAAACGGTTAGGTTTGACAAAGCTTGCATTAAAGGATATACATTTACCTTTAAACTCAACCAATGAATACATCGGTGAAGTGCTTTCCAAAATACATGCAGCAGGGATTAATTTCTTTGGTGCAGGTGTTATCTATATGAAATCAAAAGAGGAAGTCAATAAAGCATTTGACTATGCCTTAAAAGCTGAATTAACCGAAATCATTGGTGTTCCCGGGATTGAACTGCTCCCCTATGTTGAATCAAAAGCAAAAGAATTCAATATCAATGTTGCTATCCATAATCATGGACCGAACGATAAACTATATCCCGGACCTAAGGATATTTATGATAAAATAAAAAATATGGATAAACATATAGGGATATGTCTTGATATTGGACACACTCAACGAAATGGCGAAGATCCGGCTGATGCCCTTAAAAATTATTT
The DNA here is from genome assembly GCA_964452905.1 of uncultured Bacteroidales bacterium. Lineage (GTDB taxonomy): Bacteria > Bacteroidota > Bacteroidia > Bacteroidales > CAYVNP01 > CAYVNP01. Next base: position 10,970 of record CAYVNP010000079.1, read on the forward strand.
TGACCGTATCATGGATATCCACCTGAAAGATGAAACCAGCGCTGATATCAACGGGCAAACCATTGAGATTGGACGCGGTGTCATTGATATTCCGAAATTCATCAAGGCAATAATAGATTTAAAATATTCAGGAAATATTACCTTTGAATTTGAAAAAGATCCAAAAGACCCATTGCCCGGATTAGCAGAATCCATTGGATTTGTAAAAGGTGTTCTGGCTAATATGCAGGATTGATTTAAAATTTTTATCTGCTCTGTTTGTTGCTTTATTAAATTATCATCAAACAAAGTTATTCCGATAAATCTTTTTCAAAAAATCCGGGTGTAACAATTTTTTTTTAATTTTATGGTCATACTTTTAATCCATTAAATAGATATTAATTTAATTTTCATTTGAATTATGAAAAACAGAAAAATTATTCTCTCTGAAAAAGAAATGCCGAAGCAATGGTATAATATCTTGGCTGATATTAAAATGAATCCACCTCTTGGCAAAGATGGTAATCCGATTGGACCTGAAATGTTGGCACCGGTGTTTCCGATGAATCTTATTGAACAGGAAGTCAGCACACAACGCTGGATTGATATTCCCGAAGAAGTATTGAATATTTATACGCAGTGGCGTCCGTCACCATTAGTCAGAGCATATAATCTTGAGAAAGCATTGGGAACACCTGCAAAGATTTATTTTAAAAATGAAGGTGTCAGCCCGGCAGGCAGTCACAAACCTAATACAGCAGTACCTCAGGCATATTATAATAAAGTATTTGGAATCAAACGTCTGACAACCGAAACTGGAGCTGGTCAATGGGGAAGTGCATTATCTTTTGCCTGTGGTCAGTTTGGTCTTACCTGCGAAGTATATATGGTACGCGTCAGCTTTGACCAGAAACCTTTTCGCAAATTGATGATGGAATTATGGGGCGGTAAATGTTATTCCAGCCCAAGCGACAGAACACAGGCAGGTCGCGATATTCTGGCAAAATACCCTGACACGCCCGGTAGCTTAGGTATTGCCATCAGTGAAGCTGTGGAAGCAGCCGTATCAGATCCAAGCGGGCAAACCCGCTATTCACTCGGCAGTGTGTTAAACCATGTGATGCTGCATCAGACCATCATTGGACTGGAAGCTAAAAAACAAATGGAAATTGCAGGTGATTATCCTGACATCGTAATTGGCTGTGCCGGTGGTGGTAGTAACTTTGCAGGCATTGCTTTTCCATTTGTGTCTGATAAAATACATGGTAAAAAAATAGATATATATCCCGTTGAACCTGCTGCCTGCCCAACACTGACAAAAGCTCCTTTTGTATATGATCACGGGGATGTTGCCGGCTACACGCCGCTTCTGCCAATGCATAGTTTAGGTCATGCTTTTGTCCCTCCTCCCATCCATGCTGGTGGTTTGAGATATCATGGTATGGCGCCGACCGTTTCACAACTGGTGGTTGAAGGGATTGTTACACCTAAATCTGTTCATCAGTTAGAAGCATTTGAAGCCGGCGTATTGTTTGCACGCACAGAAGGCATCATTCCTGCACCTGAGTCAAATCATGCGATTGCACAGGTTGTAGCTGAAGCCAAACAAGCTAAAGAAGAAGGTAAAGAAAAAGTGATCCTGTTCAATCTCAGTGGTCACGGTATTGTTGATCTATTTTCGTATCAAAAATATTTTGCCGGTGGCTTGGACAATTTTGAATACAGTGATGCTGATATTGCAGAAGCTGAAAAGATATTTGAAAAATATCCCAAACCACAGATACTGAAAAGCATTTAAGCTTTGATTTAAAAACTCCTTCTTGCTTTTCAGGAAGGAGTTTTTTATTTTATTGACTATACCATGCGTAAACTTTCTGCTGATTATATTTTACCTGTTACAACTCCCCCCATCAAAAATGGCGTGCTGCTTGTTGATGATCATGGGATTATTATTGATATTTTGAACCCTTCGTCGATAGGTGAACTTTCTGATGTGGAAAAATTTAACGGGGTACTTTGCCCCGGATTTGTGAATACCCATTGTCATCTTGAATTATCATATATGTCTGGTATGATCAAGCCATCCGGAGGATTGGCTGATTTTATTGGTCAGGTGGAGCAGTCAAAAAATATTAAAAATAAAACGGAGATACATGAATCTATCGAGCAGTCCATTCAACTGATGAGAAAGAATGGGATTGTTGCTGTAGGTGATATATCCAATACAAATGATACGTTTCAGATCAAAAATAATTGTGATATATATTTTCATACGTTCATTGAAGTTTATGGCTCTAACCCTTTAGTTTCTTTAGATAGTTTCAACCGTGCTGAAAAATTATTTCAGGAAATCCGTTCAAATACAAAAAATAATTCAGCTTCAATCATCCCTCATTCCAGTTTTTCCGTTTCAGAAAAATTATTTGAAAAAATAAAAATACATGCTTTAAAAAATAATACGATTCTCAGCATTCATCATCAGGAAAGCAATGAGGAAAATTTATTCTTTTTGAAAGGGGAAGGTCCGATTGCAGAGATGATACAAAAATTTGGAACAGATATTTCATTTCTTGAACCTTATGGCAGAAACCCTTTACAGACAATCTCGTCCTGGCTTCCAAAGGAGAATCACATCCTTTTCGTTCATAATACATATTCTGAAAAAGAAGATATCCTTTTTGCAAAAAATTATTTCGATAAATGCTGGTGGTGTTTCTGTCCAAACGCGAACCTTTTTATAGAAAGCAGATTACCGGTTATAACTTCATTCCCTTCAGAACAGATGAATATTACAATTGGAACTGACAGTCTTGCATCCAATCAAATGCTTTCTATCCTCGAAGAAATGAAAACGATCTCACGTATTTATCCTGATATTCGTTTTGAAAAACTATTGCTATGGGCTACTCTGAATGGCAGCCAATTTTTAAAGATAGAAAATAAATTTGGTTCTTTTGAAAAAGGAAAAAGTCCCGGCATTAACCTGATTGAACAGGTTGATGTCTTGAACATGCGATTAAAACAGGAAAGTAAGGTCAGAGTTCTGATTTAGTCTAACCTGTTTTAATTGGGTTTTATTGACCCGAACCTTAATCCTTCCATTCATAGGGGAAGGAAAGCCGCTTACAGCGGCAGGAAGGGGTCATATAAAAAAGTATTCCTAACAGGGGCAAGGATTGCGCTTTGCTACTTGTCCGCCTTTGGAGGAAATACTCGCCAGCCTTTTTTAGTGCTCATTTAATTCTTACAAGGCACAAGTCGAAGACTTGCGCCAGCGGGGTTATTTTGAACAGAACAATTTTAAAGTGTCCTAACGTTCCCCGTGTTGGCGCATTTCTTTTTACCTTATACCAATTATAAATATTAATTAGTCCAATCAATATTTGAAAAAATATAGCCA
>CAYVNP010000080.1:0-14230 GCA_964452905.1 uncultured Bacteroidales bacterium
ATCAGGTGGCCTACTTTGAGCCGGAATGCCGGTATAGTATGCCCGGAATAATCAATTCCAATTCATCAAAAAAAATCTTTGACATTTTTTTATCAAAATGTTGTCCTGTATGGCAAATCAAATGGATCACTTTATCCTTATATTTTTGAAATGCCTTATGAACAGGAGCCGCTTTAATAAAATTAGGACGAGCACCTACAACTGAAATAATTTTTTTAACCGACATTACAAAAAAATTAACTGAATAGACTCAGAAAAAAAAATAAACTTTCTGTGACATGAAAGTTTATGTTAGAAATAATCCTGATAAGAAAGTCAGAACTAAAAAAACCTGCACATTATTATTTCACATCTCTAATACCAGCCCAAAGATTACTTAACGAAAAATTCCCCATGATAAGTTTTAATACTCTCCATGAAGTGTTATTAATTGAATAATCTTGTGGAATAGTAGAACAGATTCCATTCTGATGTTCTGCTATAACTAGTTTGACTGAATTCAAAACTACTTCTGGATTAAATCCGGAAAGAATGATCGTGCCTGAATCCTGTGCTTCTGGACGTTCCATACTTTGCCGAATACTAATAGCAGGAAAAGAAAGTATCGCACTTTCCTCACTGATTGTACCACTATCTGATAAAGTACATAATGCATTCATTTGTAAATAAACATAATCCAGAAAACCAAAAGGTTTAAGAAATTGTATCAACGCATTCAACTTGACACCCTTTAACTCTTCTAATCGCTTTCGTGTACGAGGATGAGTAGAAACTATAACCGGGAGTTTATATTTTTCAGATAATTCATTTAAAACAATAATAATTTTATTGAGATTTTCGGGATTATCAACATTCTCTTCACGATGAGTAGAAATAAGAAAAAATTTATTTTTTATAACGGATAATTGTTCTAAAATACTTGATTGAATAATTTTTGGTTTATAATAATCAAGTACTTCTTTCATGGGACTACCGGTAAGGTAGATTCGACGATGGGATAACCCTTCTGAAAGTAAATGGCGACGAGCATGTTCCGTATAAACCAAATTAAAATCTGCTATATGATCAATCACTTTTCTATTGGTTTCTTCCGGTACATTTTGATCAAAGCATCTATTCCCTGCCTCCATATGAAATATTGGTATATGTAACCGTTTAGCCATATATGCTGAAAGACATGAATTGGTATCGCCTAACACGAGCAATGCATCCGGTTTTTCAATTTTTAATATCTCTTCAGTCTTTTTAATAATATCGCCTACAGCTGAACCAAGGGATGATGTATCAACATTTAAAAAATGATCGGGCTTTCTTAGTTCCAGATCATCAAAAAAAATCTGATTGAGTTCATAGTCATAATTCTGTCCGGTATGAACAATTATATGATCCACATGCTGATCTAATAATGGCATTACCCTTGAAAGCCGGATAATTTCGGGTCGGGTGCCAATAACCGTCATTACTTTTATTTTATTGCTTTTCATTATTTTTTCCACTCCAAAACAATTATAAATTAAAAAACAAAATATATTAAACGATGAAAAAATATTAATTAAATTGACAAAGAAAGTTCTTATTGCAATTATACTTGTTCAAAATATGTATCAGTATCTGCGGGGTCATAAAATTCATTAATCCAAAATAATGTATATAAATCGTCATCTCCAACATTTGTAATATTATGCGTGTACCAAATAGGCATATCTACAAAAGACGGTTCATTTCCTGACAAATAAAAATTCAAAATTTCGTTTGTACCTATTCGTCGGAGTTGAATTCTGGCTTGTCCTTTTATGACTGCAAATCGTTCAACTTTCCGTATATGATAATGATTACCACGTGTAACACCCGGCTTGGTGGTAGAAAATGAAAACTGTCCACCCAAATTTGATTTTATCACTTCAACAAAACTACCCCTTTCATCAAGATTTGATTTAAGTTGAAAAGGATTATGTGATTTTAAATCTATATAACACCTGAAAGTATTGAAAAGATTTTGCTCGAACAATCCATTTATGACAGGGATAATTCCTTTTTCAAAATAGAATGTTTTAAATTGCTGGAGAATGTTTAATATCTCTGTTACTTTTTTATTTGATGTTGAAGCAATTCTAAGTTCTTTTTCATTTTTGTTTTTCAAGATTGAATCAATAATCCTGTCTACTGCTTCTGCAACATAAATAAGGGGAACGTTATTATCAACATCAATTCTTGGTGTTTCATTATGTGTTAGTTGATGACTGAATGTTGCAACAAAAGAATTATAATATGGATGACCAAAAGGACCAAAAATATTAGGAAAAATCATTCCTGTAAAAAGGGCACCTTTTCTTTTTGCGCAATCTGCAAGCATTTCTCTACCTTCTTTTTTTGATTGACCATATGGATTGGTAAAATCTTCCTGAATGGATGAAGAAAACAGAATATGAGAACAATTATCTGATACATCCAAAGCATTTATCAACTTTTCGGCAAGTTTAATATTGGTTTTATAAATAAAATCAGGTTCATTGTGGCGATTCACTGCTGCAAGATGAACAATAACTTCACATTGTGAAACAAAAGTGCTAAGTTTTTCCTGATCATCAAAATATGAATCCTCAAAAGGTATTCTGATAAATTTTTCAGGATATAACCCAATTGTATTATACAAATGAGTTCCTAAAAATCCTGATTGACCTGTAATACCAATCTTTATCATTATTTAATTTTGTCTATTTAATCTAACAGGAATAAAATCTATATAAATAAAATACAATTGATGAGTAAAAATTTTTAAGGTTCATAAACATTTTCCGTTTTTTCACCTAAAACATCCCTTCTGATCATGTTCAATTTTAATAAAGTCTTCTTGGTTTCTTCAATATTCATTTGATGTGTATTATGAGAAGTATATTCTTCAGTAACCCCAATTTCAGATTCTCCTTCTGAAAAATATTTACCATAATTTAAATCACGGTTATCAGCCGGTATTCTATAGTAATTTTTCATGTCGGTTGCTTTGATCATTTCTTCGCGATTAACTAAAGTTTCATACAACTTTTCACCATGACGTGTACCAATTATTTTTACAGGGTTTGATACTTTATACAATTCTAATAACGCTTTTACTAAAATATCCAATGTACAGGCAGGTGATTTTTGCACAAAAATATCGCCATTATTTCCATTTTCAAAAGCAAATAAGACCAAATCAACGGCCTCATCCAAGGTCATCATATATCTGGTCATTCCGGGATCTGTAATAGTTAAAGGTGCACCGGATTTTATTTGTTTAATAAACAATGGGATAACAGAACCTCTTGATGCCATAACATTTCCATATCGGGTACCACAGAACACCATTTCATTACTAATCAGATTTCTTGATTTGGCAATCATGACCTTCTCACTCAATGCTTTTGATATACCCATCGCATTAATTGGATACACTGCTTTATCGGTACTAAGAGTAATGACTTTTTTTACTTTTGCATCTAAAGCTGATTCTAATACATTTTCACAACCTAAAACATTTGTACGAACAGCTTCCATTGGAAAAAATTCACATGAAGGCACTTGCTTAAGTGCGGCAGCATGAAACACGTAATCAACCCCACGTATGGCATTATCAATACTCTGTTTATCCCTGACATCACCAATATAATATTTTATTTTGTCATTTTTATAGAATAGACGCATATCGTCTTGTTTCTTTTCATCCCTACTGAAAATTCGAATTTCCCTGATGTCAGTTGAAAGAAACCTCCGAAGTACAGCATTCCCGAATGAACCTGAGCCACCGGTTATAAAAAGAGTTTTGTTTTTAAACATGATTGTAAATTTATAATAATTTAAAAAAGTATATTGATATTTCTATCACTTAATATGTATGATATTTGACCAATGAATCATTAATCTGTTTTTCTTTTGCAAATAAAATTGGCATATAATATTTAACAAATACTGCAGTTTTTAAGTGAAATGGATCATTAAAATATTTTTTATCCTTTGTAATTTCATTTTGAAAACTAAAATCAAATACATCACCAAGTTGAGAAATTTCTTCAATAAAAACTTTATTTTTCATTTCTAATTTATAAACGCTAATTAAATCCTGTAAATCTGTATGCACAGGGAAAATTACAAAAGTTAATTTTATATTATTCTTTTTACAATATGATGAAATTTTTTGAAGTTCAGTATGATAATATTTCGAATACTTATAACTACTATAGTATTTAACCCCTGATACATTTATTTGATATTTCCAAAAATCATCAACAGTTTCTTTCGGTTTATGTAAATTAATTATTTTTTTAGAATAATATTCTTTTAAACAGATATATGATGCCTGAGGTACATTGTAATTTGTAAAATACAATAACGGATTCTTTAAGATAGATATTACTCCTTGTACCCGATCACGAACAAAAGTTTGATTATATTTTTCTAAACTAATTCCAATCATGATGGTATCTATTTTTACTTTTTTGGTAATATACCAGAAAGTATATATCATTTCATTTAATGAAGCGGAAGCATACGATAAATTATAAAAATTTCTTTGATATTTTAATTTTAATGAATCTGTAATCAATAAAGCCATTCTTGAATCACCAAGAAGGACTGATTTGCATTGGTTCTTTTCATATTTAATCAAATTCCATAAGCATACATTTATTTCAGGAGCAACATTACTTATAATCTTTTGAGGAATGAATCCTGTAGTGCTGAAAAAATTATACGGATCAATTATTAAAATAAAAAAGATATATAAAACAAATGGAATTGAAAAAACAATTAATTTGTAAAACTTCATTATTTTAGATTTAAAACTGGAAATAAATAAATTGTTGAGGTGTATTGAAAGTACCAAAAAATAATAATCCCCCAATTATAAGATAATAGACCATCCATCGAATATATATTGGAAAATCATTAATCTTTTCAAAAAAACTTAATTCAAAATCAAATGATTCAATAATTAATAATAATACAATGAGCCCAAAAGATAAAAAGAATTCAAATCTTATTACTCCAAAACTATTCAGAACACCACTTATATAACCTTCGTCATTTAAATTAGACATAAAATATTTGATTCCCGAAAATAAATGAGTTAAAATATACATACTATCTTTGAGATTATTTGCTCTAAAGAATATCCATGCAATAGAAATCAGACTAAAAGTAAATAACATCCTGCCAAATTTTGACAGATTAAAAAAAACTTTTCGTCTGAAAATATTAGGAATTCTAACATTAACTGTATTTGCATAAGTTTCAAAAACTATGAACATACCATTAAGTCCACCCCAAATAACATATGTCCAATTTGCACCATGCCATAAACCGCTAACCAAAAAAGTAACAACCAGATTAAAATATAAACGCCACTTTACAACTCTATTCCCTCCTAGCGAAATATAAAGATAATCGCGAAACCATGTTGATAATGAAATATGCCAACGTTTCCAGAATTCAGAAATTGATTTTGAAAAATAGGGTTTTCTAAAATTTGTCATTAATTTAAAACCCATAACTTTTGCACTACCTATAGCAATATCTGAATAACCTGAAAAATCACAGTAAATCTGGAAAGCAAAAAATATAGTTGCAACAATAAAATGAATCCCATTATATTGATGCGGATCATTATAAATCTGATTCACTACAACCGATAACCTATCAGCAATAACAACTTTTTTGAATAATCCCCAAAGCATTAATTTCAACCCATCAATTATTCTTTTTATATCAAATGAATGCTTTTCATAAAATTGATGTAAAAGATTTTGAGGACGCTCAATAGGACCTGCAACTAATTGAGGATAAAACATCACATATAAAGCATAAATACCAAAATTCTTTTCTGTTTTTTGGTTACCCCTATAAACTTCAATAACATAACTTAAACTTTGAAAAGTGTGAAAAGAAAGTCCAATTGGTAAAATAATATTTAAAAGAGGTATCGGATAATGTAAATGTAATACTGTTGCTAATTCTTTAAAATTAGTATTGAAAAAATTAAAATATTTAAAAACAAAAAGTACCAGACAAGTTGAAATTATACTAAAAATTAAATACATCTTTTTCTTAACACCCGTTGTATTTTCAATATAAATCCCTGCAAAATAATCAATTAAAATAGTTATAAATAAGATTAATATATATATAGGAATAAAGAACATGTAAAAAACACAACTCGCAACCAATAGATGAAACCATCTATACTTATGCGGCAACAAAAAATAAATAATAGTTACGAGAGGGAAAAAAATAAGAAAAGAAAATGAATTAAATAACATATAATTTAAATTGTAATATAAAGTTTAATATTTAATTTATTGAATTACCTTTATTATTTTTTAACTATTTTAAACAATAAATGCTTATTTTAAATAGTATACCCATTATTGTTTAACTTATAAATCTTGTTGCAAAAATATAAAAATAATTATTTAATCCTTCGTGAAAATTTAATTTGGCTTATCTTTAAACCAATACTTTTATATTTTCACTTTAACAATAAAAAACTTTATTGTATTCTTAATATTTTGAAATGCAAACTCTTTGCACCATCTATATAGATTATCAGACCAACGCTGCGGATGAACAGTTAACATAATCAAATTAGGTAAGACATCTCTTTGTATGGCAGATATCACATCGTTAGTATATCTATAATCATTAACGGATATACGAATATTATTCATAGGTTTATCTCTAACACTTACGTTCGCTCCATTCCACCTTCTTCCTGTATCTGATAAATACAAAACTTTTGAGAAATCAATATCAAAATAAGGTTCACCCGTAAGCCCTAAAATATGATAATCAAATTTATTCCATAAGTCTCTACTGTCATAACGACTCATAGGACTTCCATGCATACAAATTGTTTTTACCGGATAGAACTGTCTGAAATATAAAAGATTTTTTTCAAAACTTTTAATCGCTGTGGTATATTCTCCTTTGCATAATGTCATGTCTTCATAATGATAACCTATTTCATGACCAAGAGAAACTATTCCTTTTATTATTTCAGGATGATTACTTTCAGGAACAATACGAAAATAATAACTACCCTTTATACCTATTCTGTTTTCTAGTTGCGCTGTTTCTAAAGAATTAACCGGTAACTTATCAACATCATGACGTAATATAACTGTCTTGTCAGATGGTTTATTTTTAATAAAACCTTCAAATGTTATAAAACTATAACCTGCTTTCTGAAAAGCATTAAGAAGCAACTTGTATTTTTTTATTGTAAAGTCCAAACTTAATCAATTTTTAATATTATTCATTTGATTCGGAGATAGGAGCTTCTATTCCTTTGTGATAAAAATCAGGAATAGAAAAATTCTTTTGTCTTAAAATATAAACTTTAAATAAGAGGGTAGGAATTAGTTTAAACAAAACTGAAAATGAATAAACTATTGAATCTCTAAATAAACGCCTGGGTTCTTGAACAAATCTATATAAAGCACCTAAACAAAGTTTTTTAATAATGATTGGCATTGGTTTTGTCTTACCGGCAAACAAATCAATTACTCCCCCACAAGGGATTATTATTTTAACATTTAATTCGTTCTTCCATTTATGAGCAAATCTTTCTTTAATAGGTGACGAAATTCCAATTAATAAAATATCCAGATTTTGATCATTTATAAATTTCACAATACCCGATTCATCAGCTTCTTTAAAATAGCCATTCCTTCCATCTAAAATTTGTGCATTGGGATATTTAAGTTTTAAATTTTCTGTCGCTTTTTTATTTACCTCTTCCTTTGCTCCCAACAACAAAACACTAAATCTATTTTCGTTTGCAAGTTCCATCACCATGTTCGTCATGAGAGGTATTGACAAATCTGATTTTAAAGGATAACCTAAAAATTTCGCGAACAAATAAAATCCTCTACCATCTGAAACTGAAATGTCAAATTGATTTGAATAAACTGCTATTTCAGGATGATCTTTAAAGTATGGAAATGAACCCAAAGAATAACCATATAAAACCTTTTTCTTTTTATTTAATACGGAAGAAATTAAATATTTTTTCAAATCGATATTTTCAAAAATAGAAATTTTTAATCCAAAAAAATTTATATGTTCTAAATCACTCATCCTCATTTAGCTTAAAAACCAATTATTCATATTGTTTAAAAATATATGCAAATCAAATCTATTTTGAAAATCAGTTTTATTATTTTCTGAAATTGATTTTAATATTTGTCTGTTATTATTTAAATATTTAATTGCATAAAAAAGATTTTCAGGTGTGTTCTCCCCAAGTAAAATACCGTTATGATTATTTTTCACTGTATCAGGTATGCCTCCTACATATGTTGAAATAACTGCCAACCCTATTCCCATTGCTTCTAAAATACTTAAAGGAACACCATCCCAATAAGTAGGATGAACAAGTATTGCATTCATTTTTAAAATATTCCATTTAGCATCATTTGTTTTAATTCCATGAAATGTTATTAATTCCTGCAACTGAAATTCTTCAATAGTTTTCAAAACTGATTTTTTTTCAGATTCCAAAACCCAGCCCCCAAGCAAATTAAAATGAATCTGCAACTTTTCGGCACTGCATATTTTCACAGCTTCAATAATATTTTGAATTCCTTTTGAATATTCAAGGGTTCCGACATAGATTAATTGTAAAGATGGACGGTTAAATTCAAGTTCTTTTACATGAACACCTTGTGGTATTTCAACCCCATTATCAATCACGATATGTTTTTTCAACATATATTTTTCATGCTCATTTGAAATGGTTTCGGATAAAAATCGTATCTCATCCACTTTACGTAATAAAAATAATCCAATCTTATATTTCAAAGTTCCTTTTTTTTCTAAAAATATAAAGTTAACACCCGGTAATTCTCCTAATATTTTTATTTTTAAACTATGTGCAATTAGTATAATAAAACCATTCCTAAGAAAAGCATAAAATCCTTTTGGTAAAGTAAAATATATTTTAGCAGGCTTTTCTTTTATTATTAAATATAAAACTTTTAAAATCCACTTTACTCCAAATGTTAAATTGTCAAAACTAAATCTTCCTTGTAAAAAACGCGTAAGATGTTGTCTGGAATAATCGTAAATAATATAATTTGAATTCCTGCTAAATTGATTTTTTAAATGATATGCTTGTATTTCTCCACCTCCATAGGGCGGAGGTGTGTGAATTACGAGTAAAATTTTTTCTTTCATCTTATTTCTTTCGTAGTATTCTCCAAATTTTAAATCCCATCTTTGCAAATATCATTAATAATGGCATATGCACTTTTTCATACCTGCCAAAATTTACAAATTCACCACCAAACTTTTTTTTATAATCTCTAACTCCATAAGGTTTATTAGGTTTACCTGCACCACCAAAATCGAATGTATTATAATTGTTTTCCGCACCCCATTTAATTATTTCCCATGGTAAAATATCGTTTGGATATTTATCATAATGAGATACAAGACTTCCTGCATACCAATCATATAAAAGCCCTTTATAACATAGAAAAAAACGAAATCCAATAATTTCATGTTTATGAATTGCCAAAACAGTTTTTAAATACCCTATTGAACAAAGAAGTCTTTGAGCATTTTTAAAAAAATCGAAATTAGGAAATGGTAATTTAACATCTGTATACACTTGTTTCAAAATTTGATAACAGGCACTCAATTCTTCCAAATTTAAATCATCTTTTATTTTAGTTTCAATTTCACGTTTTACCCCCCTGTTTATTTGCTTTCTGCGTGTTGGATGAATGTCTTTCCATAAATTATCAACTCCTAATTTTAAATCAAATAGAATATCTAAATGATCTTCATAAATATATCCTTGATTAATAAATATATTATAATAATTCCTAATATCCCATATATTTCGAAATTGGCTATATAGAACTTTATTTTTACATAAATTATTGAAAGTCATAATAATCAAGCTTGCAATTTCCTGATTATTGTTAAGAACAAGTGGACCCCCAAAAACAATGGCTCTTGAAGAAATAGTGGCAAGTAATCCACTATATTCTTTTTGAATAACCGATGAAAGAATTCCAACTATTTCATTTGACTGATCATAGCATACGATTATTAAAGGCTTCTGTTTAGGAGTAATAGTATATAACTCTACTATTTCAGGAGTATGAAAAATATTTCCATTCGGATGAGTTGATACAAAATTAGCCCATTTCTTCCTGTCAATTTTATGAAATTCACTTCCAATAGTATACATAAATAAGCCTTTCAATTATTTATTAAATCCACATAAACAAAGCCAAAACCTTAGTGAAAAATGTTTTGCAAGATACATGTTCCAGTTTGTTTGTTGATTGTTTTCATAATTAGCAGGTATATTATCCTTAACATTATCAAACGTATTAAAATATTCATTTTCAAATTGGCAAAGCTCTCTATTTGAATTATATAATTGGTTATTCCACTTTTTATCATTAAAAGTATCGTTTGATTTTAATTGATGAATTTTTTTTCTTATCATTCCAGGTAACACAGACAATGGGAATAGTTTGGAGTTAAGATTTTGTGGCGTATAGTATCGTCCTGTTTTTATTTTCATAAGTTTCTTAAAATTTGATTCTATTATAGGCAAATAAAAAGACTGTCCAAGTTTTAAGGTCTTTATATTCCTTTTAAATGCATGAAGATTTAATGCCGGAATAGGAGTCTTAAGAATAAATTCAACAAAATCATCATCAATATAAGGTGAGTCAACTTTGACATATATTCGGGAGGCATTTAGTTCATGCCCAAAGTATTTTCGGAATCCTTCATTTAAAGCAAAAAAATACAATTGTTTATAAACAGGACCAAGAAATTTTAAAGAGTTAAAAAAAACAACAGTTTCACTTAAAAACGAATCCTCGAATTGGGTTAGAAATTCATCTTTAATAAATAATTTATTTTTTTCAGCTTTATAAACATCTTTAATTGTCTGAATTTGATTTTCAGAATATAAAACATCTATAAATTCTTTATTATATATATGCCCCAACGCATTTACCGGTCTGATTAATTCACTACCATATAAACCTGTTACAACCTGACTGGAATGTTTTGAAAGAATTGAATAACTATAATTATGGTTGGCACGTCTGATAGTTGCCTTACCACTTGACCAGTATATTGATTGTTTAGCAAAATAATCATACTTTTTTTCAAAATCCTCATTTAATAATATAGAGGTATAATTAATACCTGTTTTTGATGAAATTAACTCAGGAATTGTAATTTCAACACTCCCCTTCATCCCCCATGAATAATACAAAATATCCTTGTTGGAGTTTATAAGTCGTGATAAATTAGTTCTACTATCAAAACCTGAAGTAATCGCAGCACAAATTTTTTCATGCCCTTCACATAACAAATCAATTGATTCATTAAATAAATCTGGTGCTTGAGAAAAAGTTTCTTTCCATGAAAGCGTAAACGACTGATTAAGTAATTGACTATAGTCAAAATATTGACTTAAATTATATTCCAAAAGATTATATGTTAAAACAGATGATGGAGGAAAAGGTTTTATATTTTTAAATAAGGTTCGTTCACCTAATGGATAATCAAAAACTGAAAACTGAATCAAAGAAACAGGATCAATGTCAGTAGGTATTCCAGGAAACTTCAATATAGATTCAATTGAGGTGGAAATTAAAACAAATTCCGAACCAATATAATAGTAAGCATCATATAGTCCGCTTCTACAACTAAAAACTAAGTATTGTGATTTTTCATCATCTAAAACCAAAATTAGAAAAACTCCTTTAAGATTTTTTATGAAAGAATCTCCATGTTCAATGTACATCTGTAAAATATCATCTGGAGTAACTCGTTTTGGTTTGGAATTTTGTTTATATGCATAATCTCGAGTTGTAAATACATTCCCTAAAACAATAACTTTTCTCCCTGAATAAATAGCTTCAGTTTTAAATACGCTTTCTTTATGTTTCAATGATGAAAAAACATAATGAATACCAAACTGAATATCTTCTTGATAAGGAATCTCTTTTAAATATTTTTCAGTAGTATCTTGATTAAAACGAATTCGTTCTGGTAATTTATTTTTCGTAATATAAAATATAAAATCAAACATAAAAAATTATTTTTTAATTGGTTTAAATTCATTGGAAAATTTAAAAAATATGAAATTTATTTTTTTTGACACATATAAAAGAATTCTCTTCGTATAAAGAAAATGCATAATTTTAGGTTCTGTCCAATAAATATCTGCATAATAAACTTTTCCTTTGAATGACTTTAGCCAATCAAAAGTTGTAATTAATTTTTCTTTACGATAAGCTATGAATGTACTTAAATCTCGGGTTATAGATATCCATTTATAATTAATTTTTCGGGGAATAAGCGGTAATGGATGCTGATTTGTTAAATCAAGATATGCCTGATAAAATAAATCTACTCCAAGTTTTGTTCCAATAACATCCCATAAACCAAACCTTGTGTTAATTTCAACTAAATTGAACTCTGCTGTTTTTTCATTTTTTTTAAACTCTACACCGGCAGGTCCCCAATAATTATTTTCTTTTAATAATCTTAACGCTTCATTAAAAACTGGTTCGGAATCTACAGTTATCATAAACGAAGCACTGCCGAAATGAATTGGTGTAATACGAATTTTTTGACCGCAAAAATAACCTAAACAATTTTGATCTTTATCTATATAAACTACTAAATAATAAAGATTTTCATCAGGACCAGGTATCATTTCCTGAATCATTAATTCAGAATCATAAGGTACTATTTTTTTAAGCCATTTATCAAGATCATTTCTATTTTCGACAAGTATTAGTTTCTTTTTTTCTACAATTGATCGTAATGGTTCACTCCACCATTTCTTTCCAAATGCCGGACGAATTAAACAAGGATAACTTATTTGATCAATTTGATTCAAAAATATGTTATTATTTGTATAAAATATTGTTTTAGCTATAGATACGTTTGATTTTATGGCTGCCTCAACCAAACCACTTTTACTCATTAATTTTTCAATTGAATTATTAATCGAATGATTAAAAATAAAATATTTCGACAACAATTCTGCATTTTTCAGTACTGGTAAAATAAATTTGTCAGACGTGATCATTAGCAAAGGCTTATTCACATCATCTTTTGCAAAATTTAACAAATATTGAACCCACTTGCTTTCAAACAAATCAGGATCGGGGCAAATAAATGTTTGTGTTTTTCTAAGATATAATCCCGGCACATTAGAATAACAGTCTATTCCAATACAACGAATCTTTCGTTTTCTAAAATCTTTGATTATATCAATACCGGGAAAATATAATCCTAGCACTATTACTGAATGATCATGTTTCATGTATTAAAATCTAAAAAACCAGTTTAAATATTTCTGAAAATCCTTTATTAAATATTTCACCATTAATCGAACTGAGATTAATGGAAAGATTTTACCATTTAGTTCACTATTAATAATTTTTTTAATCCTTTTATAAATTTGTTCTGGTTGAACAAATTTTTTAGGATCTAAATCTTGATTTTCACTTAAAAATTCGGTTGTAGCGATAGTAGCAGGACTGATTGCATTTATTGTAACCCCCTTTGATAACTCATATGCAACGGACTGTGTAAACAAATGAATCGCACCCTTTGAAGAACAATAAACAGCTCCATTGGAATACCCTTCAAATCCAGCATTAGAAGCCATATTAATAATTCTTCCATATTTCTGTGTATTCATATATGGAATAAAATGTTTCGTTAAAATAGCTGGTGCAAGAAAATTTATCTTATTAATCAAAACAAAATCATCTTCCGTATACTCATCAAGTAGCTTAAAAGATTTAATCCCAGCGTTATTGATTAATACATGTATTTCAGTGTTTTCCTCTATTATTCTTTTTACTAAAAATTTAATGTCTGCAATTTGAGAAAGATTAAAAGAATAATAATGATATAATAATTGTTTTAGATCAGGATTAATATCTATCTCGGAAATTAAATCAATTCCTATAATTTTATTTCCTTCAGATGCAAACCGTTTACAAAGATAAAGGCCAACCCCTCTTGAAACACCTGTTATAAGTATATTTTTGTTTTGCATGCTTTAAATAACTTATTTAGGATATGAATAAATTCCCAAGTAAAAAAATATTCTATAATAATATTAATTACATACATCAATTAATACCAATTATAAATAAAATATAGTCCGATAATTTGTATGTTGATTTTTTTATTA
>CAYVNP010000081.1:0-13943 GCA_964452905.1 uncultured Bacteroidales bacterium
ATGTATTAATTATATTTATTCGCTAATCTTTAATTTGCTGTTATATGATAGCTTGTAATCTTCCTTATTGGCACGAATAATGATTGATGAATTTTGATCAAATGAGTAAATTATATGCTCATTCTTCCAGTAGATATGACCTACTTTATCCAAAACAAAAATGCATGATTTTGAAGGAAAAGAAAAATAAGGTAACATTGTTTCCATGGGTATTCTAACATCATCCTTGCCAAGTATCGCCAAAAAAGGTATATCCAGTTCTTTTAAACGTAGTGCGAAATCTTTTCGCATCTTCATTCCTGCAATAGCAGCAATAATAGCTTCAGAACTCATGTTGCTTGCCTTATTTTGTAATTGGTTGATCTCTGCAGAAAAAACTTCAACATTCTTCCGGGAAAATAAAGCAGGAATAAATTGCATGATAAAACCAAAATGATCATTTCGTACTGTATCTATCATACGTTCTCTGTTCAATTTAATATCTTCACTATCTTCCAAAGGATGTGAATGAAATAATCCAAGTCCTTTTAATTTTTGTTTAAACTTATCAGCAAATTCAAGGGCTACGTACCCCCCCATTGAATGACCTATCATTACACAATCCTCAATGTTTAAATCCACTAAAACCGTATTCACTGCATCAGCCATTAATGTCATAGAATGAACGAACTCAATCATTTCACTTTCGCCATGTCCGGGTAGATCAATTGTAACAACTTTAAAACCGTTGGATAATGCGGTTGAAAAATTCTTCCAGATTTCAAGTGTTTCCATGAATCCATGCAACAATACTAATGGTTTTCCTTCTCCTTCAATTCGTGCATGAATTTTTTTATTTTTAAAGAATATTATTCTATCCATATTGAAATTAAATTAATTATTTGGAATTTATTAAATCTTCGATCTCTTCCGGTTCAATAGGAACATGACTTAAAAGATCTATTTGACCAGTTTCAGTTATCAATATATCGTTTTCAAGACGTATACCAATACCTTCTTCTTTAATATATATGCCCGGTTCACAGGAAAGTACCATCCCTGGTTTTAAAGGTTCTTGTTTACTACCCAGATCATGTACGTCTAACCCAATAAAATGAGATGTTCCATGCATGAAATATTTTTTGTAAAGCGGATTATTCATATCCTGATTTTTAACATCCTGTAAAGTGAACAAACCTAAACCTATCATTTCTTCCTCCATTAATTCACACACATTGGCATGATATACATCAATGCTAGTGCCTGCGACAAGCATTTCTTTTGCTTGTTTTTGAATTTTCAGAATTGCATTGTAACATTGTTTTTGTCGTTTAGAAAATCTTCCATTTACCGGAATGGTTCTGGAAAGATCAGCAGGATAATTGGCGTATTCAGCACCAAAATCCAGTAACAGGAGATCTCCGTTTTTACATACCTGATCATTCTTTGAATAATGCAAACAAGTTGCATTGATTCCGGAAGCAACAATAGGTTGAAATGCATGTCCTTCAGCACCATACCGGATGAACTCATAGATAATCTCCGCTTCAATTTCGTATTCTCTGAGTCCGGGTTTAATCATTTTCAACACCCGTCGAAATGCTTTTTCGGTAATATCACATGCTTTTGACATCAATTTGATTTCTATTGAAGATTTGATCGGTCTAAGAATTGCTAAAATAGGAGCACAACTTTCATATTTAAAAATAGGATATTTATTTTGGATCATCTCAGCAAAACGCTGATCTCGATAAGGTACTTCAGTTGAAAACCGGCTATTTTCATTCGAATTTAAATAAACAAATTCCGCATTGATTAAATTTTTTTCAAAAATTTCATTGAACTTATCCAATGGGAAAATTGCAGATATCCCTGAAATGTTTTTAATTTCCTCATTTGATAATTTTGCTCCATACCAAATTGACTGGTGTTCATCTGTTTGTAAAGCAAATATGATTTCCCTGAATTGTGGGTCATTGTTTTCAGGAGCTAATACCAAAATTGTTTTCTCCTGTTCAATACCGGTCAAATAAAACAAATCTGAATTCTGACGAAAGGAGAAATTCTGATCTCCGTTCCTTGGGAATTCATCATTAGCATTGAACACAGCTATTGAATGAGATTTTAATTGCTTAATGAAATTTTTCCTGTTCTGAATAAAAAATGCCGGTTCAATTGACGGATACTTCATATTGGATTTAATTGATAAAAAATAATTACTTTTACAGCAGTTAAAATTAACATAAAAATAGACATCTTTTTTATACATTTAATTTACCTTATAAAATAAATGAATATAAATACCAACATTGATATTTCGATAATTATTCCGGTATATAACGAAGAAAGAAATCTTGACGTTTTGTATTCCGAATTAAATGCTGTGATTAAATCTTTACATCTTTCATATGAAATAATTTTTATTGATGATGGGAGTATTGATAATTCATTTCAGATAATCAAACAAATAAGTAAATCCGATGTACAAGTTTCAGGTATATCTTTGTCACGAAATTTCGGACATCAAACTGCACTGCTTGCTGGGATTGAAAATGCAAAAGTAAATGTTATCATCACAATGGATGCTGACCTACAACACCCGCCGGATGTGATTCCTGAATTGTATAACTCCTACAAAAAAGGATTTGATATTGTGAATACCAGACGGATTGATTCTGAAAAAATTGGTTTGTTTAAAAAGATCACTTCTTCTTTATTCTATAAACTGATCAACTTTTTATCAGATATAAAAATTGAATCTGCATCAGCTGACTTCCGATTAATGAACAGAAAAAGTGTAGAGGCATTTCTTCGTTTACCTGAAAGAGAACGTTTCACAAGAGGGCTTATCAAATGGATTGGGTTTAATCAAACAATTATAGATTACAAATGTTCTCCACGTTTTGCTGGGAAATCACAATATACCTTTCGTAAAATGGTTCATTTTGCAATGGATGGTATCACTTCATTCTCCTCAAAACCTTTACGCATTTCCTTTTATTTAGGGTTGGTCGTTTTCATCATTGGTTTTATTTATGCCATCTACGGGATAATCAATTATTACGAAGGTAAAACTGTTCAGGGCTGGACATCAATACTGGTAAGTGTTTTGATCATCGGCGGTATTCAATTACTTAGTCTCGGAATAATTGGTGAATATTTAGCGAGGGTTTTTAATGAGTCGAAATCACGACCCATTTATTTAATAAAAGAAACTACTGAAAATAAAATTACAGATTAACATGCTCAATAAACATTGTATTGTGTGCGGACAATCTGTTTTTATTGAAATATACAATAAAACCTTGTTAAAATGTTCTTCTTGCGGATTTGTTACGGCTAACCTTTTAGTCAGTGATCATGATTTAAAAAATATTTATTCCGAAAACTATTTTAAAGGAGAAGAATATCTTGATTATTTAAAAGAGAAAAATGCTCTTAAGAAAAATTTCAAAAAAAGATTAAAAAAAATAATTTCGATCATTCCTCAGCAAGAGATGTCTTCTGTCCTTGAGATTGGATGTGCCTATGGTTTTTTTGCCGAAATATTTACGAAAAAATTTCCCTTTGCAACATATAAAGGTATTGACATAGTTGAACATGCAATTGAATACGGACAAAAACAATTAAATCAGAATCTTGTTTGTATTAATTATCTGAATTATCAACCCTCAAAAACAGTATCGGATGTTTTTATGTGGGATGTTATTGAACATTTATCCCAACCAGATATTTATATGAAAAAAATATATTCAGAACTCGAAGATAAAGGGCGCCTATATATAACAACCGGCGATATTGACCGCTTAGTTCCTCGTCTTCAAAAAAACAAATGGCGTTTGATACACCCCCCAACACATCTGCATTATTTTTCAAAAAAAACAATGACTCTATTTTTAAAACAACATGGATTTAATATCCTGTCTGTGTCATATCCTCCAATATATAGGAGTATGAAGCAAATATTCTATTCATTATGTATTTTGAATAAAAAGCCCAACAAACTCTTATCTCACATCTATTCTTGTCTTCCTGAAAATTTAAATATTCCTTTTAATACATTCGATATAATGTTTATTATTGCACAAAAATCAAAATAGTAAAGTATTCATGTTTAAACAAATTATTAAATACTCCATTAAAAATTATAAAACAATTCTTTTATTTTCTGGTCTATCCTATTTAACTGAACTAATCTTTCAGTATAAATTGCTTTTTGAACACTGCAATTTCAGATTGTTTCAGACCGGTATTCATTCTTTTTGTTTCGACTCCCATCAACGTTTGATTTTATATCCTGTTTTATTTTTTTGTGGAACAATATTGTTTTTAATAATACTAATTACTTTTTTTTCGTTGATACACAAAATGGAATTTTGTTTGGCATCTATTAAAAAATTCAGTCCTGCATTATATCTTCTGTTTTTAATCATTTTTTGGCCATTAGTAAATTTTCAGAATTATTACATATTCTCTCTATTGGTACTAATAATCCTTACTTTTATATTACTAATGTTTGACAAAGAAAATAGTTTACCAAACTACTTAAAAACAAAAAAAATCATATTTTATTCAGGTATAATCTTTATCTTAATTATTCTTTCTATTAATATTCCTAATATATATTCTGATTTTCTTGAAACAAAATTAATGCTGAAACAACCTGTTAAAGAAGCAAAATCAACCCATAATGAACTCAGAAATATTAACATCTTACACCCTTTAAATACATTCTTCTATGACCTTGAAGATTCACAATTACCTAGCAGTTATGCTCAAAATTCATATTCAGGAAAACGTTGTATATTATCTTACGGCAAAAACACGTTTAATCCATCTTTTGAAATTTCTGTTTCAAAACTTGATAGAGAAAATATTAAAAATGTTGGAATCAGTGCATGGATCAATATTTTGTCGGATACCAGTGAGCTAAAATTTGCTTTAGTTCTTACAATTGAAGACAAAGATCATAAAACCATTTTCTGGAAAGGCGTAGGTTTGGACAATCAGATAATACCCATCGGGAAATGGACTAAAATCAGTGGAATTGGTGAATTAACTAATTTAAAAATATTACCTGAACATACCATAAAATTATATTTTTGGAATAATTGTGACAGTAAAATTCTTATTGATGATATTACCGTAGTGTTCGGAAATCAGTCAGAACGCTTTGGTCAAAAAACGTATTGCGATCTTACGGCTGAGTCATTTAAGCCATCTGATAACAATCTGCCTCCTTTTCCTTTTCATTTTTTTAAACAATTCAATATTGAAAATAAAAATTCAATTTACTTAATCAATAATGAAAATACTGTTACCGGGGAAATCAAACCTTATCAACAGCTTTTCACGGCACATTTGACCAACAATAAATTTGACGATATTTTTATATTCAATAAGACTTCTGCTGAAATATATTCCTTTTTCGAACCTACAAAAACATTCCGGCGTTCATTAATCCAAAATCTCACATCCCCTATAAATACGTTTACATCCGATGATATCCTTGTTGATAATTTTGCAGGAAATGAACCGGATGAAATTCTTTTTTTAAGTCCCAAAAATCCAATGGCAGTTTTAAGTAAATTAAATTCAAGCAGTTTTAAAATTATTACAGCAGAGAAGTTATCCTCAACGAATTTTTCGTCCAAGATGTCAGGGGATTTTGATCATGATGGTAATGCTGAACTTCTTTTGATTAACGATAACGGCACCTATGATGTTTACAAACTCTCTGTTAATCATTGGACTCTTCTTTCATCGGGCATAAAAGATGAATGGAATAAGAATAAAAATTCGTTTCAACTAATAAAAGGAAGTTTTCTGAAACAAAATGAAATTCAGATTTTATCCATAGTTAAAAATAATTCTTCCGGAAAATTAAATTATGATATTTACCATTATAATACAGCATCTAAAAAATTTGAGTCCGTTTACCCTGCCCCACCTATTACTTCAGGAATCGATACATTGAAAACTACCGACCAGATTCTTGTTGGTAATTTTGATGAAGATGAAACAGATGAAATCTTAAGATATAACAGAGATTGGAGATATGATCTGAAACTTATTAAATTCAACAAAACAGGATATGTTATTGAATCAAACATTGATTTTTCCGGATTTAAACAAGATCAAAACCCTAAATATTATGAATTACTTAGATTAATCCCCGGAAAATTTGTAACTAAAAAAACTTCTTCTCTATTAACCATCATGCGAAACTGTAAAAATAAAAATCTCGACTGCAAATCATGCAAGGATTATCAGAATCTCAATTATCTGCCTAATTCTATTCAACTTTACGTTCCCTGATTTAATAAAATAACTTAAAATGAAAGCATTTTTTAATTCATATTTTAAATTATTATTTTTCATCGTTTTTTCATTTTCTCAATGCCAACAAACGAAGGATGTTAATGAACAGAAAAATAAATTATTTTCCATTAAAGACTTTATTCCTTTATCAAACTGGCATACGAATGAATACTTCAAGATAAACAATAATCTCTTTATCAATAAAGCAATTTATCTTGACTACAAAAATGCGATCAATGGATTTGTAATTCCTTCATCAGGTCAAATAAAAAACGGTTATTTTACATTTGAATTCTCCATAAAAAACAGTTCTGAAAAAGCACAATCCTATTTTTATAAAATTTATTATCAGAATGAATCATATAAATTTCAAGAATGGGATGCATCCGATACGACCAAAGAAAACATATATGCCGGTGAAAATTTTTACGGAAGTTGGGAAGATTGCTCCATTCAATTTAAACAAACTCCTGTTATTACTAATCAAAACGAATATGTTTCAATTAAAGACTCATTCCGTATAGTTGGTAATCCTCGAAATGAAACGAGATATTTTGAAAACAATATCAATGATCGTTGGAAAAGAAATCCAAGAGTTGGGGAATATAGTTTTATGGTCATTGTTACAACCAAAGAGAATGTTGAACATAAAATTATTCCGGATTATATTTCAGATATTTCAAAATTACACAGCAATCGTTTTTACAATCCTTATTTTTATTTTCTTTACGGGGACGGTAAAAAATTATCCAATACTAATTGTATAAAATCAGCTAACACACTTAAAATTATTGGCAAACCTGATATTGATGCAGGTATTTATATTGATCCCGGTTATTATGATGATTCGAACAAGCCCTTTTTCAGAAATGATTGCGGGCAAAATGACAATCTTTATCAGAATGCCATTTTTTCACAGTTCGTTCACTCCATCAATCCGGAAACAGTAGCCGGTAATATTCCTGTCATTGCTGATGTACTGAACGATAATTATTCACTGATGGATTATAACTGGAATAAACATTTCTATTCTAAAGAAGAATTGATCCGAACAACACCAACCATTGCAAAACATCCCTGTCAAACGATTATCAATGACCCCGTCAAACATAGAGTGATTATTAAAAATCCTAAATCTACCTATGGTGATTGGAAAAAAGAAAATGTTGGCATCATTACCAGGCATGGTTTTACGTATGGTAAATTTACTATCAAAGCAAAACTTTCTGAAATACTAAATAAAAATGGTCTCTGGAATGGACTCACCAATGCTATTTGGCTGATAACACATAGTAACGACAAATGGAATATTCGGAGAGATTGCAACAAAGAAGGATATTATCCTAATTATTACGATGTAAAAGATTCTCCACGTTCAAAAAACACTAGTTACTCCGAGATTGATTTTGAAATTTTAAAAACTGTTCCTTATTGCCCCGACTATCAATTTCCACCTGTTTATTTTAATAGCCAGACAAATCAATATGATATATTTGACTGGAATAAAAATCTACCGGACGAACTTAAAAACAATTTACAAAATATTATTGTTGCGTGTACCAACTGGGATATGGCTTGCTGGGAACCTGAAAATTTTAATGCAGGGTGCAAAACAATCAAATATAAGAATCAAATCTTTAACACACATCGTTGGGATCAATGGACAAAAGCAATTTCAGAAAAAGTTTATGAAAATGATGATGAATTATTTGGATCCGATTTTTATTATTTTCAGATTGATTGGGAACCGACTGAAATAATTTGGCGTATCGGACCATCTAAAAATAATATGCGCGTTGTGGGTTATGTGAATCATAAAATTTCATCCATACCCAATAATCAAATGTTAATGATTATTACACAGGAATTCCATCACACAAAATGGTGGCCGGGTACTCCGTTTGACCAAGAAAATATACCCTTTCCGAAAAATGATATACAGGGTGAAATATATGAACTAACCATTGAATAAATTTTCAAAATCTCTGATAAAACCTTTAAATAGCTAAAAAAATTTAACTTTGAGCCATGAATCAAACAGCAGGTATATGAAAATTGGACTTATTAATCCAAATAAATTAATTAAATATCCCGGTATCCATATAGGATTAGGTTATCTTGCTTCATATGCAATAAAACAGGATAATACATTACAATTTGATTTACTTGATACCCGAATAGATACACTGAAAGATCAGGAAAAATTCTTAAATACAAAATTTGATTTACTGGGTATTACTGCAACCAGTCAGGTTTTTGATGAAGCATTGGAGATTGCATTAAACTATAAAACAAAGTTTCCTAACACACCAATATGTATTGGTGGCGCACATGTATCTACTGTCAAATCGGATGTTCTCAAACATAAACCATTTGATTTTGCTGTTTCAGGTGAAGGTGAAGTCACTTTTTATGAATTGATCAAACACCTGAAAGACCAATCAGACATTCAACAGATTGATGGTTTATTTTACAGGGATCAGTCTTCTCAAATCGTTATTAATGGCATCAGATCAGTCATTCAGCAAATTGACGACATCCCCTTTCCTGCATTTGAATTATTTAAAATGAATAAATATCCACAGCATCGCCTGACAACCAGCCGTGGATGCCCTTTTAACTGTGTGTTTTGTAATTCGCGTTCGATCTGGACCAACCGATGGAGAAAAAGATCTGCACAAAATATTATTGATGAAATTACTTTTTTGATTAAAAATTACGGGAACAAACCTTTTGTTTTCAATGACGACAGCTTTAATATTGATTTAAAACGTGTTCATGAATTTTGTGATAAACTCATTGCATCCCGATTGAATCCTATCTGGAGTACTTCTATTCGTGTTGATCGTATTGATGAAGAAATTACAAAAAAAATGAAAGCTTCCGGTTGCTATTGTGTCAGCATCGGTATTGAATCCGCAAATAACGAAGTGCTCAAACGTATGAGCAAACACATCACAAAAGAAAAAATATATGATGGTATACAGATGTTAAGAAGAAACGGGATTGATGTAACAGGTCAGTTTATGATTGGAAATCCGGGTGACACATTGGAAACAATCAAAGAATCTATTGATTTTGCGAACAATTCAAATTTATCAGTTGTTGAATTTTATACGGCACTCCCCTATCCCGACAGTGATTTATTTACATTTGTCAAGGAACATGGTAGAATGTTAACAGATGTGGATTGTTCACAATACCATAAAATCAATCCGCGAATTGTATTTGAAACCCCTGATTTTACGTATGATGATAAACTGAAAGCCATTAATCTGGCAATAGAAGCTGGTTATTATCATGCTTTGTTGACAGACAAAAAATATTGGTTGTTTGATACTGCAAAAAATTTCACCAAACTGGTTTTAAAAATAGCAGGTCCACAATTCGGTAATAAATTATATTTATTCCTGCGAAAAATATATAATTCCTTAAAAAAATAAGCGATTTACTTCTTTATTAGTTATGCAATTCAACCAAATAATCGGTCAGGATAATATTAAAAAAAGATTAATTCATTCGGTCTATTCAAACAGAGTTAGTCATGCTCAATTAATTGCCGGACCTGAAGGTTGTGGAAAGTTATCTCTTGCCATTGCGTATGCTCAATTTATCAATTGCGAGCATAAAACCATAGATGATTCGTGTGGTAAATGTCCATCATGCCTTCAATACAATGAACTCGTTCATCCTGATCTGCATTTTATCTTCCCTATCACAAATAGTAAAAGTTCAAAACCTATCAGTAAAGATTTTTTACCTGAATGGCGCAAAGCTTTACTGGAAAATAATTATTATATCTCGTTAAACCAATGGTATGAAAAATTAAATATTGAAAATAAGCAAGGTAT
Source organism: uncultured Bacteroidales bacterium (assembly GCA_964452905.1). GTDB lineage: Bacteria > Bacteroidota > Bacteroidia > Bacteroidales > CAYVNP01 > CAYVNP01. The sequence goes on from CAYVNP010000081.1 coordinate 10,152, forward strand.
AATTTATGCTGAAGATTGCAATGAGATTTTACGACATGTAAGCATGAAATCGTATGAATCAGAATACAAAGTGGTTATTATCTGGATGATTGAAAAATTATTTCATGCTGCATCACCTAAGTTATTGAAAATACTTGAAGAACCTCCTGATAAAACGCTATTCTTACTCATTACGGAAAATCAGGATATCATCCTGAATACAATTCGATCGCGAACTCAATTGATTCATATTCCGAAATTGGATATTCCGTCTTTGGTTCATGAGTTAGTCATCAAACACCATATTGATGAACCCAATGCGAAAAAAATTGCTCTTCAATCCAATGGAAATTATATTAAAGCAATTAATCTTATCAGTGAAGATCAGGAAGAAATTTTTTATTTTAACACCTTCAGAAACTGGATGAGATTATGTCTGAATATAAATATAACGCAATTAAATGAATTTATCAATGGCGTTTCAACGTTGGGTAGAGAAAAACAAAAAAGATTATTTCAATATTCTTTAATGATCATACATGAAATTCTAATTCATAATTTTCAACAGGTTCCGATTATTAAATCCAATGAAGAAGAAAATACATTTCTTCAGAAATTTTCAACTTTTATAAATATAAATAATATTAATTTTTTCAGCCATGAATTCAATCAGGCCTTGTTCCATATTGAAAGAAATGCTAATCCTAAAATATTATTTACGGATCTGTCGTTTACGTTAAGCAACCTTTTAAAAGTAAATTAACTATGAATCTATCCAAACAAGATTCTGTTGAATATTTTGAATCAATAGCTAATTCCAGAAAAAAATGGAAAAAGCGAAATCAGTTTTATCATTCGTATATTGAATTTTATTTTTCATTTCTTATTCCTCAAAATTCATCCGTATTAGAAATTGGTTGTGGAACAGGAGAACTGTTACATGCAGTTAAACCATCTTATGGAGTAGGTATTGATTTATCGGAAAATATGTTATTAATTGCCAGAAATCAATTTCCCGACTTACATTTCATTCATGGTGATATTGAAGAAATACACATAGATCAAACCTTTGATTATATTATTTTATCCGATCTTGTTACAAGTTTATGGGATGTTCAAAAAGTGATACAAAACATTAAAAAATTTACAACTCCTAAAACAAGAGTCGTAATTTCGTTTTATAATTATTTATGGGAGCCCCTATTAAGAATGGGTGAATATATCGGACTAAAGAAAAAACAACCCATACAAAATTGGTTGTCTTTAAATGATATTGAAAACCTTCTGGAACTAGAGGGATTTCAGATGATTAAAGCGAATAAAAAAATTCTGTTTCCCAAGTATATTCCTATTCTTAATTTTATATTCAATAAAATTATAGGTAACCTCCCATTGATCAATCAACTTTGTCTGATTAATTTTGTTATTGCACGATCGGTTTCTGAATCCCCAAAAGAATATAGTGTATCAATCATTATTCCTGCGCGAAATGAAAAGGGCAATATTGAAAATGCAGTTAAACGTCTTCCTGCTTTCGGCATATCACAAGAAATCATTTTTGTTGAAGGAAATTCTTCAGATCAAACATTTGAAGAAATGTTATCCGTTCAAAACAAATATAGTGAAAAAAATATAAACGTAATAAAGCAAAGCGGCAAAGGCAAAGGCAATGCTGTCAGAGAAGGATTTGACATAGCTAAAGGAGATATTTTCATGATTCTCGATGCTGACCTTACAACTCCTCCCGAAGACCTTCCAAAATTTTATAATGCTATTCGCAACAATCAGGGAGAATTCATCAATGGCTGCCGCCTTGTTTATCCTATGGAAAAACAAGCTATGCGTACATTGAATCTGATAGCGAACAAATTTTTCGGTGTGTATTTTACATATTTATTAGGTCAACGCTTAAAAGATACGTTATGTGGAACAAAAGTATTAACTAAAGACGCATACCAAAAAATAGTTGCCAACCGCAGTTATTTTGGAGATTTTGATCCATTCGGAGATTTTGATCTATTATTCGGTGCGGCTAAACTAAATTTAAAAATCACTGAAATCATTGTACGTTACAAAGATCGTGAATATGGCTCTACTCAGATCAGCCGATTCAAACATGGTTGGCTTCTCATTAAAATGAGTACTTTTGCTGCAAAAAAAATTAAGTTTATTTAATTCTTTTCAAATTATAAAAACTCCCCAATTCCTAAAAAAATCCCTATTGAAGTATTTTTATTTTTCACATATTTATGTTTCGGATAAAATTAATTCTGCTTTTTTTTATAAATTGCACACTTAATAATTGAACTTGTATGGTTTTTAGCAGCATTGTTTTTATTTTATATTTTCTTCCTGTTTTTTTATTGGTTTATTATTTGGCGGATAAGAAATATAAAAATCTGGTCATTTTAATATTCAGTATATTTTTTTATAGTTGGGGAGCCCCCCGATTCATATTTGTTATACTAGGTACAACCTTTTTAGATTTTCATTTAGTAAAATGGATGTGTCAAACTAAATCGGTTTTGCATCGTCGGTTAATGCTTACATTATCAGTTTCTGTAAATTTAGGTTTGCTCGGTTATTTCAAATATTCAAATTTTTTTATTGAAAATGTCAATGAGATCATTTCAATATTTGGATTCTCAGGAGTTCACTGGACTAAATTGATTTTACCTATTGGTATTTCCTTTTACACATTTGAAACAATTACATATGTCGTTGATGTATACAGGCGTGTTCATAAACCATTGGATAATTTCTGGGATTATCAGGTGTATATTATTCTTTTCCCAAAACTCATAGCTGGACCAATCATTCGATATCATGAAATTGCTGATCAAATTACAGACAGAACAGAAAATGATACGATTGATAACCGTTTGATTGGATTCTACCGTTTTGTAATTGGTTTAGCCAAAAAAGTATTGATCGCTAATCAAATGGGGTTACAGGCAGATACTGTTTTTTCAATGAATTATACAGGAATAGATACATATACTGCATGGACAGGAATTCTAGCTTATACTTTTCAAATTTATTTTGATTTTTCAGGATATTCGGATATGGCAATCGGAATTGGAAAAATGATTGGTTTTAAATTTCCAGAAAACTTTAACAATCCATACGTCTCACAAAGTATAACAGAATTCTGGCGTCGGTGGCATATGACATTGGGTAACTGGATGCGTAATTATCTTTATATTCCTTTGGGCGGAAATCGTGTTTCATCTAAAAAACGATTATATTTTAATTTATGGTTTGTATTTTTAATTTCGGGATTATGGCATGGGGCTTCATGGAGTTTCGTCATTTGGGGAGCTTATCATGGGTTGTTTTTAATACTTGAAAGAGGTTTTCTGCTAAAAATCTATAAACGATTAGGAAAATTATTAAGCACACTGATAACTTTTTTTATTGTTGTAATCGGATGGGTATTTTTCAGAATTGAAAAACTTTCTGACGCTCTGACTTTCCTCAAACGCATGTTCTCTTTTCACCACAAAAACAGTTCGTTTGATATTGAATTTATTACGTTCTTTCTCATTGCCACTTTATTTGCATTTTTTGCTTACTTACCCCAAGGACAAAAAATTCAGGATGCTATTTATGTCGGGATTTATAATAATAAAAGACATTTCACTTTAAGTGTTATTAGTTTGCTCCTCCTTACATTCTCTATCAGTTCGATTACTGCTTTTGGTTTTAATCCATTTATTTATTTCAGATTTTAATTTATGAAAAATATATTTCATTCAGTCAAACATTATATTTTTCTTTTTATCTGGTTATTACTGGCGTTTCCTTTTTTAC
>CAYVNP010000082.1:0-12970 GCA_964452905.1 uncultured Bacteroidales bacterium
ATTAAATAGTCATAAAAAAAGCGAAGAATATTCTTCGCTTTTTTTATGACTATTAGCTGAAATTTATTAAGCCATAGCAGTTGGACCACCAAAATTCATTGGTAATGTATTAATGGCTTCAGTCTCGCTGATCGTGCCATAGGATGATTCGTATTTTGCAATATTTTCATTCAGTGCTCTGAGCAAACGTTTTGCATGCTGTGGCGTAAGAATAATGCGTGATCTGACTTTTGCTTTAGGAACACCCGGTGTTATCATAACATAGTCAATAACAAATTCCGAATTAGAATGTGAAATAATGGCAAGATTAGAATATAGTCCATCTGCTACGTCATCGCTGATTTCAATCTTTAATTGATTTTCCGCAGGTTGATTTTTATCACTCATATGTAGAATAATTTAATATTATTAATCTTAGTCATGTTTATAATGCATTATCATAAGAAGGTTCCACCAGAATACGTTCATAATCTCTTAATCCGGTTCCTGCAGGAATTAAATGTCCAACGAGAACATTTTCTTTCAATCCGAGGAGATCATCTCTTTTACCGCTGATAGCTGCTTCGGTAAGTACTTTCGTTGTTTCCTGAAATGATGCAGCAGAGAGGAAACTCTTAGTTTGTAGTGATGCTCTAGTAATACCTTGTAAAATCTGACTGGACGTAGCAGGAACAGTATCTCTGGCATCGATCAATTTTTTATCTTTTCGTTTCAACGTTGAATTTTCATCCCTTAATTTTCTGGCGCTGATGATTTGTCCAGGTTTTAAGCCCGAATCGCCTGCGTCAAGAACTATTTTTTTACCGAATATCCAATCATTTTCTTCAAAGAAATCAATTTTATTGGCAAGTTGTCCTTCGAGAAAACGGGTATCACCCGGATCATCAACAAGAACCTTACGCATCATTTGACGAACAATTACTTCAAAATGTTTATCATTTATTTTTACGCCCTGCAGACGATATACTTCCTGTACTTCATTCACAATATATTCCTGCACCTTTGTGGGTCCTTTGATAGCAAGAATATCAGTAGGTGTAATCGATCCGTCAGAAAGGGAAGTACCGGCTTTTACATAGTCATTTTCCTGAGCAAGTATTTGTTTGGTAAGTGTGACGAGATATGTTTTTTGTTCACCGGTTTTGGAAGTGATGATTACTTCTTTATTACCTCGTTTTATTTTTTTCCCAAAAGAAACGGTACCATCAATTTCAGAAACAACAGCAGGATCAGAAGGGTTTCTTGCTTCAAACAATTCTGTTACTCTTGGCAACCCACCGGTGATATCACCTGATTTACCAATGGCTCTCGGAATTTTTACAATAATATCACCTGCTTTGATTTCGTTACCTTCTTCAACAATAATGTGTGAACCAACAGGTAAGTCATAACTCCTGAGTATCTCTTTTCCTTTTTTGTCTTTAATATGAATGGAAGGATTTTTTGTTTTATCACGTGATTCGATAATAACTTTTTCCTGATAACCTGTTTGGTCATCTGATTCAATACGGAAAGTAAAACCTTCCTGAATATTTTCAAATGCAACCTTACCGAATTGTTCTGAGATAATAACAGCGTTATAGGGATCCCAGTCACAAATAAGTTGATCTTTCTTAACCTTAGTTCCATTCTTTATATACAAATGAGCTCCATATGGAATATGACTTGTTGTTAAAACAATATTTGTATGTTCATCTGTTATCCTCATTTCAGCAGAACGTCCTATAATTACTTCATAGGAAGAACCATCATCTGCTTTATAGCTTACAGAACGTAATTCATCAATTTGTATGATTCCTTCATGTTTAGCAACAATCTTAGATGTAGTTGCAAGACCACCTGCAACACCACCAACGTGGAATGTACGAAGAGTAAGCTGAGTACCGGGTTCACCAATAGACTGAGCAGCGATAACACCTACTGCTTCTCCTTTCTGAATCATACGACCAGTAGCCAGATTACGGCCATAGCATTTAGCACAAACACCCAGACGTGATTCACACGTAAGTACTGAACGTATTTCTACAGATTCAATAGGAGAATCTTCAATTTTAGCACAAATTTCTTCTGTTAATTCATCACCGGCAGCAGCAATGAGTTCGCCACTTTGAGGATGATAAATATTATGCAGAGTTGTTCTTCCAAGAATTCTGTCGTAAAGTGTTTCAACTGTTTCTTCATTTTTTTTCAAAGCACTTGTCTGAAGTCCTCGTAACGTACCACAGTCAGGTTCAGTAATGATAACATCTTGAGCCACGTCAACCAAACGACGGGTAAGATAACCTGCATCAGCAGTTTTAAGTGCTGTATCAGCCAAACCTTTACGGGCACCGTGAGTTGAAATAAAATATTCAAGGACAGATAATCCTTCTTTAAAATTTGAGATAATAGGATTTTCAATAATTTCACCACCGATTGAACCGGATTTCTGTGGTTTAGCCATCAACCCTCTCATTCCTGCCAACTGTCGAATTTGTTCTTTTGAACCTCGGGCACCTGAATCAAGCATCATATAAACAGGATTGAATCCCTGATTATCATTACTTAATTCGTTCATTACTGTATGTGTAAGACGAGAATTGGTATGAGTCCAGACATCAATAATCTGATTATATCTTTCATTATTCGTGATGAAACCCATATTGTAGTTATTCATTACATCTTCAACTTCTTTATGAGCATCTTCTATTAATTTTTCTTTTACGGTAGGGATTTTAACATCATCCAGATTAAATGAAAGTCCACCTTCAAATGCCATACGGAAACCAAGACCTTTGATATCATCAAGGAACTGAGCGGTTTTAGCTGTACCAGCTTTTTTCAGAACATCACTGATGATTTCACGAAGTGATTTTTTGGTTAGTAATTCATTAATATATCCAATTTCTTCCGGAACATGCTGATTAAAAAGAACCCTGCCTACAGTTGTTTCAATTAGTTTTTCAACTAACGAACCTTCTTCGAATATTTTAACTTTTAATTTGATAAATGCATGCAGGTCAATAGCGCCTTCATTATAAGCCATTATAACGTCAGCAGGTCCGAAGAAATGTTTTCCTTCACCTTTCATAGGATGTCCTTTTTCACTTCTTCGGCCTTTGGTAATATAGTAAAATCCTAAAACCATGTCCTGTAAAGGTACAGCAATAGGTGCGCCATTGGCAGGATTCAAAATATTGTGTGATGCAAGCATCAATAGTTGGGCTTCAAGAATAGCAGCATTTCCCAATGGTACATGAACCGCCATCTGGTCACCGTCAAAGTCGGCATTGAAAGCTGTACATGATAAAGGATGCAACTGGATTGCTTTACCTTCGATCAGTTTTGGTTGGAATGCCTGAATACCTAAACGGTGCAAAGTAGGAGCACGGTTCAGCAGTACAGGATGACCTTTTAAAACACTTTCAAGAATATCCCAAACAACGGGATCTTTTCTGTCTACAATTTTTTTAGCTGATTTTACTGTTTTTACAATTCCTCTTTCAAGCATTTTGCGAATGATGAATGGCTTAAATAATTCAGAAGCCATTTCTTTTGGTAAGCCGCATTCATGCAGTTTCATTTCAGGACCGACAACAATTACCGAACGACCGGAGTAGTCAACACGTTTACCAAGTAAGTTCTGACGGAAACGACCTTGTTTCCCTTTTAAGCTATCACTCAAGGATTTTAAAGCTCTGTTTGAATCAGTTTTAACAGCACTTGCTTTTCGGGAATTATCAAACAATGAATCAACAGCTTCCTGAAGCATACGTTTTTCATTACGTAAGATAACATCAGGAGCTTTAATTTCAATCAAACGTTTTAAACGGTTATTTCTGATGATCACCCGGCGATATAAGTCATTCAGGTCAGAAGTAGCAAAACGTCCGCCATCCAGAGGGACCAAAGGACGTAGTTCGGGCGGTATGATAGGAACTACTTTCACAATCATCCATTCAGGGCGGTTTTCAATTCGTGTCTGACCATCCCGGAATGATTCAACAATCTGTAATCTTTTCAATGCATCGGCTTTACGCTGTTGAGATGTTTCAGTATTTGCTTTGTATCTTAAGTCAAATGATAATTGATCCAAATCGAGTTTTGCTAATAGATCGTACAGTGCATCAGCACCCATTTTAGCAACAAATTTATCAGGATGATCATCATCCAGATGCTGATTTTCTTTAGGAAGAGCATCAATAATTGTAAAGTATTCTTCTTCGGATAAAAAGTCAAGATATTTTATACCGTCATTTGCTTTGATACCTGGATTAATGACAACAAATTTTTCGTAATAAATAATCGTATCTAATTTTTTAGAATTTAATCCGATCAATGTACCAATTTTGTTTGGCAAAGATCTGAAGAACCAGATATGAGCAACGGGAACAACGAGCTTAATATGTCCCATTCGTTCGCGTCTAACTTTTTTCTCAGTCACTTCAACACCGCACCTGTCACATACAATACCTTTGTATCGAATTCGTTTGTATTTACCGCAATGACATTCCCAATCTTTTACAGGTCCGAAGATTCGTTCGCAAAATAAACCATCACGTTCGGGTTTATAGGTACGATAATTGATCGTTTCCGGTTTTAATACTTCACCGCTTGACATTTCCAGAATCATTTCAGGAGAAGCCAAACTTACAGTTATACTTGTGAAATTCTTTTTTATGGAACTATCTTTTCTGAAAGCCATATGAATTTGTTTTTTTATTTAATTAAAATAAAGTCGAAAAATAATTATTATTCAAAAGAGATGTTAAGACCTAACCCTCTTAATTCATGTACCAAAACATTGAACGATTCAGGTATTCCAGGTGTGCTGAAATTTTCACCTTTTACAATGGATTCGTATGCCTTGGCTCGTCCTACCACATCATCTGATTTAATTGTCAGGATTTCCTGAAGGATATGAGCAGCACCAAAGGCTTCAAGAGCCCAGACTTCCATTTCACCGAAACGTTGACCACCAAACTGTGCTTTACCACCAAGAGGTTGTTGGGTAATGAGTGAATATGGGCCAATAGAACGTGCATGCATTTTATCATCAACCATATGGTGTAGTTTAATCATATAAATGATTCCAACAGTTGCCGTTTGATCAAACGCTTCGCCACTACATCCATCATAAAGTTGAACACGTCCATTACGTGGTAATCCGGCTTTATCCATGTATCCATTTATCTGCTCAACAGTGGCACCATCAAAGATTGGTGAAGCAAAATTCAAACCTAATTTTTCACCTGCCCATCCAAGAACAGTTTCGTAAATTTGTCCAAGGTTCATACGAGAAGGTACACCCAATGGGTTCAGAACAAGATCAACACGGGAACCATCTTCAAGGAATGGCATATCTTCTTCACGTACCACTTTAGCTACAATCCCTTTATTTCCATGTCGTCCTGCTAGTTTATCCCCAACTTTTAATTTTCGTTTCCATGCAATAAATACCTTGGCGAGCTGAACAATACCGCTTGGTAGGTCATCACCAACCATAATCATAAATTTCTGACGGCTGAATTTGCCTGAAAGTTCTTTATATTTAATATTGTAGTTGTGAAGTAATTCTTTAATTAAATTATTTTTGTCTTTATCAGTAGTCCACTTGTTTGGATTAATATTTGAATAATCCACATTCATTAAAACTTTATTCGTGAACTTGACACCCTTATCAATTAATACTTCTTTAAAATTATTATAAACGCCTTGAGAAATCTTACCACCCACAAATTCCATTAGTTTGTCAACTAATTTAGTTTTAAGGTCAAGGGCTTCTTTTTTAAACACTTCATCTACCTGATCAATAATGTCTTTTTCCCGAACTTTAGTTTTTCTGTCTTTGATAATTCTTGAGAATAATTTTTTATCAATTACAATTCCTCTGACAGAAGGAGCAGCTTTTAGGGAAGCATCTTTAACATCACCTGCTTTATCGCCGAAGATAGCTCGTAATAATTTTTCTTCCGGGGTAGGATCAGTTTCACCTTTAGGAGTAATTTTACCAATAAGAATATCTCCTTCATTCACTTCGGCACCCACACGGATCAAACCGTTTTCATCAAGGTCTTTAGTGGCTTCAGCACTGATATTCGGAATATCACTGGTTAATTCTTCGACTCCTCTTTTGGTATCTCTAACTTCTAATGAATATTCTTCAATATGAATGGACGTAAATACATCTTCTCTAACTACTTTTTCTGAAATTACAATAGCATCTTCAAAGTTATACCCTTTCCAAGGCATAAAAGCTACTTTCAGATTTCTGCCAAGTGCTAATTCACCATTGCTTGTTCCATAACCCTGACAAAGGATTTGACCTTTTACAACTTTTTCACCTTTTTTTACAATAGGAGTGAGGTTAATACACGTATTCTGATTAGTTCTGGTAAATTTTGTAAGTTTATATGATTTAATATCATCATCAAAACTAACTGACTTTTCTTTTTCAGTTCTGTTGTATCTGATGACAATCTCATTAGCATCAACATATTCAACTACACCGTGCCCTTCGGAAGTAATCAAAACTCTTGAATCTCTTGCAACATTTGCTTCGAGACCTGTACCAACAACAGGAGCTTCCGGTTTTAAAAGTGGAACAGCCTGACGCATCATGTTTGAACCCATCAATGCACGGTTAGCATCATCATGTTCAAGGAAGGGAATTAAAGATGCAGCAATAGATGCAATTTGATTAGGTGCTACATCAATGTAATCTAAATCTTTTGCGTCAACAATAGGATAATCGGCAAAATGACGAGCTTTAATACGTTTCTCGGTAATATTCCCTTTTTCGTTTATAGGAGTATTTGCCTGAGCAATAGTGTTTTTTTCTTCTTCTTCAGCACTTAAATATACTGGAGGTTCTTCGAGAACAACACGTCCTTTTTCAACTTTTTTATAAGGTGTTTCAATAAACCCGAGTTCATTTATTTTGGCATAAACGCACAATGAAGAAATCAAACCGATATTTGGTCCTTCGGGAGTTTCAATAGTACAAAGGCGTCCGCAATGCGTATAGTGAACGTCACGTACTTCAAATCCTGCTCTTTCTCTGGATAAACCACCTGGTCCTAATGCAGATATTCTTCTTTTATGAGTTATTTCTGCAAGAGGATTGGTTTGATCTAAAAATTGAGATAACTGGTTTGTACCGAAAAATGAATTAATAACAGAAGATAATGTTTTAGCATTGATCAAATCGGTCGGAGAGAATACCTCATTGTCTCTAACATTCATACGTTCTCTGACTGTCCTTGCCATTCTGGTGAGCCCCACACCAAACTGAGAATATAATTGCTCGCCAACAGTTCGGACGCGTCGATTGCTCAAGTGATCAATATCATCAACATCTGCTTTGGAGTTAACCAATTCAATTAAATATTTGATAATTGAAATAATATCCTGATTGGTTAATATTCGTGTTTCAATTGGAATATCTAATCCCAATTTTTTATTAATTCTGAAACGACCGACTTCACCAAGATCATATCTTTTATCAGAGAAGAATAATTTTTCAATGACTCCTTTAGCTGTTTCATAATCGGGTGGTTCGGCATTTCGTAATAAGCGGTATATATATTCAACAGCTTCTTTTTCAGAGTTAGCTGTATCTTTTTGCAATGTATTGGTAATGATTGAATAATCAACAGCACCCATGTCATCACGGTGTAGAAGAATTGATTTTACACCTGAATCACAAATCAGATCAATGTGATTATTTTCAATGATTACATCTCGATCGAGAATAATTTCTGTTCGTTCAATTGAAACAACTTCACCTGTATCTTCATCAACAAAATCTTCAATCCATGTTTTCAATACTCTGGCTGATAATTTTCGTCCAATGACTTTTTTCAGCCCAGACTTGCTAACTTTAACTTCTTCGGATAATCCAAATACATCAAGAATTTGTTTATCACTTTCATAACCTATTGCCCTAAGCAGTGTGGTTACAGGTAATTTCTTTTTACGGTCAATGTAAGCAAACATGACATTATTCATGTCAGTTGCAAATTCAATCCATGAACCTTTAAAAGGAATGACGCGGGCTGAATATAATTGTGTATTGTTGGGATGACGGCTTGTACTGAAAAATACACCCGGTGAACGATGCAATTGAGAAACAACAACCCTTTCAGCACCATTTATCACAAATGTTCCTTTAGGTGTCATGTAAGGAATGGCACCGAGATAAACATCCTGAATAATGGTTTCAAAATCCTCATGTTCGGGATCGGTACAATACAATTTTAATTTTGCTTTGAGAGGCACACTGTAAGTCAATCCTCTTTCGATACATTCTTCAATGGAATAACGGGGAGAATCAATATAATAATCAACAAACTCAAGGACAAAATTATTGCGTGCATCCGTGATCGAAAAATTTTCGCTGAAAACTTTATACAATCCTTCGTTTTTAATATTTTCCGGATTCGTGTCCAGTTGAAAAAAATCCTGAAAGGATTTCAACTGAATATCAAGAAAATCGGGATTTTCGAATTGTATCTTAGTTGATGCGAAATTGATTCTTTCGTTCAAATGTGTTTTTTTATTCACGATTATTAAGTTTAAGTTAAAAAATCAATTTTATTAAATAACAAAAAACTGACTATCTGTAAGTACTACAGATAGCAGTTTATTATATACCTGGATTACCAATTAAAACAGGCAACAAAAATTTTAACTTTACTTAATTTCAACTTCTGCCCCTGCTTCTTCTAATTGAGTTTTTAGAGCTTCAGCTTCATTTTTATCAACACCTTCTTTAATTGCTTTAGGTGCACCGTCAACTAATTCTTTTGATTCTTTTAAACCTAAACTGGTTAGTTCTTTCACGAGTTTAACCACAGCTAATTTCTGCTGACCTGCAGATTTAAGAATTACATCAAATTTTGATTTTTCTTCAACTGCTGCTGCACCTGGAGCTGCACCTGGAGCTGCTACAGCTACTGCTGCTGCTGGTTCGATACCATATTCGTCTTTTAGAATCTTAGCTAATTCGTTAACATCTTTTACTGTTAAATTAACTAACTGATCTGCTAATGCTTTTAAGTCTGCCATTTTCTGTACGTTTTTTTATTAATATTAATAACTGATTTTAATTTGATTTTTCGGATAAAGTTTTCACAATACCTGAAATTTTCTGACCTCCGGAAGCTTGAAGTCCTGAAATAACGTTTTTCATTGGTGATTGTAACAATAATATAATATCGCCAATAAGTTCATTTTTCGATTTGATATTTGCCAGAGCGTCTAATTGGTTGTCGCCGATATATACGGTTTCTTCAACATAAGCGCCTTTAAGAATTGGTTTATCAAATTCTTTTCTAAATTCTTTAATAATCTGTGCAGGTAAATTACCTACTTCAGTAAACATGATTGAGGTTGACCCTTTCAGTGTATCAAACAACTGATCATAGTCGTTTCCAATCGTTTCAAATGCTCTTCGGAGTAAAGTATTTTTAACTACTTTAATTTTGATTTTTTTCTTAAAGCAGGTTCTTCTCAGTTTGTTAACCTTATCAACATTAAAACCAGAAATATCGGCAAGATAAAAATGATTGTTTGTTTTCAGGTCATCAACCAGTGAGTCTACTATTTGATTTTTTCCTTCTTTTTTCATGTTTTAGTATTTCGTCTTATTCAAAAAAATAGTAACTTAAACAGATAAAGATTTTGTTTCAATCTTTACCCCAGGGCTCATAGTGCTTGATATAAATATGCTTTTTACATATGTCCCTTTTGCGGAAGCAGGTTTAAGTTTTATAATGGTTTGTAACAGCTCTTTTGCATTTTCGGTTAATTTTTCGCCATCAAATGATGCTTTTCCAACAGATGCATGAATAATTCCGGCTTTATCTACTTTGAAGTCAATCTTTCCAGCTTTCACTTCTTTAACAGCTTTGGCAATATCCATGGTAACTGTACCGGTTTTTGGGTTAGGCATTAACCCGCGCGGACCTAAAATTTTTCCGATAGCGCCTATTTTCGGCATGATGCTTGGCATGGTTATAACAACATCAACGTCTGTCCATCCACCTTTGATTTTTGCAATATAATCATCTAATCCAACAAAATCAGCACCCGCAGCTTTTGCATCTTCTTCTTTATCAGGTGTACATAATACTAAAACCCGAATCGTTTTACCTGTTCCGTGGGGAAGAGTCACTATACCGCGTACCATCTGATCAGCTTTTTTGGGATCAACACCCAAACGAACATCCACGTCAACGGATGAATCAAACTTAGTCTTGGTTATTGTTTTAACTATACTGACAGCTTCTGACAAAGTATAAGATTTATCTTTGTCAAATTTATCTATAGATGCTTTTCTGTTTTTGGTTAACTTGCTCATGGGCTATGAATTTATATATCCTGATTAAATAATAGTACGTTTAATTTTCTGCAAATGGAGATTTTCCTGAAACGGAAATACCCATACTGCGTGCAGTTCCAGCGACCATTCGCATGGCTGATTCAACCGTAAATGCATTGAGATCTGCCATTTTATTTTCAGCAATGGTTTTTACTTGATCCCATGATACTGAACCCACTTTATCTCTGTTCGGTTCTTTGGATCCGGATTTAACTTTAGCCATTTCCAATAGTTGCACAGCAACCGGAGGTGTTTTAAGAATAAAATCAAATGATTTATCCTGATAAACAGTAATAATAACGGGTATTAGTTTACCGGCACTATCTTGTGTACGGGCATTGAACTGCTTGCAGAATTCCATGATATTTACACCTTTTGCACCTAATGCAGGACCGATCGGAGGAGCTGGATTAGCTGCACCACCGCGTATCTGTAATTTAATTAAACCACTAACTTGTTTTGCCATTTTATTATAAATTTTCTATTCTTTTTCTACTTGTGTAAAATTTAATTCAAGAGGTGTTTTTCTACCGAAAATTTTCACCATTACTTTTAATTTTTTCTTTTCTTCATTGATTTCTTCAATCACACCGCTGAAGCTGTTAAAAGGACCGTCTATTACTGTAACCACTTCACCGATCATGAATGGGATATTGATCTCTTCCCCTTTTTCCGACATTTCATCTACCTTACCCAATATTCTGTTTATTTCCTGAGGACGTAAAGGAACTGGTTCATTTTTAGATCCAAGAAATCCAAGAACATTCGGTGTGTTTTTAATAATATGTGTCATTTCACCGACAAGTGAAGCTTCAATTAAAATATATCCCGGAAAAAAATTTCTTTCTTTGCTTATCTTTTTTCCTTTTCTGATTTGATATATTCTCTCAGTGGGGATAATAACCTGGCTGATATAATCCTTTATGTTCAGACGATTCACTTCATTTTCCAACTGTTCCTTGACTTTTTTTTCCTTCCCACTGATCGTTCTGACGACATACCACTTTTTTTCTACTTCACTCATATAATTAAAATTGATTGACGAGATAGTGTCATTTTATTAAAACATTTTATAATACTGATCTAATAAATTCTTAAATGCCAGGTCCATCACAAAAACAACTATTGCGAAGATTAATGATGCAATCGACACAACAATAGCACTGCTTTGTAATTCAGCCCATGTTGGCCATGACACTTTAT
Source organism: uncultured Bacteroidales bacterium (assembly GCA_964452905.1). GTDB lineage: Bacteria > Bacteroidota > Bacteroidia > Bacteroidales > CAYVNP01 > CAYVNP01. The sequence goes on from CAYVNP010000082.1 coordinate 11,567, forward strand.
TCATCAATTCGTCATAACATTCTTTAATATAATTAACTATTTTTGACATCTCATCAATATTTTAGCACGGGTGGGACGAATCGAACGCCCAACCTAAGGTTTTGGAGACCTTCGCTCTGCCAGTTGAGCTACACCCGTAAATGAATATTAGAAATTTCGGGTATCCCTTTTGAAGAGATACCCTTAATTTTTTATATTAATCTAATAATTCAGTTACCTGACCAGCACCTACAGTTCTTCCACCTTCACGAATAGCGAATCTTAACCCTTTATCCATTGCAATTTCTGCAATTAAATTTACTTCAATGGTTAAGTTATCACCGGGAACAACCATTTCTACTCCTTGTGGAAGAGAAATTTCACCGGTAACGTCAGTGGTTCTGAAATAGAACTGTGGACGATATTTTGTATGGAATGGAGTGTGACGACCACCTTCTTCTTTTTTCAAAATATACACTTCAGCTTTAAAATGTTTGTGTGGATGGATTGAACCTGGTTTAACAATAACCATACCTCTGCGGATCTGATCTTTATCAATACCTCTTAACAAAAGGCCTGTATTATCACCGGCTTCACCACGATCAAGAATTTTTCTGAACATTTCAACACCTGTTACAACTGATTTCAGTTTTTCAGCGCCCATACCAATAATATCAACCGGATCACCTGAATTGATCACACCAGTTTCAATTTTACCGGTAGCAACTGTTCCACGACCTGTAATTGAAAATACGTCTTCAATTGGCATTAAGAAAGGTTTGTCAACTTCTCTTTGTGGAATTGGAATAAATGCATCAACCGCATCCATCAGTTCATAAATTTTCGGCATCCAGTTAGGATCTTTATTTAATCCACCCAATGCAGAACCTCTGATGATTGGAATATTGTTACCATCATATTTATAAAATGTTAAAAGATCTCTGATGTCCATCTCAACAATGTCAAGAATTTCAGCATCGTCAACCATATCAACTTTATTCATAAAAACAACAATCTGAGGAACACCAACCTGACGTGCTAAAAGAATATGTTCGCGTGTTTGAGGCATGGCACCATCAGTAGCGGCAACAACAAGAATAGCGCCGTCCATCTGAGCAGCACCTGTAACCATGTTTTTGATATAATCCGCGTGACCGGGGCAATCAACGTGAGCATAATGTCTGTTTACCGTTGAATATTCAACGTGCGCAGTGTTGATAGTGATCCCTCTTTCTTTTTCTTCAGGAGCATTATCAATTGAGTCAAATGATCTGAATTGGGAAAATCCTTTTTCAGCAAGACACAAAGTAATTGCCGCAGTTAAAGTAGTCTTACCGTGGTCAATGTGACCGATAGTACCTATATTAACATGTGGTTTGGAACGATCAAATTTTTCTTTTGCCATAACGTTTAAAAATTTAAAAA
>CAYVNP010000083.1:0-11809 GCA_964452905.1 uncultured Bacteroidales bacterium
TGGTGGGCGCTGAAGGATTCGAACCTTCGACCCCCTGCTTGTAAGGCAGGTGCTCTGAACCAACTGAGCTAAGCGCCCTTATTTAAAAATCGGAGTGCAAATATAAATCAATTATTAATTTATTCAACAATTATTTTATTTTTTTTTACAAGGACTGCATTTAACCTGAACATTAAAAAACCCAACAGACAACCACATAATCCGCCCCCTAAAACATCTCCGGGAAAATGTTGTCCTAAATAAATTCTACTATATGACACTGCAAAAGCCCAAAAAAACATTACAAGTAAAATAAAATTAAATTTCTTATAAAGAAGCAATGAAACAAATGTTGCTAATCCAAAACAATTGGTAGCATGAGAAGAAATAAACCCATACTGTCCGCCACAATAATTAAAAACAAGATGAACTTTATCTCCTAATTCATGACAAGGGCGTAAACGCTGAAAAATATCTTTAAATAAATGATTTGATATTTGATCCGTAAGGATTATTAAAATAACAACACTTCCAATTATTACATAAGATTGTTTTTTGAAATTTTTTATCACCAGATACAATAACCAAATATAAAATGGAATCCAGATTAATTTATTACTTAACCAAAACATAACAAAATCAAAGAACGTATTATGAAATCCATTAATAATGAAAAACAACTTATGATCCAGTTCGTTTAAATAATTAATTATTTGAAAAAAAAGATTCAATTTAATAGTGTGTTTAAATTAAAATGTAATTCCAACATTGACACCTATGCGAAAATAATCTAATATCGTATTATCAATTTGAGAACCAAATTTCTTAGAATAATTTGCTGGTGTAACATTATATGCTGATGGATTTTTAAAAACAATCTTAGCATTTTTCGATTTGTATTGTAATCCGACAAAAAAATCAAATACAACCATTTTAGCTATGACTGCTTGATAACCGCCCATCAATCCGCCACTCCATGATGTAATACGATATGTATAGTCATACTCAGGTGTTTTTGCAAATTTTAAGCCCTCATGGTAATAACCATAACGAACAAATGGAGCAATGTATAATCCGGCAGGTGCCACTCTTTTAATAGGTTTTAAATACCATCTGTATTCTGCAACTGCAGTAAACCCATCATATTTAAAGGTGGTATCTTTGGACACATTATAAGGAAAAGAATAATTTCTATACCCAAGCGAAAGTTGTAAAGAGGATTCATTATCGAGTACTCTTTCATAAGCCAGATTGTAACTTCCAAGCATAACACCAAGATAATTATACTTCAATACATTTTGTGTTTCTTGAGAGTATACACGAAAAAACAAGAATAATAAACTAATGAAGAAAAAAACAAATTTTATTTTCATGAATTTATTTTTCAGTGAATAAATCGGAACATTTTATTCCACCTGAATTTATTAATGAATGAACGATTTTTATCCAACGACAACCAAACAAATACGGCCTTACCCACAATATGATTTTCAGGAACAAAACCCCAGAAACGTGAATCGGCAGAATTGTGCCTATTATCCCCCATCATCCAATAATAATTCATTTTAAATGTATATGAATCGGTTTCTTTTCCATTGATGAATATCTTACCACCATTGATCTCAAGTTTATTCAACTCATAATTCACAATGATTTTATCATACAATGCAATATTCTTTATATTTATTTTAACAGTCGTTCCTTTTTCTGGAATAACAAACGGACCAAAATTATCTCGTGTCCAATTAAAATTTTTGTCATATGGAAAAACTTTGCTTTTAGGAAATTCACGAATGCTATCACACACTTTTTTTACTTCAATAATATTGGTGGACTCTTTCAATTGTTTAGCTGCTTCATCAGTAAGGGTCATCAATAATTTCCCGTTAGGAAACATCAGCACTGTATCCGTAATATCTAAATTTTGTATTTGTAAAGGATTGATCGGAGATCCATTGGTAGAGACCAGATATTGATATTGTTTCAAACCAATCCCTTTATTTGTCCTGTGATGATTGATAAAAATTTCCTGATCAACAATCTGCAAGGTATCACCAGGCAGTGCGACACATCTTTTAATATAATTTTCACGTTTGTCAACAGGGCGTGCTACAACAGGTCCGCAAGGGTCTTGAAAATATGGATCCCATACATTCTCCCTGCCATAATCCCGACAAAGCTGATAATAACTTTGATTCTGTTTATAAAGAGCGACCGTATCACCATCCGGATAGTTAAAAACAACAACATCATTCCGTTTTATGGTTGTATACCCTTTGAACCTTTTATAGGGCAACTTGATCCACTCAACATATGATTTGGTAAATTGAGTTAAAGGCAATGTATGGTGTGCAAATGGGAAAGCGATTGGTGTCATTGGTACGCGAGGGCCATAGGCAATCTTACTCACAAATAAAAAATCACCGATCATCAACGTTTTCTCCATTGAAGAAGTTGGAATCGTATACGCTTCAAATAAAAATGTACGAATAATTGTAGCAGCAATCACAGCAAAAATAATTGCATCTACCCATTCACGAACAACCGTTTTCTTAAAGGGAGGGCGATTATCGGGATGAACATATTTTTCATTTTCCGAAAAACCCAGAAAAGGTAAATATACAAAAGGAAACAAGACAGCTAATGCCTGTTGTCCCAACTTAAATTTCAAAAAACACTTCACCAACTCAACAATCATTAACATGATCATAAAAAAATTAAAAAAAGGTATGATTAAAAAAACAAACCACCAGATTGGTTTTTTGATAATCTTCAACCATATATACAAATTATAAACAGGTATCAGCACATACCATCCTTTGTATCCGACTTTTTCAAAAATCTTCCAAAGTCCAATAATAGATGATACTACACCTAAAATAAAAACAACTTTTGCAACACTCATATTATATTAAATTTAATTAAATATTTAAAAAATCTCTCACTTCAAAAAATCCTTTTTTACCGGCAATCCATTCAGCAGCAAGTACAGCCCCAATTGCAAGTCCCTTCCTCTTTTTAACTGTATGTTTTATTTCAAGGGTATCTACGTCGCTTTCATATGTAATAATATGAGTTCCGGGAACATTTTCAATTCTTTTCGATACAAGTTCTAACTCTTCCGGTTTATTTGTTTTTGAATTGATCCATTTTTCTTTTCTATGAATTAATTTCAAAATATCATTTGCCAGAGAAATACCTGTTCCGCTTGGTGCATCCAGTTTTGTAATATGATGTATTTCTTCAACAGTAACATTGTATTCATCAAAATCATTCATCAACTGAGCCAGACGACGATTAATTTCAAAAAATATATTAACGCCGATGCTGAAATTTGAACCATACATCAAAGCATGATTATTCTTGATACATTCATCTCTGATTTGTCCAATTTTATCATTCCAACCGGTAGTACCAACTATCACAGGGACATCAGCCATAAAACATTTCTTAATATTTCCAATTACACAAGCAGGCATGCTGAATTCAATTGCTACATCAGCATGTTTCAATTGCTCCTCACTCTTTTTCCAGTCATCCTCATTATCAATTTTCAAACATATTTCATGATGTCGTGAAAGGGCAATCGATTCAATTTCTTTACCCATCTTACCATAACCAAGTAATGCAATTTTCATTTTTATAAATATTTATATTGGTTTAATATAATTTTCTTTTTCCAAGATGTAAGGTCAAACTCAATCCTGCATAATTACTAAAAACAGGTTTAAGTTGTAATGATATATCTTCATTAATATCATAATTAAACAAGTTTGCATCAACAGAAGCATCAACAATATTCAATGCATACCAAACGCCAAAAAGCAGAACGCATAAATCCCTGTTCCTTTTATAATAGTCTTTCCCTTGCTTTAATCCATCAACCGAGTATTTTTTATAATACCCCATGCTATTATTGTTTAAAATTCTATTAGCTGAATCACCGCTTGCAAATTGGTAAGCGCTTCTGAAATCTTTATATTTTAAATTATTAATATTAAAAAAATAACCAAAAGCAGCAAAACCTGCATACACTAGAGGTACCTTCCAATACTTTCTGTTGTAAACTTGTCCCAATCCTGGTAAACATAAAGACATGATCGTTGCAGTACGTGGATTATGTTTTTTAAGCAACAAAGAATCGCTGATATGTTTATTATTTTGTGAAAATAATGAAATAGAAAAACAACTACAGATTAGAAATACACTAATTTTCTTAAAATTAATATCAACCACTACATTACTATTTGTTCAACAAATTGATAATTCTTTCTAAATCTTCATTTGAAGAAAATTGGATAACGATATTTCCCTTCCCTTTCGTATTTAAATTTAATTTAATTTTTGTATTAAAAATAGTTGAAAGTTGTTTTTTGTATTCATCTAACTTCAATGTTCGAACATGAGGAGTGACGCTTTTTTTATTTTGGACAACTGACTTTTTATGTACTTTCACCAATTCTTCAACCTGTCGGACTGAAAGTGTTTGCTGAATAATACTTGTAAAAAGTTCAATCTGTTTTACTGGTTCTTCAATATTGATTAATGCTCTTGCATGTCCCATGGTCAGTTCATTATTGCGGAGAGCAATTTGGATTTCAGGGGGCAGTTTAAGTAATCGGATATAATTACTGATTGTCGTTCTATCCTTTCCAACTCGTTTACTTAGTTCTTCCACTGAAATTGTACATTCTTCAACTAACCGCTGATAAGCAATACCAACTTCAATAGGGTTCAAACTGGAACGTTGTATATTTTCCACCAAAGCCATTTCAAGCATCTGTTGGTCGTTAGCTATTCGAATATAAGCAGGAATCATTTCTAAACCTGCCAATGCAGACGCTCTGAATCTTCTCTCTCCTGAGATGAGTTGATACTTATCAAAACCCAGTTTACGAACGGTTACCGGCTGAATGATTCCCTGTTTTTTTATAGATGCAGCAAGTTCTAATAATTCAATCTCATTAAAATCTTCTCGCGGTTGAAATGGATTCGTTTCAATTAATCGAAGTGATAATTCAGCAACCGCGCCAGCAACATAATTCCCAGAGATATCTGTAGCTGTAATATCTGTCTCCGGACTTTGCAGTAGGGCATCCAATCCTTTACCCAACACTCTTTTCTTTGGCATGGACTTATTATTGCTCATTTTTCTATTCCAATATTTTATCTTTAGTACTAATTTTTGTCATATCATTTCGTTGGAGTAATTCACGTGCAAAGTTAAGATAATTTATGGCTCCTTTGCTTTCAACGTCATGCATAATTATAGTTTTACCAAAGCTGGGCGCCTCGCTCAGTTTAACATTGCGATGGATGATGGTATCAAAAACAAGTTGTTGAAAGTGAGTTTTTACTTCTTCAATCACCTGATTAGATAAATTCAATCTTGAATCATACATTGTCAGTAAAATTCCTTCAAGGTTCAATGTTGGATTCAATCGGGCTTGTACTATTTTTATCGTATTTAACAACTTGCCAAGTCCTTCCAGTGCAAAATACTCACATTGTACGGGGATGATCACTGAATCAGATGCGGTCAATGCATTGACCGTAATTAATCCAAGGGATGGAGAACAGTCAATAATAATAAAATCATAATTATCTTTGATCTTACCGATCACTTTTTGCATCATTTTTTCTCTATTCGGCAGACTGATCATTTCAATTTCAGCGCCAACCAAATCAATATGTGCAGGTATTAAATCCAGATTAGGCGTTTCGGTATTCAGGATAATATTTGAGGGTTCAACATCGTCAATGATACATTCGTAAATGCTGGTTTTAATATTCTTCGGATCAAATCCAACACCTGAAGTAGCATTTGCCTGCGGATCGGCATCAATCAATAATGTTTTAAACTCAAGCACTGCAAGACTGGCTGCCAGATTGATGGATGTGGTGGTCTTGCCTACCCCTCCTTTTTGATTGGCAATGCTGATAATTTTCCCCATTGATAAAATGATAATTTAATTTACACTATATAATTTTCTGATTTTCAAAACTATCTTCATTACACCTTCTACAAAACAATTAACCATTAACTATTAATCCAATCTGAAAATCAAGCCAAAATTAATATTTAAACAATGAATGAATTACTTTTAATCCTAATTGTTTTTAACAATTAAGTTTAAAAAATAAACAAATCAACGAATTTATAAATGAAAAATAAAAAATAAAAGGTTTATTTATAAATAAACGATTTATCTATTCCTGATGGGTATCTTCCTTCCCGAGATCTTCAAAATTTACATTAGAAAAGTCGTTGCCTTCATGCTGTTGTTCATGAACTACAGGGTGTTCTTCTTCTTCTTCGGGTGGTCTTTCACCTGTTTCAACAAATTTGACCACCTGTAAAAGTCCGTTACTGAACTTCTGAAAATCTTCTTTGTATAAAAACAATTTGTGTTTTTCATAAAAAAATTTTCCTTGCTCCTGATTGAACCTCTTTTTGCTTTCAGTGATCGTCAGATATTGTTCACCTGATTTAGTCTCTTTCACATCAAAAAAATAAGTTCGTTTACCAGCTCTTACCGATTTAGAAAAAATCTCTTCACGTTGTTTGTTTTCATTCTCACCCATGACTTTACTGTTTAATAAAAATAAAATTTATTTTTCACAAATATAAAAATATAATTTGAAATTTGCATTTTCATAAAAAAATATTAACGCATAATTCAACCTAATTTATATATAAGACACCATAAATAATAAAAGGGTTGCTTGCATACGCAAAAATATTTATTACAAACCCCTGTTATTTTAAAATGAAAAAACCTATTTTTGCAAATAATTACGTTATTAACTCTTACGTTCATTAAAATATGTTAAGCAGAAGGCATTTTAGAATAAAGGTGATGCAAGCATTATATGCTTATTCATTGGTGGAAAATAATATTGATGTTGCTGAAAGAAATCTGTTGTTACGAATTGAAAAAATTTACGACCTTTACCTGTACCTTCTCCTGACACTTCTTAATATTCATGATTTTGCACGAAGACGTATGGAAGATGCAAAACTTAAATATTTACCTTCCGCTGAAGAAATAAATCCAAACACAAAATTTTTAGAAAATCAGATCATCAAACAAATTGAAAGCAACAATTTTTTTATCGCTGAAACAGGTAAAAGAAAAATTTCAATGACTGATGAAACTGAATTGTTTAGAAAATTATTTTTACAGATCAAAGATAGCCCTGAATATAATGCATACATGGAATCCGATGAACATTCTCACAATGATGATAAAAAATTCATCCAAAGCATCTTGACTAATTACATCTTCGATCAGCCCGATCTTCAATCACTCTTCGAAGAAAAAAACATATTCTGGTCTGATGATTATGATGTTGCAGTTATGATGGTCATGAAAACTATTTCATCTTTGAATGACTTATCAGAACCGACAACTCCATTAGCCAAAATTTACAAACAAACATCAACTGAAAATCCTGATGAAGATAAAGAGTTTGTTAAACAACTTTTCCGGAAAACAATTATCAATGATAAATTATATGAAGAAATGATAATGGGCAAAACAAAAAACTGGGAAGCAGACCGAATTGCTACCATTGATTTCCTTTTAATGAAAATGGCCTTATGTGAACTACTTGAATTTCCTACTATTCCTGTGAAAGTTACTTTAAATGAATACATTGATATTGCTAAAGAATACAGTACTATTAACAGTAAAATTTTCATCAACGGCATTTTAGATAAAATTGTAATATCGCTTAAAGAAGAGAATAAAATTAAAAAAACAGGCAGAGGATTAAAAGAATAATTCAGATTCATAATTTTTAATTTACTATTTTTGTCGTATAAAATATTCAGATGTTATCGTTCCGTTCAATAATCATAGTTGGATTTATTTTTATACTATCTTGTCGTAATCATTCAAAAGATAGTATAAATGGGAATATCGTTCAAAATCCTCAATCAGCTTCTGGAAAAAACAATGGGGCTAAAGCTGTATTCCGTTTTGAAACAGAAAAACATGATTTTGGCAAAGTGATCGAAGGTGAAAAAGTTTCTTTTTCTTTTCGATTTAAGAATACAGGGAATGCGGACCTTCTCATTGCTGATGCTTATGCCACGTGCGGGTGCACTGTCCCCCAATTTTCGAAAGCTCCTATCAAACCGGGTGAGACCGGAGAAATTGAAGTCCGATTTAATTCTACCGGTAAAAGCGGACAACTGGAAAAAACCGTTACTGTGATTGCCAATACAATTCCTAATGAAAAACTATTAAAAATAAATGCATTTGTATTTGTCCCCGAAGAAAAAAAATAATTTAATCTAAACCTAAAACCAATTACATTTTATGAACCTAATGCACTTAACAATGATGAGCCCACAGCCAGGACAACAAGGCGGCGGCACAATGAACCTCGTATTCATTTTATTGATTTTTGTTGTTTTCTATTTCTTTTTTATTCGCCCACAAATGAAAAAGACCAAAGAACAAAAAAAATTCCGAGAATCTCTCAAGAAAGGCGATAAAATAATTACCATCGGCGGTATCCATGGAAAAATACTTGAAGTAGCTGACACTACAATAATCATTGAAGTTGAAGGTCAGAACAGATTAAAAATGGAAAAATCAGCAATTGCTCTGGATGCATCATCAACCGGTCAAGAACAACAGCTGAACCAAAATAAATAATCCGTCAAAAAAAAACTATTGAATTCTAAAAGATTCAACCAAAAAATTAGAGCGTTTACAGTCTGTTTTATTATTTCTTTTATTATTTGGTTTACCATAAAACAGACTGATAAAAATACCATTTTTGTTACCAAGATCATTAAACTAATCAATATTCCTGCAGGAAAAATACTTGTTGGTCGTAATGATTCAGTTATCACGGTTGAATTACTTAACAAAAATTTACTTTTTTATAATCTTAATCCATTTCATACGAAAACGATAGTGATTGATTTGAAGAATCTTAAATTAATCACCAAAGGCAATATTTCAGCAGGTATTTTAAATCAACATGATATCATTGAGCTTATTTCCTATCAGCTTTCACCACATCATAAAATAGTGGCAGTGCATCCTTCACAAATACATTTTAACTTTTGCAATCTTTATCATCGAAAGATACCCGTAAAATCGAGATTACAAATAAAGTCCCCCAATCCCTTCAAACTGCTTAACCCTGTTAAATTTGATTATGATAGTGTGATGGTCTGCGGGATGAAAGAGATCATTGATACAATAACCTATATTTATACTGAGAACAAAATACTTACCGATGTTTCACAAAATAAAACATGCAAACTATCACTGATCAATCCGGTTAACAGTTCACTTATTACTTTAAGCCCAACGGAGATTTCTACTACAATAGACGTTGAACGGTTTACCGAGAAAACAATTAAAATTCCAATCACTACTTCGGAATGTCAAAGAAAAAACAATTTAAAAATTTTCCCCGACGAAGTTGCGATTACGATGCAGATACCTATGAGTCGGTATAATTCCATAAACGATAAAATGTTTCGCATAGGAATCAATTGCTCGGATATTTCTAATAAAAGTTTTTTAAGCGTTCAATTGATTGAAAAACCTGAATTTGTTACTGTTTCCAAAATAAAACCTGAGAAAGTAGAATATATTTTGATAAAAAAATAATGATTACGATTGGGTTGACAGGCGGTATGGGTTCAGGCAAGTCCACAGTTGCTCTAATATTTAATCATATAGGAATTCCTGTTTTTTACGCAGATATTGAAGCTCGACAATGTTACTTAGATGAAAAAATCAAGAAAAAATTATATGTCTATTTTAACAATATAATTTTTGATGACAAGGGAAATGTTCATACCAAAAAACTTGCTGATATCATTTTTAAAGATAAGCAAGCACTTGAATTTATTACACAATTAATTCATCCTCTTGTTCGAGATAAATTTTCAGCATGGTCATTTGAGCACATACATACACCCTATGTTATTTTTGAATCTGCAATCCTTTTTGAATCAGGATTCAATCAACAGATGAATAAAATCATTACCGTTACTTCACCAAAAAAAATCAGGATTAAAAGAATCATGTTGCGCGATCAATTAAGCGTTGAAGAAATTGAATTAAGAATGCAACACCAATTCCCTGATGATGTTTTAATTCATCAATCTGATTTTGTTATTAGAAATAATGAAGATACCTTCCTAATCCCACAAGTACTGGCTATTCACAAAAAAATTCATCCATTCTAAAATAAATCTTATTTCCAAATCTTTCAATATACCTTTTATTGAAAGATTTCATTATTTTTGACAAAACATTAGCATTACTCAAACATGAAAAAAATATACTTATTCAGTATTATTTTATTTTTATTCACTTGCGAAAGTATGAAAGGACAAGCCTTAGTTGAACTTCAGTTACCTTTGTTGTTTTGTGATCATATGGTCATTCAAAGAGATCAAAAAATAAACATCTGGGGCACTGCACCTATAGGTGAGAAAATCACTGTTCGATTGGCAAATCAGACTAAAACAGCCACAGCTTTAGAAGATAATACATGGAAAGTTGAACTGCAATCGATGCCTGCAGGGGGACCTTACGAATTAATTATTTCAGGTAGTAAAACAATTATATTTCACAATGTGATGCTTGGTGATGTTTGGATTTGTTCCGGTCAATCCAATATGGAAATGCCTATCGCAGGTTGGGGTAAAATCAATCATTATGAAAAAGAAATCACAAATGCAGATTTCCCGAACATTCGATTGTTTACAGTTGAAAAAATTTTTAGTAATCATCCTGAAAAAGACGTAAAATCAACCGGATGGAAAATTTGCAACCCAACTACAATTCCTGAATTTTCTGCGGTTGCATACTTTTTCGGCAAAGAAATTCAACAAACCACACAAATACCGATCGGTTTAATTAATACGTCATGGGGAGGTACTGTTGCAGAAGCATGGACAAGCAAAGAAGGATTGAAACAATTCCCTGATTTTTTGGAAATAATCAAAAAGTACACAAAATTATCATATGAAGATTTTGAACTAGCTACCATTTTTAAAAATGATTTGGCTGCATGGGAAAAATCTTTACAAGAAAAAAAAATAATGCAAGTTCAGGAATGGTATAAAGACGATTTGATATTATCCGACTGGAAAACGATGAAACTGTCTTCTGTGTGGGAAAAAGCAGGCATTCCTGACTTTGATGGAATTGTTTGGTTCAAAAAAATTATTGAAATTCCTGATTCATGGCAAGGAAAAGATTTGATTTTAAATCTCGGACCCATCGATGATATGGACCAAACTTTCTTTAATGGAAAAGAAGTGGGATTTAATTTTATTTGGGATAAACCACGACAATACACAATCCCTGCATCATTGGTGAAAAAAGGAAAAAATATTATCACAATCAAAGTTATAGACACCTTTGCAGCAGGTGGAATCTGGGGAACTGAAGACAGTATGGTTGTGAAAGTGAAAGATGAACAACCTATCAGCATTGCTGGAAACTGGTTGTATAAAATTGGTCTTCAATTCAAAGAAGATATTTACCCTCCCACCCGTCCGGCATATCAAAACACTCCCACCTTCTTGTATAATGCAATGGTAGCTCCACTTCAGTCGTATCCAATTAAAGGAGTTATCTGGTATCAGGGGGAATCAAATGTTGAACGCGCTCATCAATATCAAACGTTGTCTCCTTCTTTGATCAATGATTGGCGAAATAAATGGAATATTGGAAACTTCCCTTTTTTATTTGTTCAACTTGCCAATTTTATGCCTTCTAAACCTGAACCTGCAGATGATCCATGGGCTGAATTAAGAGAAGCACAACTTAAAACACTTTCG
>CAYVNP010000084.1:0-11276 GCA_964452905.1 uncultured Bacteroidales bacterium
TATATGAATTGGTCGTTTCTTCATAACTTTTACCATAAAAATAGTGTAACACCATTGCTCCAAGATATGTATTATAAATAGACATGGGAACAGACTGGTAATGCCAGTTATTTAAGGTGTCATAAAGCTGAACATACACCGAATCAACTCCACCGGTGCCGGTCAATTGTGATGAATTATCAGCTATAGCAAGTTGTCCCATGGTATGAGGATTTGTTGCTTTTATAAAAAGTTGATTGATAACGCGCATTGTTTTACTGCCGGCTGCAATGGTTACTGATTTCCCCGGTGCAATATCCGCATTGTTAAAAGTGGTAGTGGATGAGCCATCATAGAGTGTATTCCCATTGAATATGACTTTACCACTGTTATGATTAAATGTGCCATTATTGGTCCAATTGCCTGCTACATTCATATTTTCAGCGTGTCCGGTTAGAATACCATTGATTGTAATACTTGCAAAATTTGTTGTGTTACCACTAATGACCGAAGTATTGTTGAATTTAATAATTCCATTATTCGTGCGATTTAAAAAGACATTATTCGTGGCATTATTGATCCAATTTCCCTCTAACGAAATAGTTCCTTCATTATCTACGATACCATTTGTGCCATATAGGGCATTAATAAATTTAGAATTAACATCCTTAATGTTTAGATTTGTACCTGATGTTATGGTAATACTTGAGCCATAATTTAATAATCCTTGTGGCATGACCAATCTGATATTAAACAGAAACAGGATTAAGAATAACAAAATATATTTTTTCATTTTTTTATATTTTTAAAGTTTAAATTCTTCATTAATTTTCTGCGAAAATCAAATTTTAAAATACAGATAATTAAGAATAATATCATATTCATTTATATTATCTGAAATGGATTACGCATTTAACCAGTACATTTGTTCCTGATGATTTTGATTCAAGGCAATGTCCAATTTCCCTGTCATGTTGTGTTGTGCCTGGATTTCCGTTGTTAAAATAAGCTCTACCGGCCACATCAGATGCTCCAGCCCAATATCCTCGCGTAGGAGTATTATCGTTTTTTACAAGAACTGAGGCTATCCCGGAAACAACAACATAACAGGGAGAACCATCACTTATATTATCTTCGTAAACCACACCAATAGCGAGTTCGGAAGAAGCCGGGGCTTTTTCAAATGCATTATTTGTATTTAATGATGCAACAACAATAGTCCCTTTAACTGAAGGACTTCCTGTTTTATTAATAAGTCTAATAGCATACCCTCCATCAGGTGTAATCATATTGCTCCCGATTGCAGGACTTGTTGTCCAGTTAAGATTACCGCTTCCATCATTTGAAAGTATAGAATTTGCATCACCTTGCGAAGCTGGAAAACTTGTATTAACATTATTCAGCTTAACAATATTACCACTCGAATTCACTTGCATTTGAGATGATGACCCAACTGAAAGAAGATTTGAAGGTGAAGCTGTCCCAATTCCGATATTGTTCGAATTATTATAAAGGTAAGTTCCAAAACTAATCCACTGACTATTTTGTCCGGTAGCCATCCGTTTCCAAGCTGAACCATTGTAAAAATAAAATCCAGTGGTATCATTAGTTTGAAATACCATAAGTCCAGTTGCAGGAGTTGTAATAGCATTACGTTCATTCAATGTCATTCGAGGAATAAGTATTCCTTTACTCGATGAACTCACATCCAACATGGCTGAATTATCAGGATTACTACTAGTACTACTAATTGAAACCCCCTGACTCTTGCCATTTATTACAAATCCCAATAGCAAACTTGCTACTAAAAATAAAATTTTAATTTTTTTCATAATTTTAATTTTTAAATTATTTGTTTTTAAATAAATATTTCGATTTTAATATAACAAAAGTAAATTCATTACCAACTCTTATCAATTGTAGAAATACGGTTAATAATCCGTATTTCTACGATTAATGAAAATACTACATAACATGGCAGATAATATTTGTATTGATTCATAAACATATTAAAATGACTATTGATGAAATATAAATAAATATATCAGCCTAACTTAAAGAAAAAGCTTGAACCCTTTTTTCAAATATTGATTAAGCCGGAATATGAGAGGATCCAAAATAATTTCAAATCTATTCTTCTGGAATATAACGATAACTGTTGAGTTTAGATATAATGCAAACACGCAACTCTAGAAAGTATGAATACATCATTCATTCATTTTGTTATAAGTAACTTAATTTTCCAGAAGTAAAATCATAGAGGAATAAGTAATATTAATTTTTGGCTATTTGAATTACTTTTGCATTAATTTATTTATTTATAAATAACATGTAATCAACACATATATATTACCCGATTTATATTATCTAAAATGAATTATGCATTTAACCAATACGTTTGTTCCTGATGATTTTGTTTCAGAACAATGACCAATTTCTCTATCGTGTTCTTCAGAGTCTGGATTGTTACTATTAAAATATGTTCTCCCCGACACATCAGCAGCACCTGACCAATATCCTCGATTTGGAGTTTCACCATTTTTCACAAGAACTGATGCTATTCCTGAAACTACAATATAACACGGGGAACCATCGCTTATATTATCTTCGTAAACTACTCCAATAACCTGATAAGAATTGATTGGGGCAATTCCAAATGCATTATTAGTAGTTGTTGATGCAATAACCAGTGTCCCTTTAACAGAAGGACTGCCGGTTTTATTAATTAACTTAATTGCTAATCCGCCTTCGGGAGTAAACATCGTATTTCCAATAGCAGGACTTGAAGTCCAATTTAAATTTCCGCTTCCATTATTTGAAAGAACTGAATTTGCAGCACCTTGTGAAGAAGGAAAACTTGTTGTTACATTATTCAGTTTAACAATATTACCGCTTGAATTTACCTGCATTTGAGAAGAGGACCCAACTGAAAGTAGGTTTGAAGGAGAAGTTGTACTTATACCGATATTGTTTGAATTATTATACAGATCAGTTCCAGAACTAATCCACTGACTATTTTGTCCTGTTGCCAAATGTTTCCAAGTTGAACCCTCGTAATAATAAAATCCAGTAGTATCATTAGTTTGAAATACCATAAGTCCAGTTGCAGGAGTTGTAATAGCATTACGTTCATTCAATGTCATTCGAGGAATAAGTATTCCTTTACTCGATGAACTTACATCCAACATGGCTGAATTATCAGGATTGCCACTGGTGCTGCTAATTGAAACCCCCTGACTCTTGCAATTTATTACAAATCCCAAAAGTAAACTTGTTACAAAAAATAGAATTTTATTTTTTTTCATATTGTTAAATTGATATTTAAATATTAATACAACTAATTTAATTTTTTAAAATTCAAAAACTGCGAAATAAATAACTCTTTTATATTAACTGAATTTATAACAATTTAACGTGCTTTAATAATTTCGATAATTCTTTTATTTTCAGTAAACCTTTTATTTAAAATAAATTCAGCTTCATTTTTTAATACAGTATGACGAATAATATATCGTAAATCATAATTTGTAGGGTTCTGTTTTAACAGTTGTTCCCATGCTTCATTTTTCATAACGGTATAACGTATTATATACCTTAATTCATTGTTTGTAGGGTTCTGTAATAAAAGTTGTTCCCACGCTTCTTTTTTCTTATCTGTTTTTCGGATAATGTAGATAAGATCATTGTTGGTGGGGATTTGCATCAGGAGCTGCTCCCATTCATACGTTGTTACAATTTTCATATTGATTTTACTTAAATTAAAAAAAATATTTTTTCAAATACCTATTTTATTCTTTCACAAATTTTTTTACAACACATTTTTTATTTGTTTGTATTTTAGCAAAATAAATCCCGCATTGTAAATCACTTATATTTAATTGCGTTTTGCTATCACTAATTTCTTTTTTTATTATATCCTGACCATTGACATTAATAATAGTTAAAATCATCCCTTGTTCAATTTCGGAAATATCAATAGTTATAAAGTCTTTAGCTGGATTTGGAAAAATTAAAAACTTATCTGAAGATATTTGCCGGGAAACGCTAGTGGTTATATCTGCCGGTAAATTCCCTAAACTATCGGTTTTAATAAATAAAAAAGGAACTCCATATTTGAAATTGACATTCGTATATCCAATAAGAGCATAACCTTTATCATTTGCCTGACATATATCAACACCCTGCATTTTAGTATTAAAATCATTACAAAAATATTTTGACCATAAAAAATTACCTTTAACATCTAACTTGATCATTACGGTCCCTCCTCTTTTATCTCCGGTAAATGTATTAAGTAATGAATCCGTATATCCGGTAATTAAAAAACCGCCGTCAGCAGTTTGTATGGCAGATCCGCCATGACTATCAGGATAAGTCATATTATTACTATAACTCAACCCCCATTGAAATAATCGCGTCCACAATGTATCTCCTTCTTCATCCATTTTAACAAACATAATTCCTCTCTTAACAATAGACGGGGAAACAACGTTATATGTACCTCCCATAACATAACCACCATCGTCTGTTTGAACAATTGAACGGCATGTAAAGTCAGATATTTTTTTTTGCCATTTAACTTTTCCCAAACTATCTGTATTCATGCAAACAGTATTATTAATCCCATTCGCATCAATAAATGAAGTAGCTACTATAAAACCATTGTTTGCAATTTGTTGGCCATACACATCATATTCACCTCCAGTCGGTTCGGAATTATTTTCTAATAAAAGATATTTTGACCATTGATAATTCAAATGCATATCTGTTTTAACCAAGAAAATAAACTGATTTAAAATAACGTCATTTGTAAAACCAAATCCAATATACCCCCCATCAGAAGTTTGTTGCACTTTTGATCCTCCGCTCAAATTTCCTAAATAAAAAAACTTTGTTGCAGTTAAAATACCTTTTGAATTATATTTTGCAAATGACATACTTGAAGTAACTCCGTCATACCCATCTGTAGTCCCAATTGCAATATAGCCACCATCAGTAGTTTGCTGTACATCCTCGCACTCATTACGATACCCATAGGTCGAAATATCATTTGATTTAGTCCATATAATATCACCTTTTGAATCCGTCTTTATTAAAATAAAATCATTGCAACATCTAACCTGACCACCTGTAATAATAAATCCTTCATCACTTGTTTTATTGATAGAAGTTGCCTTTGAATTAGATCTGTTTGGTGGTGAAAAAGATTTAATTTGCCCATATATATTAGTATTTATCACCGATATATATATAATTATTTTTATTACGAATTTATATTGCATAATATAAAATTGGGTAAGTAGATAAATTTTATTTTGTTTTATCATTTCATTTTTCATTTCCGATAAATTACCTTAACAACACCACTGAACCTTTCATATTTACTATATGATTATCATTAGTTATTGACAGTAAATCCCACATATAATTTCCTTCAGGTTCTTCTAATCCTTTAAATCGTCCATCCCATCCTACAGACTGATCATTTGAATGAAAAACTTTATATCCAAAGTGATTATAAACATCAAATGAAAATTGTTTTACAGGTCCTCTTACAAAAAGAACATCATTGTGTGAATCATTATTCGGTGTGAATGCATCTGGTACCCATGGTGCCATTACACTAAACACTTGGAATGATTTTGATAGTGTATCTGAGCATTTATCACTATTTGTTATAATAAGAGTAACATCATATTTACCCGAATCTTTGAAAACATAAACAGGATATTTTTCTGTAGACACACCTTCATTTTTACCAAACAACCACAGATAATCCATGGATTCATTTTCATTTTTTGATTCAGAATAATTATTAAAACGAGTATCAGCCAGTTCAGTTATAGGTAAAATGGATTCATAAGTAAACATGGAATTGGGTTTATTGGCGGCTTTAATATTTGCAATTCCTCGTTGAGAAACGCATCCATATTGTGAAATTGCTTCAACAAATATTTTTTTCGAAGATGTTACATCCGGAACAATGAGTGAAGTACCGGTTTTTATTACATTGCTATTATATTCATCATTATACCATTTGTAAGTGTAGGACATTTCGGGTCGATTCACGGATAACATAACTTGTACCGGCGTTCTGTTCTCATTGAAACAAACCAGTTCTTGTGGAACGTCAGGAATATTAGGTAATGAAATAGTATGAACGGTGGTTCTCTCCGATGTCTGGCAACCCCATTTATTAAAAACTGTAACAGTATACAGTGTACTATTGACCGGAGCAACTTCGATCATTGATGTAACATCGCCTTTGCTCCATTTATATATATTTTCATTACTGACGGCTTTCAAATATATCTTTGTTCCAGCACAAATAGTAGTATCTTTTATTTTTTGAATAACAGGATTATTTTTAGCATAAACAAAAACAGAATCTTTAGATGAACATCCTTTGGAATCAGTAACCGTAACGGTATATTTTTGATCCGTTGTAGGTGATACTGTAATAAAATTTGTTTTCTCACCTGTATTCCATGAATATTGTATACCCCCGGATGCCATCAGATCGGTAAAGTTACCTTTACAATTTATTTTCTCTTCACCGGCTTCAGCCATTGGCAATAAATTCACTTTTACAACAACTGCTGTTACCCCTGAACATCCAGATTTATCAATTACAGTTACTTTATAGGTTTGGTTATCAGTCAAAGTAGGTGTATTGATTGTTGAAGTTAATTCTCCTGTGTTCCATTTATATTTTACTCCATAATTTTGAACAGTCAATTTTGTAGAAGTACCTTTACATATTTCTTTGTTCCCTGTGATAATAGGACGGAGAGAATCGTTAATTGAAACTACAACTGATTTTATTGCACTACATCCTTTTTCATCAAAAACTGTAACAGTATAAATTGTTTTTGTAGTAGGACTAACTGATATTACTGAAGTTTCATTGCTGCCTGTATTCCACTTATATTTTGTTCCTCCTGATGCGGTTAATGAAATATTAATACCACTGCAGACAGAAGTATCTTTTTCAATAATTGCATGAGGCAATTGATTCACAAACACAACTACCGAATCAGCTTTACTGCATACTTTATCGGTTGCTGTTACAAAATAAGTTGAAGTTGTTATAGGACTTTCAGTTATTACATCAGTTGTTTTAGTGTTATTCCATGAATACGTTAAACCACCTGTTGCTGTGATAGAAACACGATCCCCTTTGCAAATTTCCTTATCCTGTCCTGCATTTGTTTTAGGTAAAGTTAAAAGACGTACCGTTTCATTCAATTGACCGTTATTAACAAAAGGAAATACTGGCACCAGACACATATTTCCATTTGCAGTTTTTGTTTCAAGAATTAAACTTGGATGAAATTCTTTACCCTCTTCATGATAAGTATAAATAACTGAATCTATATTTGTTTTCTGACTGCTACCATCTCCAAAAATCCAATTATAATTATCAACATTGGTTGAATTGGCAAGAAATGAAACTTTTAATGGAGGACATCCGCTTTTTTCATTGAAATCAAAACCTCCGCGAGGACCATCAATAAATATAAAATTATTCTGCATAATTGAATCATAACATCCATATTGATCTCTTACAGTTAGCGAAACATCATAATACCCTGCTGTTTTATAACTATGCTGCGGATTCATAATACTAGAACTGTTATTTGAACTGCTTCCAGGATCACCAAAAGACCATGTCCATTTTACAACATCCTGAGTCGACGCATTAACAAATTTAAAATACTTGATTGGAATTGGACAATCGGCATATCTGGGACTACCGTCAAATCGCGCAACCGGATGAGCAATAGTAATTAATTTTGAATAGGTATTTACGCAATTATTTTTATCCGTAACGGTAAGTTGTACATGGTATGTTTTGGTCGAATCAACAGAAAACTTATGTATTGGATTTAATGATTTGCTATTGGTTCCATCATTAAAATTCCAAAAATAATTCAAATTTACGCCTGATGACGTATTATTAAAATAGGCTGAATCAGGAAAACAAGTTAAAGTATCAGATAAATTATGTGTTTTATTAAGAGAGAATTCAGCAACCGGTTTTGTAGGTTTGATATAATCTGTTTTAAATATAGTACTGTCGCAACCAAGGGAATCAGTTACTTTTAAACTGACTGTAAAATTACCGTTTGTTTTGTAAATATGTTGTGGATTTTTGTTTATATCCGTTAATCCATCTCCAAAATTCCAGAACCATTTCTTAATTGTTGAAGGTGCAACAGCTTTTGAAATATCCGAAAAAGAAACATTCATAGGTGCACATCCTTCGGTAATATCTGCATTAAATCTTGGTGAAGGCAGCGGATGTATTATTACAGAATTTTTCTGAATAATTTTACTACAGTTTAATTGATTAGTAACCTTTAAACTTACATTGTAATTACCCGGAATTTTATATTTATGATTAACAGAATTGACTGTTGTCTCAGTTGTAGTACCATCACCGAAGTCCCATGTCCACTTATTAATAATTGAATTTGAATAAGAAGTATCCATAAAACTAATTGTTTTGTTCATACAAACTGAAGCTAAATCCTGATCGAAACCCGGAACTATTTTAGAAATGGTTACAGTTTGTGTTTTTGAATTCTTACAAAGGCTGTTGGAATTATATACAGTTAATTCTATATTATGTGATCCGCGATCATAAAATACATGTCGGACTGTATCTTTGTTAGTATTTTCAAGAGGGGAACCATCTTTAAAATCCCAGATAAATTTTGTAGCATATTTTGACGTATTTACAAACACTGCGGTAAACGGGGTATCACAACTTGTAGGATTTAAAATTTTAAAACCAGGAATTGGAGGCAGTATACGAATATATTTATTTTTTGTAAGCGAATTCGCACATCCGTATTGTGTAGCTTTTAGTGTTACATTTACATATCCTGAATTATCCGGATATGTATTATATTTATGAATAGGAGCAAAAGAATTATCCGTTAAACCATCCCCGAAATTCCATGAAAAACGTTGAGCAAATACTGTGTTGTTTTTAAATTCAACCTTATATGGAATACATCCCAGTATATCATTTGTTTCAAAATCAATAACAGGAGGAGATCCAACACCAACAATTTTTTTCAACGTAAGAGAATCCTTACACCCTTTTACATCAACGATTACCAATGAGATGTCAAAACTTCCAGTATCTGTATAAATATGGGTAGGATTATTTTCTGTGGATGTTGTCCCGTCACCGAAATACCATTTATTATACTTTATCGCTGAATTAAATGTGCTATTGTTGGTATACGTAACTGCAAGTGGTTTACATCCACCATCAATTGATTTAGATATTTGAATAGTTGGTTTAACTATTTGTATAAAATCCTTTTTTGTTAAACTATTAATACATCCGTTATTGTCTTGAATTGTTAATCTAACGTTATAAGTATAAATAGCATTATAAATATGTGAAGGATTCTGGGTTGTATCTATAGTTCCATCTCCAAAATCCCAATTACAGGATTTAAAATTTGTACTTTTATTTACGAAAGTCACTTCAAAAGGTGCAATACAGTTAATACTATCATTGACGGTAAACAGAACAGCAGGTTTATGAAAAACATGTATATAATCTATATTTGTTTTTGTAAATGAACAACCGAATGCATTCGTGGTTTTAAGTGTTACAGTATATTTTCCCGGATTTTTATAAACATGTTCAGGACATTGAATATTTGAACTGTCTCCATCACCAAAATACCATTTCCAAATTTTAGCTCCGGATGTTGCCATATCTTTAAAAGAAACAGTTAATGGACCGCAACCCGATTGAATATTTGAACTGATTGTATCATAATACGTATTTATTTGAACATACCCTTTTTTAGTTAACGAATCAAAACAACTATTTTGATCTATAGCCTTAAGAGAGATATCAAATGAACCTGAATTTTTAAATATTAATGAAGGATTGTTGTTGACAGAAAATGTTGAATTATTTATATACCACTGATATTTCAGATTTGTTCCTGTTGATTTATTAATAAAATTAATTGTTTTGGATGGAGAACAAAATTGTGTGTTATCACTTGTAAAATCTACAACTGGTCTTGGTGAAATATTTACAACGGTATTTCGATATTCATTTTCACACCCATGTGCATCTTTGACTAATAAAGAAACTCTATATTTACCCGGACTAGAATAAACATGATTTGGATTTTGAATCATTGAAAAATTACCGTCACCAAAATCCCAATTCCAACTTTTTATAATTGTATCCGAAGCTAAAGCTATATATTTAAAATTAATATTATTGTTAACACATATATCTGTACGATCAGGGATGAAAAAATTATACGGTAATTTATAAACAGTGATGAGTGATTTTCTCAATAAGGAATTACTTCCGGATGCATTTTTCACAGTTAGTGATACATGATATTTCCCTACGTTATAGAAAGCAAATATCGGATTCTGTAATGTAGATTTAAGTGTGTCCGAATTTTTATCCTGATAAATCTTCCAAGACCAACTCACAGGAGCATTAGAAGAATTATCTGTAAACTTAACGATAACAAAACCACATCCATTATTCTTATCATTGGTGAAATTTGCAATAGGTTGTTGAGCGAATAAAATACAGTTGCAAAAAAAGAAAATAATGACTATAATACTAACTTTCGTTTTTGTTTGAAAATATTTTTCAAAATATTTAAATATAGCTTTCATATTTTTAACGATCTATTTTAAATTAAAAAACATAATCTTTGAATAGTTAAAACAGTTTATCATTTTTTTTCATTATTTCATTTTTCAAATCACACTCTAATGAACTCTTTTAACTTTTTTTGTTTGTTACTAATGGCAAATTAATTTCATCAAAAATTTTATCAAAACCTATGAATATATTGCTTTCACCTAATCCAATTACGTTTAATGAATTGTTGTTCAATAATTCTAAATGGGTACCATATTTATTAACCCAATTTAATACGGCAACGTGACTTACATTAAGCAATCTTGCAATAGAATGATAACCCAACCCCTCCATATAAAGCATCAATGCAAATCGTTTGATTGATTCATGTTTTGCAGTTGACTTTCGCTCAACAGTATAATTATAACCGCAAATTTTACATTTGTATCTTTGAGCACCTTTAATAATACCACTTTTAACATTGAATTCGCTTCTGCATTTTGGACATTTCATAATTTTAGTTTTTTAATTAAACATTCTGTTTCTTATCATATATAAATTATCTAATCGCACAAATCTTTTTGGTAAATACCTGATTATTCATATTCACTTTCACATAATATATTGCTTGTGCCTTGTGATTACT
>CAYVNP010000085.1:0-10455 GCA_964452905.1 uncultured Bacteroidales bacterium
TGCAGTGGAACCACAGTCAATCTGGGTGGATCACCGACAGCAACTTTAGGAACAACCCCCTACACATATGCATGGGGAGCCAGTTCGGGTACAGCACCTACATCAGTTGCTAATCCAACTTCAGCGCCAACAACCAACACCACTTACACCGTAACAGTTACAGATAGCAAAGGATGTACAGCAACCAGTAATGTAATAAAAACGATCAATGCTTTACCGGTAGCAAGTGCAGGCACATCAGGTCAGAGTTGCAGCGGAACCACAGTCAATCTGGGTGGTTCACCGACAGCCAGTGCCGGTACCAGTCCATACACATTTGCATGGGGAGCCAGTTCAGGCACAGCGCCCACATCAGTTGCTAATCCAACTTCAGCACCAACAACAAACACGACCTATACTGTTACAGTCACTGATAACAAAGGATGTACGGCAAGTAATAATGTTGTGATTACCATTAATCAATTACCTGTTGCCAATGCTGGGGGTACAAATACATATTGTTATGGTAAAATAATCACATTGGGTGGCTCACCTACAGCATCTTCCGGCACTTCACCTTACACTTACGATTGGGTAGCCAGTTCAGGCGCAATTATTTCATCAGTTGCCAATCCTACAGCATTACCTACTACTGTTACTACCTACACCGTAACCGTTACAGATAATAAAAATTGTACTGCAATGAGTTCAGTGATTATTAACATTAATCCAATATCAACAGTCAATAATATTCAGACTATTTGCTCGAATAATTCATATACCATTAATGGACATACTTACACAATTGCCGGAATTTATAAGGATACACTTTTAACTTCAAAAGGATGTGATAGTATTGTAACAACGCAGTTGAAAGTTAATCCGGCTTTTTCTGTGAATAATCCACAGATAATATGTACAGGAAAGTCATATTCGATCAATGGTCATACTTATAATACTTCAGGAACTTATAAAGATACACTCGCAACATCGAAAGGATGTGACAGCATAGTAACTACTCAGTTAACAGTAAATCCGGCTTTCTCAATCAATAATCCTCAAATTATCTGTGCAGGAAATTCATATGTGATAAATAGTCATATTTATTCATTGCCCGGTACATATAAAGATACATTAAAAACTGTTTTGGGTTGTGATAGTATAGTTACTACCAGTCTTACTGTTAATGCTCTTCCTACGGTTAACATAAGTAAAGATGAACAAATTTGTTTTGGTGTAACTATTACTTTAACGGCAGGAGGCGGAATTGATTATTCATGGAATACGGGTGAAAATACTTTTTCTATTGATTGTACTCCGGAAGTGTCTGCTATATACACTGTAACGGTTACAGATGCGAATGGTTGTTCAGCTTCAAAAAGTATAAATATATCCGTTTTGAATCAATTGCCTAAATTTTCAATTACAATAGATAAATTAATGAGAACAGTATATCTCAGTGATGCAACAAAAGATACAGTTACTTTGTATTATTGGGACTTCGGAGATGGGTATATTACCAATGAAAAAAATCCTTATCATAAGTATCAAAATACGGGAAATTATCAAATTTGCCAGACAGTTGAATTTAAACAAGGAGGTTGTCTTGTTTCGGTTTGTAAGGATATTGTATTTGATACAACAATATGTAAAGCCGGTTTTAAATGGACTTTGGGCGCTTCAAACAGAGATGTAACCTTTAAATTAAACACCCAAAGTAATTTCACCGATTTTTTCTGGGAGTTTGATGATGGAATTGTATCAATGGAACCAAACCCAATTCATACATTTACTCAAGATGGATATTTTAATGTTGTTTTACATGCAGTGAATGATACAGACAAATGTGTTGATGAGTATTCTGAGATTATTTTAGTACAAAAGAATTCTTCAGATACATTGAAGGATTGTAAAGCAGATTATATTTATACAACAAACCTTACAACAAATGAAATTACTTTCAGTAATACTTCTGTTGGGAAAATTCAAAAATTTATCTGGGATTTAGGCGATGGAACAATTGACAGCACTTCGGGTGAAGTGATTTCGCATATATATAATCAAAAAAGTAACTATCAGGTATGCCTGAATATTATTAGTGCTGAATGTAGGAATTACATTTGTAAAGAAATTAAAGTGAATCCTGATTTCAATGAATGTGTTGCAAATTTTATTTATGCGGTTGATACATTGAAAAATAAAGTCTTTTTTACAGATAAATCGTTTGGCAGTCCAACGGAATGGCTTTGGAATTTTGGCGATGGAGGTCATTCAGAGATTCAAAACCCGGTTTATATGTATAAATCACCGGGGGTATATCATGTTCATTTAAATATAAAGAATTCAAATTTAAATTGCAATGAACATTATAACACGATCATAAATATCAATGAAAAGAAGAAAAAATTAAAAGGAGTGTTTGGTTATTTGATTGATGATAATTTTAATTCAAAAGGCGTTTTCCCTGTTGAATTCAAGGGTGCAACCTACGGGGATCCGAATAGTGTGGAATGGGATTTTGGTGATAGTACTACAAATACAACTACACTCAATCCAACACATGAATATGATCAACCTGGTGAATATGCTGTTTGTTTAAAAGTCACCAATACAAAATTGGGATTAACAGATGAATATTGTGATACTATTCCGGTTGCTTTGGGCGTTAAAACTTTTAAAAAGTCAGATATTCAATTAACTATTTATCCGAATCCGTTTAATCACAATGTAAAAATAGAATATCAATTGCCTGCAAATACAAATGTTTCATTGAAAGGGTATGATGTTTATGGGCATCAGATTGGGACATTGGTGAATGACAATAAAAATCAAGGTAACTATACGTTGGATTGGAATACAGAAAGTTTAAATGCCGGAATTTATTATTTGTATTTTTCGGTAGGGGATAAAACTTTTGTTAAAAAAGTAGTAAAAATAAAATAATCCAATTCGCACTATTCAGTTTTTGTATTTGAATTATCAATTTCATAAAAATTGATAATTCAAATATGTTTTGTCTGATTGATTAAATTAATAAATATTTTTTATTTGGAAATAATAATCTAATCAGGATATTTGTGTCCAATTTTAAAAAAGGATACATAAATTTAGACCAACTATTTTTTAGGCATAACTTTTGCATAAAGAAAGTGTAAATAAAATAATATGAAAGCAATAATTCTCTCTGTGATAATTGGTGTGAATGTTTTAATGTCTTATTCACAGATTAATTTAAAAGACATTATCAATACAAGTAAAGGTTCTACATCATTGAGCAATGATGAGATCATTCAGGGATTGAAAGAAGCATTGAGCAATGGTGTAAATAAGTCCACATTAAGCGCATCGACTTTAGATGGATTTTTAAAAAATCCGTTGATCAAAATTCCTTTTCCTCCTGAAACAAAAGCGATGGAACGTAAGTTGCGTGATTTAGGCATGGGAACAGCTGTCGATCAATTTATTCTTACTTTAAATCGTGCTGCTGAAGAAGCTGCTAAAAAAGCTGCACCTATTTTTTTGAATGCAATTAAATCATTGACCATTACCGATGGGCTTTCTATACTGAAAGGCAATAATGATGCTGCTACTCAATATTTAAAAAATAAAACGCTAATTGATTTGAAAGCTCAATTTAAACCGGTCATCAAAGCTGCTCTTCAGAAAGTAGAGATTACAAAATACTGGAATCCCTTGATGAAAAAATACAATAAAATTCCGCTGGTACAGAAAGTGAATCCTGACCTTGAAGAATATACTACACAACGTGCTATTGACGGTTTGTTTAAATTGATAGAAAAAGAAGAATTAAAAATACGTCAGGACCCTGCAGCACGTGTTTCTGATATATTAAAAAAAGTTTTTGGCAGGTAATCACTTATTGTTTTTGTTGAAAAGATATTTGATATCCAAATCAAAAAACAATTTAAACACCTAATTCATCTAATATTTGTTGAGTGTGATTGCCGGTTTCAACTTTTGGAAATATTTTTAATATAAATCCTTTTTCATCGATAACAAATGTTGTTCTCAGGATGCCATCAAAAGTCCTGCCCATAAATTTTTTTTCACCCCACACTCCATATTGGTTGATGATTTTCTTATCTGTATCAACAATCAAAGGAAAAGGTAATTGATATTTGTTGATGAATTTTTGATGTGATCTTTCAGAGTCTGCACTGACGCCAATTATTTTAAACCCATGTTTTAACAATGTGCTATAATTGTCTCTAAGATTGCATGCTTCAGCTGTACAACCCGGTGTATCATCTTTTGGATAAAAGTATAATATAAGTTTGGATCCTAAGAATTCTTTCAAACGAATGTTCGTGCCATCTTCATCCTTTGCAGTAAAATCAGGCGCTTTATCTTTTTCTTTCAGAGTGGTCATATGATATAGAATTTATTTTTACAATTTGATAGAATATGATAATGCAAGTTAATAAACTATAAGATTGAAATAATCAATAATGATATATATTAGCATAAGTTATTTCGTTATTTGAGGATTCACATTCGTTATCATTTTGTATACCTGTTGAATTTAAATCTATTTTTACTTTTTATTATAATTTGAATTGAGGAGATTTAAAAATGTATTTCAAATCCAAAGGTTTAGCATTTGTTTTTTTAATTTTAGTTGTTTTTACATATTCGCAAAATATCAATGTGGGATTCCGATCTTCACGTTTATTGCATATTTATCCCAACTATGAATTTCCTTCTCCTGATTATTGGGCTGCTACCGGAAAGTCGATGTCATCAAAGTTTTCAAATTCTACACCGGCATCTGTTTGGATTGTTGGTCTTTATTGGGGTGATGGCAATATGAGATTGAACTTTCCTTCACAGGGAATGAATCCGTCGCATGTTCAATTTATTAATACCGATGAGAATGAAGAATACCTGACACGCTTTGATAAAGAAGGTTATAATGTTTGGCTTCAGGTTGAGCCTGGTGCAGCCAATTTGGACTCATTGATTGAAATTGTTTTAAATCGCTACAAAAAGCATAAATGTGTTAAAGGGTTTGGAATTGATATGGAATGGTTGAATGCACAGATTTATCCTGATGGACAAAAATTAAATGATTCGCTGGCAGAGCGATGGGAGAAAAAAGTTAAATCAATTGATACATCATATACATTGTTCTTAAAGCATTTTTGGCCTAGTTGGATGCCACCTAAATACAGAGGGAATATAATTTTTGTAGACGACTCACAACAATTCAGTACATTGACTGATATAGTTGATGAATTCAGTTGGTGGGGGAGTTCTTTTCCGCAAAATAAAGTTATGTTCCAGTTCGGTTATCCGGATGATGAGATTTGGTGGGGAATTTACAAAGATCCGATGAAAGCAATAGGGGATTCAATATTAAAAAATGTATCAAACTGTTCCGGTTTGATATGGGTGGATTTTACAATCAATACGATCTATCCTATTAAATCAGATACATCACAGGATTCAGTCCATGTGACTCCATCATGCAATCTGATCAATCTGATTCATTGGGATATAACTTCAGATTCATATGGTTCAAAGGTTGATACGGGAAATGGAATATTGCAAAATCATATTGTTACGGCTGATTTTTTTCAAACGCAACAACTCAATGATTCTACCTGGCCCTGGACTGACCTTCGTGCATATTTTAAAGATAGTCTTTATGCTGTTACGGATGTTGAAGTAAAATATAAAGCTGACAAAGGAATGATCATTACTCTGAATCAGCCGCCATTAGATAATTACGGAGAATCATTTTCTAAAGTTATACCTATTTCTACGGATTGGAATACGGTCAAAATCAAAGTAAAAGATTTTAAACAACCAACATGGTCACAGAATATTACAACCTTAGATTTATCAAACGTGAAAAGCATATCCTTTGTGCCTTATTTTATTTATCCTGAAGGTGGCTCCGGCAAAATTGAAATTCAGGAATTAACATTGTACGGTTATCAATGTGTTCTTGGAATTCAAGAGTTGAAGAATGGAAAAAAAAAATTCCTCACTATCAAAAGTTGCAACGAAAAAGACATGTTCGTAAGCGTGTCCCGTGAAAATGATTTTAATTTCTCTTTTTATACCTCTGAAGGGAAATTGATCAGTCGATTTAAGCAGCATATTCAGGTCGGCGAGCAAATAGTACATTTTAATTTGTCAGATATCTCTTCTCAAACCGTATTTATTGTAGTTTCAGGTGATGATATACAAACAGTCAGAAAAGTTTTTTTCCGGTAACTTGCTTTCAGAACCACTTATACATTTTTAATCCAGCAAGAAATGTAATTATTCCACTCACAATTAGAATTATGAGAGCTTGTGATATTTGTAAGAGTCCAGCTCCCTCAATGAAGATGCTTCGGACACCATCGGCAAAAATTGTAAGTGGAAGATATTTGATGACAGGTATTGCCCATGCAGGAAAATTATGATAACTGAAAAATATTCCGGACAATAACATCATAGGGGTTACAACTGCATTGATCAATCCATTGCCCATTTGAACATTTGAAGTATGGGAAGAAATTAAGATGGCTATTCCGATAAATGAAATGTTTCCTGCAATGAATAAGATGAAAAGCGCAGGAATACTGCCCTGTATGGTCAGGTGAAAATAAAAATATGAGAAAAGGATCAGAAAAACGGACTCAAAGAAAGTGATTATAAGTCGAGTTATTAATTGTGCCATCAGGAAGTGCGATTTTTTTAAGGGGGTTGCAACCATTCGTCGGAGAAGTTTTTTTGATCTTTTTTCAATCAATGTATAGCTAACTCCCCAAAGACAAGACATCATTACCCCCATGGCAATCAAACCGGGTACTAGAAAATCAATATATCGAGTCCCTTTGACCATCATCGGTGATATCTGTTCAATGTTAACGGATACAGTTTGGTTATTGATAATGTTTGGTAATTGCATTTGTATTAATTGTGCTTCTGGATTGGAAGGATCAAAATTAAAATGGATATCCTGAACATCTTCTGTGAGTATGACATTGATATTACCCCGTTTCATGAGGATTACGGCACTATCCCATGTTGTTGGCATAAAGCGGTATGTGGTATTTCCAAGTTTTGGATTTTTAATGGTTTTTTCAAACGTGAGAATTTTTGTTTCTTTATCCTGTGTCGAAGAGGATGTTTCTTTTTGTATGAATTTTTTTAATAAACTTTCCTGAACATTAGTATTAACGACAACACCTACGTTCCGTACGATTTTTTTTTGATCTGAAAAAGCCATCCCTAATCCCCATGCCATCGCTATCGGAAAAATAAATGACCAGAACAATGCGCCGGGTTCACGTATAAATTCTTTCAGTTGAGTAAATATAAGCTGAAATAAAGGTTTGTTCATATGTGCAAATTATTCATGTAAATGTTTCCCTGTCATTGCAATAAAGAGATCATCCAAGGTCATTTTGCGACAAAAGATCGTTCTCAATTCCAATTGATTTTGTTTAAAGTAATCAAGCAGATCAGGTAAAAACGAAGCAATATTATTGACATGGATGATGCCTTTATTTTCTTTCTCAAACCATCCGAAATGCCTTATGCCTGTGAGATTTGACAGAATAGGTTCGGACGTTATTCCGTTTAAATTAAATTCAATGATTTCTGTGCTGTTGTTTTCTTTGAGCAGTTGATCCAATGTGCCCTGAGCGAGAATTTTTCCACTATCCATGATAACAATGCGGTCACAAAGAATTTCGGCTTCTTCCATATAATGTGTTGTTAGTATCATTGATGTATTGCCGTTTTTTTTAAGTTCATTGAGTATTTTCCATATCTCGTGTCGGGCAGTAGGATCAAGACCTGTAGTCGGTTCATCGAGAATTAAAATTTTAGGACTATTCAAAAGGGCAATACCCAGTGCAAGCCGCTGTCTTTGACCTCCGGAAAGATTAACCATATATGCATCTTTCTTGTCTTCTAAATGAATTAGATGTAGAATTTCTTTAACTCGATCAGGATGTAAACTATAAAAAGAAGCAAAAAGCGTAAGGGTTTCAAAGGCGGTAAGTTTCTCAGTGAATTTTGTTTCTTGTAAAGAAATACCTAAAAGCTGATAGATTTTTTTTTCATGACCTGCCCATTTCATATTATTGATAAGCACTTCACCGTCATCGGGATGTTGAATTCCTTCAATCATTTCAACCAGTGTTGTTTTACCTGCACCATTGGGTCCGAGCAATGCAACAAACTCTCCTTGTTTAATATCAAGTGTTAAGCCCTGTACGGCTTTCACCTCCTTAAATGATTTGGTAATATTTTTGATTTGAATGACAGATTGTTCCATGAATAAAGAAAGGAGTTGATTTTAGAAAGCTAAATTAGGAAAAAGTTTCCAGATTATCAGGATGTGTACTATTAGGAAGGATTCAACAGGGATCTGATCTTTTCGGATATGGTTTTACCATCCGCTTTTCCGGCTAATTCTTTTGATGCAAGTCCAATGACCTTCCCCATGTCTTTGATTGTGGTCGCCCCCGTTTCAGAAATAATGCTTTTAATCGCAAAGGTTAATTCTTCATCGGATAACTGTTGTGGAAGATATTTTTCAATCACCGATGATTGAAAAAGTTCAATGTCTGCAAGTTCTTTTCGGTTATTTTGATTGTATATTTCAGCAGATTCTTTTCGTTGTTTCACTAATTTTTGTATGATGCTGATTTCTTTTTCCTGACTTAATTCATGTGTCTGTCCCTTTTCAGTTTTAGCTAATAGAAAGGCAGCCTTAACAGCTTTTAATGCTTCCAGTTTATCTTTTTCTTTGGCAAGCATTGCTTGTTTTATATCTTCATTGATTTGTTCAAATAAACTCATGATTAAAGATTTAATGTTAGGACTTGCTTTTTTTTACAAACTCAGATAAATTAGTTGTGATGCTGATATAATTGGGTGAACCTGCAGCATGAAAAGCAGAACGGGCATAACTGATATTGAATTTAGATATTCTGACACCAATCCCCCATGAGAAGCCAACTGTTCCCGGTTTTGAAACTACTTGCATTTCTTTTCTTCGTTTGTAATTATATCCCAGACGAATGAAAAAATTTTTAGATGGGGAGAATTCACCTCCAACAACAATATGACGCATGGCATTATCCGTGAATTTTTCAAAACCACTTTTCTTTTCAACGGCTCCTGTTAACATATTAACTGTACTGCCCGGATGTAAAGGGTCTTCGTATGATAAATCCCATTTTTCAAGATGAGTAAATAATAAAGATAATCGGAAAGGAACATGTTCCAGTTTTTTAGATAGTCCGGCTTGAATTTCAAAAGGAACCGGTTCCTTATCTCCCGGAATATAGGTCGTTATTTGTGCTCCGATGTTTTTAAAAAGCAGAGATGCACAAAAATTATTTGCTTTGTTATGATATGAACCCGCAACATCTACAGCAATGCCGGTGGATGTATAGGTTTCAAGTTTTGAATAAATGAATTTCAGATTTGAACCGATTGAAAAATGAGGATTCAGTTTTCTTCCCCAACCTAAATTGAATGTATAATCCCCTGCAGTAAAATTTCCGGTTACTTGTCCTGTAGCATCAGTTGTAGTGAACTTTCCGTAATTGACAAATTGCAAAGACGAAACGAAACTCCCGGATTTCTTAAATGTTTTGGAGAATGAAGCGAATCCGTAATTTATATCAGAAAAATAATCAATGAAGTTCAGAGATAAATTTTTATTCATTTTTTCTGAAATCAATGAAGGATTGGATAATGCCAGTGTAATGTCATCATCATTGATGGCAAGAAAGTCACCACCCATGGCAACCACTCTGGGCGAATTTGCCAGTCGAAGTGAGTTGAATACACTATTTCCTCCAATCTGTCCAATGGCAGAATAAGAAATAATAATTAAGAAAACAGATATGATCTTTTGAAATATATTCACAGCGTCTAAATTTATTCCGGAATTTAAAAAAATTAAACGATATTATTACAAAGTTATTGTATAGAAACTTTATTGTGCCTGTTTTATTTTCTTCCTTCGGTGATTCCTTTCCAGTTATCAGTACGGAAAGGAGATGCAGGCAAATGGTGTTTATTATAAAGATTGCAAACAGGATTTGATGACCATGCATATCGAACGGCAACAGGTTCTGAAACTTTTTCAGAGGAAACAATCACGGAATTATTTTCAATCACGGCATCTGCCCAATAAAAAATATAATCCTGTCCGGCAATAGCAAAACCGGTTAACTTTTCACCTCCGTTAGTATTCAGACTATCTGCATGAATAAAATCTAATTTAATTTTATTTTTTTTAATAATCATTCCTTGGTAAACGGGACTTGAATTTTCAAGAGGTAGAGCATAAGCAATTTTTTTTGCATTAAGTGCCAGCCGATGTCCCACATCTTGTTTGTTTTTTGGATGAATATCAAATGCATCTCCAATATCAATGGTGACAGCCATTCCTGTATTTGGTACCGAAAGTGTTTTACGTTGTGCTTCTCTTAA
>CAYVNP010000086.1:0-9972 GCA_964452905.1 uncultured Bacteroidales bacterium
ATTTTAAAAACAAATATAATTGAAAATATTTTTCATCCCGTAACTAAATATTTTCTACCAGTGATTGAAAAAAATTTATATATTTTTAATATGATACCGTATTTTATTTATAAATTGAATGGTATAAACAAAAATTAATCTTTTGTTAATTTAATTAAACAGCAAGTGCATTTTTTGCTGTTTCAAAGCTTTCTTTTGTTTTTGTTCTAAGGGTATCTCCTAATTTAATTGCAGCGGTATTAATATTAGTATCAAATTCATTTCCATGAGCTGTTCTGAAGCTATTGGTGATATAAGAATTTTTGGCATAAGATCCAACTTTTCTATTTGCATAGCTAATAATTTGTTTATCTGTCATTTTCCCTTGTTGAAAAAAACTATAAATTTTAGATAATATTAAAGCGAGTTTATCAGCCAATCCAACAATACCGGTCCTATCTTTTTTTTTATTTCGTGTTACACTCCTATAATAAGTTGTATAATCACCAACTTTTTTTGTTTTTGTGAAAAAACTAATTCCGCCACCATTAGTTTTCATTGTTGCGGCATTACCCATAAGTCCTTCATATAAGTCTCTAACACCAGCACTGGCATATTCATTTAGTCCTTTAAGTCTGCTATTTAATTCGTTTAAATTAAGAATAGTAACCCTTTTAGGCTTTGATCTATCTGTTGGCTTTGATTTTTCCTTTGCACTATTTATTGCACTAATGTTTATAAGTTGTAAAGCCTCTAGGAATTTTTCTTGAACAGGAAAATATTTATTTTTTTTAACTGAATTGCCAATTGCTGATTTAATGTTTTCGAGATTGAAATTTTGTGATTTGAATCCAGTTGTTAAAGCAACGTTTTTTTCATATACATATTTTCTTTTTAAAAAAGAATTTGCTGATTCTCCAGACTGTTTTATTGGGTCTTTCCATGGGACTGTAGTAAATGCAAATCCACTTCTTTGAAGAGCAGGAATCCCTTGTTGTGGTTGAATTTGTTGTATAGGAACTTGTGATATACTTGGCATCTCAGTGGTCTGTGAGTACGTTGGTGATGGTTGTTCAATATTCATTCCACCTCCTGACATATATTATTTTTTAAAAGAAAAATTTAACATATTAATATTTAAAAAAAATGAATCAGCCTATAAGACAAACAAAATTTTCAAAACAGGCAATGATTGATTGGGATCAGGTGAAATCAGCATCTGACGTGAAGATATGGCACAAGGTATACACACCTTGGTTTTCAGATCAAGACATAGATGGATTTATAAAGATTTACGACATTAAATTGCAGAACCCAAAACAGGATGAATTATATATAAAAGATAAATTTGAGATGTTAAGTTTAAAAAGTGTTTGAATCTTATAATATAAAAAATAAAAAATGACTTCTTTGCCAAGTTTTTTAAAGTACAATGATTTAAAGCCAATCGGTCTTCCGAATGAAATAAAAAATGTTCAATGGACACCGCAGACATCCTTTGGATATATATCCAATACAGATACTTTAAGATTTCAGATAAATTGCCCAGGATTTTTAGATCCATATTCAACTTATGTTCAAGCTGAGGTTGATCTATCAGCAATGGATCCAAATTGTTTATGGCAGCTGGAATCATCAGGACAAAATATTATTAACGAGTTAATAATATATTGTAGGGGCACAGAGATAGAAAGAATACAGGAATATGATGTTGTAGCAGATTTTTTAGCAGATGTATCATATTCAAAAGGACAAAGAGATAATAGAAGGCATGAAGGATATGGTTATAAAGATGTTCAATCATTTATTAATACACCGGGAGGAAGCAATCTATGCCAATCTATATGCTATAATAGTGGGGATTATTATACTAAACTTAGTAATCAGACCCCAGCAATAACTATTGGTGGTACATCACTTAACAATATATATACAGAAAAATATTTTTCAAAAGGAATGGGATATAATCCATTTTATTGTCCATCTAAAATAACAGATATTCCTACAGCAACAACAAAAGATTTTCTTATAAAATCTGCTTATCTATTAAATAATGAGCCATATTTAAGCGGATTTAATGCAAATACAATGTATCCATATTGCCCAGCTCCAATTCTTCCAGGAGCATGTAGTGCATCAACTAAAATAGGAAAATTATTGGCAATACCTTTAACAGAACTTAAAGGAATGCATCCAAAACATTATTCTGAATGTATGATGGATGTTCCAACACCTTTTACTGATACAGGATTACCACCAAATTATGGATCATATATTGATTATTTTAGTCCAGGAAGAACAGAAAGAGGATTATTAGAAAATGATTGTAGTCAAGCACCAGGCGAATTTGTTCAAGACTTTGAAGATGGATATCCTTTGATTAATTTTAATTGTCCATTAATAGCATCTACTCAATGGGAGCCAACATTTTCTGCAACATATAATCAAAAATGCTTTAAGGCTGGTAGGCCTAGCTCACATAAGCCAACAACAATGTTTGTATCATTTCCTTTATTAAGTGGGATATTAGGAGCATTAATGCCAAGAGAATCATATAAATATGTTCCTATGTTTGCATTACCAGATTTAACAATTGAAATAAGATTAAATCCAAATGCATTTTTTTCTTCTGGATATTCTAATGATGTAACAAACACAATTACTCCAACAGGACTAGGAGATTTAGCTGTTGGAAAAACTCTTACAACTATTCCAAATAGAAAGAATTGGAAAGTATTAAGTTTTGAGATAAATGCAAAAATACTTATATTTCAGCCAGATATTACATCAACAATAGCTAGTCAAATAGATTCAAATGGATTAGTATTTAATACAACATCATGGTATTTAGGTCCTCAGTATTATATTGCAGATACATTATCTGCATCAGGAACATGGCATGTAAATTTAGGATTTGAAAGTTTGAAATCATTGATTTTCTTATATGAATTAGATGATTATAAAACATATTCATTTTGTAGAAAACATTTCAGAGTATCCAGGAATTTGAATTGGTTGCAATTAAAAGTAGGAATAAATTATTTCCCAAATATGGCAATAGAAGGCAATGCGGGAGATACAATAGATTATAGAACAAACGGCCCAAATAACGAATTTCTTATAAATACTCTTAAAGCATTTGGGAAATTCCATGATACTAATGGAGATACTACAATAAATCAATCAAATTTTGCTATTAATGGAAGAATATATGATGTTACAAGAACAGATGCTTTATTAAGTACATCTAGTGGATTCTTACAAGCAAATTTGGAATCAGCAAGTGGGGGATATTATTCAACAGAAACAAAATCAATTAATTGCCATACAGCTTGTGGTGCTCCATTTTTATGGGAGAATTTATATGTTGGGAAATCAATATATGGATTTGATTTAGAGGGTGGATGTAATGATCCAACAAGAATATCTGGATTGAATACATCAAAAAATACACCATTTGAAATACAAATTAAAACAAGTTCAGAAGGAATGGATTTAACAAAGACATGGCAAAATAGACCTTCTACAATGAAGATCTTTTGTTTTTATGATATGCTTGTTGTGATTAAAAAAGATAGTATTTCTACATTAGGTAGATTCTAATTTTTCTTTTTTAGAAATTAATGAAACGAAAATTAATAACTTATATTAAAAGATGCATAATAATTAGATGTGCCAAAAGTAATTAAAGTACCATTTTCATCATGAAACTGAACAGTCAGCATTGTTGTAGGAGAAATTAAAAATAAATCTGGTCTTCCAGGAGAATAATGATATTCTAATACATATGCGGTACTTCCCATCCCCGTATTAATAGAATAATCATCTGCCATTACAATAGTAGTACTATCAATAGGATTCCCTAAAATATCATAATTTCCTGTAGGAGTTCCTGGTATTTTAATAGCAACAGGTAAATTATTTCCCTGCGTTGCTGCTGTACAAGTAGCTCTTCTATTCCAAAAAAAGCTTCCTACTTCGAATTGAATATATTTTGATCCTTTCCATAAATTCTGGGGTAATTTAATTGTTAATGGATTATTATTTCCCCAATATTTAACTGTGAATGAAGTGTCATCTTCTTCTTGATTCATTTTTTAAAATATAATTAATAATTAAAAATGGATGAAGATAAATCTTCAGGAATAAAAATCCGAGCTCCTAAATATCATAGGAAGGAAGGAGTAGGAGGAATACATAAATTTCTTCAATCATCTTTTTGTACTTTAATAGTAGGAAAACCTGGATCGGGGAAATCACATTTATTATATGAACTTATAACAAATCCATCAATGTATTTCAAAAAGTTTAATAAAGTATTATTTTGTACTCCTACTAAAATGCCATTGGAATTTGGGGATGATAATTGGAAACCATATTTAGATTTACCTTGGCTATATGGAATATTAACAAAATTACCGCCAGGATCAAATGCAATGGTTGTATTAGACGATGTTATAGGAGAAATTAAAAAAGAACAAACAAATCCTATGTTAATGAAATTATTTTTCAATAGAAGACATATTATACCAGGAGAAGGAACAGTTAATATTATATTAACAACACAGAAATATATTGTTTGCCCTACAAGGATAAGAAGTTGTCTTACAGGATTAATATTATTTAAATTAAATCCTACAGATTGGAGGAAGGTCAAAGAAGAATGTTTATTTGTAGATAAAGCAGAAGCTGGAGTAGTTATAAAAGAAGCATATAAGAAGTCTTATGATTTTTGTTATATAAGATTAGATAATGGTGATGTTTATAATAAATTTGAAAATAAACTCTTATAAAATTTGAAAACAGCATGTCATTTTTGTTACCGTTAGCCTCTTCAATTTTGCCGGGACTTTTAGGAAGCGGAGGAGGTGGAATATTGTCTACTATGGGCAATATAGCAAAGAATTTAATCACACCTATAGGATCTAAATTATTTAATTGGGGATTAAGCGGAATTAAATCTTTATTTGGAATGGGAGATCCTGAAGTCCCAAAGCCTACTTTTAAGGAATCTTTAAAAGAAGGATACGAAGAAGGAAAAAGAAATGCTATTGAAAGTATTAATAGACCACCGCCTCAAGAAGAACAAATGGAAGAAGAAAAACCAAGATATCAACAAAAAAGAAGGGGAAGAAGAATACAAAGGGAACAATACATTCCAAAAAAAGTTAAGCCTAATGAAGATATTTCAGCAAATATGCAAAATATGTTTAAAGAAAATGAAGAGACTTATCAAGAACCTCCTTCAAAATATAATCAAACAGGAAAAAGATCATATGAAAGTTAAAATAAATGATGCTCTTTTATAAATTCCATATATGCTTTTTGAATATCTGTAAATTTGTTTAATAAATGATATCTCCAATAATTTCCTTTAAAAGGAGAATGATAATTTTTCATTGAAGATAATGTTTTATCTTTTCTTTCTTTTGATTTATGATCTATAAAATCATCTTTTTCTTTATCTCCGAATTTTATTGTTTTTCTTTTGATTTTTCCTCCTTGCTTATAAACAATGACAATAAAATATTTCTTTTTGTATTTTGGATGATTTATTGGAACCGGTGTATTAACTTGAATTAATTCGCAATCTTCTGTCCATTCAATTTTATTTTTTTTAATTTTCTTTGATTTATCTGAAATTCCGTTTAAAGAACAAAATTTCCCATCTTTTCCATGAGGCTTTTTAATTTCTTCCTTGAACTCTTTGGGCTGTGTTTCCTCTATCATTTCCTGATGGGGTGAGTATTCTTTTTCAAACACCTTTGGTGGTTGCTTAGGTCTTTCTGTGTTAATGTATTTATCAACATCAGATGATGAACTGACTCCTGAATAATATTTGTACATTTTTTTTAAATTTAGATTATAATTTAAACTTCGCGCTTCTTATTTAAGCATTTTAACAAGAAAATCATATTCAAAAGGTGAACTATTCCTAGTGATAGGAATAACATAATCCTTAGAAGATACAGCTGGATAGAATGCTTCTTTTTCCTTATTGTATAGATAGAACACGCTCCATATACAATATTTTCCTGCTTGGCATCCAATAATAAGTCCTTTTGCGACTCCGTCTGGAGATACCCACGGTTTAAAGAAATTACAGTTTGTGAACTGAATGAACTTCGTGAAATCTGCTGGTGAGATATTTTGACCTTCCCCCGCCGCCGGGGAGAAGGAGAGGGGAGTATTGCATTCAGTTGGGGGCAATTTTTCTTCTTCATTTTGATTAATAGATTCTTTTCGATTCATTTTAAATTAAATTGTAATTAAAATTAAAATCAAAAGATTATATATCATTTTTTTCTTCAATCCCGGTCTCTTCCTTTAAAATCTTCTTTTCTTTTCCCAATAGTCTTTTATATCTAATTATTGAAGCATCCATTCCTTTACTGTTTTGAATATAATCATCATAATCAATATATGGTTCTGATTCTATTCCATTAAATTTTCTTTTATCGCATTCGGTTGATAATACTTTTTCTATTGTTAGGACATCTACTGTTCCAAATCTTTTACGAAAACTTAATTCGTTTGGTATTATCGCAAATTTTCCTTGTAAATCTAATTTCATTAATTTTTTTGGGTCAGTAATTCCTTTGCATTTATATTTCTTTTCTCCATCCATTCCAATAATAGAATAAAATTTAGCAGAATAAAATCTTCCTTCCTTTACCATCATCTCCAATTTAAATTTTCCTAATTTTACTTTATCCACCATTTTATCCGGCAATTTTACGCTAGATATTATTGAGTCTGTATCACAATAAAAAACATTAGACTGTCCAAGAATATTCATTGCCTTATGCAATCTTGTTCTAGATAATGCAGTAATATATGATGCCATTTTTACATGATTTCCTATGAAGCCCATATCTTCTTCATCAAATACACTAACTTGTATATAATCATTATTTATTTCTCCCATTTTTATTTTATCCGATATTGTAAATTCATTTAACATAGTAGGATTTACATAAAATGTTCTTGGGAATTGCCTTTGACCAAATTTACCAAATAAAGAATTCATTAATAATTTATAAAATTGTTTCATACTTTCGTTTTTATTTGATCCAGCCTCCAATCTTCTTGCATAAATATCCAAAATATAATCCTTAAAAACAGTAGAAGAATTATATTCCCTAACAGAAAATATTATTAACTTCTTTGCAAGATTAAATTTTTTAATTAGAGAAACTTCACATCCCCATCTCCATGATTTTGATATATTCTGAAAATAAAATAATCCTGTTTTCTTCCTTGTTGGTAAAGATGTAATTTTACAAGAAGAATTAAATTCTACTTCGACTAAATATAACCATTCCTTTTTTATTTCTTCATTTAAATAATCTCTTTCTTCTATAAATTCTGTTGGTATTTTTTTAGTCATTGAATAAGGATAAGATGAATTAATATCATAATAAAATAAATCCTCTCCATAACTTTTAATTACTTGAGTATATCCTCCATAAAAAGATTCTCTTTCTATCTTATAATCTTTAATATTTGATCCTTTAATATTTTTCTTCAAATAAAGAGAACAAAATATTTTATTTGCTAAATTAGCAATAGAAAATGTGAAATTGCATTTGAATTTCTTTCCGTTATATTCAAATCCGTTAACAAATTCAAAAAATTTATCATGAATCTGCTTTAAAACAAGGCAATCACAATGGCAATATTCAATTATTTTTTCCTTATTTTCTATAAAGAATTTCTCATCTTTAAAACTTATATCAAAATCTTGTTTTCTAAGTGTTCCCCATGTCTTGGCGTTTGAGTCCAATGAGCCTTGCCCAACTAAAAGCCTCATATCAAGAAAATTTATATATTTATTTAATGTCAAACATTTTATATCCCTATAGCTTCCAAGCAGATCATAATTAAATCTTTTCATTAATTCCGGCAATATTAATATAGTATCAAATTTTGATCCGTTAAATGCCCATATTAAATGTTGCTTTTTTTCGGAAAAAGTATACAAAAATAAAATAAATTGCTCAAGGCAATCTTTTCCAAAAAAAATATGCGCTTCAGACTCACATAAAATACATATCAAATATGGTATTTGTTTGCTCCCTTCTGCATATGTCTCAATGTCATAATAATAATTGAGATATTCTACTTCCTTATCCATTTTTCTTTTCTTTATTGTATAAGGAAGTCTATTGTAAAATTTTGATCTGATAGAATCTATTTTATCGTTATTTTTTGGCAATAATGTTTTTATATGACCTCTATATAAAATCACCCAATAATCTACATCCCCGTTAGATTGAATAATATCTGTAGCGGCATAATAAACTCCTATATTTTTCCCTTTTTTCAATTTCATATAATCCAAAAACCTATTTAAGTCTCCATCCTTGCATATTTTTTTTAAATCTTCGGGAGCAGAACCAAAAGTAAGTCCTCTAGTCGATTTTTTAATTCCAAAAATATCGCAATAGCAAGAATATAAGCATAGTATATTTTTATCCTCATAAAAACAATATTTATCAATAAAAAAAGAATTATTGAATCCAAATGCTCCTATATATGCCTTTATGTTATCTAATCCAGCAATATGAACAGGTATTGGATTAAAATTATTATGAATAAATAATGTTGTTGCTATTCTTCCAATAATCCCAAATTGTTGAACTATATGAAGATATTGATATACCGCTTGAATAGCTCTATTTATTTGATAATATAATTCATTTGTAATTGCCAAATTAAAGTTAGGAGATGATCTATCTATACTTTCCATTGAATCTAATTCGATTTCATATGATATAGCATCATCTCCAAATATATCATTTGCCACTCCTACATTTTCTTCATTCCATATTTTCAAAGTATAATATTTTCTTCCTGTTCTTGTCGTTCCTACTCGATTCAAATTTATTTGAACATAAATTGGTATTTTTG
This sequence comes from uncultured Bacteroidales bacterium, assembly GCA_964452905.1. GTDB lineage: Bacteria > Bacteroidota > Bacteroidia > Bacteroidales > CAYVNP01 > CAYVNP01. The sequence continues at coordinate 8,893 of CAYVNP010000086.1, forward strand.
GATTGTTTATTAATATTTTGATTTTATCTTCATTACTTAACTTAATAGTAGGTCCAGAAATCTCTTCCAATATCATCACATAAAGATCAAATATTATAAATATCCCTGTATTAAATTCTGTTAAATATCTTCCAAGACCTGCAATCATTTGACCAATATATTGAACTGGACCCCAGAAATCTAAATTATTTGCAGGAAGACCATTTATAGGAGGAGCATCTTTTATTTCTAATAAGTTTTTCAATGGAGCTTCATTTCCTGGAATAAAATTTGCTCTAAAAGGCATAATATTTTCCATTCTTATCTCTGCTGTGCCATCAGGCAATTCATCTATAAATTCACGCATCTTTGGTTTTTCTCCTGTATCTATTTTAAATATCCCTATATGATTTATATCCTCTGTCATTGCTCTATAAATATGATTTAATGCAGGATTTGGATTAAAATCATCTGATATATCTGTAATGCTTTCCACTGCTCTATGAATAATACTTTGACAGATTTCTCTCACTGGTTGTCGATTAGGTATTTTACTATCTTCTACTTTTATTATTCTCTTCTCTATTCTTAAATCATTATTAGCAGGATTTGGATTAAATATTCTTCTTATTTTTTGAGGAGGCTCATTTCCCAATAAATTATTTTGCCCGAGAGAATAAAAATCTGCCATTGGAATATAATCCGAACTTGATCCAAAAGTAAATTCCCTCATATCAATTGGAGCACCCTCATCTCCAACAAAACGGTTAAAATGCTCCCTTGTCATTCCATATCTATATATTTTTGACCATCTCAAAATATAATCTCCTCTATTGTTGTTTATTGGGTTATTTATTTCCCTGAATATCAAATTCGTGTTTATTGTAGATGTATAAATCAAATGAATATTGATTAACTCCTCTATTCTCCATCCCAATAAAAAATTTCCGTTTTCATTAAAATGATCCCAGTCTCTATTGTTATTTGGTCTATATACTCTAAGGCAAGTAACATCCCTATTTAAAATTGATTGCCTCATTTGATCTTCTGTATATTCAAAGAATCTTCCATCTATTTGTCCTCCAATATAATATAAATTTG
>CAYVNP010000087.1:0-9879 GCA_964452905.1 uncultured Bacteroidales bacterium
TGACCGCAACAGGCGGTGCCACCTACCAGTGGGCTTCGGGCGAACAAACGGATGTCATCAATACACATGCCTTACAAAATCCAAAAACATATACCGTTTCAGTGTATGGCAGTGATGTGGCTTGTTCGGGTACCGCATTGGTCACTATTTTGGTTAATCCGTTGCCTGTAGCAGTGATCACCGGGACAGGAGTATGCAGCGGTAAAGATGCAGTACTGACAGCTTCCGGAGCAGACGCAGGTGGACATTACCGATGGGATGATGGAACCACAGTAACACCTAAAACAGTCAAACCACTCATTAATACAACGTACTATGTAACTGCCTACAATGCATCCGGCTGCAGCGATTCAACGCATTATATTGTTATCGTGAGCAGCAATCCTGTTCCGGTCATGACATCAAAGAAACAGCGCATCTGTTCAGGCACATCAACCGTATTGAAAGCAAGCGGGGGAACAACCTATTCATGGAGCAATCTTATCGTTATTGATAGCATTGTTGTTAATCCTGCTACCAATACACAATTCACCGTAACGGTTACCAATGCAGCCAATTGCACGGCAACTGACACGCTGACCATACAAGTTATCCCACCACCGGATAATCCGCTTGTGGATGATGCCGATCGGTGCTCTAATGATCCTGTAGTTGATGTAACCTTGACAATCCCCAATCCTAAAACCGGTTATGTGTACAGATGGTATTCATCAGCGACAGCAGGTACATTGCTAAAACAGGGACCCAATTATACGGAGCCACAGGTGAATGCGGCACATACGTATTATATTGAAACCATTTCACCGGACAGTTGTCATTCGAACAACCGTCAGCAAGTGAACATCAACTGGAATCAGCCGCCCACCGCCTCATTTTATTACGAGCCGGCAGGAGTGGTAATACAAGGCGCACCGATACACATGATCAATCAATCGGTGAATGCAGTGAAATATGTATGGAGTTTTGGACGCGATGAAGGGAATTCGGAACAGAAGGAACCATATAAGATTTATAGTGATTCAGGATTGTTCATGATAGTTCTGACCGCCATATCCGGAGGTAATTGCAAGGTGAAGGATTCAATGGAGATTTATGTAAAGAAACGTTTACTAATCTGGTTACCGGATATATTCACACCAAACAATGATGGCAAGAATGATCTATTCTATGTGCGAGGACCTGTTAAAACGATGAAACTGGAAGTTTACAATCAGTGGGGATTTCTGGTGTTTAAGTCAGAGAAGCAAACAGATGGCTGGGACGGGAAATACAAAGGGGTTGAACAACCCGAAGGGAACTATGTGTGGATACTTGATGCAGTTACGACTGATGAACAAAAAACTACTCAAAGGGGGGTGATCTTATTATCCCGATAAACAGATTAATAAAAAAAGTATAAATTTTTCTAGTAAAATTTAGTTATTTTTGAAAAAGTATTATTTTTGTAAATAATTATTGCAAACGTTTGCATAAAATTTTACTAAATGTTTATAGGATTATCAACTTTAAAATAATGACACTGAAAATAGTAGTATTTTTTTTCTTTTTTCTTTTAATTATTCACGCTGAAGCTCAATTGCCGGAAGTTGGTATCATTAATAATCCGGTCAAAGGTAGTTTAACAGATCAGATGTGTTCAGGAACTACTGTTCTAAAAGAAACTTTTGATGGAACGCCGGGGTTTGTTCCTTCTTGTCAAGGATGGTCACAGGATGCAATTAATTCACTTTCTCAATGGGAATTTTTAGGTTATGGGAATACACCAACATCCTGGCCACCCTATTCATTTCTTGGTCTTCCTAAACCAAATGTTACACCGAACCCTTGTCAGACGTTAACTCCTGCTCAAATAACAAAAGCGTTAAACAATCCACCTCCTCTTCTTCAAATGACAGTTGATCCGGCACTAGCTGATGTAAAATCGAGAATTAAAAATCATAATTTTGTTGGAACACCAACACAACCACCAGTTTGTACAACCAATACTCCATCATCAGGAAATTATTCAATTACTAATCAAAATTGTAATAATGATCCTTACTGGTATGTTTTTAATGATCACACAAATCCTCCGAAAGGCAATTTTCTAATTATTGATGCAACAAATACAGCAAATTATTTTTATCAATATACCGTTTCAAATATTTGTTCTGGGACTAGTCTTTCTTTTTCTGTTTGGTTATCAAGTATTAGTAAAATCAAGCAGAATAATGGCACAGGAGCTCCTTGGCCTGATAAAGCAAATCTTACAATTGAATTATATGATCCGAGCAATAATGTAATTGTACGGTTTAATACAGGCAATCTTAAAGACGGGTATGAAGATGATGCTGCTCATGCCGGAAAATGGAAACAATATGGATTTGAATTTATTATTCCCAATGGAATCAATAGTGTTACAATGAAAATCAAAGATAACGGATTAGGAAGTCAAGGAAATGATTTTGTTTTAGATGATATAGAAATTCGTATATGTAATCCTCCAATCACAGTGTCAAGTAATCCTGTGTTATGTAAAACAACTGTGCCAGTTTCGGCTACTTTTAATAATAATAACAACATTACCGGCGGTACTATTATTTTCAGATGGGAATATTCAACAGATAATATTAATTGGAATATATTGGGGGCGGATACAACTAAACCATTGAATGCTGTTGCTTCGTTTACGAGTACTGTCATTGAAAATTCTTTAGATGCAGCTGTTCGTTATTATCGGATAGTGGCCGGATCTCCGGGAACCTATACAACGAATTGCAAAATGATTAGTGCCAGTCATAAGCCAAATGTCGATAATACAGTCTGTGGTACGCAGGTATCTTTGACATCTGATACGATCTGTAAAGGTGAAACTACTAAATTAAAAGCAACAGTTTTGAAAGGCAAAAGACCTTATGTGTTTACATGGAGTTCAAATGTTGTGCTTTCTCAGATTGTGACCAATGATAGTATTTCTGAAATTACGGTAAATCCGGCGATTACAGCAACCTATTCTGTTTCTGTTTCGGATGCAACCAATACAAATCCGGGTCAGGCGCAAGGAACAGTTACGACTATTGTAGTTCCAACGCTTTCTGATGTGTGCAATGATAAAGCAGCGTTTACTTTACCCGATGCGGATCCGGTTAATTGTTCAATATCCGGAGTCGGTGTTACAGGTAAAATGTTTGATCCGAGCGTTGCCGGTGTTGGCACAAAAACAATTAATTATTCACTTTCAACTAAATCATGTGCAACAACAATAAATGTGAATAACTGTGGAATTCAGTTTACGGTTTCATCAGATACTATTTGTAAAGGTGAGTCCGGTCCAATTACATTTACAGTTAATATAACCAAGGGAAATGCACCTTTTATATATAAATGGAGCGATGATAATATTACCAATACTACTTCAATTACAACGTTTACACATATCATTTCAACAGCACCGATTAGTTCTACAACCTATACAGTAACTATTACCGAAGCATTAAATGCACAAGCACAAGCGCAGAGCATCATAACTGTTATCGAACCACCTCCGCTTACACCTGTTTGTGTTGATAATGCTGCATTTACGTTGCCTACTGGAATACCTTCAAATTGTCTGATTACCGGGGCAGGTGTTATTAATTCTATTTTTGATCCAAGAACAGCAGGAGCAGGGACGGTAACAATCAATTATTCTTTGGGAAATAAATCTTGTCCAACCTCACAGATAATCAATCGTCTCCCTACGATTGAAGCCGGTTTAGATGTGCAACTATGCCGCAATGGCGGCGATACGTCTTTGTTGGCAACAAGTACTGATGTCGTAACTTTTCTCTGGGATGATCAACTGACAAACACACCATCCCGAAAGAATCTGCATCCTTCCGTTACTACATTATATAAGCTTACTGTAACTGATGCAACAACAGGATGTATGAATAAAGATAGTGTGTCTATCATTGTCAATGATTCTTTAACCCCTGTGATAAATGGAAAATTTAGTATTTGTAAAGGCGAGAATACAGTATTGAGTGTGAATGGAGGAACAACATATAATTGGAGTGATGGTTCAGCAATTTTAGGTGCCACAAATCAGATTACAGTTCTACCTATGCAAACAACAACTTATTATGTTACAGTAATCAATGGAAGTACTTGTAAAGGTTCAAATAAAACAGTTGTAACAGTTAATCCTGTTCCAATTGCTGATTTTTCTGTTGATCAGGTTAGTGGTTGCCAGCCATTGACTGTTTTATTTACTGATAAAACATTCCCTGCAGCTTCAAATTACACATGGAATTTTGGTGATGTGAATTCAGGTGGAAATAATATTTCTAACAAACCAAATCCGCAACATATTTTTAATGAGCAGGGAAGTTATGATATTTCATTATCTGTTTCAACTGCACCAGGTTGTAAAGATGATACCATCAAACAAAAATTAATATTGGTGAATGCCAAGCCACGTGCAGCATTTGTGTTTTCACCGGAGTATCCGACCAATTTTAATCCAACTGTAAATTTTACTGATTTGTCAATTGGGACAAATATGACTTGGGTATGGAATTTTGATGATGCAAACTCTGCCTCAAATAATTCGTCCACAATACAAAATCCAGTGCATGATTTTGTTGATGGCGGCAATCATGATGTTTCCCTGACCGTTACCAGCGGTAATGGATGTACGGATAATATTGTCATTCCTGTTTTAGTAAAAGCAGAATTTACATTTTGGGCACCGAATGCTTTTACACCCAATGGTGATGGAGTCAATGATTTTTTTCAGCCCAAAGGATTGGGAATAAATGAAAAAGATTATCATATGTATATATTTACCCGATGGGGTGAGAAAATTTTTGAAGCAAATGATTTAAATTTGCCATGGGATGGAACTGCGCCGGGTACAGAAAAATTATGTCCTGACGGAATTTATAAATGGTTAGTTTTTTTTAATGATGAGGAAGGTAAAAAACATATTTCATCAGGAACAATTACATTGCTAAAATAAAAATTAAGTTCTTAAAAATTATATTTATGACACCCAAAGAAAATTTATTAATTACATTAAGGAGAACAGGATTTGATTATGTGCCTGTGGATTTTAAATTTTGTGATTCACAGGTGGAAGCTTTTAAAAAACGCTTTGGTCATGATGATTACAGGTCATATTTCAATTTAAGCCATCGTGAAGTTGAAGTGCCGTTGAAAAAAAATTATGTTAATGGGCATGATTTATTTAAAAGAGAAACATTGCCTGCAGATACAAATTTTGATGAATACGGAATTGGTCATTCAAAGGGATCTGAATTTGCTTTTCATATGACGCGAATGCATCATCCTCTTAAAGGGTGTGAAAATAGTAAAGAAATTGAGGACTATCCGTTGCCTGAAGTAGATAGAAACAAACTTCCTCAATTTGCTGCTGAAGTAAAAGCCATACATGATAGAGGTCTTGCTGCTTTCGGTTTTATGCAGATGACCATTTGGGAAGCATCATGGTATCTGCGTTCAATGGAAGAATTGATGGTGGATATGATGCTTGGTGATGAAAAAGCAAATTTATTATTGGATCGTATTACGGATTATTCTATTTCCAAAGCTAAGGCATATGTTGAATGTGGAGTGGATATTCTTTCACTTGGGGATGATATCGGAACACAGATTGCTCCTATGATTGATGTCGGCATGTGGGAAGAATGGCTGAAACCGAGATTAATGAAGGTGATACAAGCTGCAAGAGCAATTAAACCGGATGTTCTTATTTTTTATCATTCCTGTGGGTATGTTACTCCGTTTATTGAAGGATTGATTGATGCCGGTGTTGATATTTTGAATCCTTTACAACCTGAATGCATGAATTCATTTGATGTAGCTAAACAATACAGTGACCGGATTTCTTTTTGGGGAACAGTGGGAACACAACAATTACTACCCTTCGGTAAACCTGAAGAAGTTAGAGCATTTGTATTGAAAATGCTAAATGCTTGTGGTAAAAAAGGAGGTATTGTCATGGGTCCTACACATCTTGTGGAACCGGAAGTGCCCTGGGAAAATTTAGTGGCGCTTTACGAAGCAGCTAAAGAATTTTCCAATTCCACAAAATTAATCAGCGTATAAATAGCTTCCTATGAATTTATTAAATGTAAATTTTTCATATATAGATTATTCTATTTTTTTTGCTTATATGGCTATTCTTGTCTTTGTTGGATTGTGGGTGTCACGAACCAAAAAAGGAAAAGAAAAAAGCAGTGAGGATTATTTTTTGGCAAGTCATTCATTGACATGGTGGGCGATTGGTACCACATTGATCGCCTCAAATATTTCAGCTGAACAATTTATCGGTATGTCCGGTGCCGGCTTCAAAGGTGGTATTGCCATTGCAACATACGAATGGATTTCAGCTTTGATGTTGATCGTCATTGCGAAATGGTTTCTGCCGATCTTCATCAATAAAAAAATATATACCATGCCGCAGTTTCTTGAACAGCGCTATGATGGACGCGTGCGTACCAGTTTGGCTGTATTCTGGCTGGCATTGTATGTATTTGTAAATCTTACATCTGTTTTGTATTTAGGCGGACTGGCACTTAAAACAGTCTTTGGAATACCTTTGGAATACGCCATCTATGGTTTAGCCATTGTTTCTGCAATCTATACTATTTATGGTGGTTTGACTGCCGTTGCATGGACTGATGTGATTCAGGTGGTAGTTCTAATTTTAGGCGGGGTGCTAACAACAGTTCTTGCATTAAATGCAATCTCCGGTGGGCATGGTCCATTGATTGGTTTTATGGATATGATTCATCAGGCGCCCGAAAAATTTCATGTTATTTTATCAAAAGATAATCCTGAATTTATAAATCTTCCGGGTATCAGAACTATTCTTACAGGTTTATGGGTGCTTGGCATGAGTTATTGGGGATGCAGTCAGTATATTACCCAACGTGCGTTGGCTGCCAAAAGCATGAAAGAAGCTCAGCGAGGATTGATCTTTGCAGGGTATTTAAAGATATTAATGCCTTTTATTGTTGTTATCCCGGGTATTGCTGCATTTGTTTTAAAAGCAAATATCACAAAAGCCGATCAGGCATTTCCATGGTTGGTAAATACGTTTATACCTGTTGGTGTTAAAGGTATTGCTCTTGCTGCATTAGCAGGGGCAATCGTTTCGGCGCTCAGTTCAATGGTGAATGCAACAGCTACAATTTTCACTTTTGATATTTATAAAAAATATATTAAAAAGGAAGCCACAGAAAAAAATATGGTCATGACCGGCAGAGTGAGCAGCTTTGTTGCTATACTTGTAGCAATCACCATTGCACCTGCACTTAAAAATTTAGATCAGGCATTTCAATTCATTCAGGAATATACCGGTTTTGTCAGTCCTGCAATTTTTGCTTTGTTCTTTTATGGTCTGTTTTGGAAACGTACCACTTCAAACTCTGTGTTGATTGCTGCTGCTGCAAGTATACCGTTATCAGCAGGGTTAAAATATTTGTATCCGATGCTTCCTTTTTTAGATAGGATAGGAGTTGTATTTTTAATTATCAGTGCAATCATTATTGTTGTTTCATTGCTTGAATCAAAGAAAGATCATGCAGGTGCAATCAAATTAGAAAAAGAATTATTTAAAACGGATTGGGTATTTAACGTAGGCGCAATGGGCATTATGCTTATACTTGCTGCCATTTATATTGTTTTTTGGTAAATTTTTTTATTAAAAATAATTAAATATGAGAAAAATTGGAATTTATTTTATTGCTCTTTTTTTAGTTGTTAGCCATGTTTCGTGCTGCAAAGGAAATAAAAAACAACAAGTAATTTCGCCGGATGGCAAGATCACGGCTGAAATCTATACACCCGATGAAAACAATAATGTCACGTATAAGGTGTTAATGAATGGTAAAGAAATTATTGGTACATCTGCTTTGGGAATTAGTTTGCAGAGCGATGATCAGGATTTTACTAAAAATCTTAAGCTGGTTTCAGTGGATGAAGCAGTGATCAATGAAACATACAAAATGCCTATAGGTAAGCGTTCGGTTTGCCTTAATAAAGCGAATGAGAAAACATTTACCATGGAAAATAAATCAGGAAAGAAAATTAAAATTGTTTTCCGGGCGTATGATGATGGTATTGCTTTTCGTTATGAATTAACCAATGAAAAACAGGATGTAGTTCTTGAAGAGGTCAGTGGATTTAAAGTGAATCCTGAATCAAATGCATGGGCACAGAAATACATTTTTGATTACCAGGGAACCTATGATAAGATCAAAGTGAAGGACTTAAATCTGCCTGCATACAATTTTCCTGCATTGATTGAAACGCCTGACAGCTGCTGGATGTTGATCAGTGATGCGGCTGTATTTGGTAATTATGCTTCTTGTGAATTGACTCATAAAGGAAAAGGGAGTCTTCAGATTTATCTGCCAAACCATCAAGGAATTGATGTTCCTGTGAATGAAACCGGAAGAATTATTGTTGAACCAAACCTTAAAACTCCTTGGCGTGCGGTTATCATGGGCTCTAAATTAAATTCTATTGTTGAGTCAACCATGATTATAAACCTGAATCCTCCTTGTGAAATACAGGATTTGAGTTGGATCAAGCCCGGTGTGGCTGCTTTTCCTTGGTGGGCAAACTTTTTTGCCAATGATTCCAAAGAAGCCATGTATAAATTTGTTGATATGGTGGCTGAAATGGGTTGGCAATATGTTGAATTTGATATTGGTTTGATGGGATACGATGGTTGGCGTACTTCACAGAACTGGAAGAAAGTGAAACATATTCCTGAAGTCATTGAATATGCTAAGCAAAAAGGTGTTTTGATTTATGGGTGGGATGAACGTAAAGCAACTGATACACCCGAAAAGAGAGAAGATATTTTTGGTTCATATATTAAAATGGGGATTGCAGGTATAAAACTTGATTACCTGAACAGTGATAAACAGGAATGTATGAAGTATATGGAAGATGCTGTACGTGATGCTGCAAAACGTAAATTACTGGTGAGCTTTCATGGATGTATAGCACCCAAAGGGATGCAGCGTACGTTCCCGAATATTATGACCTATGAAGGTGTTGCCGGTGGCGAATATTATAAAATAAACCCTTGGTGGCAATCAAATCCTGTACATTCCACAACATTGCCGTTTACACGGAATATTGTCGGTTCAATGGATTTCACTCCCTGCAGTTTTTCTATGAGCGAAAATGTGATACGTTGGGATCATGATAACAAAGCAGACGTGATTGCAAGCAGTACGGATAAAGAACAAATAAAGAAAATGTTTGAACAACTAAGAAAAGATGATAAATACAAAAGAGGCAGTTTAAATATTTATCCGCAGCGACAATCATCGTATGCTTATGAATTAGCTCTTCCGTTTGTATTTGAATCGGGATGGATAGCTATGGCCGACAACCCTGAATCATACCTGAATTCACCTGCAAAACCATTATTAAAAAAATTATGTTCCACCTGGGATGATATACATTTTATTGCCGGCTATCCGGGTGAATACATTTGTCTTGCTCGTCGCAAAGGCAATGACTGGTTCATTGCAGCGATCAATGCAGGTAATGATAAAACGATTGAACTGAATCTTGATTTTATTCCCGATGGCGAACATACTGCATCATTCTATACAGATGGTCAGAATCCGCTCACTGACGTTAAATCAGAGGAGATGGCTGTTAAAAAAGGAGATAAGAAAAGTCTCTCTTTAAAACACAATGGTGGTTTTGTATTGTATATTCAAGGGAAATAATTTTTTTTCTACAATCCTAAAACCCATTTAAAAATATTGAATGGTTTTTTTTGTACATCTGATATCTTCTGTATTGGCATTATACCAATTATAAATAAAATATAGTCCGATAATATGTATGTTGATTTTTTTATTA
>CAYVNP010000088.1:0-9780 GCA_964452905.1 uncultured Bacteroidales bacterium
ATCTTAATTTTTGGGTTTTTGCCAAAACACTTATATTTAAATACTGAATCTTCAAACACTTGCCATTCAGAAAACTCAGACTGAGGAGTTAATTCAAATACTGCACTGTCGTTAACTACATTGATTTTTGTAAGTTTTTTCTGGGAGTCAAGGTTATATAAATGGCTATAGTCAGCGGATTCTATATAATTAAAGCCATTGTTACGGTTAACAAAAATGTATGTATTTACAATTGAAAGTAAAATGAATAAGGTAAGAATTAAAAAGAGAAACCTGTTTTTCAATTTCGAGAATTTTTATACAGAATCAAAAATAATTGTTTAGACCTTATCTCTTTAAGTTTAACCCAATTATTTTTCAAGGTAAGTTCTACCTCATTGTTATAACCGTTACATATATTTGAACCGAGGTAGTATTTGCATGAATCGATATTAGTTGTATCAATATCCGAGTAGCAAAAATCATAATCCAAAAGGTATGTGAACTTGAAATTTTTATGTAAAGGAAAAGAGGTAAATACATCTGAAGGCTTAATGCCATTATCATTTATAAAGGACTTCATATTATTGTCCATTTTAAAAAAGGGCAAAACCTTTAATGAGCTATCCCATCCATTACCATATTTTTGAGGATACATCCAGAAATTTCCGCTAATTAATCCAATCAGAAAGAATACTGGCAAAACGACTTTTAATAAACGACTTTTAATTAGTTGTGTGAAATATAATGCGGAAACAATCAACAAAATGTAAATAATTAAAAAATAGCGATGGCTGACAGGATTTGAGAACAACATTATTAGCAATGCTGTTGACAGAATTGTTGTTAAGAATAACAATATTATCAGACGAAACTTTTTATCAGATTTCATTTTTTTATAATACAATGAAGCATATAAAATAACAAAAGCGAATAGGAAAATTCTACCAAAATCTAAAATCTTCCAAATAGCATAAATGAATTGTCGGAACATCATTATTGGCTCGGAAAAAGACTCATGACCAGATTCCCGGAGTGGAGAGATAAGAAACCAGCCTGTAAATACAAAGTGGTACAATCCCCATGATAATAAAAACAAGATCATTGGCATAAAGCAAATCAGATCTCTGAAAATTTCATTTTTTTTATTAAATAAAACCCGAAAAATAACATTTACTAAAAATAGAGATACGATCATAAATAAGCCTCTGGATGAGCATGCGGCAATCAATACCAAAGAAATTGCATATAAAATGCGCTTTTCCTTTAACAAACTATTTATTGCTAAAAGCGAGAAATAAAGCAAGATAATGTCATAAGACATTATTATTGTTTGCGTTAAAATAGTTGGCTCAAGTATAAAAAATATAAAAGCGAAAAAGATGAAAGTACGGTTTAAAAATGCTTTCGAAAATTTATAAAACTCCCAACAAAGTCCAATAAGAAACGGTAAAATTGCAATATGACTTACCAACAGCGTTTTTCCAAAAAGATTCCACCAAAAACTCATGTAAATGCCAAAAAATGGAAACCCACCTGTATCAACATCAATGTGAACGATTAGGCTTTGATATCCACTGTTATAGAAATGAACTGCTGTTTCGGAAAAAAAAGCTCCATCCCAAAAAAAAGGAATATTTGAAAAGAAAAAGGTGATGAAAATGCAACAGGCTATAGCAAATAAAAGAGGAAAATAGTCTTTTAAAAACTCCTTTGTTTGTATTTTATTTGCTGCTGTCACTATTTCGGATAATTTTTTTTATTGTATATTGAGGTTTCTTGTTAATTGAAAGAAATGTTCTGCTCAGGTATTCGCCAATCAAACCAAGTGTTGTTAAAACAAGTCCTCCAAAAAATATTATCAGGATAACAAGTGTGGTCCAGCCTTCAATATAATTCTTAACTATAAAATAATCATACAGATACTTAGCAACTAAAGCAAGTCCAAGCAATGTAAATGCAATTCCAAGATATGTGGCAATACGCAAAGGGACAATTGAAAAGCCGGTAAAAAGTCGGAAAAAAACCGACGCCGATTTTTTCAGGGTATAATTACTCTTTCCTGACTTTCGTGGAAAATGCTCAACGTCAACTTGTGTAAGGTTTGAGGTTATGTCTAAAATAATTCCGTCAATATAAGTATATGGACTTTCATACTTCACAATTTCATCAGCAATTTCTCTTCTTATAGCTTTAAAGGGTGACAAATATATATTCTTGGGTTTCGACATTAGTATTCTTGCTAAAAAACCATTAAAACTACTGCCGATATTTTTCAAAAAAGATTGTTTTTTTGTTTTGAAGTTCGCGTAGCAAACATCGAATCCTTCTTTGCATGCGTAATAGAGCTTTACGATATCTGCCGGTGAATGCTGAAGATCGTCATCCATAATAATAACAATTTCGCCGCTTGATTGCCTGAGTCCGGCAAGTATTGAATTGTCCTGCCCACAATTTTTTCTGAGATTTACACCAATGACATTTGGGTTTTTCAAGGTTATTTCCGCAATAACATCCCAGCTATTGTCAGAACTGGCATCATTAACAAAAAGAAGCTCATAACTAAAGGTTTTGAGGCAATTGTCGATTTGAAAACTTAACTCTTTTAAACTTTCCCCACTATTGTAAACCGGAATAACTATGCTAATATCAATTTGTTTCATTTTGTAATTTCAATTACTAAATCCTTTCGGTACCTTTCAATTATACGATATTCAAAATTATACTCATTCTTTTTCTGTTCGATCAATTGTAAAAATGATGTATTGTTGTATCTGAAAAATTCGTGTTTTTTTCCTGCCTTTGCCGAATGTTTTGCAATAAAACCTAACAGCCCTTTTTTATCAGAAAGATTTTTCACCGGCTCTGAAATTATAACTCTTTCGGATGCGCTCAGAATTTTCTTAAAAATAGAATCTGTAAATTCCGCAAAATGATAAAATGAACCTACCATAACGCATAGATCTGCTTTAGGAAAAACATCTAATTCTATAATATCATCATGGATGGCATTATACGATTTTCTTATGGCTCGTTCGGTAAATCCTTTATTTATATCGATACCCGTCCATAGAATATTGTTTTTTTTACAATATGCGGCCAGAAAAGTATCTCCAAAACAAAGTTCAAGTACTGAAACTGAAGGCTGAATATATTTATACAGCATTTGATATCTGTGTCTGTAACCGCCCAGATACAAGAAGCTCATCAACAAACGATAAAAATAAACATTTTTGTAAATAAGGCTTATATTCGGCATTTTTATCTCATAAGATACATTTTGCCAAACTCTTTCTTAAAGTACTGGTCAGCTTGCGTTTCGCTTTTTTCTATCAGATCACCATTTAATCGGGTAATAACTCTGTAAAGATAAACGCCATTTGCAAGTCTGTCGCCGTATTGATCAGTTCCATCCCAGACATATTGTGTTATATTCCTTCCAATATGAACAGGGCCAAGTTCATCAAGATTAATTTCTTTTACCAGTTTACCAGTAATTGTCATTACCTGAATTTTGAAAAAAGTAGGAATTTCTGAACCGGTTAGTGTAAAAACAAAATGCGTTGAAGTAGTAAATGGGTTTGGCCAGTTCATCACACTGGTAATAGTTGATTTGTTTATAACCTCAAAAGATATTTTATAATCGAAGCTGCCGGATTGATTTTGCGAAATATCCCTTGCCTGAACAATCAACTGATAAGTACCATCAACAGGAAAAGTTCCTTTATATAATATTTTGCAGCTATTATTTGGCAATACTGCAGGAATAAACTGCAAAATATCTTGTCCACCACTTCTGAAGAAAACCTTTCTTGGTTGGCTTTCGTTAGGATATTTTAGAAATACGGTAAAGCACGATGTATCATTGAGCGCCAAAAATTTATTTTCGTCTTTCAACGCGATTTGAATTTCAGGTTTTGCAGAAACAATATCACCATCAAGAATGTGAACACCATCAAAGGTTACATCAAGTATCGGATTGATTTTATCGCCATTTACATAGAAGTAATAATTGCCAATATTATTAAAATGGTACTGTTCAAGTTGATCATTATCAGGATTAACCTCAATCCATATACTGTTCAACCCGCTTAATCCGGAAGTACTTGCAGTTATCGTGTCAACCAGAAGATCACCCGCCGGGTGTGGTCGGTGGCGGTATGTGCCAATATTATGAACATTCCGGTTTTTATCAATTATCCAATATTTGATCAGCAGGCTATCCATGCCATATTCACTTATATTCCTTGTTGCTGTTGACAAAAAAACATTCTGACCTTCGAGAATAGTATCTTTTTGGAAAATAAAATGTGCTGAAGGATCAAGAGCTGTTTCCGGCGCACCATCAAAAAGCACCTGCCACCGTTTCATTTGTGCTGCACTATGCATAGAATCATCCTTCATTTTCACCATCAGTTTAAGGTAAGGGTAAATATTGGCATCAATTCTATTGTAAAGATTATAAACCACACCAGAATCCTGAGGAAGGTCACTAATTAGCACATTTGATGTTCCATCCACTTTTATTCCAATAACATCAAGTTTAACAGTGTCGGTCAAAATGCCATCCGAAGTCGAAAATTTCCACTTAAGTGTTTTCCATTTTATGGAAGGGCCTATTAATTCTGATTCAATATGTCCATTTTTCCATTTTGTTACAATGCTGTCTTTTAATTGAATTATAGAGTTAATCGCCGTTCCTTTAACTTCATGTGCCGAACCAATCGGAGAGCCTTTCTTTCCAAAAATTATGTATGGGATATTATTTTGAAGTGCTCTGATCTGAATACTACCTATTGATTCAAATGCTTGATAAACAGGTTCTGTAAAGTTTTGAGGATTTAAATTCCTGTGACTATAGATCAACACATGTTCATTAACCGGGACAGAATTAATAAAATCTTTCAAATATTCCATGTTAACAGGATCGGTTGAAAACTCTGTTGCATATTCAATATGTGTTGGACCGGGAAATGCTCTGGGCTCAGCATTTATAGAATCGAAAACTGCGACAATTGCTCCATAACCATATTGGCTCAAATAAGCCCAAATATATTTATTCTGGTTGTCAAGTTTATACCACTCATCATTCCATTGAATGTAAGGATAATATCCAGTTTGAACAAGTAAAGACCTCAAACTATTAATAAACTCGAATTTTTTATTTGCTCTGTTCAGTTTAATGAATTGATAATCATCGTTTTTAAACTGGTAAATATGAGCTTGTCCCCAACCACTATTTCCATTATAGTATTGGAAAGAACTTTCTCTCCAGTTGTATCCATGAGATGTAGTTGAATCAACGGATACTCTCCAGTAATAAACAATTGTATCTGAAGTGACAGGAAAAGTAGGCGACCAGGTTACAACACCACCGGAGTGATTAATTATCTGGGTTTGCTTAATCGGGCTGTTGAAAAGATCAGTTGTGTCGAGCTGGAAAATATAATTTTGTGCTGTTGAGAAAGGATTGCCGGTCGACGCTTTTAAAATAACAGGTAATGAAGGCACAATGGCATATTTATAAGGATAAACAGGGACAATATCAGAAGACTTTACTAATAATATTACTTCAGTAGTATTATTCAGTTCTGACATTTCTTCAATCTCGTTAAAGTAATCCAGGGTTACTTTTATTTTGTTTAATCCAACACCTTTAATTAAATCAACAGGTAATTTTAATGAGAACGTATCTTTAAATAATGGAGCTTTAACCTGCATGTAAAATTCTTTTGTAGTTAAATCGGGAAGGGTTCTTATTATTTGAACTTTAAAAGAATCATTAATCGCTTTTCCCAGATTGGTCGCAATTATTTTAACGTTGAATGAGTCTATTTCTGTTGAAATATCAGGAGGGTCAAAATAAATACTTTGCTGATTAACCATATAATCAGGTTTAGGGAACGAGTTTATAATAATTGCGGGGTCGCCATGATAACTCATTGCAAGACAGGTTTCTTTAAGCCCAAAATCGTCACTTTGAATGTTTTTTATAGTATTCTTTATACAAGAGCCAATTGATTTACCATATTGCTTGAATGTAATGTTTTTATACAATTCGCTTGAGTAAATATTCAAGTACCCAGGTATTCCTACAAAAATAGAAGCAAGATAGCCTATTACACCTTTATTCTGGATAAGGACAAATTTTTCGCTTGAAATAATGGAAATGTTTCCGTCTTGAAAAATATCGCCCGCATAACAAGAGTTTGCAAGCAAAAATGGATATTTCCCATAATTATTATATGAAGTGGGGTCGTCAATACTTATATCAAAACCGACACCCGCGGCATGACCGAAAAAATTCATAATAGAAACTCCATTGTTAATTATGCTTCTTATGGAATCGGCCAGATCAATCTGTATTGGGTCGGAAGATGTTTTTAAGAATGTTCTGACATAAGCACCGAACGAGGTATCCTGAATAACAGTTTTCATCCCGTTAAGGTATGTCATTATTGATGATTGTTCCTGCTGAGTTGTGCCTCCGCCAAAATGAGCAACATTTTTCATCCATTGCTCGGGAGATAATTGGTTTTGTTCATATAGTTCAACTTTTTCTCGATACCACTGAACATGCTCAGGAATATAAGCACTTAATCTTCCGGTAGGCACAGCAGGCTGATACATGGTGTCAAGAATGCGAGAAGTGTATAATATGTCGGAAGGCGGATTCCCAAATGACGGCACTAAGGTTTGCTGAAAATAATATGGACTCGTCCTGTAACATGGAGCAGATCCATCTGATGCCGCACGATAAGCTTTTCCTACCAAAAATAAATCTTTTGGTTTTTCAACAAAGTTATACCAGGCGTCTCTCATAAAGTTTCTGATTGACAAAGGGTGCTTTATAATACCATAAGAATATTGATCATAAAGTTCGTCAACATCAACTACCATAGCGCTATATCCACTAATATTTCTATAGTTTTTATATAATTCCGCTTCTGTTTTTAAAGAATTATGAGTTATAATATAGTAATCAGAGTGAAGAGAATTAGCGATCTGACCTAAGTTTGTAAATTTTGCAGTTGAAGAAACAGCATAAATATGGCTAACCATTTTAACCTGACTCTCGCAAGTGATAAAACATTGTTTTTCAGAGCCAGAGTTTGGAACCAAAGATTTATAATTTGTACCGTCAAAAACCACCTTAATTCTCCTGTGGTTTGTAAAATCGTAAACTCTCGCTGTATCTCCTGCCGGAATATTCAGATTGGTAAAATTCAAAAAAGATTTGCTCTGCACAGCATCAGGAATCGAAAAGTGAAATTCTCTTAAAAACTCAAGATTAAGATTATGGGCATATTTTAGCTGAACATAAGCTACCGTATTTCTGTCAGCTCCGGAACTAATATCATTGATGCATGAAAAAATAAAATCGGTATTTGTTGAACCAAGCTGGCTGATAGGTTTTTCAAAATGAAATTTCAACACCTTATATCCATCAAAAATACTATCTATCGTAGTATTCATGAACTGAACTCTTAAGTGGTGGTTAGGATGAAGTTGTGCGAAGTTTGAGGCTCCAACAACAGCAAAATCAATTTTAACAGGAGGCCCGGTACTGTATGCATTTTTGGAAGGAATAAATTTAGTGGTTGTTGGATAATCAAGGTTTATTTCATTATCAAACCAGCCTTCACCTAAAGTATATTCTGGATCTGAAAGGCCCATTGCATCGATGTATCCTGCAAAATAAGTGCTTGTGTAATCGACTCTTGAGGTTTTAAAAATATATGGAACTGCAGCATAAGAAGAAAAATTTACATCATTATCTAAAATCATCCTTTTATGATTCGTAGTGTTGTCCCATGTAATGAAATATGCGGCAGAGTCTGAAAAAAGGCTGTAGTTACGATTAACCTGAAATGACGGTTTAATATACACAAGGCTGTCAAGCCACCCATCATTTTTTTGTCCATAAAACTCAATATAATCCCCAGGATTAAACACGTTATCGTTTTCTCCCTTTATATAAATATATTCTTCCTGCCCTCGGCCTATAAGATGAATGTTTTTAGGGTTTATAGTGCCTATTGGAATCCCCGCATTAAGCAATGTGTTGTAATCAATCCTATAGACGCCATTTTCATGAACGTAGATCTTATAATACGATTGACTATATTGTATCCATTGGTTTCCTAAAAATTGCGAAAATGAATGGCTAATAGAAAGAAAAGAAATTGTGATAAGAAGTATTATTTTTTTCATACGCATTAAATTAACTTTCAAAATATGTATTATTGAAAGGACTTGGAATTATCCAATATAGCCGGTCTTGCTTTTTTATTTATACTGAACTTCAGTGAAAACACATTTGAATAAAGGGCAATGGAAGCATTGCCAATATCTGTAAGTGCATAATCAATATAAACAACTTTTTTAATCACGATACCAACTCCCAAATTTGGCTGGAAGGTCCATTTTCTTTTATTTGCCATATCAGTTTCCTGCTGAATATTGCCGAAACCGCCTCTTAAGAAAATAATATCGTTATATCCAAACTCTAACCCTAGATGTGGATCAATAGAAATAGGACTGCTTTTTATTAAAACATTTCTCATTCCGTCGAAAGTCATATCAACATCCACATCAAAAAGTGCAGAGAATTTTTTTGGAAGATCAAATCTACAGCCGGCACCGAGGATAACTCTTGGCAATGTAAGTTCAAGTGAGTTTTCCGGAATAACATTGTTTGTACGGGTAAAAGTTTCCTTCATTACATCTGTCAGGTCGTAACTCCAGGCATTAAAAGTAGAAGTTATATCTTTTGCTGTAAGGCCAAATCGCCATTTTTTGTATTCATACTGAATTCCTAAATCTAAACCAAAACCCCAAGCTCTTGCAAAATCACCTACACGGCGGTGAATAACTTTAATATTTGCACCATAATTTAACCCTTCAACTTTTGGATATTTTCTGGCGTACGAAAAAATAAACCCGTAATCTGCGGCAGAAAATGTTGTTATCCTGTCGTAGTTAATATTTCCTTCAGCATCGATCAAATCTGTTGTGTTTGGGATGTCATCAACACCAAAGCGAATAAATGAAAATCCGCCGGCACTGTTTGGGTCAATTTGTATGGCAATTGCACCATAATCATATTTGGCAATTCCGGCAAAATATTCTGAATGCATAAGGCCAACTTGAAATTTTGAGGAAAGTCCCATTAAACCTGCAGGATTCCAATATCCTGATGTTACATCATTTACCACCGCAACATTTGAGTTCGACATTGCTAATGCTCTAGCCCCAACGCCAATTGCCAAAAACTCATTGCTGTATTTTGGTGCTTGTGAGAATAGCTGACCGGAAAGCAGTACTGATAAAAAAAGTAAGCTGATTGATTTTATTTTCATTCTGAATTTATTATTTAACGTCATTCAATTTCCATAAACGAGTAAGACCAAAATATAGTATACCGAAATTAACTATAAAAATACAAAATTTCTTACAGATATTGTTTTTATAATCAATTTTAATAGAAAAAGTAATTAAAATATTTGCAAATTTAAAAAAAAATGAATTTTTTTTCGGCACTTATTTTAATAATGCCTAATTTCGCTTTTTAAAACCTACAACCTTTAACAAGTTTGCCTAATGAAGCTAAATTACTATAAAAAAAGAAGTTACACTTGTTTTATAATCCTTTTTGTTTTAGTATTTTCTTTCAAATTTTCATTTGCAAATGAAAATACTAAGCATGAAACAGGCGAAAACAAAAAAGAAAAATTCAATGCCGGCGAAATGATTATTGAGCATATTTCTGATGCTCACGAATGGCATATTATGACTATT
>CAYVNP010000089.1:0-9662 GCA_964452905.1 uncultured Bacteroidales bacterium
CATGGGTAGTCACATTCAAAGACATGGAAGGAAAAGCACACAGGGTGGTGGGGAACGTGACGCTATTGAAATAAATCAACGGGATATTCTATTTTTTCCAAAAACAAACCACATGCAGGTACCGACTGACCTGCAGAAGATCTGTTTTTATCCAGTATTATTTTTCTGAAATCTTGAAGTGAGATTTTTTTTAATCCAACATCCAATAAAGTACCAACAATTGCACGCACCATATTTCTAAGAAAACGGTCTGCTTGAATTGTAAAAATAAGTTGCCCGTTTTGTTTTTCCCATGAAGCATGTTTGATTTGACAATTATTTGTTGCTGTTTGAGAATGAAGTTTGGAAAAACTGGTGAAATCAGTATAGTCAAGCAATAAGTTAGATGCTTTATTCATCAATGAAATGTCCAGTTTATGAGGGATATGATATGAATATTCATTAGTAAAAGCATTTTTTTGAGTTGAGATTATATAGGTGTAAGTTCGGGAAATTGCACTGAATCGGGCGTGGGCATTTGTTTTGACAGGAAAGACAGAATGGATCACAATATCCTTTGGGAAAAATCGGTTCAATTTTTTTACCAGTTCTTCTCTAACAGGTTTTGTTAGATTTTTTTCAAAGTCAAAATGAGCATAATATTCTTTGGCATGAACACCGGTATCTGTCCGCCCGCAACCGGTAACGGTGATTTCTGCTTTTAAAATAAGAGATAAACCTTCATTGACAACAGACTGGACTGTGACTGCATTTTTTTGCAATTGCCATCCATGGTAATTAGTTCCTTTGTACGAAAGAAGAATAAAATATCTTTTTAACATCCGTTTGAAAATAAAATACAAAATTAATTCTTTTCATTGAATAAGTTTCTTGTTAATTTAGCTGTTTAAATAAAATAGTTGAAACATTGAATTTACTTCCTTCCAAACTGGTTGAAAATGCTGTTAACGAAGTAGCCAAACTGCCTGGTATTGGACGTAAAACTGCCTTGAGATTGGTGTTGCATCTGTTGAAAGAAAATCCTACAGAAGCTGAAAGTCTTGGACAGTCTATCATTAAGATGAGAAATGAAGTAAATTATTGTAAACATTGTCACAATATCTCCGATACGGATACCTGTGAGATTTGTGCAAATATGAAACGAAATAAGAGCATCATTTGTGTTGTTAAAGATGTACGTGATGTCATTGCTGTTGAGAATACAGGATATTATTCAGGTGTTTATCATATTCTGGGTGGAATCATTTCTCCTATGGAAGGGATTGGTCCCGATGAGTTAAATATCAAAACACTGGTTGATAAAGTCGCATCAGGTGATGTCAGTGAAGTGATCATGGCATTGAGTTCAACCATTGAAGGCGATACAACGGTTTTTTATATTTATAAACAAATTAAAAAGTTTAATATTCGTGTATCTGTCATTGCCCGTGGTATTTCAATTGGAGATGAGTTGGAATATGCAGATGAAGTTACGTTGGGACGATCTATATCCAACAGAGTTGCATATGAAGATACGTTGTCAAAGTAGCTTCTTATGAATAAATGGTAATGATGATATTTCGTCTGTCACCACTATCTCTGAATTCACATAAATATATACCTTGCCATATTCCAAGATTCAATTTATGATTGGTGATAGGAATAGTTATTGATTGACCCAAAACAGATGATTTCAAATGTGCAGGCATATCATCACTTCCTTCCAGCGTATGTGAATATAAATGTTGATTCTCTGGAAGCAGTCGGTTCATCGAAGTTTCAAAATCATATCGTACGGATGGATCCGCATTTTCATTTAATGTCAGAGCAGCGGAAGTATGTTTTAAAAATATATTAACTAATCCTTTTTCAGGTAAATTTTTTAATTGTTCCTTTATGACTTGTGTGATCAGATGATAACCTCTTTTGTAGTAAGGAAGTGTGATTTCGATTTGATGAATCATAAATTATAACGTGTAAAATTCAGGTCGTCTGTTATTATAAAGATGATTAATGGAGTTGATTTTTTTATTTCTGGATTGACGGATATCAATATCAACAAGGTCGACCTGACGTTTATTCATTGATGCCGAAGAAAGAACCGTACCGTCAACAGCAGTGATCTGGCTTGCTCCTGTAAATTTAAAATCATAGGACCCACGATGTTCTCTGCCTATACGGTTGGCTGTAATAGCAAATACTCTGTTCTCAATACATCTTGTACGCATTGAAGTCTGGCAATAAGGCATAACCAGATTGGCGGGATGTGCCAGCACATCACAACCTTGAAGTGAAAGTGAACGGGATAGTTCGGGGAATATCCAGTCAAAACAAATCATCATCCCGATCTTGCAACCATTGATCGTATAAACTTTTAAAGGGAGATTACCCGGGGTAAACCAGCTATTTTCCTTGTAAAACAAATGTAGTTTACGATACACACCGATCAGTGAGCCGTTTTTAACTAACATCGCTGAATTATAGATGTTATTTTCTTCTTTTTCAACAAAACCGGCGACAACAGCGGCACCGGTTTTTTTTGAAACAGAAGATAAAAACTGAAAGGTTGCACCATCTGATTTTTCAGCCAGTTTATCAACTTCTCTTTTGGATGTAAATGCATAACCTGTTGCAAAAAGTTCAGGTAAAACAAGTATGTCGGCAGTGATTGATTTTATTAGTGATTCAACTTGTCTGACGTTTTTTTCTTTTTCCCCGAATATAGGGGCGGTCTGAATGTAGCCAATTTTCATCTTTATTATTAAAGGGTGAATGAATTTTTTCTCAAGCCAAATTACAATTTTAAATGAAAAGTTAATACGAAAAGATATTTTTTTAAGTTTGTATAATATAATTGGAACGCCCATGAGAAATTTATTGTTTTATTTTATTGTTTGTTTATTTTTAATTGAGACTACTGTTTATGGGCAATGTAAGGGGGATGTGTTAAAATATTCAACCACTTCCAAAAAAGCAATTAAGTGCTATGAAAAAGCGCAAAGTCTTATTAACGCTAAATTATACAAAGAGGCAGAAGAAGAATTGAATAATGCGTTATCTGTTGATGAGAATTTTGTTGAAGCATATCTCGTACTTGGAGATATTCATTCCATGAACAGAGAATATGAAAAAGCGGAAAATGATTATAAGAGAGCAATCAGTATCAACCCGTCCTTTTTTTCAGAATCATTTTATTTATTGGCAAACAATCAATTCAATGCAGGTAAATATGAAGCTGCTGAAAAAAACTACAGAATATATTTGAGTAATCGGAATATATTTGAGGATAATAAAACCAAAGCGCTAAAAGCTTTGCGCAATTGTGAATTTGCTGTTGAAGCATTAAAACATCCGGTACCGTTTAATCCGGTCAATCTCGGAAGTGCGATCAATACGGATGTAAATGAATTATATCCTTATCTTTTGGTAGATGGAAGCAGTTTAATGTTCACTCGTAATCTGAAGGATAAACGTACCTATGATGGATACAATGAGGATTTTTTTATCAGTTTTAAAGATGAGAAAGGTAATTGGGACGAAGCGGTGAACATGGGACAACCCTTAAACACATTGGCTTACGAAGGAGCAGGTTGTTTATCACCTGACGGTCAGATCATGATCCTTGCCATTGCTCCTGATGTATTAGGAAATTATGGTCCGGGGCGTAAAGGTTTCGGTGGGTGTGATCTTTTTATTTCTATGAAATCAGGGGAACAATGGTCAACACCAGTCAATATGGGACCTGCCATTAATACTCCCGATTTTGAATCACAGCCATCATTAGCGCCGGATGGACGAACATTATATTTTATCAGAGGGAAAAGGGTAGGGTATGATATTGCCCATCAGGATATTTTCACAACACAATATATTGGCAAAGGACAATGGAGTAAGCCAGTAAGATTGAGTAGTAAAATCAATACTGACGGGAACGAGGAATCTGTTTTTATTCATCCTGACGGTCAAACACTGTATTTTGCTTCTGACGGGCATCCCTGCATGGGTGGACTTGATATTTTTGTTTCACGTAAAGATACTTCAGGTGAATGGGGTGAGCCCGTTAACCTCGGTTATCCAATTAATACCAATAAAGATGAATTCAGTTTAACTGTTTCTGCAGATGGCAAAAATGCATATTTCAGTTCTGACAGACCAGGTGGTAAGGGTGGATTGGATATTTATTCATTTGAATTACCGGTGTATGATCGTCCGCAGCAAGTTACGTACATGAAAGGAAAAGTATATGATAAAGTGACAAAACTACCGCTGTCAGCAGAGTTTGAACTGATTGACCTTGCAACGGGTAAGCTGATTGTAAGGTCTGCATCAAATAAAGTGAATGGTGAATTCCTTGTTAGTCTTCCCGTTAATAAAGATTATGCTTTGAATATTTCCAAAGAAGGGTATTTGTTATATTCCGAAAATTTTACTTTGACCAAAACAGATTCGTTAAAACCATTCCGTAAAGATGTTCCCTTGCAGCCCATGAAAGAAGGGGAGATCGTTATATTGAAGAATGTTTTTTTTGATACGGATAAATTTGATCTGAAAAAAGAATCTGTTATTGAATTGAATAAACTGGTTGATTTGTTGAAACGCAATCCGAAAATGATCATTGAAATCAGTGGGCATACGGATAACAGGGCTGATGATAAACATAATCAACTTCTTTCAGAAAATCGTGCAAAATCTGTTTGTGATTATTTAATTTCAAAAGGGATAAACAAGGAACAACTTACCAGTAAAGGGTATGGTGAAACCAAACCGCTTGACACCAATGAAACCGAGCAGGGTCGATCCAACAACCGAAGAACTGAATTTAAAGTGATCAGCGTGAAATAAGGAGTTTCATTATTTTGCAATAATCGTATCAATGCTTGATCCATATCCACCCCAGACACCCAACGCATTGTTGATATTTGAAATAATTGGAATAGGGGAGCTAAAAGGATTACCACCGCTGTACATTTCCTGTTCAACGGTTCTCCAGAAATTAAAATGTGCTTCGTCAATACTGCTGATCTTTAATAGAATCGTATCGCCGAGTTTATATTGTCCAAATTTTTCATTTTTGTCATTTTTGGTGTTCGATAAAAACTGATTTCCTCTCATTACACTAAAGTTAAATGTTTTTCCATTGAAAAAACGATCTTCGTAAACAGAACCTAAAACAGGAATAAATATACTGTCCTGATGAAAACGTTTTGAGAATATCCGATAAAAATTTCTTTCAATTGAAGGATCAGTAAATCGAGCCCACACATAACCGAATGAATCCTGATCGGGTGGATCGAGTTTAAACCAAGCACTGTCGGCTTTAATCGGTTTTATGATACTGGTACTTGCCTGATAAGTGTTCCCATCCGCAACAACTGTTAATGTATAGGTTTTACCTATTTCACCTTTCATTTTTCCTTTGTAAAAAAAAGGAGGAAAATAATTCAGATTAAAAGCCGGTTCAAGGATGTCTGTTTGTGCACCGTCTGAAACCATGACAGACGCATTAACTAACAGCATTTTTGCCATTGTAAGTGAGTCGGTTTTACCAAAGTATGCTGAATTTCGTGATATGAAAACCATGGCGGGTTGTCCGGATTCAATATTCCCTTCAATGACTAATTGAGGATTGTAAGGGGGAAGATTTAATTCCACATCTTTTTGACAAGCATAAAAAAACAAGGTCAGAAAAAATAAAAAATGTAAAATATAAATGGTTTTTTTAGGCATGTCTAAAATTTAAAATTCCATGAAATGGATGGTAAAATTGGGAACAATGAAATTTGAGTTGCTTTGGTCTCAAGGTTATACTCTGTTGGATTTCCAAGTGTTTCAATTGAAATAAAATACGGGTTGTATCTGTTGTAAAGATTATAAACAGAGAAATTCCAACTGGATTGAAATCTTCTTTTTTTCTTTGGGGTATAAGTAACAGAAATATCCATACGGTGATAAGGAGGCATTCGGTATGAATTTCGATCACCCCATTGAGTGATAATTTGTCCGTCAATAAAATATCTGCCGATAGGAGGAGTCATTGTATTCCCTGTTGCATAGACCCATACAAGTGTTGCTGATAGTTTTTCATTGTAATCATACGTTACAATAAAAGATACGTCGTGTCTGCGATCATATTTTGAATAAAATGTTTTACCATGATTTAAATCGGGGAAAGTTCTGAAAGACCAAGCTAATGTGTAACCAACCCAACCTGTGAGCTTACCCGTTCGTTTTTTGAAAAAAAATTCAGCGCCATACGATTGTCCTTTCCCAAAGGTTAAACTGTTATCGGTATTGTTTCCTATATCATTTTCCTGTGTGGCTCCTTCTTTATATTCTATAAGGTTTTTCAAATCTTTATAGTAAAATTCAATATAGGATTCAAACATGTTTTTTTTGAAATTCCTGTAATACCCAATGGAGTATTGGGTTCCATCCTGCGGTTTGACTATTTCTGAACTTGGGATCCAGACATCCGTTGGCAGACTTAATCCGGATATAGTAGCTAAATGAATATATTGATAGTTCCTTGTATAAGCCAGTTTGATTGATGATAGTCCGTTGATGCTATACCTCATGGAAAGACGCGGTTCCAAATGATTGTATGTTTTTATAGGTTTCCATGATCGGTAATGAATCGTATCTTTGATCTGATCCGTTTGTAAATCCATAATGTATCGGTCAAAAGGACCTATGGTTTGAAAGAAAGTATAACGTAAGCCCCCATTGATTTTAATTTTACTACTTAAATCAAAATCGTCACTGACATAAATTGCCATATCATTGGCATACATTTTATTTAGTTTACCTGTATTGAAATCAACCCCGTCCGATTGAGTGGTAACATGAGTAGGAGTGAAGGTATGAAAAATATAATTTAATCCGAATTTTATTTTGTGATTTACATTAGGCAAATATGAAAAATCATATTTCAGGTTCCAGTCATTGATTCCTGAATACATTTTAAAATTAAAACCGGAAATACCCATGCCAAGACTAAATTTGTAATTGCTGTAAATGAGTGACGTATTGGCAAAAAGTTTATCATTGAATAAATGGTTCCAGCGCAGGCAGCCGATCCCATTGCCCCACCAGGTATCATTATTAAAACTGTTGGCACGTTTGAGTTTGAACACGTCTTTGCCAAAATAACCGCTTAAATACAATCGGTCTTTACGGGAGAGAATATAATTTGCTTTTAAATTCAGATCGTAGAAATAATAATGTGTTCCTCTGAAGGGTGAGCTCTTACGAATAAAGGGTTGCATCAGAACATCAATGTATGTTCGGCGTGCCGAGACCATAAAAGAACTGGTGTCTTTTTTTATAGGACCTTCGATCATGAGTCGTGAAGCAATAAGTCCGATACCTCCCTCTGCATGGTATGATTTATTATTTCCGTCTTTCATTGAAATGTCAAGCACCGAAGCCAGTCGGCCGCCATAATTAGCAGGCATACCTGCTTTGATCAGTTCCATGTTTTTTAATGCGTCTGAATTGAAAACGGAAAAAAATCCAAATAAATGTGATGCATTATACACTACGGATTCATCAAGCAATATAAGGTTCTGATCCGGACCACCGCCACGTACATAAAAAGAGCTATTCCCTTCGCCAGCTGCAAGAACACCCGGAGTTAACTGTAAAACTTTCATGATATCCGATTCACCCATCAAGGTGGGGATTTGTTTGATTTTCTCAACAGGCATTTCAAATCGCCCCATATCCGTGCTCTCAATATTCTTGTTGTCTTTTTCGGCAGTTATTTCAAGGGTCTTAGCTACATAAACACTTTCATCAAGAAAAATAGTTAAGGTTGTATTTTTATTGAGTTGAATTTTTTTATCATAATTTTTGTATCCGATAAATGTAATGTTTAATGTGTAATTACCTTCGGGTAATGTAATGGAATAAAACCCGTAACTATTGGTAACAGTGCCTTTAGAGAGTTCCTTGACATATACTCTGGCACCTATTAAATCTTCTCCGTTACTTGCATTTTTAACGTATCCGCTGACAGTGAATCTTTTTTGAACAGGGTTATTGGTTTGTCCAAAAAGGTTTATTTGAAAAAATAAAAAGGAGAAGAAAAATATATATAAATACCGTTGCATGAACTGATTTAATAAAGAGTACAAAGGAACGAAAATTTTATCATACTATTATGTATTAAAGATTAAATATTTGTTATTTTTGTCATCAATTTTAAAAAGAATTATTAAATATCAGTTTTGTATTTAATTTCTTTCAATCTGTAGAAATAAAATTGTACTTTTAAAAATAAAATCGGGGTGTAGCGCAGTTGGCTAGCGTACTTGCATGGGGTGCAAGTGGTCGCAGGTTCGAGTCCTGCCACTCCGACCAATAAAGAAAAGGGTTTTGAGAAATTTCAAAATCCTTTTTTTATTTTAGTGTACACGAAAGTATACACGGAAAGTTCTGATTTATTTATAAAAAGTCTTTAAAACTTATGTTTTAAAACATTTTAGTTTGCAAGAATCAACTCTTAAATATACCAATAAACCTCTATTTATCGAGGTTTTACTTCAAAGGATATCCATTTCTATACGTATCTTCAAGGTCTTTTAATTTTGCATCAAGGTTTTTTGCACTTATAGTTCTGTGTTTATAAAATGAATCTATATTTTTACCTAATTTAAGTAATTCAAAAAATTTACGCCAAGTTATTGGTGTTGATGATTCACATAATTCAGCAATCGTTCCAAAATTATTATAGATTTCACAACTACCATTGGGTTGAATAACTGAAATTATTTGATAATTGTTTTCATCAATTTCTTTTCCTAATAATTGAATATGCAAATCTTCTGTTGTTGTTTTATCAGTATCATCATATTCGTAAAGTTCTTCCCACCCTTTATTTAAAAACTCTATTTCTAAATGTTTTTTAAAAAGGTCTATTGGATTTAAATATGGAATATTTTTTTCCCATTCTTTAATATTAAAAACGAGTTCTCTATGTTCCTCTATTTTTTCGCCAAGTTTTTCATAAAAATCATTATGGTTATTTAATTCTTCAATTTTAAAAGTAATACATTCATCTTTTTCAAAAATTTCCATTTCAATCATTATTGTTTTACCATTTTCTGTGAAAATTGAAAATGGATTAATTCCATAATTATCATTTTCATATATAATACCTTCTAATAAGTTTATCCCAATTTCTTTAAATTCATTATAACTTATTTTTTCATTATTGAATAAATCATTTTCAGGTTTTTTGAAATTAAGTACAATCATCGGTGTTTCTGATAGTCTGGAATATTCAACAGAAGTAATCTTTTTATTTACATCCAAAAATTCGTTCAATGTTTTTGAAATATCAATTAATTTCATAACTTATATTTTAATAATAATTCTCTTTAGTTGTAACTATTTTTAAAACTGGCTATTATAAAAAAAAGACGTGGAACTAAAACTATATTTGTATTAGAGGTACTGGTATACCTATACACCAAATAAGTTTAGCCCACGCCTTGACGTGGGCGTATCACTTATTATTCTTGGTGCATATAAAAATTACCAGTTTTCTAATACCAGAATAAAAGCTAACGCCTTTATAATTTTATAAATAAAGAACTTTTTTTGCTTAACTGAATACAAATATATAATGAAGTTGTCAAAAGTTGAATGTTAAGAAAACACCAATAGTACATCAATATTGA
>CAYVNP010000090.1:0-8873 GCA_964452905.1 uncultured Bacteroidales bacterium
AAAGAAACAAAAAAATGATTACATTTGTTTAACAAAAACGCTCTTTGATCAGGTGCCCTACTTTGAGCCGGAATGCCGGTATAGTATGCCCGGAATAATCAAGAAGCGATCTTCAGTATGGAGTTTTAATTATTCTAATGTGTCTTTTCGAAAAAAATCTTGATAATTTCTGAAAACCAGATCAAAAAAATTGCAAAAAAAATATTTTTTCTTCTATAATTCTTTATTGATGGTGTTTTGAGCATTATATGCAATACAGTTCCACTTCAAGGCGTCACCCTTGCGTATAAAGGACTTGCACCTTCTGGAAAAATTAAATAGCACCCTTCATTTTCTTTATAAAATAAATTTGTATTTTTGACATTTTTATAAAGCTTTCAGAAGGGTGCGACATGCTCATGCAGGGCGCACCATCGAGTAGCCAGCCCCGCCAGCGGTAGCTGACAGGGAGAGGCTCTCACACCACTGTACGTACGGGTCTCGTATACAGCGGTTCGTCTGGTATCAGCATCAATGCTCTTTTCACCAATGATGCCTATGTCTTAGTTTAAGATAAGGCTGGCATCTGCCGGTTGGCAGATGAACCTCCTTATCGAATTTGAGACAACCTGACGTTCAGTCCTTCATTATTTCTGTGAGTCCTCCGACTTTATTTTGTCGGCTCGTTGCCTGTAACTACTATGACCTCTGCTGACTTCTTGGTTCATCCGCCAGCTGGCGGATTCCAAGACCTCCCCCGGTAAGAGCTTTTCCTTCTGTCAATTCCTGCTGCATTTACATCGTTGAGTGTTTTTTGTTCTTTGGGCTTTAATATGAGTGGCTACCTTACCCGTTCAACAATGCCTCCTATTCAGTTTCTGTTCGTCAGTACCGACGTTTGTAGTCTCGCTTCCTTCAGTGCTTACCTCACGACAAACCACTTTGCGACTTACTAATACTTCAAGGCGTCACCCTTGCGTATAAAGGACTTCCTGCCAAAGGCAGGCAGGTCACCTTCTGGAAAAATTAAATAGCACCCTTCATTTTCTTTATAAAATAAATTTGTATTTTTGACATTTTTATAAAACTTTCAGAAGGGTGCGACCTGCTCATGCAGGGCGCACCACAAACGCTAACAAACATAAGGGTTTAAGTGAGTTTTCAAGTTCATTAATTTTCATTATATTTGTTCAAGTTTGATTCGGCTGTGCTTCCAAATCCCTTACGTATGTTAGCGCTAACCGTTATGCACAAGGTTATTAAGACAACTAAACAGGATAAAATATGGAAAACAGATTTGTTGCTACACCTGAAATTTCAATTGACAATACCACATGTAATAAATGTGGACTTTGTTCTAGAATTTGTCCAATTATAGTATTTTCATATAGAAAAGGTGAAATTCCAGATATTCAAAATAATGATGAATGTGTATTGTGTGGACAATGCCTATGTGTTTGCCCTACAAATTCGATAAATCATAGTGGATTTGAGAAAAAAAATTTCAAAAACATTAATAATCAAACATTAAACGCAGATTTTGCTTTTAATTTGTTAACACAAAGACGATCTTTGAGGAATTATAAAAAAGAAATTCCAACAGTAGAGTTATTGACAAAAATTGTCGAAATAGCGGGATATGCTCCAAGTAGTCCTCATCATAGAGTCGGTTGGATTAGAAATGCTACAATTGTTACAAGATATGAGAATATAAAAATTGTTGCAGAAATGACATCTGATTATATGGACAATATGATTAAAATGTTGGAAAGTTGGTACATGAAATTAGCCGCAAAATATGATGATCGGGCAAAAGCTGCATTGGGTATTGTTCCTAGTTTTAAAGAGGCATTAAATAAGTACAGAAATGGAAACGATATGATCACTTATAATGCACCTGCTGCAATTTTTCTCCATGCACCGATTAAGTCTTCAACACCGCAAATAGACTGTGATGCTGCTTGCTTACAAATACAATTATATGCTGAAGCGAATGGACTCGGAACCTGTTGGAATGGTTTAATACAAGGAGCAGCTTCAGGAGATCATTTAAAAGGATTTAAAAAATTAGAGAAATTTTTAAAAATACCTGTTGGTCATAAGTGCTATGCCGCAATGACAATTGGTTTTCCTTCGGTTAAATTACACAGCATACCAGAGAGAAAAACAGAAATATCATGGATAAATTGATAAAAACCCTCTGCATAACAGCCGCTAAACCCAATCAGGGATTGACTTGCAGATATGAATGTTTTTCCTAACTTAGCATAACTGTTAACGCGGGACAGGGAATCGGTTTTTTACTCCCTGTCTGGGCTTAGTGGCAAACGTTACCATGCATTTTGAAAAGAGAACACTGAAACATGGCTAAAGAATTAATCCCCGATAAAATGATTGCCCCTTGTGGAATGAATTGTGGACTTTGCATTGGACATATAAGAGAAAAAAACAAATGTCCGGGATGCAGAGAGATAGATGCATATAAATCTAGTTACGGGAGAGAGTGCCATATAAGAAGCTGTCAAATTCTAAAGAATAATAATTGGAAATATTGTTCAGAAAAATGCGAAAAATACCCATGCTCCAGATTAAAAAACATTGATAAACGATATAGAACAAAATATGGAATGAGCATGATAGAGAATTTGGGAAATATCGAGAAACTTGGTATTGAGAAATTTGTTGAATCGGAACAAAACAGGTGGAAATGCAGGCAATGTGGTGAATTATTATGTGTTCATAGGAATGTTTGTATAAAATGTGGAAAAAGCAGATATTAAAAAAATTGGGATATGAAAAAATTAAAATTTACTGGAAATCTTTTACTTAGTTTACTTGGATTTCTTTCTGTTGGTGCTATATATGGTGGGGTGGCATTAATGATTAAACCTGATGGTTCTTTTTTCGAAATGTCCATAGATATTTTAAGAAATTCCCCTTTCAAAAACTTTCTTATACCCGGAATAATTCTACTTTTTACTTTTGGTTTAATTCCGATTTATATTACGTATGCCATTGTAAAAAGACCTGATAGCAGGTTTTTTCAAAAAATAAATTTATTATACGATTACCATTTTTCGTGGACATTTTCGATCTATATTGGTTTTGCGCTCATAATATGGATAAATGTTCAAACTTTGTTTTTTAATTCAGTTGAAATCATTCACACAGTTTATTCTTCATTAGGTATTTTGATAATTTGTATAGCATTGTTACCTAAAACAAGACAATTATTTAAATTATAAATATATGAACACAAATGCTTCAAATAAAAAGAAATTAAATCCCAGAAAAACATTCTGGAAATGTGGTGCATGTTCTCACGCCATGTTTCATCTTTTAAACCACGAGTTTGATAATGTGAAACCCAGAGAAGAAAAGGCTTCGGATATGCTGGCAGGGGGTATTGCACAAAAGGGATATCAATGCGGAATGCTTTGGGGTGGCTCTTTAGCTGTTGGAGCAGAATCGTTTCGAAAGTTTGATGACAAGAATAATGCTGTTGCAATGGCAATTAATACATCAAAACTGTTGATGGATTCGTTTCATAAAAGAACAAAAACAGTGAATTGCAAGGATATTTCAAGGGTTGATTGGGAAAATAAATTCCAATTTACGATTTACATGTTAAAAACTATTGCTCAGGGTTTTGTTTACAGCACTTGCTTTAATCTTATTGTTAAATGGACGCCCGAAGCGGTTCAGGCTGCAAATGATGGACTAAATGAGAATATTAACTATAATCAGCCCTGTATTAGTTGTTCTTCAGAGGTAGTAAAAAAATTGGGAGGGACAGAAGAAGAATCTATAATTGTTGCAGGTTTTGCAGGAGGAATTGGATTAAGCGGAAATGCTTGTGGGGCTCTGAGTGCTGCAATATGGTATAAAATGCTGGAATGGGCAAAAAATAATCCGGAAAAATCACCATCAATGTTTAATAATC
Organism: uncultured Bacteroidales bacterium; assembly: GCA_964452905.1. Taxonomy (GTDB): domain Bacteria; phylum Bacteroidota; class Bacteroidia; order Bacteroidales; family CAYVNP01; genus CAYVNP01. The sequence continues at coordinate 3,923 of CAYVNP010000090.1, forward strand.
CCGATGCCAAAAAGGTTTTAAGAACTTTTTACATGCAAACTGATTCAGAGATGTTGTGCCATAAAATATGTAACAAAAGGTTTAACTCAATTGACGAACATTCCGATTATATTAAATCGGGTGGTTGCAGTCAATTAATAGAAGCATTATCAAAATCATAAAAACGTATAGGAATGTTTAACTTATTTAAACGAAACATTTATCTCGACAATAATGCAACAACTTACGTCAGCAGTTCGGTAAGAAGAACTATGAATCGTGTTTTAAAATATCATTGGGGTAATCCTTCAGCGGGTTATCAAAAAGGAAAAACTGCTTTTCAAATTATTGAATACGCCCGAGAACAAGTTGCTAAATCAATTAACGCACATTCGCATGAAATTTATTTTACAGGCAGTGCAACCGAAGCGAACAATGCAGTATTAAAAACCCTGTCGAATCATTTTTACCCTATTAAGAAAAAAATTATCTCAACACCCATAGAGCATCCTTCAGTAATGAATACACTTGAGTTTTTAGAAACTCAGGGAATAATTGTTCAATACTGTCCGGTCGACCGTTATGGATTTGTTTCAGTAAAAGAGTTAGCAAAGCTAATTGATGAAGACACATTTCTGATATGCTGCATGCTTGCAAATAATGAGTTAGGAACAATACAAAATATTCAGGAAATATCGGCACTTGCAAAAGCACACAATATTCTGCTAAAGTCTGATTGTGTGCAGGCATTTGGAAAGATTCCAATCAATGTTAAAGAAATGGGGGTTAATTATGCCACTTTTTCAGCACATAAACTATATGGTCCCAAAGGTGTCGGAGCACTGTATTCTAATATTAGCAGTCCGCTAACACCTTATATACATGGGGGTCATCAGGAGGAGGGCATGCGAGCAGGCACCGAATCGGTTCATAATATTGCAGGATTCGGGAAAGCATGCCAACAAGTTAATCAATTAATAGTAAAATCTGTTGATATAAAGGTGCTTAAAGATTTTTTTATAGAGCAATTAAAAATTATAAAGCCTGATATTATTATTAATTCACCATCAGAAAATTGTTTGTCAAATACAATCAGCGCAACCCTGCCAAACCTAAACAGTCGAGAGCTGATGATGATGTTAGATAATTATGGAATTGCTGTATCATCAGGTTCGGCTTGCAGTACGCAACTAAATAAACCATCTCATGTGCTTAAATCTATCGGATTATCTGATAAATTGGCAGAGGAAACCCTAAGAATAAGTTTAGGGAAAGACACAAAAAAAAGAGACATCATATTCACAATTAAAACAATAAAGAACTATATTATACAATGAAAACAATAGTCTATTTTTATTCGCACAAAGGCAGTAACAGATATTTGGCAAATAAAATTGCAAGGGATTTAGCCAGTGATATTGAAGAAATTAAACCTCGTTTAAATGCTCATCTTTTAATGTTAATGAAATTAAATTTAGGCAACAGGAAACTTAAGACGAATATTGAAAATTATGATAGAGTAATTTTGTGCGGGCCTATTTGGATGGGTCAACTAATTGTTCCTTTGCACAATTTTGTCACTAAAAATATTTCAAAGATTAAGCAACTGATATTTGTAACATGTTGTGGCAGCACCTTTGAAAAGAAAGATGAAAAATTTGGACATAATCTTGTGTTTAATGAAGTTAAAAGACTTGCGGGAGAAAAGTGTTTACACTGCGAAGCATTTCCAATTACAATGGTATTGCCCGATGAGTTAAAAGAAAATTCAGATGCATTTATGAAAACTCATTTGAATGATGAGAACTTTAAAGGTGAAATAAACAGCATTTATGATAGTTTTATTTCAAAATTATGAAAGCAAGAATAACATTTTACATCGGAGTAATTGTAGCTTTATTAAACATTATTCAAATTATTTTGTCCTATGAGTCGATTCGTTTTATAGGTATTGCTGTTGGTTTGTTCTTTGTTTTTTGGGGTTTGAAAGTCGGTTGGAGACAAAATAGAAATCTTTCAGTGATAGTTGGTCATATCGCTATTACAATAGGAAGTATTGTAACTGCTTACGCTATTTATCAAGTGCCATTTTTAAAAGTAGCTCCATCTTATATTGATGTATTGGATTTGCCATTGTTTTGGGGTATTTTTACTATATGGGGTGGAAATTGTATGATAACACATGGGTATTGCTCATGTTCAATAAAAATGCATGATTTGAATAACACTAAAAAGGATAAAGAATAATTTTAAAAGGAGGACTTATGAAAACAAAAAGATTAATTATCAGCACCTTATTAGGGGTTGTGTTTGGTTTTGTCTGTTATGGCTTTGCATCAAGCGGACAGAATGAAATATCAACAATTCTAGCACTGAATATTATTTTAGGCAGAACTTTAATCGGGATTGCAATAGGAATTAGTCGCTTTACATTAAAACATTGGTCATTGCATGGAATAATAATGGGGTTTGTATTTAGCATACCTGCTGGATTTGGAGCAATGTTAGGTCCTGAAAACCCTGAATTTTCTCATTCTATGATACTTGTTTCGACAATTATCATGGGAATGATTTATGGTTTTCTGATTGAATTTTTAACTTCGGTTGTTTTCAAAGCAAAACAATAAATAAAAACGCATGGTAACAAAGTTTAGCAGTAGTGAGTGTTTCAGTGGTAAAGCAAGCATTCTGCCCCGCTCAAACTTCGGTGTCGGCGGACAGGTGCAAAGTCCGAAATCCCTTATAGCTGCTACACTCGACCGTTACCATGCATTTTAAAACAGCAATCTACTACGAAAGATGAATGATATTATTAACAAAATAAGAAATCAACTTGAAGAAAGCATTGACGTCAAGACAAAAGAAAAAAGTCAAGGATTCTTTAAAGAAAAGATTGAGTTTTATGGAGTAAAAGTACCTGTTGTTAACAAAATCAGTAAGGATAGTTTTAAGGAAATAGAAGCATTTGATAAAGCAGAAATTTTTAGACTAATTGAAATTCTTTGGCAATCTGGAAAACTTGAAGAATCATTCATTGCATGCAATTGGACTTATTCACTTCGAAAAAGCTTTCAACCAAAGGATTTTGAAATATTCAAAAATTGGATTGAATTGTACATTAATAATTGGGCATCTTGTGATACATTTTGCAACCATTCAGTAGGTGAATTCATTCAAATGTACCCCGACTTCTTAATGGAACTAAAAAAGTTTACAAAATCTAAAAACAGATGGATGAGAAGGGCTTCCGCTGTTTCTTTAATAATTCCTGCCAGAAAAGGTTTATTTTTGGACACAATTTTTGAAATTGCAGATAATCTGTTACTTGACAAAGATGATTTAGTGCAAAAAGGCTACGGTTGGATGTTAAAAGCCGCCAGTGAATCACATCAACAAGAAGTGTTTGATTATGTGATGAAAAATAAATTTAAAATGCCACGCACGGCTCTACGCTATGCCATTGAAAAAATACCGAAAAATCTTAAAATTATAGCAATGGAAAAGTAATTTAATTCAAAAATTAATTATAAAAATTGTGATATGGAGGATTTAGAAATTATCGATCTTAACCCGGAAAACATTGCAAAGTATGGTGTTTGTGGTTATAAAGATGCAAATAAGCATGTTGAATTGAGAAAAAAAATTGAATGGGTTTGTGAATACTATTCAAAAGGGTTAAAGATAAAAGCACTTATTTCACAAAAAGGTGGTTATCAGGGAATGATTGAGTATATCCCCGGAAAATACGCCCATAGACCTGTAGATGCAGATGGATATATATTTATTCATTGCCTTTTCGTTGGATTTAAAAAAGAATTTAAGGGCAAAGGATATGCTAATCTACTAATTGATGAGTGTATCAAAGATGCAAAGAAAAGTAACATGCTCGGCGTTGCTGTTGTTACCAGGAAAGGTTCTTTTATGGCGGATAATAATATCTTTTTAAAAAATGGATTTCAAATTGTTGACAATGCAAAACCAGACTTTGAACTATTAGTTTTAAAATTTGATAAGAATACGAAAAATCCAGGTTTTAAGCATAACTTGAATGAAAAATTAAAGGAATTCGATAATGGGCTAACGATAATGCGTTCGGCACAATGTCCTTATACGGAGAAAAATGTTAATGCAATTATTGATTCTGCTAAAAAAATGAAGTTAAAAATAAAATTAGTTGATTTACAAGATGCGAATGCAGCTCAAAGTAATCCTTGTGCATTTGGTACATTCAGCATAATTTACAATGGAAAGATTATTAGCCATCATCCTATTAGCAATACCCGATTTGAAAATATAATGACAAAAATTAGCAAATAAAATGACAAAAACCTGTTATAACTGCGGAAAAGCAACTGCGAAGGAATTGTTTAATTACCCTATTTGTGATTCCTGTAAATCAAAATTAAAATTGTTAACTGAAGTAACCATTAAAAAGCATTATTCTAAAAATCCCGAAGAGTTTTCAAAGGAGATCCAAAGAAGATTAGATTTTATTGAAAAAGATTATATTAATAAGAAAATCAAGTTACTTAATGTAAAAGAAAAAATATGGAAATAAAATTTCATTCAACAGTAATCATGACCGAAGAATTTGAACTGATGAAATCATTTTATCAAAACATTCTTCAACAAAAAATTGAATTTGATTTTGGTAACTGTATCGGTTTCAAAAATGGACTTTCATTGTGGAAACTGAAAGAAGAGTATCCAATTGCAAAGAAACTTGGTCGAACTTTTGATAAATCTGGAAACAATAATTTGGAAATATGTTTTGAGACCCATGATTTTGAATTAGTTGTAGAAAATCTTAAAAAACACCAATTAAAATATTTGCATAAAGTAATCGAAGAATTATGGAGACAACATACAATTCGATTTTATGACCCTGAAAACAATTTAGTGGAAATTGGAGAAACAATTCCTTGTTTTGTAAAACGTTTTCGCAATCAAGGATTAAGTGCAGAGGAAATAT
>CAYVNP010000091.1:0-3525 GCA_964452905.1 uncultured Bacteroidales bacterium
GAGGATGTGTATATGATTGTATGAAAATCGAAGTGAAGCCGATCTGTGAGAATATTCAGACCGGCTTTTTTTATAATAAACCGTTGTCAGCGAAGAATAAAATTATACGAAAGATGCGATATTTAAAAGATATTAAAATTGTAAACGGGCTTGCTGAATATATCTTTAAGGTAAAAAAAATGGCGGCTCCGGGCCGCCACATTAAACAATTTAATGTTCTTTAATATTTACTTCAATATTTTTGATTATTTTATAGAAACCCATTCCTATCGGACAGTTAACGGCAATAGGGATATCTGGATCATGAAAAGCACAAATTCATGACAAGAAAAATATAGATATAACCAATATAAAATCTCGATGAAAAATATCAAAGAGACAGAAAACAAGGCGTAATAACGGTAGCAGTAAACAAAAACATCGCTTCTGTATCAACTCAGAAGCAACAACCAGAGGGAAATGAAGGAAGGATATGATGATGAAAACATAATCATTTGGTTCAATCGTTGAAAGAGGTGTCTGTAATCTGAGAATGCAATATCATATATTTATTATAAATAAAAATACCAATAGCTTATCGCGGGCTATTGGCGTGATAAATAATAAATCTAAAGAAAGGAAAAAAAATGGAAGTTCCAGTAAAAAACAAAAATGGCTCAGAAATAAAGCAAGTTGTAAATATTAAGATATTAGATAATCCTGCTATTTGTAATTTTCTCGAAGATCGAAAGGTGGGTCTCAAAAAAATTGAGAAGCAAACAGAGCAGATAAAATCACTGAATATTTGTATTGACCATTATCAAAGATTTAATGATCAATTTCCTGTTCAGATAAATATCGATACATTGAAAGATTTGGTTGAAGATATTGATAATGATCGGATTCAAAACCAGATAAAGCTGGATGATGAATATGATAAAGCCGGGATTGATATTCTTCATGAATTATTCTCAGGACTACATGCAGCCGGATATATGACTGTAAGTGAATACCACCAAGTCATAAATATTACCGAAAGATGGTTTCATCATTACACCGAGATCAAAAAGTGTAGAATGCAGAAGCTTGAAGGTCTGATTACATGGGAGGAGATGAATGCAGAAATAAATGCTGTTCTGCAGAGACAAATAATTATAAATCTCGATGAACTCGAGACTATCCGTTAAAATGTTCGTTGTGATAAATAATTTATATTAACAAAATCAACTGGACTGCATGTGCTTGCATTCCGGTAGATGTTCATCTCAACAAAGCCGATGGTACTGCAAATACCATCGACTTTATTATTTCAAGGAGATAAAATATGCAAAATAATAACATTTCAAAAGAGTTGGAACTTAAAATTAACAATCAAAAAAAGAAGATAAGAGATATCAGAAATAATATTGATGAGAACAATAAATTCTTGAAATACAAATTCGAAACTCTCGGTAAATACACATTCGATTATTACTGTACGCCAGATAACCCTGATAACTTCGATACTGGTAGCCATATAAAGGGCATCATAGCAACTACGGAAGAGATCAATAGTTGCTATACCATGATTCAGAAAATCGAAGATTCCCTCATAGAAGATTTGATTAGCTGTGAAGCGATAAAATATCAAAATGGCTTCGAAAACGCCAAACTTATTCTTCAAGAAGAGTTTTGTTATGGTGAAATCGGTGCGCTGGATTTTACGTTTGAACTGTTCTTCTCTGAAAAATTTTTCGATAAATACGACCAAATTCGAGCCCTACGAATCCAACGGCGAGAAAATAAAATATCCTGGGCTGAAATGGAACAGAATATAAACGAATTGTTAGAAATAAATATTTAACTTAAAAAAGATGACCGGGAGCATTGCGAGTGCTTACGGTCGTTTGCTGTAAAAAATAAGGAGATTAATTTTGCAAAATACATTATCAATGGATGATTTTAATCGTCCATCAACTTTTTTAAAATTCTTATGGAATAATAATTTCCCGCCTGGGTATATAAATGTCTTCGGTATTCAAAAATTTGATGATGGAACTCCAGAGAAATTTATATCAAAATTTATCAAGACGGATCAGATAGAACTAATAGATAAAACGGCAATGGAGTTGAATAATCAATTGAATGTGTATTATGGAGTGGGAACTCGATATAACGATTTGGGTGTTTCTCGGAGAGGGAAATATGAAGAAGTCTCCGCTTTGCCTGGTTTGTGGATGGACTTCGATACTTCAGATGGAGAGCATAAAAAATTAAATCTTCCAAGTAGAGATGAACTAACAATTTTTATAAATTCATTACCGTGGAGATATAGCCTTAGATTAGAAAGTGGCGGTGGAGCCCATGTCTATTGGCTATTCGACAAACCCTATACTATCAGTAATGAAACCAAACGAGAACAAATTTCAAATTTATTGAAAAGTTTCCAGGAATACATAAATCATTTAGCATCAGAATATGGGTGGAAGTTTGATAATACAGCCAATATACCGTTTGCATTACGACTACCAGGAACAACAAATAAAAAATATGACCCCTTGAGATATGTCGAAGTCATCCATATCGATAACACTTGTCGTTATCCATACCAGACTTTGATCCATCCACAAATATCTAAGCCACATATAGCAGCATCATATACAGCACCAGTTCAAACATGTAATATAAGTTCAAACACAGTTATCACTGGTGAAAGAAATACCAGTTTAACAAAAATTGCTGGTAGTTTGAGGTACCATAATCTGAATGAATATGAAATAAATAATAAATTACAAGAAATTAATAAAACGCAATGTATGCCACCTTTATCCGATAAAGAGGTAGAAGGTATTGCCAGAAGTGTTTCTAGATATTCACCAGGTGTTTATCAACAATCAAGTATAAATTTAATTACAAACTTTAATTTAAACCCAAATCAAATTAATTATGAATTATCTGACTCTGGAAATGCTTCTCTATTTGTTGATCATTATCTTGATAACATAAGATATTGTCATGATTTTCAGAGATGGCTCATTTATGATGGCACACGATGGAAAATCGATACCAATCAAACAATCGATTCGATGGCGAGAAACTTAATAATCAGTGAATATGCACAAACCTATCCGAACATAGGTGGCATGCAAAATTCCAGGTATAAGCATCTCTTAAAATCTCAGTCGTATAATTCTCTTTCATCGATGCTGAAAATCGCAAAAACGGATGAAAGAATCAAGATCAGCTCTAAAATGCTTGATGCCGATCCAATGCTGTTGAACTGTGCAAATGGGACAGTTGATCTCAGGACAGGTGAACTGTTGCCACATGATAAAAATCACTACATTACAAAATCAACCAATATTTATTATGATAAAGATGCACCTTGCCCAAGGTTTATGAGATTTCTCATTGAAATCATGTTGGAAGACCCGAATCAAATTAAATATCTGCAAAGGACTGCGGGTTACTCATTGACCGGCTTAATCAATGAAGAATGTGTTTTCATCTTGTTAGGCAGTGGGAAAAACGGCAAAGCTCGCCATCAGGCGGCTGTTTCGGGCGGCA
>CAYVNP010000091.1:3548-4684 GCA_964452905.1 uncultured Bacteroidales bacterium
GTGAAACCATCAAATCGCTATTGGGTGATTATGCTGGTCAATGTGATTTCAATTCGCTGGTGAAAATAAAAAATGACACCCGTATTAGAAATGATATCGCAAAACTCATCGGAGCAAGATGTGCTATGGCAAGTGAAATTGATAAAACAATTGAGCTGAATTGGGCTTTAATAAAAGCTTTAAGTGGAGGCGATTCTTCTACTGCAAGATTTCTTTATAAAGAACATATGGATTTTCAAGTGACATACAAGATTTATTTTACAACAAATCATATGCCCAATATTGATATCAAGGATCAGGGGATACTCAGAAGAATCCATGTCATCAGATTCAATGCTTATTTTCCAGAAATGATTCAAGATAAATATCTTGAAGATCAATTGAGAAGTGAATTGCCTGGAATCCTGAACTGGGCAATCAAAGGATGTCTGGAATGGCAGGAGCTGAAAAGTCTTGCACCACCAGAAGGTGTATTATTGGAACAAAATATATCAAATATTTATTTAGATATCATGTATAGATTCTTTGAAGATAAATTAGAGTTATCACCTACATCTAGAATGAAAAAAACCGCCGTTTTTAAACTCTATCAGGACTGGTGTCGGGAACATGATATTCAGGTGATACCAAAGAAACATTTTTATAAATTATTTTTAGATAATAATATCAAAGAAACCCAAATTGATGGATATGAGGTCTTTACTGGACTGCAAGAGAAAAATTCTGCTGATGAAAATGATTTTTATAATAAATTTATATCTATTTAAATTTGTTTAAAATCTTATGAATTATTTTTTAGATGCAGCCGAAGAAGTAATTAAATTTGTTTTTGAAGTTACTATAGTGATCATATATATTTTAGATATTTTCTTAGATATTCTTATGTAATTAAATATTATCTTGAGACTGAAAGTGTTTCTGGAACTGTTGTCTGCTTTCACTGGAGTGATTACCCAGGGTATTATGATGATATAAATTCTGCCGTTGTATTTGTCTTTATTTACTGGAGCTGTCTTTTCTGCTGCTGGATCATGAGTCTGAGAGGTAAACCCAGGGTATGATGGTGATATCTTAGTTCTAAAAAGTAGGTCATCAAAATTTAAGTGAAAAAGTGAATTTATTTTATTTGTTTATTA
>CAYVNP010000091.1:4694-7985 GCA_964452905.1 uncultured Bacteroidales bacterium
ATTAATAAGAATTTTTTCACTTTGTCACTGCGACCATATTTAGAACCATCATCACACACCCCGGGTTATATTTAGATGCAGGAGTAGCAGGAAAGACAATGAATGATCATCATTCCCTGGGTTAATGACACATATCCGTTCCTGAAGACAGGTGATTAGTAACGGCAAGATCAGTGAATCTGGAGATGTGAATCCAGGAAGTATCTAAAATAAATAATTTAAATTTATACCTGGGTTTTGAGTAAAAAATATCAATACATGACTGGAATATAAAAATATTAATAACTTTATCAACGGCAGAAACATGAACTGACGACAAAGATACGTGAGCATATTCTGAAGCACTATAGAAAATATATTTTACCAGAGGTAATTGCAAAAATAGTCAAACTATCATGAAACAAGATCGTAAATGGGTTTTGCAATTACCACATAGAACAGTAAATATACAAACAAGACAAGCCATTGATGCAATATTAAACACCAATGGCTTGTTTTTACCATAAAGACAATATCAAACGGGTAAATACATGAAAGCATTATCTCCAATAGTTCAAGTTGATCTAAAATCTAATTCTATTCAATCTAAAAAATATTTCTTCAATAGTTCATCAAGAATATATTTGAAAAAAATATGCCGTTATATTTATTATCTTGATTGGATAACGGAGAAGTGACTTCATGATTTGACGCTGGTAAGGTTTTCTCGGCCTGGTTAAGGGGGTAGCCTATCTCGTAGGACATCTCTTTCTCCAGGCCGATATGATTAGGTAGGATTAATAACTTTATTTGGTTGATTAACTAATGAATTATTTATCACCATTATTGCTATCGGTGTTATTTGTTGTACCATTTTGTTTATTGAGTTCAGCTTCTCGTTCTTGTAGTTTTGTTTGAACAGAAGTGATTTTATTATCAAACTTTTCTTTAATATCACTAATATTTTTTATAATATCAGAATATCCAGTAATCTGTTTTTTAATAGTTGCTATTTGTCTATTTGATAGTTTACTGAAATCCCCGTCTATACCATCACTTTCAGACCATTTAATTATTTCACTAAATTGATCAATCCATGATTTATTAAATGGAACGATATCAAGAGTTGTTTGTATTCCAAGCTTTGATTTAATATATTCCCTTGCCTGCATCACAGTAAAATTATTATCAATAAAATGATTTGCATATTTTAATTTATTTTTTTCGGATGCGACCTTCAGCAATTCTACTTTTATAGAGTAATTCAATTTATCTAATTTATCTTTTTCTATCCCTGCAATAGATTTATTTGTCTTAATAATTCCGTTTAATAATAATTTTTCTTGCACAGCAATTACAACCATTTGGTAAAGATGCTTTGGATGCACTTTCAGTTCAGAACGTTGACAAAGTTTATTAAAACTGTTTCTTTTATTTGGATCTTTCGATTTGACTTTTTTGGGGTCATTATCAAAAAAATAATTAAAGATATAATCTCCTACTTTAATGGCAGTAGAGAAATAGCTATCACCAATCATTTGATTGATTTCGTTAACAGCATTATTAATTTTTGTTTCTTCTGTATCCTCATTTAATTGTATATCTTTCTGAGCTTTTTTTGCCATATTTTCCTTCCTGATATTTATCAAATTTATGATCTCGACAAGTAATCAGAAACCATTTCTCTTGTCAATATTAATTTCAACTCCTGAACTTTCATGAATTCATGAAAGCAGTCACTATATTCTATGATAATAACTTGTTATATGATATTTTATTCGATTGACGAAAACAGGCGATGATAGATGCACCAGATTCAGCAAAAAGAATATCAGGCGCAGTAGGAGATGCAAGAGCAAACGGCGCAACGGGGATAATTCCGATGGGGTTGTTTCCATTGAGTCATCTCAGTATTAATTCTGAATCGCCAATATATTTCTACTGGATACAGAAAAAACTTTTCAGAAAATTCGAAGGTTTTTATGTCGTGCTTTTTATCGAACTGTTTGGATCACATGACTGAATATACCTGGCTAAAATATATGAAAATTCGCAGGCAAAATGTAAACTTTCGTATGGACAAATTTGATTGTTAAGATATTGCAACACCAACCAGTCCTGACCATCTTTACCGGGACTGATACCCGCAAAGAAAAATCCCAGCGATTCGAATAATGCGCATTGGGTCGCCGTTTCAGCAGATGAAAGCGGCAGATACAGATACACTGTCTCGATCCTGTCCACGCACAACAATTTCAATGTACGCTCAACTGTTCGACAGATATCTATTCCGTAACGAAAGATATGTATATGGGCGCATTTATAGTTGTCGTTGTTTATTTCCAGCGAAGTCTCTTTATGCAATTGTGGCTGATAACTCTCTGCATTCAGGTATTTTGGAAACTGGTTGATGTTTTTGTATATCTGCTGAATCATGCCTGCATGATGAGAAGGTGCATAAACGATTTTATTATGATCGTTCTTCCAAAACAGAACCATCATCAGCAGGCTTTCCCTGTATTTGATATTCCTTTCTATTTGCTGCATTTCCATCGGCGTCAATCTTGATAATAGCAGCGCACATTCACGAAAACCGAAATCATAACTTGATTTTTGGCTGTAAGGATGTGACGCAACTGCTGTTACAAACGCACCAATTATATTCGCTTCTTTGAAATGTGAAATCATAAACTCTGTAATTTTCTTCAGACAACCTGCGCCACGATAATCTGTATTGACAAAGGCAGCTGAGAACTCAACCATATCGGATAGCCGGTCATTTTTGGCGGCACCATGCCCTATGATGTCTTCATTGTCGATGGTTACAGCTACTGCGTTGAGCATTTCTCCTGTCTGATTTAACTGTCTGACACGTTCAGGATAATATATGTATTCGTTAAAATAGCTCAACCGATAGGCATTATAGACTAATTTTGAAATAGAGGATGACTCTGAAGGTTTCATCCATCGCACGTAATAATCAAAATTAGTTATCTTTTTAGGGATCAAGGTGTTTGAAAAATCGGCATTAGTTTGGCTGGTCAATTCCTGTGACAGATATTTTTCTACAATGATGTGCTGACCTTCACGACCTTTATTGACATATCTTATAGAGTTTGCAATTTTATTTATTATCTGGAATCCTATTCCCTGTGATCCCTGCATAGTGATGGCTTCAGCGTCCATCTTCTCAAACGAATGAATCTTATCAATATCAATTGGAATACTGAGAGAACTGATATGAATGACAATACCCAATGTGGTTTTTTCCAGTTCAATTGTTATATCTTCAATTTGTTCCGGAAAAAAGCC
>CAYVNP010000092.1:0-7641 GCA_964452905.1 uncultured Bacteroidales bacterium
CCAAATGAAGAATTAAAAAGAGTATGTGAAATTAATTATTAGACTTTATATAAATGTATATTCAAATAAAAAGTTAATATCTTATTTCGGTAATTTTTATCGTTATGAAGCAAGTTTTACTTCGACATTTAGTAATGGGATATCTAACATTCAATCAAATAAAAACAATATTCTTATCTATCCTAATCCTACAAATGATAAATTTATAATTCAAATCGAAAATCAAAACGTATCTTATAACCTTGAAATTTTAAATACAATCGGACAGGTTGTTTTAACCAAAAAAATAATCAACAGCATCGAACAGGTTGATTTATCAGGGCAGGTAGCAGGTGTTTATTTTGTAAAGCTGCAATCAGAAAATAGTATGATTGTGAGAAAAATCATAAAACAATAAATTTAAAAACTCCAAATTTCCAATTTTCAATTTCCAACTCTCTACTCCCTTCTCCTTTGGAGAAGGTCGGGGATGAGGTTGTATTTAACCCTTCTTCTCCATGGAGAAGGGCAGGGGATGAGGTTTAGTTAAAATATTCTTTCATCCTCGAGAAGAAACTTTTATCCGAATCGGTTGGATTGGGCTTGAAGTTGGCTGAGTGATGTAGTTTGTCAAGGATTGCTTTTTCTTCTTTGGTAAGATTTTTAGGAATCCATACATTTATATTTACGAGTAGATCTCCTTTTGAATATGAGTTGATATGTGGTAATCCTTTGCCACGCAGGCGTAATACTTTACCGGGTTGAGTTCCCGGTTCAATTTTAATTTTTGCTTTTCCGTCAATGGTGGGCACTTCAATATTAGCGCCCAGAGCAGCTTCAGAAATGCTGATGAAATGTTCATACAACAAGTTCTGTCCGTCGCGTTTCAACTGGGGATGTTCAATTTCTTCCACGACAAGAATCAGGTCGCCTGCCACACCGCCTCTGGCTGCTGCATTGCCTTTGCCTGAAACAGACAACTGCATTCCGTCTTCAACACCGGCAGGGATATCAATGCTGATCACATCTTCTTCTTTAATGATGCCGTTACCGGCGCAAGGAATACATTTATTGGTAATGATCTCTCCTTCACCTCCGCAATGCGGACAAGGAGAAGTAGTTTGCATTTGACCGAGAAACGTATTGGTCACTCGGGTAACTTGTCCTGTTCCATGACAGGTAGAACATTTATTGAATGACTTACCGTCCTTGGCGCCTGTGCCTTGGCAGTCATTGCAGGAAACATATTTATTTACTTTAATCTTTTTCTTAACGCCATTGGCAATTTCTTCCAGTGTCAGTTTAACTTTCACACGAAGGTTTGATCCTCTGTTCACTCTCCGTCCTCTGCGTTGACCACCACCGCCAAACATGCTGTCGAACGGGCTTCCAAAGCCACCGCCAAAAATATCGCCGAAATGCTGGAAGATATCATTCATGTCCATGCTGTATCCGTTGGTACCTGACGCGCCTCCAACTCCTGCATGACCGAACCGGTCATATTTGCTTCTTTTTTCAGAGTTGCTTAACACCTCGTAAGCTTCAGCAGCTTCTTTGAATTTATCTTCTGATTCTTTATTGCCGGGGTTTCTATCGGGATGATATTTCAGGGCAAGCTGACGATAAGCTTTTTTAAGTTCGTCTTCGCTGGCATTTTTTGAAACACCTAATATTTCGTAATAATCTCTTTTTGACATTTATTCAGGAATTGTGCATGTCATAATGCATTAATTTTATTTTTATCTCTTAGTTTGCAACGATTACTTTTGCATAACGAATTACTTTTTCATTGAGGTAATATCCTTTTTCGATCACATCTGCCACAGTTCCTTTTAAATCATCCGATGCAGCAGGTATTTGCGATAGCGCTTCCTGAAGGTCAGCATTGAAAGGTTCCCCAATGCATTTCATTTCCTGCAATCCTTTTTGTTCGAGGATAGATTTAAGTTTAGAAAAAATAAGTTTCTCCCCTTCTTTCACAGCGTCAATATCAGTGGCTGATTCCATTAATGTGATGGCTCTTTCAAAATCGTCCACAACAGGTAAAATGGAAATGATCATTTCTTCAGATGCGGTTTTAATCAGGTCCAGTTTTTCTTTGATGGTTCTTTTTCTGTAATTATCAAATTCGGAATAGAGTCGAAGATATTTATCATTTTGTTCAACAACTTTTGCTTCCAGTTCTTGCTGCTTTGTTTCCAACTCCTTCAACTGTTTCTTTTTGATTTTGTTTTTTTTATCATCTTTGGTTTCGTGTTCTTCAACTGTTTCGGTTGGTTCGTTTTTAATGTTTGTCTGTTCCTGTTCCATCGTATCGTTCGGGTTATTTGTAGGTTCGTTATTTGTTATTGTATTTTCCTGATCAAGATTTTCCATTTTATCAAATAAATTTTTAGAGATAAATGTTAATCAAATATTCTGCCATTGAAGTATTGAGGACAATTTGACAGCCATTGGTTTTTCAAACATTATCTTCTGATGATTTCAGCTCCTAAATTCTTCAAACGTCCGTCAATGTTCTGGTAACCTCTGTCAATCTGTTCAATGTTGTGGATGATACTTTTTCCATCAGCTGATAGAGCGGCAATGAGCAGGGAGACGCCGGCACGTATGTCGGGCGAAGTCATTTGTATACCGCGTAACGGGTGTTGTTTATCCTGTCCGATGACTGTAGCACGGTGAGGATCACAGAGGATGATCTGTGCACCCATGTCAATCAGCTTGTCAACGAAGAACAAACGGCTTTCAAACATTTTCTGGTGGATGAGCACACTCCCTTTTGCCTGTGTGGCAACCACCAAAGCAATGCTGAGCAGGTCGGGGGTGAACCCGGGCCAGATGGCATCGGAAATAGTTAAGATTGAACCGTCAATGAATGTGTCAATTTCGTAATGATCTTGTGAGGGAATGTAAATATCGTCATTCTTTCTTTCAAAGTGAATACCTAATTGTTTGAATACACTCGGGATGATTCCTAACTGATCATAGGCCGTATTTTTGATGGTGATCTCTGAAGCGGTCATGGCTGCAAGACCAATAAAACTACCTACTTCAATCATATCCGGTAATAATGTATGTGTGCAACCGTTCAGTTTGTCAACCCCTTCAATTGTAAGTAGATTGGATCCGACACCTAAAATGTTAGCTCCCATTCTGTTGAGCATTTTACAAAGTTGTTGTATGTATGGTTCACAGGCGGCATTGAAAATGGTTGTAGTGCCTTCAGCCAATGAAGCAGCCATTATCAGGTTTGCCGTACCGGTTACTGATGCTTCTTCAAGCAACATGTAGCAGCCCTTTAATTTTTTTGCTTTGATCTTGTAAAAATGATTTGTTTGATCAAAATGAAATTCAGCACCCAGTTTTTCCAGCCCTATGAAATGTGTATCTAGTCGGCGTCTGCCTATTTTATCTCCGCCGGGCTGAGGAATAAACCCAACACCAAAGCGGGAGAGAAGTGGTCCAATGATCATGATCGACCCTCTCAAACTGCCTGCTTGTCTTTTGAAATCATCTGTATACAGATAATCAATATTTATATTATTTGCCTGAAAAGAATAAGTATCTGAAGCTGTTTTTTCAATTTTAACTCCGAGAGATGCAAGCAACTCAATCAATTTGTTCACATCACGGATGTCAGGTATATTGGAGATAATAACTTTTTCAGAAGTAAGGAGAACAGCGCTGATAACCTGTAGCGCTTCGTTTTTTGCACCTTGAGGAATAATCTCTCCTTTGAGTTTTTTTCCACCTGATATTTCAAATGAACCCATATTGAATATAAGCGTATTAGTTTAAGAAGTGTCAGTTGAAGATGAATCTTTTTTTAAAGCGTATGTCCGTTGAAACTCCTTTTGTTATTGCTGTTGTTATTTGTATTATTATTGTTGTTATTATTGCGAACAAAATTTCTGTTATTCGGATTGTTGGACGGATTATTCTGGGTTGGTACGTGTTTTCTTTTTTTATTTCTTGCAAGAATATCCTGTGTGCGGTGCAATATATAATTATCATTTAGTTTGAGCTTCCCACCTGAAAGAATATTCAGATGATTAGCAATCACTTCATCGTCTACAGCTTCACGGTTCCAGTTAAGATATGATTTTTTTAGATGATTGGCAATGGCTTTGATAAGTGCGTCTTTCTCGGGTCCATCTTCGAAAGTAACAGCTTTATCAATGATGGTCTGGATATTATGACCATAATGTCTGAAAGGAATATTTCTGTATGGATATGATATCTTATCAGGTTTAGCAGTCAAAACAGTTGGTGATGGTTTAGGATAAGGAGAATCCACATCCAGTTTAAAATCGGATATAATAAAGAGATGATCCCATAATTTGTGTTTATAGTCTGTAATCTCTTTATATTGCGGATTTAGCTGCCCCATGATGTTCACAATTTCTTTTGCAACTTTATTTCTTTTTTCCCTGTCTTCAATGGTAATGGCATATTCGACCATTGTTTGCAGGTTTCTCCCGTATTCGGAGATTTTCAGTTTTTCCCGGGTGGTATTATAATCCATGAAATATGTAAATTAATTTTATTAAATTTTAACGTGTAGTAGTTCGTAAATGTCTGTAATTTCAGGTAAATCAATTAATCCAAACGTGTTCAGTTAAATTCTGAATAAGCAGAATACAGGATGGAAAAGCAACACGGAAAATTAATTTGATGACAAAGATAGATAAAAAATAGTTAGCTACAAAATTTTCAGTTTGGCAAATTTCAATAATAATTGTTTTTTTCCTGCTGTCTGAAACTGCACGGTTGCTTTGATGTTTGAGCCGCTTCCTTCAATTCCGATCACTTTCCCTTTTCCGAAACGTTCATGTTCCACATCGGCTCCTGTTGTTAATCCGGATAAATCAGAATTATTTTCAGTAGGAGAGGATGAAGGTGTTACCGTTATTTTTTTGAATTTACCGCTTTTGATTTTTTCTTTGATTTGCTGCTGTATTGTGGGTTCACTGTTTGTTTCTCTGTTTTCAACGGGTTGTTGGGGGATTCTTTTCTGTTTGGGCATTTCAATATAAACAGGGTCAATATCTTCAAGGAAACGACTTGGTTCGCAGAATGTCAGGTTTCCCCAGCGATAGCGATTCTCGGCAAACGACAGAAACACTTGTTTTTGTGCACGTGTGATTGCTACATAAAACAGACGCCGTTCTTCTTCAAGATCAGCCCGCGATGACAGTGACTGTGCGGAAGGGAAAAGATTTTCTTCCAAACCGGTGATATATACATAAGGGAATTCAAGCCCTTTGGCAGCATGGATGGTCATCAGCGAAACTTTTTTAATACTCTCATCATCTTTTTCATCTGCATCCGTAAGCAACGCAATATCTTTCATGAACTCGTCCAATGATTTCACTGAAGCAACAATACCTGATTCTTCGGGAATCAGATCATCCACGTTTTCATCTTCGGTAAACTCTTTGATGGCATTTAAAAGCTCCTCAATATTTTCATATCTGCTGACTCCTTCAACCGATTTATCATCGTAAAGTTCTTTCAGCAATCCGCAGGATGATGCGATGTGTTTAGCCATATCAAAGGCATTATGTGTTAGCAACATCACCGAAAAACTTTTGATCAGCGTAATAAAATCACTGATCTTGTTTTTTGTACCATGATTGATCTCAACCTTAAATACGTCAGGATTACTGAGCGTTTCCCAGATGCTGACTTTGTTTTCACCGGCTGCCACAACAAATTTATTCAGCGTGGTATCACCAATTCCCCTTTGAGGATAATTAATGATGCGCATCAATGCCTGTTCATCATGGTTGTTGATGGTAAGCTGAAAGTAGGCGAGGAGGTCTTTGATCTCTTTGCGTTTGTAAAAGGATAAGCCACCATATATACGATAAGGGATATTCAGGCGGCGCAGGGCTTCTTCCAATGAACGCGACTGTGCATTGGTTCGGTAAAGGATGGCAAAATGATTGTTCGGAAGTTGGAGATTCATTTTCCTTTCAAAAATAGAGTCAGCAATTTGTCTGCCCTCATCCCCATCGGAAGCAGCTTTGAAAAT
This sequence comes from uncultured Bacteroidales bacterium, assembly GCA_964452905.1. GTDB lineage: Bacteria > Bacteroidota > Bacteroidia > Bacteroidales > CAYVNP01 > CAYVNP01. The sequence continues at coordinate 6,017 of CAYVNP010000092.1, forward strand.
TTTTATTTTTTGACCTTCATCATTCTCCGTCCATATCTCTTTATAGAATTGATTTTTATTTTTTGAAATGACGCTGTTAGCCGCTTTCACAATGGTTCCCGTGGAACGGTAATTCTGTTCAAGTTTGAATATTTTTACATCTGAGTAATCTTTTTTAAAGTTCAAAATATTTTCAATGTTGGCTCCCCTGAACGCATAGATGCTCTGTGCGTCGTCGCCTACCACACATATGTTTTCATTGTCGGCAGCTAATTTTTTTAAGATGATATACTGAACGTGGTTCGTATCCTGATACTCATCAACCAGGATGTATTTGAAAATCTTTTGATACTTGTATAAAACATCCGGAAATTTATCAAGCAGAACATACGTAAAAAACAACAGATCATCAAAGTCCATGGCTGCTGACTTACGCAGACGCTGGTTGTAAGTAGTATAGATCAACCCCATCTGAGGTTTTCCCGATGAATGGTCCTGTGCCTGTAAGTCCGTATTCTCGTTGTATTCTTCGGCAGAGATTAAACTTGTCTTTGCAGCTGATATCCTTTGGTGAACGTAGTTTGGGACATATATTTTATCATTCAGATTGAATTCTTTGATGATGGTTTTGATCAGCCGTCTTGAATCTTCACTATCGTATATACTGAAGTTGGCAGGGAAACCGAGGTGATCGCTTTCAATCCGAAGGATGCGTGAGAAGATAGAATGGAACGTACCCATCCACACATTACGTGCGTCTGAACCAACCAGCTTAACAATGCGTTCTTTCATTTCGCGCGCTGCTTTATTGGTGAATGTCAATGCAATGATATTGAACGGGTCAATCCCTTTGCTGACAAGGAATGCAACGCGGTAGGTCAATGCTCTTGTTTTACCCGAGCCGGCACCAGCAAGAATTAGGACAGGACCTTCGGTAGCAGCAACAGCCGTTTTTTGCGCTTCGTTCAGTTCATCTAAAATATCTTTCACACGATTAATTTTATTCTGGCAAAAATAGAATTTATTACTGAGTTTTTTTGTCCTGTTAAAAAACGTTCCTTGTTTTTTATTAACAATCAATCTAAAAAATATTTTTGTAATTAGTCGTCCCTCAAAAAATCTTTTTAAGAATATCGTTTTAAAGTTTATTGTTTAATTGACCTTATAAAAATTTCCTTATCAAAACAAGAATACTTTTGGTGTGATGGGAATAGTAAGCATTACACGAGTCCCGATGCAAAATATTTTGTGTTGAAATAAATTCATTCATCGGGACGGCTTGTAATGCGTGAAACAAAAGCATTCGTAGGTTTTGTAGAAATTTTTATACAGTCTTGATTTTTGGTTACTTTTTGATCAAGCAAAAAGTAAATATTAAATATATTAATTTTTTCCTTTCTTTTCCAACCATGAAAAGAAAGGAACCGAAAGAAAAATCACCGCTATTTGAAAATTCACTATTTTCTACGCCTCATAAAACCCCGCAGTCAAACTCGTCGCTGCACTCCTCAAGCAATGACTGCTTAGCTCAAGCCCACATATTTTATTTCGGCTTGAAAAAAACGTGAATTTTCAACATGCGGATAAAACAAGAATCTGCAAGAATTTTTATTTAATACTAAGATTTCTTGCAGATTTTGTTGCTA
>CAYVNP010000093.1:0-7364 GCA_964452905.1 uncultured Bacteroidales bacterium
ATGTATCATTCAATACTATTTTGGTTTCACTGGTAAGCTTCATGGCAGAGGGTAAAGCTGCATTCATCACTTCACCGGCAGAACACATATAATACGATGCCATCCATTCCCAAAAGGTAAACTGGAGTTCGTTCACTACCGGCTCAACATCAAGTATTGAAAGAATGTATTTCACATCAAAACCTTTTGGGGGCACTTGATGTATGCGACGCACCAATGCAGTATATATCTTTTTCTTCCCAAACTGAATGACCACACGCTGACCTGTTTTAATCTTATCATTCAGATCATACGGAACGCGATAAGTATAAAAACCATCCACAGGTAAAGGAAGTAAAATATCAACAAAAAAGGTTAAGCGTTCCATGTAAAAATTCTACACATTTTAAAACAATAAAATTAAAGTTGTTTTTTCAAATTGTATAAATCAAAAATGAATATTTATTAAATGCTTGAAATTAAGATAATTAATATAAAAGCAACAACGAATTAAGACATTTTGACATACATCAATTTTAACAAAAACGTCATTTTGGCTTGTTTTTATTTAAAAATTTGAATGGTATAAAATTAGAGGAAGGAAAGTTAAAAATTAAAAAACAAAAAAATTAATAAACTAAAATTAAAGGAGGAACAAACTATGAAACTCATCAGATTTAACAACAGCCCGGCTATTCCGGATTTTTTTGAAAACTTTTTCAATGAAAATCTTTGGAACACCAATTCAAGATGGAATCATATACCGGCAACCAACATCGTAGAAGAAAAAGATGCATATGAACTGGAACTTGCTGTTCCCGGGTATGACAAAAATGATTTCAAAATTGATCTGGAAAACAATGTGTTGACTATTTCTTCAAGCAAAGAAGAAAAGCACGAAGAAAAAAACAAGGACTACTCACGCAGAGAATTTACGTCAACTTCTTTCTTCCGTTCATTTACATTGCCTGAAACCGTTGAAACAGAAAAGATTGGGGCAAAATATGAAAATGGCATTTTGCATGTTACTCTGCCTAAAGTAGAAGAAGTTAAAAAGATTGCAAAAGAGATCAAAGTAGCTTAACACTTCAAAGCGGGCGATAAAAGGGGAGTTGAAATCAGCTCTCCTTTTTTATTTTGTCAAGAATATCAGCAGTGGCAGTGCATCCAATACGGGTGCACCCCAAATCTTTAAATTCAAGAAACTGTTCAAGTGTTCGAATCCCACCGGCTGCTTTGACCTGAATCTCAGGCAATATATGTTTTCTCATGAGTTGAACATCTTGAATGGTAGCACCTGAAGTACCGTACCCGGTAGAGGTTTTCACAAAATCAACTCCCACTTCATTACATATTTTACAACAGGTAATTTTTTCCTCATCACTTAAAAAACAATTCTCAAAAATAACTTTCACTTTTGCCTTACGATCATGTGCTGCAAGAGTAACAGCAGAAATATCCTGCTTCACATATTCATAATCTCCTGATTTGAGTTTACCAATGTTGATCACCATATCTATTTCAACTGCGCCGTTGTCAATGGCTTCAACGGCCTCAACTACTTTTACCTCTGTTGTATTGGTACCATGCGGAAAGCCAATCACAGTTGTAACAAGCACTTTGCTATTGTATAATATTTTTTTTGCCAGTACAACATCCGAAGGTCGGACACAAACAGTTGCCACCTGATATTGATCAGCCAACAAACAACCCTGTTCAATTTCAATATCGGTCAGGAATGGCTTAAGCAATGAATGGTCAATCATTCCGGCTGCCTCAACATATTCAATCATAATAAATATAAATCTGTTATTTTAAAAATTATCTGATGGAATTTATTACATCCACATAGGTTAATGAATTACCATTTAGGCCAAAGTCAGCAACCGAACCGATGTATGACAAATTTCTAAATGAATAATCCGTGGATGATGTGCTGTTATCCTGAGTCAAGCCCAAATTAGTAAGTAAGGACTGTGGGGCCTTAACTCCATTAACAAAGATTGTTTCAACTGTATTGGTCTTGTATTGCACCAATAAAGCACTGATGGCATTATCATTATTATAGATTTGTAATGCACCCCAGGAAATCACCTTATAGCTGCATGTATACGTAACAACATAACCTACAGGAGTCCCATCCGGAACACCCAATGAAGAAATACCTGATATGGTTGCATTGATTGTTCTGGAATATTGGGGTATTGTATAATTTGTTCCGTCATATGTAATCGGAAAATAATACATAATTTTAGGAACAGAATAAATTACTTCCTGTGCGGGGATCGTTACGGTTATACCGGCAGTTGAAATTGTTTGTGCATCTACTGTAAATCCTTTCGCATAGATCTTACTATCTGTAATATAAAAGTATTCGTGTGTCAAAACAGGTTGTCCAAAAATGTAATATGAAATATTTTTAAAATAATCAGCATCTTTAAAATTCGTACTTGTTTGAAGATTAACATATCGTGTATCTTGCGCTGTAGAAGTAACAACAGCATTTGATTTTAGATCCCATGTTTTATTTTCGCCTGAGGTTAAATCAGGTACATCAACATTTTCAATATAATTAAATGATACACTGGAACCAATACTTGTCTTGTCAAGTGTTGACTTGGTAATTGATATTTTTTGAGCAGTAAAAGTTTCTTCATCATCTTTTGTACATCCAACTGAAAAAAGAACGATGAATACGAAGATTGAATAAATAAAATTTTTTTTCATTTTTTAATCATTAAAATTACTAACTAGGTCTATTTATTTTATGGAAAATAAATATTTCATATTTAAACCAAATATATAATTTTTTTTAAATTAAAATTTAAAATCTATATTCCTTTTTAATTTATATATTTTCTTATCATACTAAATCATTTACCCTGAAGAGTATTCATTTAAATTTTCATCTTGCAAATCTATCAATTTGAACACTTTACATTAAAAATTAAATATTTCATTTTTTTTCATTAATTTTGCACACTTTTTATTTGTTGAAACCACATGTCAAAAATATATAAAGAATATAAACGACTTGATCTGCCTGCAATCGGGGAAGAAATAAAATCATTTTGGGAAGAAAAAAATATTTTTAAAAAGAATTTAGAAGCCCATTCAGGTAAGAAACCATTTATTTTTTATGAAGGACCACCTTCAGCCAATGGGGTTCCCGGTATCCATCATGTGATGGCACGAGCCATCAAAGATATTTTCTGCCGTTACAAAAGTTTGAAAGGTCACCTCGTTGAACGCAAAGGCGGATGGGATACACATGGATTGCCTGTTGAAATTCAGGTTGAAAAACTACTCGGCATTACCAAAGAAGACATTGGTAAAACCATTACGATTGAAGAATATAATAAAGTCTGTCGTCGTGAAGTAATGAAATACAAAGATACCTGGGACGACATTACACGAAAGATCGGCTATTGGTTGGACCTAGAGAACCCTTACATTACCTTTGACAATAAATACATTGAATCGGTTTGGAATTTACTTTTCAAACTATATGATAAAGGATTATTGTATAAAGGATATACCATACAACCTTACTCCCCTGCGGCTGGTACCGGATTAAGCACACACGAATTGAATATGCCCGGTTGTTACAGGAATGTGAAGGATTCAACTGTTGTTGCTCAGTTTAAAGTGAAACGCGATGACAAATCCGAAAAACTTTTCAAACAAACAGATTCTGATGTTTACTTTCTTGCATGGACAACCACTCCATGGACATTGCCTTCCAATACTGCTTTAGCAGTCGGAAAAAATATTGAATATATTATTGTAAAAACGTTTAATGTCTATACTGGATTACCCATTACAGTTATCCTTGCAGAAGAATTATCAGGAAAATATTTTCCTGATAAAAATAAAGAATTAAAAATTTCTGACTATAAACAGGGAGATAAATCCGTTCCGTTTGAAGTACAACAAAAATTTTTAGGAAAAGAACTTGAAGGGATTCGATACGAACAGCTTTTACCTTATGCTCAACCCGAAGAAGGTGACCCGTTCAGAGTAGTCATCGGTGATTTTGTTTCTACAGAAGATGGTACCGGTATCGTCCACATTGCACCCAGCTTCGGCTCGGATGACTTCAGGATGAATCGTCTTTACCATGTTGGGGCTCTGACTTTGGTTGACAAGCAGGGTAAGTTTGTGGATTGTATGGGTGAGTTTGCGGGCAAATATGTTAAAAATGAATATGACCCCAATGCCTCTGCTGACAAGGAAAGCGTTGATGTTGAGATCATCGTTAAACTGAAAAAAGAAAATAAAGCATTTAAAACCGAGAAATACGAACACTCCTATCCACATTGCTGGAGAACCGATAAACCCATTTTATATTATCCTTTGGATTCATGGTTTGTAAAAACAACTTCTCTCAAAGACAGAATGGTTGAACTGAATAAAACGATCAACTGGAAACCTGAATCTACTGGCACAGGACGTTTTGGTAACTGGCTTGAAAATCTGGTTGATTGGAATCTTTCGCGGTCAAGATACTGGGGAATCCCTTTACCTGTCTGGACTTCAGAAGACAAGCAAGAACATATCTGCATTGGTTCAATCGAACAACTTAAACTAGAAATAGAAAAATCTGTCAATGCTGGGTTCATGTCTTCAAATCCAATAGATGCGTTTGTCCCGGGTGATTTTTCAAAAACAAATTATGATCGTTTAGACCTTCACAGACCTTATGTTGACGAGATCATCCTTGTTTCAGCAAGTGGTAAAAAAATGTTCCGCGAAACAGACCTGATTGATGTTTGGTTTGATTCAGGCGCTATGCCTTATGCTCAACTACATTATCCTTTTGAAAACAAAGAAAAATTTGAAAAAAATTTTCCTGCAGATTTCATTGCCGAAGGGGTTGACCAGACCAGAGGTTGGTTCTTCACACTCCATGCAATTGCCGTAATGTTATTTGATTCCATTGCATTTAAAAATGTAGTTTCAAACGGATTGGTACTGGATAAAGAAGGCAATAAGATGTCGAAACGCTTGGGCAATGGAGTTGATCCATTTGACATTGTAAATAAATACGGACCTGATGCAACCAGATGGTACATGATCACGAATGCACAACCCTGGGATAACCTTAAATTTGATGCCGAAGGAATAGCTGAAGTGCAGCGGAAATTCTTTGGTACATTATATAACACGTATTCATTCTTTGCTTTATATGCCAACATAGATCAATTCAGTTACAAAGAAAAAGAAACACCGGTTGCATCCCGCACAGAGCTTGACCGCTGGATACTTTCCGAACTGAACACATTGATAAAAAAAGTTGATGCCTGTTACGATGATTACGAGCCAACCAAGGCAGGACGGGCTATACAGGATTTTGTGGATGAACATTTAAGCAACTGGTACATTCGTCTTTCACGCCGGAGATTCTGGAAAGGTGAATATTCTCAGGATAAAATTGCCGCTTATCAGACCTTATTCACGTGCCTTGAAGTGATTGCCCAACTGGCATCACCTATAGCACCTTTCTTTGCCGATAAATTATTTCTTGACCTGAACGAAAATACACAAAGACATAAAGTTGAATCAATCCATATGACTGATTTTCCTCAAGCAGATGAGAGTTTGATTGATAAAAATCTGGAAGAACGGATGCAACTGGCACAAAAGATCTCATCCATGGCGCTTTCATTGCGGAAAAAAGTTAATATCCGCGTTCGGCAGCCCCTCAATAAAATCATGATTCCAACATCAGACCAAGGATTGATTCAAAAAATTGATTCCATCAAACATATTGTTTTATCTGAAGTAAACATCAAGGAGATTGAAATTGTGACTGATCAGGGAGATATGTGGAAGAAAAAAATCAAACCTGACTTTAAAAAACTTGGACCAAAGTTCGGAAAACAAATGAAGGAAGTGGCTGCTGCCATTACGAATTTTTCGCAACAACAAATCAATGAACTGGAAACCAACGGTATTATTAAAATTGATATTTCAGGGGAACCGATTATCCAACGCAATGATGTGGAAATAATCACTGAAGACGTACCGGGTTGGGTGATCAATAATGACGGTCATCTGACGATCGCATTGGATATTTCTATTTCTGAAACGCTGAAGGAAGAAGGTATTGCACGTGAACTGATCAACCGAATTCAGAATATAAGAAAAGATAAAAATTTTGAAGTAACGGATAAAATCAAAGTGCATATTGAGAAACATAATGAGTTAGAAAGTGCAATAAAAAATAATATTTCATATATTTGCACCGAAATTTTAGCCGATTCATTTGAAATTGTGAAAAATATTGATTCTGAAAATAAAATCAATATCAATATTATTGAAGAAATTAATATCAATCTGTCAATAGAAAAAAATTAATCTAAACGATTTAATTACATTTTAAATTTCTGAACTATATATTTAATTTGATACATTATGGCAAAAACAAAAAAATCAACTGCTAAAGCACAACCTGCTAAAAAAATTAAAAAGGAAATCAAAAAGAAAGTTAGTAAGGTTCAAAAGAAAAGCATCAGTTTGAAAAGCACTAAAAAAGTTGCTGCTGTTAAAACAAATAAACTGAAAAGTAGTATTAAAGCGAAACCGGTTGTTAAAAAAACTATTAAAGCCAAAGTTGTTCAACCAGCCAAAAAAGTTCAGAAAAAAGTTGTTTCAAAACCTGTTTTAAAATCAAAAATAGTTAAACCGGTTAAAAAAGCTCAATCCAAAATTTCAAAACCTAAAGTTCAGATTAAATCTAAACCTGTTGCAAAAAAATCTGTTATTAAAAAAACTGAAATTAAAAAACCTGTTACAAAAAAAATAGAAGTTAAAAAATCAGTTGTAAAAATAGTACCTGCAAAAACAGTAAATCCAACAGCTAAAAGTTCAAAAGTTCAAAGCATAAAAACTAAAACACCTGAAATAAAAGGAAGAAACAGGTATGCTGATGAAGAACTCCATGAATTCAAAAAAATAATTATTGACAAACTTGATCAGGCACGCAAAGACCTTGAACTGTTAACCGAAGCATACACCAATACAGGTGGTAATTCAACCGATGATACATCACCAACATTTAAAGTTCTGGAAGAAGGATCACAGGTTTTATCAAAAGAAGAAAACAGCCAGCTTGCAGGCAGATTAAATAAATTCATTCAGAATCTTGAAGCTGCTCTGGTTCGTATTGAAAATAAAACCTATGGTATTTGCAGGGTAACCGGTAAGTTGATTCCCAAAGAAAGATTAAGAAGTGTTCCTCATGCTACATTGAGCATTGAAGCAAAACTTGGACAAAAAAATTAATCATCAAATTTTTTAATCCTTTTGAAAAAAGTATTCATAACCGTTTTCGTTGTTTTAATTTTTGACCAGATTTTAAAATTCTGGATCAAAACACATAT
>CAYVNP010000094.1:0-7294 GCA_964452905.1 uncultured Bacteroidales bacterium
TTAGTTTTGCCATGTAATATGTAAAAAAGTCATATTCAAAAATTTCAAGCCAAAAAAGACGAAATGCTCATATATACTGCTTATTATAAGGTTTCTAGCTGATTTTTACAAATATATATAACCATATCATCATTAATTACAAGAACACAAATAAATTAACGTACAATTTTATAAAACTCCCAATAATATGTCATTAGTGAAAAATTTATATCATTTTTTTCTGTCGCTTTACCATCAAAAATATGTTATCGGACAATTGGTAAAACGTGATTTTCAGCAAAAATACCTTGCATCCTACATCGGATTACCATGGGCTTTTATACAGCCAGCTGTTTCTATACTAGTTATATGGTTTGCTTTTACCTATGGGCTAAAAATTAAAACAACCAGCAATGGACTTCCTTATGTTCCATGGTTTATTTGTGGCATGATTCCGTGGTTATTTATATCTGAAACGCTAACATCTACTTCTAGTTCTTTGATAGAGTATTCGTATCTGATTAAAAAAACATCTTTCAAGGTGGCTATCATTCCTTTTATCAAAATATTTACTGCATTAATTATTCATTTGTTTTTTATCGTAGTAATTGCAATTTTTGCAATGGCTTATGGTTTTATGCCTACAATTTACTGGTTACAGCTCATCTACCTTGTTTTTGCAGCATTTATACTGTTAACGGGATTAGGTTGGCTCATTTCTTCTATTAATGTATTTGTAAGGGATGTAGGGCCTATTGTTAATGTTAGCATTTCTGTTTTATTTTGGGCAACCCCTATTATATGGCCCTATGCTATTTTAACAGGAAATATGAAATACCTGGCATTGTTAAATCCTTTCTTTTACATCATTGAAGGCTATCGTTATACATTTTTAAATGAAGCTTGGATGTTTCAGAATATTCAGATGACTATTTTTTTCTGGGCAACTACAATCGTAATTTTCATAGCAGGCGCCTTGATTTTTAAAAAACTAACCCCTCATTTTGCAGACGTATTATAAATTTAAATAAATGTTGAAAATGCCAGCAGATAATATTGCTATAAAAGTAACTGATCTTTCTAAGGTTTACCCACTGTACAATTCTCCAAAAGATCGCTTAAAAGAAGCTCTCCATCCATTGCGTAAAAAATTTCATAACGATTTTTATGCCTTGAATAATGTAAGTTTTGAAGTAAAAAAGGGAGAAACATTTGGAATAATCGGGCAAAATGGCAGTGGTAAATCAACATTGCTTAAAATAATATCAAATGTTTTAAGTCCATCTAGTGGAGAAGTTTTGGTTAATGGAAAAGTTTCTTCACTTCTAGAATTGGGCACAGGTTTTAACCCAGAACTTTCTGGTATCGAAAACGTTTACTTTAATGGAACCTTACTTGGTTTTACAAAAGAAGAAATGGATACCAAACTCGATGAAATTCTCAGTTTTGCTGATATTGGGGAGTTTATTAGGCAACCTGTTAAAACGTATTCAAGTGGCATGTATGTGCGGCTTGCTTTTAGTGTTGCTACACAGATTGATCCTGATATTCTAATTGTTGATGAAGCTTTGAGTGTAGGAGACATGTTCTTTCAAGCAAAGTGTATCAGCCGAATGAAGAAAATGATTGACAACGAAGGTACTACGCTGTTGCTGGTAAGTCATGCAATGGACACTGTTAAAGCCCTGTGTTCCAAAGCTATTTTGCTTAATAAGGGGCAAATGATGATGAACGGAAGTGCTGCGGATGTGGCACAGAAATATTTTGAATTTAGAATTGGAAGCAAGCAAAAAATTATTGAACATAACAATAACATGCAGCAAGAAAGCATTATTAATGAAGGATTTTCGAATGACCCATATACTAACTTCCTTGCCCCTTCCGAATCTTTTAAAAAAACTTCGTCTCACCAACGGATTAGAAACGGTAAAGCCGAATTCCAGAACGTTGTACTACTTGACGAATTCGAAAACCCAGTCCAATTGGTAAAATTCGGGCAAACATTAATCCTGCGTATGGTATTGAAAATAATGAATGAAATACATATACTGGGAACTGGTTATCACATCTTGGATTCAAAGGGGGTTAGCGTTTATTATGCAAGTGCCCCAGTAGAAAGCCGTAGACTTTACGATGTGAAACCTAATGAATTGTATGTGATAGACTGGCACTTCCCTTTAAAACTTATCCAAGGGAATTATACAATAACATGCGTTTCATCAATACCTATCGACCTTGAGATAGGCCTTGTAGATTTTTGCGATTTTATCCCTATTGCATGCCAGTTTGAGATGGAAAGACGCTATCCCAATCCAATCTACGGACTCGTGAGCTTAGACAGCGAAGTGAATATCCATAAAGTAAAAATACCAGAACACCTCTTATGATAAGTATATTATTTTGAAAAATGGAGAATCTGAGTAACCATTCCAATAATAGATTATATTTAAACAAAAGTAATTGCCTTTAAATTATGTTTTTATTTTCAAAAATGTGTTTTGAAATAATAGAGATATTAAGATGTTGCTGTTAATTAGTAAACAGGCTGAAAGAGCATATTTTTTCTGAATATGTTTGAAATCTATTATTATAGTTGATATGATTTGCTTAAGCAAAATATGTTGAATGTTTCATCTAAGAAATATTAAACATTAAAACCAAGGGTTATTTCAAAAGTCATTAGTTTTGAGGTCTTTATTGAAAATGAATTAATCGCATTAAATAATGGATAACGAATATATAGTACTTTTCTTGTTCATGATAAATATGCCGACCAAATAAACCTAGATTACAAATTAGCAGAAAATATAACAGTTATGTGCTTTATATTGTATGTATTAAGCTATATATTTCCTAATGTGTACTATTGAACTTTTTAAAAATAAATTCTCTCATACTATAATTGATAAGGCTTTTAGAGATTTTTTTATTACAATTTGGCTAAGTGGTTCATTTACTCTTTTTTTATAAAAGCCAGTTTTTAGTTATTAGAAATTTTCATTAAATACAAAACAAAGATTATGTATACGAGAAATAAAAAGTTTTTTAAACATTACTAATTATAAATTGTGGAACAAACTTCTAAAACTAGTATTAAAAAGAGAGTATAATAATGGAAATAACTGTGACCGTTTTCGATTTATCAATATGTGCTAACATTCTTCTAACTTAGATTTATTATTTTATTAAAACGTGATATTTATGGTAGTTAAAAACTGTTTCTTCAATTTACTGCGGAGTTTATTAGCAAAAACCTTCAATTTGCCTGATTGTTTTTGCCCTGTCTGCAATCAAAAATTTAAAAAATTCAACCCTTTACCGGATTTTTATAGAGAAAACGGAATAAAAAATGGCTTTAAATACAGGGGCACCTTTGAAATGACCTCAAGAGAGAACTATAGCTGTTCAATTTGTGGGGCTTCTGATCGGGAGAGACTGTATGCACATTTTATAAAACAAAATTTCAATGGAAAAGAAGAAATCACCTTTTATCATTTTTCACCAGAAAAAGCACTACAGACAGTTTTGATCAAAAAGTATTTCAAGAATATAAATTACAAAACATTTGATCTACTTTCCTCCGAAGTGGATATTCAGGCTGACCTTATGGACTTAAATATGCTTGACAATAATGTATGCGATTTTTTTATCTGCTCTCATATACTTGAACATATAGAAAATGACCGGAAAGCAATAAGCGAATTATATAGGATAACTAAGCCTAACGGTATTGGTATTCTCATGGTTCCGATTTCACTAGCAATATCTAAATCAGTTGAAAATATACCAAATGTAATTACTGATGAAGATAGGTGGAAGTACTACGGTCAAAATGATCATGTAAGACTTTATGCAAAAACTGATTTTATTGAAAGGATCAGAGAAACAGGCTTTACTTTATTACAATATGATAGACAAAATTTTGGCAAAATGGTTTTCAGACAAATGGGGCAAAAACCAACAGCAGTGCTTTATATCGTAAAAAAAGAATTATGAACAATCGAATTTTTGTTACACGACCCTCGTTACCTCCTCTTGAGGAATTTATTCCATATCTTGAAAAAATATGGAATAATAAAATACTTACTAATAATGGACCCTTTCATCAACAGTTGGAAGCTGAACTGTGCAATTATCTGGGAGTCAAATATATTTCTCTCTTTTGTAATGGAACAATTGCATTAATTACAGCTTTACAGGCTTTGCAAATTAAAGGTGAAGTAATAACTACACCTTATAGTTTTGTAGCTTCTACTCATGCATTGTGGTGGAACAATATTAAACCGGTTTTTGTGGATATTGAACCTGATTTTTTCACCCTCAATCCTGCTAAAATTGAAGCTGCAATTACACATAATACCACGGCCATTCTTCCAGTACATGTGTATGGCAATCCCTGTAAAATGGAAGAAATTCAAAAAATTGCTGATAAATATGGGCTTAAAGTAATATACGATGCCTGCCATACATTTGGAGTAAAACTAGGTGGTGAGCCAATACTGAATTTCGGGGATCTTTCGGTGATGAGTTTCCATGCTACCAAAGTATTTAATACTTTTGAGGGTGGGGCAATAGTCTGTCATGATGAGACTATGAAAAAACACATTGATAATCTCAAAAACTTTGGATTCGCTGGTGAAACTAAAGTGCTTGCTCCAGGCATTAATGCCAAAATGAACGAAGTGCAGGCTGCTATGGGATTATTGCAGTTAAAAACTATTGATAATACAATTGAGATACGGAAACAAATAGCAGAACAATATCGTAATGAACTTGAAGGAATTGAAGGGTTAAAATTCCTTCAAAATATCAATGACGTTAAGCATTGCTATTCCTATTTTCCGATTTTGATTGATAAAGAAAAATACTGTAAAACACGCGATCAGGTTTACGAAGCACTTAAAAAGCAAAATATCTTTGGTAGACGGTATTTTTATCCATTAATCAGTCAGTTCCCAACATACTGTGACTTGGAATCTGCAAAATCTGAAAACCTGCCAATAGCCGAAAAAATAACTCAAGAAGTAATTTGTTTGCCGATTTTTAAGGAGTTGGAAAATTCAACAATCTCGCAAATTTGTAATATTATTCGCAATTTTGATTAATAAAATTTGATACAATGAGCTTAGGTGGTTTTATTAGGAGAAATATTTATTGGACAATAGATAGACTAAAAGGCAGTCCAGTTTTGCAACATTACAAAGATATTAAGCAAATATTGAAAAACAATGATGTTGCAAAACAAAGAAAGCATTTACAAAACTTGTTAGATTATTCCACAAAGTATTCTAAATTTTATTCAGCATTTCAAGGGGAGAAATTACAAATGTTTCCCGTTATGAATAAGGAACTCCTGCGTAAAAATTATGACAACATCTGTGTTGATATTGTTCATGTCCCATTTCATCAGGGGAAAATGCATATACAAAGAACTAGTGGTTCCACTGGCACTCCTCTGGCAATTCCACAGGATTTTAGAAAACGTAACAGAAGAATTGCTGAATTGAAATACTTTGGGAATTTAGCAGGTTATAAATCCCATGAAAAGCTAGCACAGCTGAGAATTTGGACAAAATGGCAAAGCAAATCAAAAATTCAAACATTTTATGAAAATATTTATGCAATAGATTGCAGTAAAATTGATGATAAAATGTTGCTGAAATTGACTCAATTGATTAAGCAGAAAAGAATTGTTGCTTTATGGGGATATGCAAGTTGGTATGACAGACTTGTAGATTTTATCGAGAAATACTCAATTCAATTATTTGGTTTAAAGACTGTAATTGCAGGTTCCGAAATGTTGAACCCTGCTACTCGACGAAAATTAACTAAATTACTTAACTGTAATGTTGTATCAAGATATTCAAATGAAGAACAAGGAATTCTTGGACAGGATAGGGTAAATGATGAGAGATATTATCTGAATTATGCTAGTTATTATTTTGAATTTTTAAAATTAGATAGTAATGAAAATGCTAATCCCGGGGATTTGTGCAGAATTGTGGTTACAGATTTATTTAACTATGCTTTTCCAATGATTAGGTATGATACTGGTGATACAGGCGTTTTTGTAGAAGAAAAGAATAATTCTATGATAATTCTTAATAAAATTTATGGAAGGCTATTGGATCTGGTTTTTGATACAAATCAGGTAGCCGTTCATCCAATGGTACTAGCAAGAATTTTGAAAAACTATGATGAAATAGAATTATGGCAATTTATTCAGAAAGATATGGATAAATATGAACTAAAATTAAAATTATCTACTGAAATGGATTTAGCTGATTGTATAATTCAACTGAAAGAAATTTTTGGTCAAAATGCACAAATTGAAGTGAAATTAATAGATGATATACCAGTTTTAGCTTCAGGTAAACGGAAACCTGTTTTAAATGTATGGAAACTATGAAAGAAATTTATTTGCTGGGAGTTGGTAAAAGTACTCCTGTTTTTATGGATTTGGCGGAACAATGCGGTTATAAAATAATGGGATTGTATCACTATAATGAAGAACGAACAGGTGAAACAGAGCATGGAGTATTAATTATAGGATCTTTTCATGATTTATTTTCAAGGGAAAGCCTACAAGGATTAAACTTTCTGGCAACAATGGGAGATATTAAGATTAGAGCTGAACTTTCAGAAAAAATTCGAATGAAAAAAGGTTTTTTACCTTCATTAATACATCCCACCGCAATTATTTCAAGATTCTCAATAATTGAAGATGGAGTATGTATCGGAGCATTCTCAAATATTCAGGCTGATTCTCACTTGAATCAGGATACCGTAATACTATCTGGTGTAAATATCTCTCATAATAACACAATCGGTAAAGCTTGTTTTATTGCCGGAGGAAGTACTATAGGTGCAAGTACAATAATTGGGGATTTCGTATTTATCGGACAGGGGGTTTTGACAATTTCTTTAAAAGTTGAAAGAATTGGGGACTATGCATATATTTGTGCTGTTTCGTTAGTAACAAAATCTGTTTTACAAAATGATGTTGTCGCAGGAAGACCTGCAAAAAGTATACAAAAAGAAAACATATGATTAAGATTGCATTGGTAGGAGATGTTTTTATTTCACGCAACCTACCGGACAAGGGATATAAAGGCCTTGATGAAATAGTTAGATTGATAAATGAACATGAAGTAAAATTTGCTAATCTAGAAACTACAATCCATAATAGAGAAGGCTATCCTTCTGCATTCCCAGGAGGTACCTGGGCAATGGCTGATCCAAGGTGCACAAAAAATATTAAAAGATTTGGTTTTAATATAGTAAATACAGCAAATAATCATTCAATGGATTATTC
>CAYVNP010000095.1:0-6980 GCA_964452905.1 uncultured Bacteroidales bacterium
TTGATTTTATTATACTTTTGAAAGATTAAACATTTTTTAACGCATCACTACTAATCCCTAATATATTAACAATTCAGTTTTGAACCAATTATTTTTTTAATTTTACCAACCAAAAATAAAGAAAAATGGGAAAAGTTTTAATTATCGGAGCGGGTGGAGTAGGTAGTGTTGTGGTTCATAAATGTGCACAAGCACCTGAAGTATTTTCAGAAATTTTACTTGCCAGTCGTACCTTATCAAAGTGTGAAGCAATTGCAAAAGAAATAGGTGGAAACAAAATCAAAACGGCTCAAGTTGATGCTGACAATGTGAAGGAAGTAGTTGATTTGATTAAACGTTTTAAACCGAATCTGGTTATAAATGTGGCCTTGCCTTATCAGGATTTGCCAATTATGGATGCCTGTCTTGAAACAAAGGTGAATTATCTTGATACAGCAAACTATGAACCCAAAGATGTGGCAAAGTTTGAATACAGTTGGCAATGGGCATATCAGGAAAAATATAAATCAGCAGGAATTATGGCCATTCTGGGTTGTGGTTTTGATCCGGGTGTAACCAGTGTATTTACTGCGTATGCTCAGAAACATTATTTTGACGAGATTCATTATCTTGATATTATTGACTGCAATGCCGGTGATCATGGAAAGGCATTCGCTACTAATTTTAATCCCGAAATAAATATCAGAGAAGTCACGCAAAAAGGAAAATATTGGGAAAACAATAAATGGATTGAAATTGAACCGTTATCTATCCATAAACCCATTGATTATCCGGGTATTGGTGACAAAGAATCGTATTTGATTTATCACGAAGAATTGGAATCATTGGTGAAAAATTTCACCAAACTCAAGCGTGCTCGCTTTTGGATGACATTCAGTCAGAATTATATCAATCACCTCACTGTTCTTCAAAATGTAGGAATGACAAGTATTAAACCTATTATTTATGAAGGGAAAGAAATTGTGCCGTTGCAATTTCTAAAAGCTGTACTCCCTGAACCATCATCACTCGGTGAGAATTATAAAGGGAAAACGTCCATTGGTTGTCAGATCAAAGGAATTAAAGATGGAAAACAAAAAACATATTTTGTGTACAATAATTGCGACCATGCTGAAGTGTATAAAGAAATTAAAGCTCAAGCTGTTTCATATACAACTGGAGTTCCCGCAATGATTGGTGCTATGATGGCTTTAACAGGTAAATGGTCAGGTAAAGGGGTTTTCAATGTGGAAGAGTTCAATCCGGATCCATTCATGGAAATGCTTGGTAAATATGGACTTCCATGGCATGAGGTTATTGATAAAGATTTATCTGTTGACAAATACTGATCATGGCGATCGATTTCAATTTAATACCGTCTCCTTGCTATATTATTGATGAGCATTTGCTCAGGAAGAATTTAGAAATTCTAAAAAGAGTTCAGGATGAAACAGGAGTGAGCATTATTTGTGCTCTGAAGGGTTTTGCCATGTTCAGCACTTTCAATCTCGTTAGTAAATACCTAAAGGGAGCGACTGCAAGTTCTTTGAATGAAGCCAAACTTTGTTTTGATGAAATGAAAAGTCTTGCACATCTTTGTGCACCGGCTTATTTAGATAACGAATTTGATGAGTTGATGAATATAAGCAGTCATATTACATTTAATTCGTTTAGTCAATGGGAGCGTTACAAATCAAAAATCAAAAATCATTCTTCAAAAATATCATGTGCAATACGCATTAATCCTGAACATTCAGAAGTTGAAACAGACCTCTACAATCCTGCACGTCCAGGTTCACGGCTTGGGGTTATCATTGATCAGTTCCCAAAAATACTACCTGAAGGCATTGAAGGACTTCATTTTCATACCCTATGCGAGAATGATTCATATGCTTTGGAACGCACATTAATCGTTGTTGAAAATAAATTTGATCACCTGATCAGGCAATGCAAATGGATTAACTTCGGCGGTGGACATCATATTACTCGTACTGATTACAATGTGGACCATTTGATTCAGTTGATTAAAAAGTTTAAAACTAAATATAATCAAATAGATGTTATTCTTGAACCAGGTGAAGCTGTTGGTTGGCAAACAGGTTATTTGGTTTCAACCGTTCAGGATATTATTGTAAACAAAGGAATACAGGTTGCTATACTCGATGTGTCCTTCAGTACTCATATGCCTGATTGTCTGGAAATGCCATATAACCCGAAGATACTTGGCGCAACAGATGAAATTCACGGTAAGCCAACATACCGTATGGGAGGAATCAGTTGTCTGGCTGGCGATTTTATGGGAGATTATTCTTTTGATCGGGAATTATCTGTTGGGGATAAAATTATTTTTGAAGACATGATTCATTATACGATGGTGAAAACCACTACATTTAATGGGGTAGGGCTACCGTCAATCGGAAAGTGGACTGAACAAAATGAATTTCAACTTGTCCGTAAATTTGGATATATTGACTATAAAAACAGGTTGTCGTAATTTTTTTACAATATTTATCCAATATATTTATCAAGCATTCTTTGCTATTATACTTTTTTTTTAACTTCTCAATTTGGAAGTTGGGAATAGTTTACTAAAGGGCGTAAATATAAATAATACATTATATAAACTAACGTAAACGTCCGTTAATTGCCTTTTTTAAGGATTTCAGATCAGGCAAATATTCTCTTTGCCTTGTTAATTCATAGTTGTAAAAAAGTTGTCCAAGTTCTGTTAAAAACGGGAACCCGATTTCTTTTGTGTGATAGTGAGTTGGGTCAATAATTCCATCAGTAACATTATAGATGACAGCTGTTAACATAAATTCAGTTTTATTTTTAAAATCTACGATGTAAGCACAATCAGCCAGCCAACCCCATGCTTGCCCGACTATATTCAATATTCGTATGTTGTTATCTGTAATGTGTTTTTGATTTCGGTTAAAAAAAAAATATTTTTTATAATTATCCGGAAATGCAGAACAGTCCTTATATGCATCATAATCGGACTCTATAGGGTAAAGAGCAAAATATTGATATAAAAACTTTCTGTCGCTATGAGTTAAATTCAGTTTTTTATTTTCGGGTGCCGCCTCAGGAAAGATCGTATATAAAAATAAATCATTCACTGTTTGTAAAGGTAAATTATTTGCATAGGAAAAGTCTTTCGGTGTGTTGATCAATTGATCGTTTGAATTAATATATGCTTTTCCTTTCAATACATTTTTCAATGGATTGCAATATTCGGTTGGATTATAGAACATGTTCTGTTTGTAAATGATTTTGCCGGAATGATTGCAAAACTGGATAGGAGGGGTATGTCGGTTTTCTTCATATGTACATCCCATGAACTTTTGAGTAATGCAAGCGTTATTGTAACCAAGGGAATGTAAATGTTCGTTGATATATTTCTGACCCAAAAATTCAAATAAACGATTGTATGCATTATTATCACTTGCAAGTAATATCTGTCGTATATAGTGTGCAAGGCATGGTTTAAAATTTGGAGCAGATGAATCGGTGTTGATTTTTAACTGACATGAATGAACTGAATCATATTTAATCTGTGTGTATTTATTTAGTTTTTTTATATTCAGATTATTTAACTTTTCGAGTGAGAGTAATAAAACCGGAAGTTTGACAAGACTTGCTGGATTAAAATACAACGTATCATTCAAATGAAATGAATATTGTGTGAAGGTTGGATGATTGTTTTTGTTCCTGTTGATTTGTGTATAAATAATTTGAATTTCGTATTTGTTTGCTGAATCAATATAAGAATTAAAAATTTCAGGTTTGGTCTGCATTAACCTCAAAATGAATGCAGATGTATCTTTTTTAATTAATGATGTTATCTTCTCCGTTTGAGAAAATACATATTTGTTTTTTAAACATATAAAAAGAAAGATTGCAAAAGCAAAAAGAAGAATTTTCGAGAAACGAAGTACAGTAATTTTTTTACTGAACATTTTATTTGTTAGTTTTTCTTCGAGCCAGTTCAAGATTGAATACTTTGCCATAACCAATATGAAATCCAAGTGGTTTTGCATTTTTCTTAAATGCATCTGCCTTATCTTGCTGATAAAAGTTGACAAATGACGGAATAGGTTTAACGTATGCACCATATAATGTGATATCCCATTTTTTCTGATCATAGAAACTATAAGGTATACCGGTGTCGTCTTGCAGTATAGCAGCAGATCGTTTCAATATCAATGAACGGATAGTCTGGAATCCCACCTGGTGTAAAAGATACTGTGCGGACTTCAAAAAAGTAACTGTCTGAATAGTGTCAAGATTCTGAACAAATAAGGTAAAAGGTTTATTCTTGGACATTGCCTGAGAACCAAGATTATTTGACAAATAATAGAGTGTTTTAATTTCTTTACTGCCTTTATCATGAAAACGAAATGACATTACTTTATTATAAACACCCTTGAATTTTTCTCCTTTTGCCAACGAATCAATCTGTCCATTATTATTGATCTTCATCGGAGTAACATCCATAATCACTTTACCTGTACGAACCATGAATAACATAATAACAGGAGTGGCTCCGTCAATTGTTTGATTGGCGAGGTCTTTGGTCATATCCCACGTGACAAAGAAACTGAGTTTCATGATATCATGCAATGCACGATGGAATTTTTTATAAATATCTCCTAACGATTTTTGTTTGATGGAGTCAAATTGAGGAACGCTTCCGCATTGCTCCAATGCAACCAGAATATATTTTTTCGCATCAGGGAATAAAATATTTGCATAAAGGAAATCAGGACCGCTGAAAGGATAAAAAAGTGTATTATGCGTTTTTAAATCACTTATTTCACGGTTTCTCCATTCAATCGCCTTAGTTGCATTCTCTTCATAATGTTTAAAAATTGAATCCATCACCATGTGATATTTTTTCCATTCTTCCGTGTTTGTATATTTATAAAAATCTCCTGTAGAATCAACGGTCATACCTGATATAAATTTGGCAGTTTCATTCAACTGAAACATTTCATGCGACATTGCTGATTCATGTTTTAACGAATCTTGAATGGAGTCGGTTGGTATGCATGCATGTTTTTTTGTTTTCTTTTCCTGATTACCATTGCATGATAATAAGATGACAGCAATCCAAAAGCCACTAAATAAAATTTTTTTAATTTTCATGCTCATTAATTTATTTAACTTTCTTTTTTTCAAAAATATAAATATTTATAAAATAGAGAACGGAACCGCAAAATAAAGTAAAAAATCCCATCAACGATTCTTTGGGGCGATCATATGCAAGATAGCATAAAGTCCACAACATAATTAACAAAAACAAAATGGGAACTACAGGATACCCCCATGTTTTATAAGGGCGTTCAATATTTTTGTATTTATAACGATGTATAAAAATTCCAAGCACGGTCATAAATGTAAATAAGTTTAATGTGAATCCCGCATAGGTCATCACTTTTTCAAAAGATGAAGTAATAATTAGAATCCCGCTGATCAGACATTGCAGCCATACCCCAATAACGGGAGTTCCTTTCAGTGTCTTAAAGGATAAAAATTTAATGAGTTTTATATCTTCGCCCATCACCTGAGAAACACGAGGTCCAATAAAGATCATTGAGCTGATTGCAGATAATAGAATGATTGTTATCAATAAACTGAAAATATTTCCGCCTGTGACACCAAAGATATGAACAGCCGATATTGATCCCACTTCAATTTGTCCTTTCATATCGGCGATAGGTGTAGATAATAGAAATGTCAGATTCAGCATGATGTAAAGAACAGTTACTAATACAGAGCTGATAAATAATGATTTTGGAATGACTTTTTGAGGATTCTCAATATCGCCTGCAATATATGCAGATGCATTCCAACCCGAAAAAGCATAATAAACATATATCAATGAAACAGCAAAACTGGGTTGGATAAATTCACTAAAGCTAAAGCTGTTAATAGATTTTGTGAGTCCCTGATAATGCGGGATTACTGATAAACCGGAGATAATGAAAACAAGAATAAGTAAGACATTGAAAATAGTTAAAGCCCGTTGAAAAAGTCCACCGAATTTGATGTTAAAGCTATGTGCAGTACTTAAGAGGGTCAATGCAGTTAATGCAATAATTACAGGGGATAATGAAGGAACCACAGAGTTAAAATATTTGCCGAGAGCCATACAAGCCAATGCCACCGGAGCTGCAAACCCTACTGTTAATGAAGTCCAACCTGAAAGAAAACCGGCAAAAGGGTGATATATCTTTGACAGATAATGATATTCACCTCCTGAACGGGGCATGGCTGCACCAAGTTCACCATAGACCAGTGAACCGCAAAGCGCGATTACACCACCAATAAACCACAAACATAAAATGGTAATGATGTTTTCAGTTCCAAGCAATTGATATCCTAACGAAGTGAATACACCTACACCAATGATATTAGCAATTACAAAGGATACTGTTTTGGTTAAACCGATTTTTTGATAATTCAATGAATAGTGAAATTTTAATTAAAAATTAGTTTGAATTTTAGAATTTTCTGCAAAAATAATTTTTATTTTTAAGTTGACAGAATTTATATGTGTTTCTTTTTTAAAGGGATAAAAAAAACCTGCTCAAATTATTGAGCAGGTTTTTGGTTTTTTAGTTTAATTTTAATTTATCTGGTGATACAAACCTTCTTAGTTACCGATTGTTTGCTGTTCATCACTTTCACAAAGTAAACGGCCTGTGCCTGTGAACTCATCTCCAGTCTGGTTTCTGAGTTAGGTGTCAGGTTACGTGATGTGATCTCTTTACCCAATACATCATACACCGTGATCGTTCCTTGTTCGTTGATGTTTGATTTGTTTTGTACTACGATCTGGTTCTTGTCTGTAAAGATATTGATCATATCCGTCAGGTTGCTTTCCTTTACGGATGTGGGTGATGCACCAAACTCAACATAGAATCGCTGATCATTCTGCACTGCTTCACTGGTGAAGGTGTAGCTTGAATTCTGAAGATCTGTTCTGGTGTTGG
>CAYVNP010000096.1:0-6103 GCA_964452905.1 uncultured Bacteroidales bacterium
TCTGGATTCTGTCTTCTGAATTCCCGCAAAACGCGAGTTTTGCAATTGGCTCTTAATATCTGAAAAACTATCGGCATTCTCTTTAATCCATTTCAAATCATCGTTCCACCACTGAAAACTGCATATGAAATCAATTTATTTTTTTTGAAATCTAAAACGAATTATTTATGCAGGTACTCCTTCGACGATACTATATGGTTCAACATATTTAGTAACGATAGAACACATTGCAATTACGGCACCGTCTCCGATTCTAACGCCGCCCACAATTTTTGTGTTTGTTCCGATCCATACGTCATTGCCGATAATAACAGAATGATTCGAATCGGTTTACAAAGACTCTGAAAATAGCTGTTTGCTTACATAACTAAAGCTGCTTTGTTTTTTTTTAGAAAAAAACGTCGGATGGATTGAAACAAAATTTGTTGACGGGTGTGTGGCTGTAATTCCTTTAACATCATTGGCTATGCAGCAATATTTCCCAACAATTGCATTCGGCAAACAACAATCTCCGCCAATGTATGTTCCATGCCCATCTTTGAGTTTGGAACAATAGTATTTTCATGAATTACATTGCCCTCTCGAATTGTGTATTACAAAATCCTGCAGAAGATTTAATAATAACTTTGTGTTTTACTTTAAAAAAAAATATAAGGCGTTATACGCAATGAGTGCGCCAATTTACGTAATATTTTCATATGTCAGTATTTTAACCAGAAAATTAGGTATTTTAAAAATAGTTTAATTTTTTGAACCCATGTTAAGGCGATGAAATCTAAATTATGTTTTTTAAAAGCATTGCCAATGATTTTATTTTCATATTCATAATGCAGCAAAGAATATTCAAAATTAGTTTCTGTATCAATTTCCTGAGTTATAAAATGGTTCTTTTCAATTTTATTGCAATTGACCCCAGACCCATCATGCCCGATGTTTCTAACTTTAGAAATTGTTGGAAAAACGGAATATGTGCCGTTTAAAAGATTGCTGAAACAATACATTCTGTCGCCTGTTAATTTGCCGGTTTTTACAATATTCATTAACCCGTTATATAAGCCATATTGATAAGAGTTTAATTGAAATGCTTTCCAGGGATTATGGAGATAACGGTTAACTTTTTTTATGGAATTCTCTTGCCATTGCCGAGTTACAAATCTATCACGCCAGATTCCAAAGCCCCAGGCGGAAAAACCTTTAAAATAAAAATAATTGTATGGAAATGATTCAGGTACATCAAAAGGAAATTTATACCCGCAAACGGTAAGCACCAGCGGATTTTTTTCGAATTTACAAAGCCCTTCGTTGACAAAATCAAGAAATGAAGGAGCAAAAACATTATCATCCTCAGAAAGAATCAACCTGTCATATTTTTCAAATATCTTTTCTATGGCATTGGAAAAATTACCACGAGGCCCATAATTCTTCTCTCTTTTAATTATATTTATCGTTTTAAAACCTGTGACACTAGGCAAGTATGCTTTTATCAGTTCATATCCTTCCCAATGTGATTCATTCCGCGGATAATCCAATGCGATAAAAAGATCAGTCTGGTCGACATGAGTGCAGGCTGCTAAAGAATCTATACAACGTTTAAAATGTATATAGCGATTTAATGTAGCTATTAATACAGGAGCAAAATTATTCATACTTCTTATTGCTTTTTTTAATCAATTTTACGATTATTTGTTTCAGAATCTCTTTTTCATGATTTTCTAGTCCCGCGAAGTATATTGCAATAAACAGTCCACTTACTGCCGAGATAGAAACAACAATAAAGCGTAATAAGCCTTCAGTGAACAGGTCCTTGATAAGGAATATCGGGGCTACAAGTATTGCTACATAAAATACTTTCAAATATGACGTTTTAAGAAAAAATCTTATATCAAAGTCAATGATTTCTTTTAATAAGATTTGCCAAACAACCACATTTATTACTGCGGTTGAGATAATTGCTACCTGAATCGAGGATGGCGGATATCCTATTTTAAATAAAATGTAGGCAATAGGTAAACTAAGCAGGGATGTTGTACTTAATATGAGTTGAAAATATTTAATTTTTCCGGTTGCCTGAATTACTGCTGGCAATCCACTTCCAAGTCCACTAATTAATACGTTTATAATCATCAATTGACAAAAAGTTACAGTGTATGGGGGGAAGTTACCCAACCACAAAGTAAGTAAAAACTTTGTTTCCAATAAAACGGGTAGTGCCGGTAAAAGCATAAGAAACGTTGTGTATTTAGAAATATATGCAGCAAGGTTTATGGTTCGATCATTATTCCCGCTACTAAAACTTTTGGTTATTTGCGGGATAGCTGCCTGTCCAAGATTACGGGCAAACATCAAAACAATGTTGTTTACCTGATTCGCAATACCAAAAGCAGCATTCAACACTGTGCCAAAGAAAGCATTAATAATTAATGCCGACCCTGTTGTTTTGCCAACACTGGCAGCAGCACCAATCATTATCCAGCCAGAGAAGCCTATCATCTCCTTATATTTATCTTTTCCTCGTTGAAAATTCCACTTGATAATTTCGTTGTATTTGCGTTTGCAATAAACGAAGAATAACAATGCCGGAACTATATTTGCGATGGCTGTAAGCAGGGCATATAACCTGAGCCTGTTTCCCGTATAGTAAACAATTGCAAGGGCTACCCCAAAACCCAGTAAACTTCTGATGATTTCTATTGTCGCCTGAGTAGAAAATTTCTCCTGTGCTGTAACCAGACCTTGGTAAGGAATACTTACTATTGAGAAAATTATAGCATAAGTTGAAAACCTTAAAACAAACAATGCATCAGTCAACTTACCGGCGTCAACATTCAAATAATTTTTAACATAATAAACACCCGCAGTTTCAGTAAGGACAAGAACCAATAGCGTCAAACACAGATGAATAACTAAACTAATATTAAATACGCGGTTAAGGCCTTCGTTATTGCCTTTTCCCATTTCAAAAGCAAGATACCGGTAAGTCGTGGATGTCATTACAGTATTGAGAAACGCCATCATAATCACAACTCCGCCAACCACACTATAGAGACCAAAGTCAGACGCACCTAAACTTCTGATAATAAGGCGCGACGTAAACAACCCGATTATCGAAGTTGAGAGTAGGCGAAAGAACAGAACCCCGCTGTTTTTTAATATTAAAATGTTGTCGTTTGACATTATGAGTTGTTATTTGCAATTCTTTATTAGTTTAAGATTTTAACATTTTCAAAACTCTGGAATTCGCATGTCATTAAAGTATTTTAATCATGCAGTACCTCGATAGTTTGATTTTCCAGGCAGCACATAATCTTCTGTTTGAAATCCTTGATGGGTTATTGCGCGGCAAGCGCGTAATCAACCCATATTCCTTTTCATCTTTGATGTATTGCCAAAATCTTTATTCAGCGAAATTCATTTAAGTATTTGGCTGAAAATAGGGTTGAGCATTTCCTTTTTCATGTCTTTTAACATTTCTATATAAGGATACATTACACTATATTGCAATTCATTTTTTGCTTTATTTATATCATACAAATACGAAGTTTGTGAGGGTTTGTCGGGGCGATAAGTTATTTTAGATTTATTTCCCGGCTCAGAAAATATTTCTATAATACCTTTAATTTGTGCTTCAAGTGTAGTTGGTATGCCAGTGCCGACATTGTAAATACCTTGAGCGGTTTTGCTGTTAATGGCCTTTGCAATCAATTGCATAAAATCTTTTACATATACGATATCTTTAGCAATATTAGGGTCTCCCCAAATTTCGATTGATTCACCTGCTATTGCTTTTTTAATAAGGGTTAAATAAGCCATTGTTGATTTTTTACCATTCACATACATAGTGTCATCAGGCCAATAACAATATATTGTGGGCAGACGAAAAATAATGGACTGAAGCCCGTATTCTTGATGGTAATGCTCGATGAGTTCAATTGCGGCACATTTGCTAATAATATATACAGCATGATCCCCCTTATAATTCAAAATGCGGGTTGCATCGTCTTTGATATATTCCCCAGTATTCCAATGCCCGAATACATCTGAATGAGACTGTGCGAAGATAATTTTGGGAATTCCATTATTCTTGCAAAACTCTAAAGTATTCAATGTCCCTATTGTATTTATATTAATATACTTGTATGGATCATAACCTTCCATTCTCGCAGGCATCATTCCGGCCAGTAAGACAACGCAATCAACATCCTTAGGCAAATTAGAAAAAACTTCCTTCTTGGAAATATCAATCGCGATATACTCTATACCTTGGACCTTATAAAAATCTAAACTGCGGTTTTTAAAACCAGTAGCTATTACTTTGTGGCCTTTTTCATTTAGATGGTGAGTGAGGAACAAACCTGTTGAACCTGTCGCCCCAATAATCAGAATTTTCATTTTGCACCTTTTGTAAATTAATAACGAATTTTATATAAAGACGGGAATTATACTAATTCATATTTGTTAAGAAACTGTTTTATTATTTCAGTGGAATTAAACATCATCACATCAATGATGGAAAGCCAGGGAATAAATTCATTTTTAAATTGTTCATATTTTATTTCGTTTGATCTAAGAAATCTCAGTATTATACAATTTTCTTTAAAATGATTCCTATCGTATAATTCTTGTCCACCAATTGCATTATAATATTCCGAAGCTTCTAATATTTTACAGATCGATAAAATTTTCTCCTGGGCCTTTAATTCATTATCCTTTTTAATCTCAGAAGATAATATAAACTGTGTTTTTATTTGTAGATACTCTGCAATTTTAAATATGCTATTTGCTATAAAATACGCGAGATTGTCATCATCATATTTTATAATATCAAAAAACAATGGAAATACTTCATCATAATAAGGCGCTTTTTTATATGCCTGTGTTATGGTTGGCAATATTTTTTCTTTGTGCTTTCCCACTTTTACTTCATTAATTTTTTTAAATGGGCTAGCTCCTTGCAACGCTACAGTCATCATCAATGTATTTCCATTAAATAATATTTTATTTCGATTGATCCAACCGCCTTTAATGAAATTAACATCATCATATATTACATACTTATCTACTGCATTCAGTAATTGAAAGTAGCCAATGTACGGAAAAAAATAGGGTTGCATTACAGCAAGTTTCATACTGCACCGTTTGAGATGATGTTCGTAATTCTGCCTATCTCATCTTTTGCCAGATCAGGATAAATCGGCAGACACAATATCTGGTCTGCTGTGTATTTGGCTACCGGTAAATTTGCAGCAGATGCTGATGGCAGTCCCCTGTACATAGACATATCGCTGATCAATGGATAAAAATACCGCCTGGAGTGGATGTTATGCTTTTTCATCCTGTTGTAGAGCTCATCCCGCGTCAAAGGATAATTGGAATCAACAATGATCGGAAAGTATGAGTAATTCAGTTCTGTTTCTGCAGATTGCGACAGGCTTACTATTCCTTTGATTCCTGCAAGAGATTGGCGATAGAGGGAATCTATCATTTTGCGTTTTTCAATGGCCTGGTCAATATACTTGAGTTGTAACAAGCCGAAT
The DNA here is from genome assembly GCA_964452905.1 of uncultured Bacteroidales bacterium. Lineage (GTDB taxonomy): Bacteria > Bacteroidota > Bacteroidia > Bacteroidales > CAYVNP01 > CAYVNP01. The sequence continues at coordinate 5,535 of CAYVNP010000096.1, forward strand.
GCCGCATTTACTTCGCTCATTTTACCATTTATCCCCGGAGCCACAATAGTAACTTCATCAGCAAATCCGAAATTTTTAAGATAATCGATCCGCTGTTTGGTTTTTTTGTCCGGACAAACAATCGCCCCGCCTTCAAATGTGTTGTACACTTTGGTGGCATGGAAGCTCAGAACAGATAAATCCCCGTGCTTTAGCAAGCTTTCCCCTTTGTATTTAACCCCAAAGGCATGAGCGGCATCATAAATCACTTTCAGCCCATAGGTATCTGCTATCTGCTGAATGCGTTCCACGTTGCAGGGATTACCATAACAGTGAACAGGCATGATGGCCGTAGTGTGAGGTGTTATGGCCTGTTCGATTTTATCCGGGTCAAGATTGCAGGTAATGGGATCAATGTCAACGAAAACAGGAATCAAGCCATTCCATAACAGAGAGTGGGCGGTTGCAACAAAAGAATACGGGGTAGTGATAACCTCGCCAGTTATTCGCAATGCTTGAAGTGCTGTTACCAGTGCAATAGTGCCGTTGGTGAACAGAGCCAAGTGTTCTACTCCGAGATAGTCTGCCAG
>CAYVNP010000097.1:0-6004 GCA_964452905.1 uncultured Bacteroidales bacterium
CAATATTGATGTACTATTGGTGTTTTCTTAACATTCAACTTTTGACAACTTCATTGTATATTTTTTTTCCACTACAAATTTTTTCTGAAAATAAAATTCTTCAAATCGATCAAACTACTAATAATTATGCTATCAAGAATTTTACATATGTTTTAGAAGATCCAACATTATTGTTGACCATTGACTCTGTATTTAATAAAGAAAAATTATTTCATCATGACAATAATAATCTAACTTATGGAATGTCTAATTCCAGATATTGGATAAAATTATCGCTTAAAAACACAACTAAAAATGAAATCCGATTAATATTAACTGTTGGAAATCCGGATATAAACGAATTAAATTTTTATCAAGTAGCAGAAAACAGAGTTACAAAACATATTCGGACGGGAGAAGTTTTTCCATATAACAGCAGAGAGATACCTCATCGAAATTTTTTATTTAAGCTGATTATTGAACCCTGTCAAAATTACACCTTTTATATTTCTTCATTCAATAATGGTGATCCCAATTTTATTCCTCTTTCACTTTTAAAAGAGAATGAATTTAATAATCAGGATAATTATTTGTCAATTATTAATGGAATCTTATTTGGCATTTTAATATTTATAGTGATTTTTAACATATTTCTATTCATAGCAATTTATGAAAGGATTTATATAGTTTATTCATTTTATGTTTTCAGTATTCTAATGCTCTTAATGAGCGCAGATGGATATGCATATCAATATCTATGGCATAACTCCCCATGGTTCTCCAACCGATCACAATTATTTTTTCTTGCTTTATCCGGAATGTTTCAGATGTTATTTATTCAATTATTTTTAAAATTAAAAAAACAATTTAAACTATTAAATCAAGCTATTAATCTCATTATTTTTCTTTGTTTTATTTCAGCTATCATGTCCTTATTATCTCATCCATTATATTTAATTTCTCTTAATATCATATATTTTATCATTTTCATAGCTTATATACCTATTTTTTTGTCATCCTATTTTTATATCAAAAAGAAATACTTACCATCATATTATTTATTAGCTGCTTTTTCATTTACTTTTTTAGGGGGTATATTTTCTGTTTCAAGAGATATTGGAATAATTCCTACTAATTTATATGTAAATTTTGTATTAAAATTAAGCTTTACCATTGAAACTTTAATCCTTACATCGGCAGTTATTGATCGTTTCATTAGATCAAGAAAACAGATTGAAAATGATTTGGCTATTCAAAAAAAAGAAACAGAACATAAAAATCAAGAGTTAGAAGCTATAAATCTTGAATTGAAAAAATTTTCTATGGCTGCTACACTAACGGATAATGGTATTATAATCATTAACAAATTTGGTAAAGTAACCTGGGTAAATGAAGGTTTTAATAAATTATTTGGCATAGATGATAGAATAATAAAGAGATTTAAAAGTTTTTATGAATTGATCAATCTACTGGATAATGATCGAGCATACTATTATTTTAAAAAATGTATGGAAGATAAACTTACGGTTAGTTTTGAAATAGAAATTAAACTGAGATCAACTGAAAAAATCTGGGTATTTACTACATTCACTCCTGTCTTTGATAATAATGGGCATGTAGATCAAATTATTGGCATTTGTTCTAATATTACAAAAAAAATTCTTGCGGAAAAATTAATCAAAGAAAGCGAGGAGCGCTTTCGAACTTTATTTGAAAATATGACCGAAGGAGTCGCTCTGCACGAAATGATATACGATAAAAAAAATAATCCTATTGATTATCGAATACTTAATGTCAACAATGCTTATGAAAAACATACGGGAATTCATTTAGTTGATGCGATTGGGTCTTTAGCAAGCGAATTGTATAAAGTTGTAAACGCACCATATTTAACAGAATACGCATCTGTAGCTTTGTCAGGAAAGCCTTTTTCTTTTGAAACTCATTTCGAACAAATGGGAAAATATTTTAATATATCTGTTTTTTCACCAAAACAACACCAATTTGGTACTGTTTTTTTTGATATCACAGATCGTAAACAGGCTGAAAAAGCAGTAATAGAAAATCAACGATTGGGAGCTATCGGAGAAATGGCTTCATCAATTGCACATGATTTTAATAATACCCTTCAGGCAATATATGGAAATATCGAACTTGCAATACTTACCTCAGATTTATCTGATAATACTCTTCAATATTTAACTTCAATTAAAACTGCTGCAAGCGATGCTTCTGAAAGGGTTCAACAAATCCAACGTTTTGGAGGAAAAACACAATTTAAAAACCAATATTCGGCGATTGATTTGAATTTGTTAATAAGTAAAGTGATCATTCAAATACGACCTTTATGGAAAGATAAAGCAGAAGAAATCGGAATTTCCATTACAATCAATCATAAACAAGGATTAATCCCAAGAATTTCAGGGAATCATGGAGATATATGCTCGGCTTTATTTAATATCATTAAAAATGGAATAGAGGCATTACCGGAAGGTGGCAGAATCACAATAAAAACTGAGAAAAAAACGGAAGGAGTAGTTGTAACTATTAAAGATACCGGAATAGGAATGAACGAAGAAACAAAAACCAGAATATTTCAACCCTTCTATTCAACAAAAGGTTTTGAAATTGGAAGAGGTCTGGGAATGAGCGGAGTTCACAGTATAATCAAAGAACATGGGGGTGAAATTTCAGTTTTAATGACCGCTCCGGGAAAAGGAACTACTATTAAAATAGTATTTCCTTTTGTTCAAGAAAATGAAACTCAAGAAATCCAAAAAAAAGAAATAAAATTTACTGCTAAAATCAGTTTAACCATTTTATGGGTAGAGGATGATGCAGATATTAGGTTAAATGCAGGTATGATAATGGAAATGCTGGGTCATAAAGTGGATACTGCATGCAATGGGGTAGAAGCATTGGAATATCTTAAACAACATAAATATGATATTGTATTTACTGATATAGGAATGCCAGTTATGAACGGATGGATGTTGGCAGATATGATCAAAGAACAATTTGGAGGTAAAATGAAAGTTGTTGTTGTATCGGGCTGGGGCTCAGAAATGGATGATGATAAAAAAAATAAACATGGAATTGAGTATGTACTTAATAAACCATTCACTATTGAAGAAATTGAAAAATTTCTTGAAAAGACCTTCTATAACAATAATTAATATTTTTTTATTTGTCACCAAATAATTTCTAAAATGCTTTTGTTGTTAGTTGAAAATATGAACGTTTTTTTTTAAATTTATTTTAGATATCCCACACAATATGAACGTCAAAACTATTGGAAAAAAGTCCCGCCCCTGATATTTTTATTAACTGAAATTATTGATTAATCAGTGGTTTTTTATTTAACAGTATCTATAAGTGTATCCAGAAATAACTTGTAAATAAACTGTATCAAAAAATAGAACAGTGGCAGATTGAATATAATGATATATGACTGCAAACAAACTGTATTTTTCAATTACATAATCTAAATTTTAGAAATAGTAATTAGATTATTTTTAATTGCAAACAATACAAGGCTGATGGCGTTTTTTGATTTTGTTTTTTCGAGTAAAATAGTCCTGTAGCTTTCAATCGTGCGGGGACTTAAGAATAATTTTTCTGCCATTTCCTGAGTTGAGAAACCTTCGCATAATAGTTTAATGATTTCTCTTTCGCGTGGATTTAATTCAATAACATCTCCATCTTTAGTGGAAACAATTCTTTTTGTTAAATGATTCAATATCTCTTGTGAAAAATAATGTCCACCTGTCATTATAATCTCAATTGCTTTTTGAAGTTCATCCGATCCGGCTTTCTTTAAAATAAAACCTTTTGCACCAGCTTGCATCATGCTTTCAATATATTCGTCATCAGCAAACATACTAAGAGCAATAATTTTCAGATCAGGTTTTCTTAATAATGCCTCTCTGGTAGCATCAATACCATTTAAGTTTGGCATTTTAATATCCATGAAAACAACATCAGGAGTATGACTATTAAGCAAACTAAGAAATTCTTTTCCATCAGAAGCTTCAGCAATAATTTCAATATTTTTATTTTCTTTTAGCAATAAAGATAACCCTGTTCTTAACATCATGTGGTCATCTACAATTATTATTTTAATTTTTTCCATACTAATTAAGTGTATATGTCACATACTATTAAATCGGGAATTATTTCAAGTGCCTTTTGAAGACCCTTTTCTCTATTATCAGAAAAAAAGGTTTTATAGCCCGCTTCAGATAAATGAGTTGAAATATTCTCACCCAATAAAACTTCGTCTTCTATGATTAAGTTTTTTTTCATAATCAATCAAATATTGATCTTCGTTGAACAAATTTAATATTTTTTCTGATATATTAATACTCTCTGCAAAACATATCCTGAATCATTTAAATTTTAGAATTGTATATGTGTAATTTTTACTATTAGAACACAGTTTGAGTTGTAGACGTTCAGCTTAATAATACACTTTAAAGCTTCCTATATATTTATATGTGTTTATCTCTTGCTTTTTATAAAATCGTAAAACTACGATGTTTTTCCGTAAAAATACAGTTGAGAACTACTGGCTGATAGGTATACTTTTGACTTATCAAAATTAATTGATTTTTTAACAAACATTTATTCATCAAAAAACTTAAAATTATGAAAACAATTAAATTCTTAATTTTTTTATCTGTCTTAACGGTTAGTTTTAAAACCTATTGTATAACAAAAACCTCAGTAGCAAAAGGTAACTGGAATATTGGAAGTACATGGGGAGGGACAGTTCCTAGTGCTACGGATGATGTTATTATCAATTCAGCAGTTACATTGAATTCAGATGCAAGTTGTAAAAGTGTTACTATTAATTCAGGCAAAACATTAACTGTTACAAATAGCAAGATACTTACAATCACAGAAAACTGGATTAATAATGGCTCTTTTATACCTGATGGTGGTACTATCGTTTTTAACGGAACAACAACGATTAGCGGAAGTCAATCATCTTCATTTAATAATATAATAATCAACAACGGAAAATCACTTACCGGACATGATGGAATTGTAATGAATATTTCAGGAAATTTTACAAATAATGGCACTTACAATCATAACTACGGAGATATAAATTTTAATGGAACTACAGCGATTTCAGGAACTTCAACATCTACGTTTAACAATGTAAACATTGGGTCGATATTAACTGCTCCTTCAGAAAATATGAATATTGAAGGCAATTGGGATATTGCTGGTACATTCAATCATAATAGCGGTACTGTCACGTTTATCGGGAATACAAGTATGACAGGCTCTTCTACATTCAATAAACTGATTATTTCAGGTACGTTGAGTATACCCAATACGGATATAGCACCTGATGAAATTATCTATATAGAAGGGAATTGGACAAATAACGGCACTTTTGAGCACAATAATGGGACTATTACATTCAGTGGTACTTCTGAAATTATAGGAACGTCATTGAATACATTTAACCATTTAAATATTACCGGTTCACTATCCGCTCCATCAGAAATGAATGTAGCTGGCAACTGGACTAACAATGGTACATTTAATCATAACAGTGGCAAAGTCACATTCATTGGAAATACACTCTATGATGGCTCATCCACAACCACTTTTAACAATGTGGATATTGCTGCCGGAAAATCAGTAACCATTGCAGCCGGCAGTAAAACCATGCGCGTTATCAATCAACTTTTTATAAAAGCAACAGATCCTCATACCATGGGACAACTTGCTATAGCTGATAATTCATCACAATTGACAGGCACCGGTGGAGTTGATTCGGTGTATGTTCAGCTTTATGACACCTTAAATAACTGGCATTACCAGTCTGTTCCCATGTGCATTTATAATACATATCTTGGAGCAATGGTGTTACGCTATTTTTATGGTAAACATTATGTAGAGGCGACTAATTCATTTACTCAGGTAACCGGCTATAATGCTTTAGAAGTAGGTAAAGGTTATGCCATGAAATTCAATACTGCTTTGCTGAATGAATCCAAGCGATTAA
>CAYVNP010000098.1:0-3230 GCA_964452905.1 uncultured Bacteroidales bacterium
AGAAAAATGCATTATAATATCTTTTATTAAATATCATAATGCAAATCTAAAGGACAAGCTCAGCTACCAAAGGTCGGGGTTAGCAAAATACACGTTAATAAAGGACTTTAGTCTTGATTTACAAAAATTATCGAAGTGTTGTTTTTGAAATTACTTAAAAAAATAAAATGAAATAGAACGCTGATTACGCAGATGAATATGATAAACAGGGTTAACTTAGATTCATTTATTAATTCTCCGTTAAGAATCTTATCAATGTTGTAGCTGCAAGCTATATCTATCTTATTTTAAAAAAATTTATAAAAAAATATTTTATTTCTTTTTTTCCGTATATTTGCGGATAAATAGAAATATAAAAGGATGAATTATTTTATCTTTCAAAAGACATTTTCAAAGCAAGGAATATTTTCAGTAAAGCAAATCAATCTGATGTTTTCCGGATTTAATAATGACAACCTGCTTTACTGGCAAAAGAAGGGCTATCTTATCAAGTTAAGAAACGGCTGGTATTGTTTTCAAGAATTTTTAACCCAACAGGATACTCAGTTAATAATAGCCAACAATATATATTCCCCATCCTATATCAGCCACCAGCAAGCGCTGATGTATTACGGATTGATCCCCGAACATATTGTTGATTCTGTTTCAATAACCACTCGCAAAACTGCATCATTTCTGGTAAATAATCGAAATTACAAGTATTACTCCATTAAAAAGGAATATTTTTTCGGATACCGTTTTCTTGAAGTTAATGTGAACGGGATGAAAAGAAATGTGCTGATGGCTGAACCGGAAAAAGCTATTCTTGACCTTTTATATATATTTAATTTTTACAAAACAGAACAAGATATATCTGATCTTCGGTTAAATGAAACAATACTCGCCGAAGAAATTGATTGGACTAAAATGAATAATTACCTGAAACGATTCCATGTGAAAGAACTAAACAAAAAAATTGATATAATCAAAAAAATCAATAATTTATGATTGAACTAAATGAACTCATCAGGCAATACCCGAAAGACCTGCAACAACAGGGATTTTATGAACAAATGGTTAAGGAATACCTGCATCACCTGATGTTGAAGGCATTATATGAAAGTAAACAAGGCGGGAAAATTATTTTCATAGGCGGAACCGCATTGCGTTATTTTTATAATATCAGGCGATTTTCTGAAGACCTTGACTTTGATTGCTTTGATTTAACAAGAAAAGAATTTATACTGATGACTGACCATGTGTGTAAGGAATTGAAATTGCAAGGCATTGATGTTATGATTGAAGATAAAGAAAAACATAAAGATTTAAAAGCATTCAGAAGAGTTTTTGTATTTCCCGAATTAAAATATAAATTGAAGTTAAGTCAACAAAGGGAAGCGAAATTCTTTATTAAAATTGAAGCGGAACCTCATCATTTCAGATATAAACCGGAAATAAAAATGCTGAATGGTTTTGAAATAGTTACACCTGTTAAAACAATGCCGGCAAGCATCCTGTTCGCTTCAAAAATAACTGCTGCCATTAATAGAAAAAAAGACAGAGACTTTTTTGATGTTATTTTTTTATCAACATTTGTTCAACCAGATTTTAACAATTTGAATGCAAAACTTGAAATTAAAAATGTTCAGCAATTAAAAGACGCATTGCTCAAAGCAGGCACATTAAAAAAACTGGATACTCGTTCATTGTTTGACTGCGAACATATGCTTTTCCATAAAAAAGATGTAGAAAAAATTAAACATTTCATTCAATATATTAACAGTTTTGATTTTTTAAAATTTATTGCAATATAGTCATCCTTCATAATTTTTTTTGCAATTACTTACAACACTAAAATGTTATTGAACGCTGATGACACAGATGAATAGGATAAGAAATGGTATTAAATTAAGCTGTCATTTGAGCAGCCAAGCAACGAGTTTGACTGCGGGGTTTAACAAGGCGTAGAAAATAGTGAATTTTCAAACAGCGGTGATTTTTCTTTCGCTTCCTCTTTTCATGGCGGGAAAAGAAAAGAAGAAAACTTTAATACCGATACTCAATAAGTAAAAGTCCAATAAATTGTTCTTAACATATTGTAGATCGGCATTAACCATTCTAAATTATAAAATTGCCAATGGCATATTTTATAATAAGAATTGGTATAATATCGTTTAATATATCCTTTTGTCAACAAAAGAATCACCTGCCTGCCATGCTAAGGGCTGGTGAACGGACAGGCAGAAAAAAGCAAGACTGTATAAAAATTTCCACAAAACGTACGAATGCTTTTGTCCAAAATTAAAAAAGATTCAAAAAATATTCACGAAAGATATTTAGCGACAATAGGCATTCTTCGTCCCATTCCAAACGCTTTAGGAGAAACCCGTAAAATAGGCGGTGTCTGATGACGTTTGTATTCACTGGTATTGACGAGTTTTACTATTTTTGCCACAATCTCTTTATCATAGCCCATCCCAATGATCTCATTGGGTCCTTTGCGTAATTCAATGTACTGATATAAAATTTTATCCAATATTTCATAATCAGGAAGTGAATCCGTATCCTTCTGATCAGGACGCAGCTCGGCTGATGGTGGCTTTAAAATTGAGTTGCTGGGTATAATTTCCTTGTCTTTATTAATAAAATCAGCCAGCTCGTAAACTTCTGTTTTATAGATATCCCCCAACACAGATAATCCACCGCACATGTCACCATAAAGAGTTCCATATCCAACGGCAATCTCACTTTTATTCGATGTATTCAATAAAATATATCCCAGCTTGTTTGACAATGACATCAGTATTATTCCCCTGATGCGAGATTGAATATTTTCTTCAGTCACATTAAACGGAATCTGTTGAAAAAACGGTGTCAGATTTTTTTGTATGATTTGATACATCTCTTGAATAGCAATGACTTCATGATCAACGTGGAGATTTTCGGCAAGATCGTTCGCATCTTTCAATGAATGATCGGATGAAAATTCAGAAGGCATCAGGATAGCGCGTACATTTTCATGTCCTAATGCTTCGGCTGCCAGCACAAGGGTTACAGCCGAATCAATCCCGCCGGATAAACCCAAGATCGCTTTTTTAAATCCAAGTTTATCAAAATAATTTTTTATGCCCATGACCAAAGCATCATGAATACGGGAGATTTTGGAACCGATTAAAAGTTCAGAATTACTTACTACAGGATTAATTTTTGTTATTCGTTTATCATTTCCAACTTCAAATGTCCTAAGATCT
>CAYVNP010000098.1:3240-5972 GCA_964452905.1 uncultured Bacteroidales bacterium
TCTTCATCAAAAAATTTTAATACATCAACTATATTTCCATTGGAATCAACTACCATCGAACCGCCATCAAATAAGAGTTCTGTTTGAGCGCCCACATGATTAACATAAAAAACAGGCAAATTATATTTAGTGGCATTCCGGGTTAAGATTTCTTTCCGAATCTGATGTTGATTGTAATGAAAAGGAGAAGCAGCAATATTGATAATCATATCCGGATTCAATTTTCCAAGTTCATCCATCGGATTGATCACATAAAGAGGATCATCGTCCAGATTCCATAGATCTTCACAAATGGTCAGCGCAATTTTTTTTCCATTATATTCTATCAAATCAAATTGCCTGTTTGGCTCAAAGTAGCGGTATTCATCAAACACATCGTAATTCGGCAATAATGTTTTATGCCTGATTGCATGTATTTTCCCTTCATGTAAAAAGTATGCCGAATTATAAAGTGGTTTACCTTTTTTATTTGTATTTAGGGAAGGAGCACCAATAATTGCTGCTATTCCAATACATTCAGCAGCTATGCGATCAATTGCCAAAAGACATCGGTCAATAAAATCATTGAATTCTAAAAAATCACGTGGCGGATAGCCCGATATGGCCAGTTCGGCAAAGACAACCAGATCCATTTTTTGTTGCTTTGCTTTTTGAATAGAATCAATTATTTTGGATGTATTCTTTTCAAAATGACCGATGTGATAATTGATTTGTGCCAGTGCAATTTTCATCTTACGAAATTATCTCACAAAGATAATAAAGGTTCATCAAACCAAAAATAAAAAATCCCGTTGCTCAATCAGAAACGGGATTTAATTCAATTAATATCTTCGTTTAAAAGAGCACGCCAACGGTCAGCGCAACATATCTTGCGGATGCAGGTTGTTTAACATGTGTATCTCCGGGTGAATAATACAATAATTTTGAATTGGTATTCATGGCTGGAGTAAAACCGTGATGATAATTCAGACCAACCACCAATGAGGTCGTACCGGCAAGGTTCATTTCAAAACCGGCACCGACATTCAAACATAATTGCAGAAAACTTACATCTTTTTTAACATCAACAGCATCCTGTGTTACTTCAGTGGTAGAATTAATAAAATTTCCTTTATCTACTGACTTAGCGCTCCATCTAATGGAGGTATTGATTCCAAACATAGCAAAATAGGTGAATGAACTTATTTCAGGTGTCTTCATTTTTAAGACAAGCGGAAGATCAACATAGGTCGCTTTAATATTTCTGGATTTTAAAATAAATTTATTGGTATCTCCTTTCGGAAGGTAATAAACCGGAATTCCATAATTGATATTTCCTCCACCGGTAATAATATTCAATCCTGTAGCAAAACTGACCACCTTACCGATCGGAAATTCCAGATTTAATCCAAAACCATATTTTATTTTTGCACCACTGCTCTTGATATCTTTATTTTGAACATCACCCATTTTCAACCAATTAATGGACGGCTGAAGATTAATCCCAAAACGAACACTCTTTTGCTCAGTTGATTTTTGAGCAAATAACGTAAATACAGGAATAACCATTAATGCAATAATAATAATTGATATCTTTTTCATAATTTTGACTTTTAAATTTTAAACTAAAAAATACAAATATCGTGCAATATAAAAATAAATTTCCAATTGAAATGAGCATCCTGAAAAACATTTTGTTATTCTTATGTGTTTGTCTGCTTATATCCTGTCAGCCAAGTAAGAACAAGGCATTTAAACAATTAAACCATGATGCTTTCAAAAATCAAAATAAAATCACTATTCAAATTGCGCGATATGAAAAAGCACTTTTCGGGCTTGACCCGAATGATCCTGCAAAAGGATTAAAATCAATACAAAAGGAATTTTTTATCTTTTTGAACAGCAATCTGAATGACCCGGTAAATATCCTTCAGATAAAAAATTTTATCAATGATCCCATGTTGATCCGCATCAATAAAGAGACACAGGAAAAATTCCCGGATCTAACTTTTATTGAAAAACAACTTTCAGACGCTTTTTCGAATTTTCATCACTATTTTCCTGATAAAAAAATTCCGAAGGTTTACAGTTATATTAATTTTCTGAATGATAAACAGCCGATCATTTACTCTGATAGTGTTCTAATAATTGAACTGGATATGTATCTTGGTAAGAACAGTAGTTTTTACCCGATGGCAAATATTCCTGCTTATGTTACCAACCGCTGCAGCAAAGAATACATGGTTGCCGATTGTATGAAAGAGATCGGCAGAACAATGTCAGTGAATAATTCAAATGACCTTACATTCCTGAATCAGATCATTGCTACAGGTAAAATTTTATTTTTTCTGGATGCTATGCTTCCCGAAACACCGGATAGTATTAAGATCGGCTATACACCCAAACAAATTGAATGGTGCATGAAGAATGAAGAAAATATCTGGAAATTTTTTATTGATCAAAAATTGTTATATCAAACCGAACCGTCAGTCATTTCAAAGTTTCTGAACGATGCTCCGTTTACGCCCGGGTTATCCCATGAATCCCCCGGACGGATGGGTTGCTGGATCGGCTGGCAGATCGTCAGAGACTTTATGCAAAAGAACGAACAAATAACCATAGCGGAATTACTCAAGGAAACAGATGCGCAGAAAATATTAAAATTATCGAGATATAAACCGAAGAAATAATATTGTTGAATCATTACTGATGCGTTAATATTTCACTGTTACTAAATAAGTTAAGTTGTTCTT
>CAYVNP010000099.1:0-5862 GCA_964452905.1 uncultured Bacteroidales bacterium
GGATTTATAGTTATTGCAATTGGTGTTGAATATATATTATCAGTGGTACTACAAATCCTAAAATAACTATAATTAAAATATTTATTATAAATAGTAATTAGCTATTAAGGGAAAAGTTATTGGGTGAAAACATGCTTTTCCTTTTCTTTTCAGTAAAGTCTATGTTTTTCAACTGAGAATCTGCCCATTTAGATAAAGCTTCAAAAGCTAAAATTGAAATTAGTGTTATATTCACTACCCCAAAAATTACTGGAAAAGCATTGTAACATTTCACAAGCATCAATCTAAGCTCTTGAATATCTATGTTATAAACAACCAATGATGCAAATATTATTGTCATTAGCATGCTTGAATAAAAAAACAGATTGAAGAAAAAGATAAATTTGAATGTTTTCATTGCTTGAATTTTTTTAAATTATACAAAATAAAACATTCTACATTAACTTATTATGTATTAATTGTTATTGTTATATGAAGTTTAAATATGATAAGTTTTGTAAATTCTTGCTTCGAAAGGAGAAATCGCTATTTCATTATTTGCAGAATTATCTTCATCAGGGCTATTATTAGTTGAAAATAAAATTTCATATCTCCCCTTCCCCTTAAGGTTTAAATTCTTTTTCCGTGATGTAAAGTTTAAGACAATGGTAAGCGTTTCATCTTCATAAGTCCTTGAATAAATCAAAATTCCTTCTTTTCCTTTTTTAACAGGAATAAAATTACCTTTTGATAAAGATGGATATTCTTTTCTTAGTTGAATAAGTCTATTATACAGATTAAAAATAGAATGAGGGTCTTTTGCTTGATTAAAAACATTTGTTTTTTTATAATCCTTATTAACCGGAAGCCATGGTGCAACCGAAGAAAAACCTGCAAAAACATCAGCTTTCCATTGCATTGGAGTTCTTGCTCCATCTCTACCATTATATAGTGGCCAAAAACGCTTACCCAAAGGATCTTTGATGTATTGATATGGTATTTTGGCATTTTTCATACCTATTTCTTCGCCGTAATAAACAAAGGGCGTTCCTTTTAATGTGAGTAATAATACTGCTTCAATTTTAGCCTTTTCAACTTGATGAAGTCGCATAAAGGTTCTATTAATACTTCGTTTTAAGTCATGATTAGATAATACATTACACAACCATCCATCTTTCGAAATGCTGTCATTCCACTTTTTAATACATTTATAAATATTACCGGCATTCCATTTTTGAAAAATCATAGAAAAATCAAATGCAAGATGAATCCCATTTTCGCCATCAGACAAATAACTGGCAGACAATTCAGCGTTTCCGGGCGGCATTACATAAATTTCACCAATTAAAACCTTATCATTGTACTTATCAACTAATTTTCTTAATTTTTTAACAATTTCATGCGATTTTGGACGATTTCGCGAATACTTATGTTCTTGAAAAAAAGGAATATTAATATTTAAGGGATTATTTCTATATTTTTTGTCTTTGACAATCATATTAATAACATCCAATCTGAAACCATCAACACCCATTTCGAGCCAAAACTTAATTTCTTCGAAAAAAGCTTTTAGCATTTCTTTATTCCGCCAGTTTAAATCGGGTTGTTCCTTAAAAAACGAATGCAGATAATACTCTTTCGTATTATCATCAAATTGCCAAGCGCTGTTTCCAAACGAAGATTTCCAATTGTTGGGTACTTTCCCTTTTTTATCAGATTTCCATATATACCAATCGCGTTTAGGATTATCTGATGACGAGCTTGACTCAATAAACCATGGATGTTGATTTGAAGTATGATTCATAATCATATCCATAATTATTTTTATATTTTTCGAATGTGCAATTTCTAAAAGATTTTTAAAGTCATCAAGGTTTCCATATTCGGGATTAATAGCTCTATAATCCGAAACATCATAGCCAAAATCAATATTGGGAGATTTATATATTGGGGAGAGCCAGATGGCGTCAACGCCAAGTTGTTTCAAATAATCTAACTTGCAGATAATTCCATTAATATCACCAATTCCATCATCGTTAGAATCACAAAAACTCCTTGGATAAATATGATAAATTACACCATGCTTCCACCAAATCCAATCATCATTTATTTTTTTCTGAAGCACTAAAAACTATTTATTGAAGTTCAACATCTTTTAAAAACTGATCGAGTATCATTGATTTATTATAGTTCTTTGATCGTTCGATAGCCGCTTTTTTAAATGATTTCTGAATTGAAATATCATTAAAATAATAAATTATATTTTTAGCCATTTCTTCGGTATTGGAAACAAGAAATCCATTTTTATTATCTTCAATAATATCTTTTGGTCCTTTGATATTATATGCAATAACAGGTAAGCCACAACTTAACGATTCTAATACAACACAACTGAAAGTGTCAAATTTAGAAGGTAAAATCAATAAATCGGCTGAAGAATAAATATTGGGAAGCTTATCATGTTCCATCCATCCAAGAAAAATCGCTTCCGGCAATGCTTTTCGAAGTTCGTTTTCAGCAGGTCCATTCCCTGCAATAACAATTTTTAAATCATGAATCTCTGTTTTGATTTTTTGATAAATTTCGGGCAATTCCATCACACCTTTTTCTTTACTTAACCTTCCGGCAAAAAGCAAAACAGGTTCTTGGTGCTCTATATTAAATAGTTTCTTTTTTGCTGTTTTCTTGGGAGTGAATATATCTTCAACCCAATGTGCAGTCATAAAAACTCTGGAAGTATCAAATCCCATTTTAGGACTTGTCAGCCATTTTTGCTGATCTGTATTTAAAACAAATAAATTGTCAAAGGCATTGTAATACATCCTGAGTAATCTTGTGAAACGATTCAGGTTATTTCTATCAATATTTAAAACTTTTTTGGCAAATGTTATCCAGTCGGTATGTATGTAAAAACTTGCTTTAACTGAATAGGCATTTTTAAGATAAATTGCTGCCAAACCCATTAATCCTTCAGTAGAACATATTATTCTGTCGTACTCATTTTCATGGAAAAGCTTGTGGATTTCCAGATAATTCGGAACTCTTATTGGTTGTTCCTTATACATTGGCAAGGTAAACTCCGCTAAAGGCTTAATAACAATAAAATGTTCTTCAGATATTAATTTATCACTACAAACTAAGATATCAATGGGCAAATCTCTTTGTTTAATTTCATGAAGCATTGATTGTAAAACCATAGAAACTCCATTATTGTCATCAAAGGTATCGGTTAACCATAGCATTCTTTTTGGGTGTTCGAGCTTACCAATTTTTTCAGAGAATGTATGAAGCAAAGGCCGAACATTATACAATACCTTTGAACTGGTATAATTTGCTGCTAATATTAAAGCTGAAGCTAAAAATGGGAAAGAAAGTCCATCCATAAAGTCAGATAAATTAGGATTGCTCATCCTGTTGTTTTTATCTTTTTTAAAATATTTACTCTCTTTATCAATATAAGCTCTGAATTCGCTGGGCAATTCAAATTTGTCCATTAGGTTATTCAAATCAAAATCTTTAAAATTGCCTTGAAGCTGAAATTTATCTATTTTCTTTATCAATCTCTTAAATAGTATAGTATTTAATTTATCGCTGATAGAGAATACTGATTTCTTATATATTTCTACAATATTTTCAGGATCATTTTTAGTTGTTTCGGCAATGCTTAATGCTTCTTTAAAGATAGGTTTATATACTTTCGGGACTAATATTTTTTTAGTAATTGAAGGTGCTTTTCCTTGAAAACAATTATGAAACAACTCAATGAAATTCATGGTTACTTTATGTCTTCTTAGTTCGGAAAACCCATTTGAAACCAATAAAGCAATCAGTTTATCCTGTGATGTTCCTTTGTGTAATAGTATTCTCAATAAGCCTGGGTCATTTCTGTTCAATGCAATTTGAAATACATAATCAAGAAATGCAACCGTTAACTTTTCGCTATTATGATGTGAGCCATAAGGAGCCATATTTCCTTCTTTAATAGCTTGTAATGCTAGTTCTGATGGTTTGAAATCTCTTAATTTTTCGTTTAACTGTGGTACATATAATAGTGTTCCGGTTAATCCAGAGAAAAAACCCATGTGGCTGTCAGAGCCACCCGACATGCTTTTTTTGTAAGGATCTTTGCAATACCTGTTAGCAGCAATACCTGTTTCCTCAGATAATTGATCAATTCGTTCAGGTGTTAAACTTTCGAGCCAAACTTTTACAAGCATATTTTGCCAAGTATCTCTTTGTCCGTTTAAAACTTCAAAGCGCTCAAATACCAGTGCCATCTTATTAAAAAAATCTAAATTCGGAATACCCGAAGAATTGTAATGATATAAAGGATGAGCCCAAATTGTAGGAATGTCATTCTCTAAAGCATAATCCTGAAAAGAATATACATTATTTCTAAGCTTATTAAGCATTTTTTCTTGCTGCGTATTAAACCCATAAGTTAAAACATGAATTCCAATTTTAAAATCGGGCACATAACAACTAAATTCTGCTGCTGTTAATATATCAAAACCTTTGTCTTGCATATCATAACAAGAACGAGCATTATTATGATTAGTAATTGTAAAGGCAGTGCAATAATTTTGTTTAAGGGTTTTAATTAATGATTCAGATTTTAACCAGGTTTCAGGTAAATTCAAAATCCTTCCTAACAATTCATCAGGTACATCGCTATTATAATCATGGCAATGTAAGTCAATTCTTAATGTATCATCAATTGGATATTTTGAGAATTGCTCTGTCTGAAAATATTCTAATTCGTTGATTAATTCTTTTTGAAAAGATGGTTTTTCTACTAATATTTGTTTCATAATGATGTATTACTTTTCTTATTATTGCAAAATAATAATATATTATGTTATCAACAAAAGATTGTATGTTAACTTAATATGAAGTTTTATGAACTTATACTCTAAGACCCCATAAAATTCATCTTAAAATGAATACAATTTATTTATTATCTATCACAATTACTTATCTCCTATTCACAAAATCTGATGTAAGCAGCATTGGAAAATAATCAATAATATTATAAAGTTATAATAATATAGATTTAACATTCATAAGCTTAAATTATATTTATTTTGCAATAAAGAAATTAAGTCTTTAGCCTTATGAAAAAAATATTTTTAATAGTATTAATAGTTATAAACTCTATAAGTCTTTTTGCCCAACCAATTCCACCACCAGGTGGAGGAGCAACAACTGCGGGTCATGGTTTAAGCGGAAATCAAGGAGGAAATGGAGCTCCTATTGATGGTGGTTTTAGTATATTATTGGCTCTTGGAGGTATTTATGGAGTAAAGAAGATTTATAAGTTCAAAAAGAATGCAGAAATAAATCAATAAATATATTAAGCGAATAACAGTAAATGAACAGTCTGAAAATCATGAGAAACAGCTTTGTCATAAATATAATTAAACCATGAGTATTTTTTATCTTGCTGTTATTTCGCTTCTTTTTAAATTGAAATGTAATATCAAATCTACCAAATCATAATTTTGTTTTTAAAAGATATCCTTCCTTGTTTCTCTCTAAACATTTTTTAGCAAATCCTTTGTTAATTGCTCACAAAAAGTAAAACTCCCTATAAAGGAGTTTTTTTATAACACCCTAAATCAGCAAGAAATTGTATTAGTGTTTTATTTTTAGCCATTTGTAAAGTGTGAATTTTACTTATTATCTATTTAAAAATAAGTCAATTGTGGAAAATATTATAAAGCTTGAGGATTTACAGATATACTCTAAATAGAAAAAGCTGACTTTTGACAATCAGCTCTTTTATTATAAAATTAAAAGTATGCAATATTAATCTAAGTTAATCTTTCCAAATAGTTGACAAATAATATTCATCATTACCTGCTATTGGTCATTTTATCAAAA
>CAYVNP010000100.1:0-5734 GCA_964452905.1 uncultured Bacteroidales bacterium
TGACGCGCTCCGGCCCTGACAAAGTATTCCGCTTCCATAGTGAAGAAAAAAAAGGAGTTAATCGTGCAGATGTAATTATGGCTATTCAGGAAAATGAAGCTAAATTCTTCCGTAAAATTACAGAAAATAAGGTTGTTACAATTGGACATATTATTAATACTATAATACCACCAATTAAAATTTATCCTTTAAAACGTTTACTTTTTATTGGTTCAAATAATCCGAACAATTATCATGCAATAACGGATTTTATTCATTTTTATTTCCCTTTTTTAAAAGAGAAACTACCTGAATTGGAATTATATATAGCAGGAAATATTTGTAATAAAATTAGTGATCAAAAAGGGATAGTTAAAATAGGTGAGGTGGAGAATATTGCAGATGCTTACAAATATTCAGATATTGTATTTAATCCATTAACATTTGGTACTGGTTTAAAAATAAAAATGATTGAAGCTTTAGGATATGGGAAAGCTATTATATCAACCACTATTGGTGCTGAAGGTCTGGAAATAGGAGCCGGGTCAGCTTATCTAATTGCGGATTCACCTGAAGAGTTCTACAATCAAATAAGTCGATTATTTAATGAACCCAGTTGTTTTAATATAGTTGTAAAGAATGCACTACAATTTGCAAATAATTATAATGATAATATTAAAATTAGATTATCAGAATTTTTAACTTAAAATGTCCTTGTTCTAAAGAACACTCTACTATATAATTATATCTTGTACATTCTTCTGAATAATTAGAATTAACTATCTGCTAAATTAATTAATCAAATGCAACTAATATAAAATCGTTTGATTAATTTGAATAATAAAAAACTTAATCTGTAATTTATAATAATTTTCAGGAACTTTTATTTACAATGCAATGTAATTTTAATGAACTTAACAATAAATCAATTATGCTTGAAAAAGTCTGGATAATGGTTAAAGATAAATTTACAATTGAATATTATAGCGAACAAATCTTTCAGAAAATAATATATTGGTATAAATTATTCACTTTATATGAATAATAAAATCAAATTTTTAGCTTACTATCTGCCTCAATACCATCCAATTCCAGAAAACGATAAATGGTGGGGCAAGGGTTTTACTGAGTGGACTAATGTGTGCAAAGCCAAGCCGATGTTCAAAGGGCATTATCAACCACGTTTACCGGCTGATCTGGGTTATTACGACTTGAGAATTGCTGAAGTGAGGGAACGGCAAGCTGAACTGGCCAAAACTTATGGAGTGGATGGTTTTGTGTATTACCATTATTGGTTTGGAAATAAAAAAATGTTGTTGGAGCGACCCTTACAAGAAATAGTAAGCATGAAGAAACCAGATTTTCCGTTTTGTGTATGTTGGACAAATGAAAGCTGGAAAGGGATATGGTTTGGAGATTTTCAGAATAAACTGTTAATAGAACAAACCTATCCAGGTAAACAAGATTATATTGATCATTTCAATTATCTGCTTAGTGCATTCAGCGATGAAAGATATATAAGAATAGACGGGAAATTGTTGTTCAATGTCTATATGCCTTTATCAATCCCTGAACTTCCACTTTTTGTGAATACTTTCAGAGAGTGTGCCTTAAAGGAAGGACTGGGGGATTTATATTTACTCGCAACCCGAGCACCTGAAGACTGGAATCCTTTGGAAAATGGATTTGATGGTGTAATTGGATCTGAATTTACAACCTTAAGATATGCCAGTGGTGTTTTGCATGAAAATCTTAATATATTTAAATCAATGCGTCAACATATATTTGGTAAAAAGGAACTTAATATTGAAAAAAGACAAAAACCCCTTATAATTGAATATTCAGAAGCTTGTAAATACTTAATACCAAAAAAACAATATGCTTATGATTACTATCCTTGTGTTATTAATGACTGGGATAATTCAGCAAGAGCTGGAAATAAGAGCATAATATTAAAAAATTCGACACCTGAATATTGGAAACAGCATTTAGCAGAAGCATGCAGTTTTACGTTAAAAAACAACCCTGATAAACCATTGGTATTTATAAAATCATGGAACGAATGGGCCGAAGGTAATTACCTTGAACCAGACCAACGCTGGGGTCATCAGTATTTAAAAGTAATTCAAGATATTAAGAAAAGATTTCAATCATAAATCTATTAATAAAAACCTGCTCATTTATTTAGGCAAATATTCTGGAAAAAGTTCAAAGAGCAAACGATCTTATATTAATACTTTTTCTATTAATTTTTCATCAAACATATCCCTAAAATGCTTACTATTTTCAGGGTATTTATTTTCATTTATTCTTTTTAATTGGTCTATTCTATCTGTTTTTGATTTACGAAATCCTTGTTCTATCAAAAAAGATTTTAATTCAGGAACAAGGTTTTCCTGATGAATGAAATGGATATGTTTAAAATCATCTTTATATTCTTTGTCCTCAAAATATTTCAAGTTGATTCTTTTCAATAATTTATAAGGATCTTTTGAATAAAATAAGCTTTTAGTAATTTGAATATGAGTAAAAATCATTTAATTTCAGTTATGATTCCTTGTTATAACAGGACAGATTTACTAGCAGAAGCATTGCAAAGTGTAGTTTTTCAATATATTGAAAATCTGATGGAAGTATGGGTAGTGGATGATTGTTCAACAAAAGATAATCCTGAAGAAATGGTAACTAAATATGGGAAGGGAGTAGTAAAGTTTTTTAAACAGGAGCAAAATGTTGGTCAGATTAAAAATCTGAATAAATGTATTGATTTGGCAAATGGAGAACTTATACATATTCTCCATTGTGATGACAGGGTATTGCCAGGTTTCTATACTTCAATTTTAGAAGCATATAAACAAAGCCCATCTTCAGGAGCTTTTTTCAGCCGGAATAATTATATTAATCACGAAGGAAATTTATTAAGCGTTTCAGATTCATTACAGGAAAAATCAGGTTATGTAGAAAAGTGGTTTGAAAAAATATCTACAACACAGCTAATTCAAACACCCTCCATGGTTGTTAAAAAAGACGTTTATAAAAAACTTGGAGGATTTAATGAAAAGCTAAGCTGGACAGAAGATTGGGAAATGTGGGTGAGAATATCGAAAAATTATCCGGTATATTATATTAACGAGGTTTTGGCAGAATACCGTGAAGCAAATAATTCTAATTCTGCTGACAGTTTTAAAACTGGTAGATTTATTGATGATTTGAAAAGAGTAATTGAAGAAAATTATAAGCATCATCAGTCTGTGCAAATTAAAAACAGCTCAATACGAATTTATTCGGAGTATATCATTAATACTATTTTAAGACTATCGAAAACAAAAAAAATAAGTAAAAAAACAATTTTCAACTTATTCGTTAAATATTTTCAACATAAATTTTCGAAGAAATACTTATTATTTCTTTTGATAAAAAAAGCAAAAGACTTAATTAAAAAGATACTTAATAAATTACTGAAATTAAAGATAATACAGCGTTCGGAAAATGAATAAAGGTATAAGTATTATAGTATGTTGTTATAATAGTGCTTTGCGTCTGCCCGAAACAATAAAGCATATAGCAGAGCAGCTGATAAATTTGGATATTAAATGGGAAGTAATAATAGTGAACAATGCTTCTAAGGATGATACATCTAGTGTTGCCACAAAAGAATGGGGAAAACATTCCTGTAACGCAGGTTTTAAGGTTATAGAACAGCCAATTCAAGGTTTATCAGCAGCAAGGGCAAAAGGTATTGAGGTCTCTAATTTTGAATACCTGCTTTTTTGTGACGATGATAATTGGTTGGATGAAAATTATGTAATTAATGCTTATAAAAGCATGGAATCTCATTCAGATGCAGGTATAATAGGTGGACAGAGTGAAGGATTCTTTGAAAAAGAGAAACCATATTGGTTTGATTTGTATGCTTCATCTTATGTGATTGAGAAAGCTTATTCAAATAGTTGTTATTTAGCTGAAGACCGTGATTATTTAGCTGGTGCTGGTTTAGTTGTTAGAAAATCAATATTTAATATATTGAATAAATTAAATTTTTCTCAAATTCTTACTGATCGGATTGGAAATAGTTTAATGTCTGGAGGTGATTATGAATTATGTCTCATTACTAAATTTTTAGGATTTAGGATTTATTATGATGAAAATTTAAAGCTTACTCATTATATGCCTGCCAATAGACTTAACTGGGCGTATTGTTTGAAAATGATTACTTATGGACATGCTATTCCTGAGATTTATTTCAGAACCTATAAAGTATTATTCTCCTCAAAAAAAATTAATGACTTTTCAATCAATAGATATTATAAAAAACTATTAATTAGTTATTTATTTGAAATCATCATGCCTGAAAGATATAGACTCGGAAGTATTATTAAGATTTTTATCCGTATGAAATATTTTTTTAAACTATTTCCAGGTTCAATAGAACAAAAATTATTACTTTCAGCAAAAAATAAATTAGTATATTTGTTATTGAACAAAAATAAATTTAAGGAACAGCTTCTGAGAATGAATAATTTAATAGAAAAAATAAAAGAATACAAAGATTTAAATAATATACTAGAATAAGCGAAAAAAAATAAAAAATGTTAAGAGGAATTAGCATAATAGTATGTTGTTACAACAGTGCATTCCGTTTACCGGAAACACTTAGACATTTGGCAGTTCAGAAAGTTGCATCGGAAATTATATGGGAAGTAATCGTTGTAAACAATGCTTCTACGGATGATACATCTAGTGTTGCCACAAAAGAGTGGGGAAAACATTCCTGTAACGCAGGTTTTAAGGTTATAGAACAGCCAATTCAAGGTTTATCAGCTGCCCGTAAAATGGGTGTTGAACATGCTGCTTATGATTGTATTATTTTTTGCGATGATGACAACTGGTTGGCACCGGACTATGTTCATTTGGCTTTTGAAATCATGAATGCTGATTCTGAAATTGGAGTATTGGGTGGACAAACAGAAGTTGTGAGTACTATACAGCCTCCGGATTGGTTTAATGAAGTAAAAGGAAATTATGCGGTGGGTAAGCAAAGTAATGCAAGTGGAGATATTACTTCCAGAGGCTATGTATGGGGTGCTGGTTTTGTGCTAAAAAAGAATATATTAAAGAAGTGTTATGAACTTGGATTGGTTTCTTTATTAAGTGGTCGTAAAGTAAATGAATTAAATTCCGGAGATGATACAGAAATATGCCAGTGGTTTATTATGTCAGGTTATAAACTGTATTATGATGAAAGACTCAAACTTAGACATTTTATACCTGAAGTAAGGTTGAAACAAGATTATTTCAAGAAAATGCTGAAAGGACATGAAACTGCCCAGAAAGTAATCAATATTTATTTTTTAGCCTCAAAGAAAGAAAATAATAATCATACTATATTAAAAAAACTTTATTTCGTTTTTCGGTGGATATTGGCAAGTATTCTATTTCAGAATAGTAGAAAAGATTATTTTGGGATAATGATACAGTCTTATTTAGGTGATAGTTTTTGTTTTCATAAAGTTGCATTTCAAATTTATCAATACAAAACAATATTGAATCATTCAATATTAATAAATCCTAATTTACAAAAGACTTAAATAAATTTTTTATTTAATTGATTAAGAATCTTATAATTCATCTTATATGAGTATTCCAAAGATTACAATTATTACTATAAACCTCAATAATGCCAATGGTCTGCGAAAGACAATTAAAAGTGTTATAGAACAAAGCCATAATAATTTTGAATTTTTAATTATTGATG
>CAYVNP010000101.1:0-5578 GCA_964452905.1 uncultured Bacteroidales bacterium
GTCCATCAACAGAGTTTAATAAAAAATCATTTAAAGACTGAACCAATCCATATTAGCCCAAATCCATATGTTTATAACTCCTTGTATTACTTAAAAGAAGATGGTGGTTTATAAAATAAAACAAACTCGCAGTACGAAAATCATACTGCGAGTTAATATTTAAAGAATTTGAATGTAATATTTATTCTGCTAAAACAATGACATTATTTTTTTGTACTTCAATCACGCCGCCTTTGATCTCAAAGAACTGTTGATTTTTATCAAAGTCAATGATCTTGATCTTTCCTTTGGTCAGGATGGATATAAGGGGGGCGTGGTTGTTCAGCATTTCCATGGAACCGTCAATGCCCGGAACCTGAATCAAACTTATTTCGCCTGAATATAATGTCGTGTCTGGTGTGATGATATCTAAGTGCATGTACTATTACATATTAATAAAAACAATCTATTTTTTTATGCTTTCGCATCGGATTGAAGTTTCTTTCCTTTTTCAATGGCTTCTTCAATAGTACCTACAAAAGCAAATGCCTGTTCAGGATATTCATCCACATCACCGTTGAGGATCATTTTAAATCCTTTGATGGTATCTTCAATATCCACGAAACGTCCCTGCATACCGGTGAATTGTTCAGCAACAAAGAATGGTTGCGACATGAAACGTTGAACGCGTCTTGCACGGTGTACCACTTGTTTGTCTTCGTCAGATAATTCTTCCATACCGAGAATGGCAATGATATCAAGGAGTTCCTTGTAACGTTGCAATATCATTTTTACTTTTTGTGCAGTATTGTAATGTTCTTCACCAACAATTTCAGGAATGAGGATACGTGAAGTTGAATCCAGCGGACTCACAGCAGGGTAAATACCTAATTCGGAAATTTTACGGTCGAGAACAGTGGTCGCATCTAAATGAGCAAACGTAGTAGCAGGAGCAGGGTCAGTCAAGTCGTCAGCCGGAACATAAACCGCCTGAACAGAGGTGATAGAGCCACGTTTGGTTGATGTGATGCGTTCCTGCATGATACCCATTTCGGTAGCGAGTGTTGGCTGGTAACCAACTGCTGAAGGCATACGACCTAAGAGAGCCGATACTTCAGATCCTGCTTGTGTGAAACGGAAAATATTATCGAGGAAGAACAGAATGTCTCTTCCGCCTGATTTTTCATCTCCATCACGGAAATATTCGGCAATGGTCAATCCAGATAAGGCAACGCGTGCACGTGCTCCGGGGGGTTCGTTCATCTGCCCGAACACCAGTGTTGCCTGTGAGTTTGCCAGTTCTTTCATATCTACTTTGGATAGATCCCAACCACCGGCTTTCATTGATTTTTTAAACTCTTCACCATAACGGATCACATTGGATTCAATCATTTCGCGTAGCAGGTCATTTCCTTCACGGGTACGTTCACCCACACCGCCGAACACAGACAGACCGGCATATTTTTTTGCAATATTGTTGATAAGTTCCATGATGATAACCGTTTTACCTACGCCGGCACCACCGAACAAACCGATCTTACCGCCTTTTGAGTAAGGTTCGATCAGGTCAATTACTTTAATTCCTGTATATAAAACTTCTTTTTGCGTTGAAAGATTCTCAAACTTAGGCGCTTCACGGTGTATAGGATAGGAGGTTTTTTTCTCCACCGGACCAATGCCGTCAATGGCTTCACCGATAACGTTGAACAAACGTCCATTGATCTCAGGACCTGTGGGCATTGAAATGGGTTTACCGGTTGCGATAACATCCATCCCGCGACGCAGACCGTCCGTAGAGTCCATAGCTACTGCGCGGACTGTATCTTCGCCTGTATGCTGCTGACACTCGATAACCAGCGTGGAACCATCGGTTCTTTTGATTTCCAGCGCATCATAAATTTTTGGGAGTTGTGAATTATCTTCAAATGTTACGTCAATAACCGGACCGATAATCTGTGAAATTTTTCCAACTATTTTTTCTGACATGATATATATGATTTATTATTTTGTTTTATGTTAAAAAATATGCCGACGAAAATACAATTTTTTATTTAAACTAAACAATAGTCAGTGGACAATTTTTTTTACTTTTGAACAAAAAAATAAACAGTGGAGATTTACAGAAGCATTGACGAATTAAAAAATTTGAACAGATCTGTTGTTACGTTAGGCGGATTTGATGGGTTACATACAGGGCATAAAAAAATTATTGAGCATCTGAAAACATCTGCTGAACAAACAGATTCAGATACCTTATTGATTACGTTCCATCCGCACCCGCGCATCGTGTTATCGCCCCATGTGAAAGATTTTAAATTGCTTACAACGTTAAATGAAAAAATTACTTTGTTGAACTCTTTTGGTATCGGGCATTTGCTGGTACTAAGCTTTACCAGAGATTTAGCTTTGTTATCTGCGTATGATTTTACGAAGAATTATCTTGTTGATCAAATTCATGCTTCAAAACTTGTAATTGGTTTTGATCATCATTTCGGTTTTGGCAGAGAAGGGAATTATCTTTTGTTAGAAAAATACGGAAAAGAATTTGGGTTTGAGGTGGAAGAAATTCCTGCAGAGCTTCAGGATAACAGTAAGATCAGTTCATCCATCATACGCTCATCTTTATTGGAAGGAGATATGTCCAAGGCAAATCATTTTCTCGGGTATCCATATTCTATTACCGGCAAGGTAATTCATGGAAATAAAATAGGTGAAACCATTGGCTATCCTACCATTAATCTTCAACTAGAAGATGAATACAAACTCATTCCTGCAAACGGAGTATATGCTGTGTTGATCGAACTGGATCATATTATATACAAAGGTATGACCAATATTGGTGTTCGTCCTACTTTTGATTTAACCGAACAAACAATAGAAACACATATTTTTAACTTTAACTCTGATATTTATGATCAAACAGTTAATATCAGTTTTATTGAAAAGATCAGAGATGAAATTAAATTTGAATCGATAGAACTGCTTAAACAACAATTGAATTCAGATAAACAATCCGTTCTGGAAATATTAAACTAATTTTTATTTATTACTTCGTTTGAAGCTGCAAAATAAAAAGTTTTGTGTCGTGTTGAAAGGTGTGGTGTGATCTTCGGTGAGACATTTAATTTTTTCAAAATCATTTGCAAACGTCAGTTGTAATTCTGTTTCGCTGTATTGATGAATGTCCAGACCACTACATTTGAGAGGACCTTTATCTGAAAATGTTCCAATGATAAGAAATCCGCTCACTGCATTTTTGGCAATGGAAATATATTTTTCAATTTGTTCCGTTTGGGTCAGGAAATGAAAAGCAGCTCTGTCGTACCAAAGATCATAGGTTGTATCAGGAACAAATTCGGTAATATTGCATATGATCCATTTGATCAATGCAGCTTTGTCTTTTAATCTTTGTTTGGCTCTTATCAATGCTTTTTCGGAAATATCGAGAACAGTAATATTAGTAAAGCCATCATCAAGCAAACAATCAACCAGTTTACTATCCCCTCCGCCGATGTCAATAATAGAAGCATTTTTAGATAAGTTCAGTTCTGTTATAAGATCAAGTGAACGTTGAGGGTGTGATTGTGTCCAGCTTAATTCGTTCGCTTGTTTAGTTGAATAAATTTTATTCCAGTGTTCCTTTCGATCTGTCATATTAAATCAAAATAGATTAAAAAATGTTGTATGAACAAAATTAAGTTTTATTTTAGCGTAATGCAAATCATAATAATAATGCAGAAATAATCATAATTGTTCGATTATAGTTATTAAATATATGTTAAAAAATAATTTTTTATGAAATCAATTATTTTACTATTACATATATCATTATTCATCAGTTTTTCTGCTACAGCTCAAAAAATTTCAGCCGATCAGGTTCCTGTATCAGTGTTGAATGCATTTAAAAATAAATTTGCAAATGCCACCAATCTGAAATGGGAAAAGGAAAATACGTCTGATTATGAAGTTAATTTCAAACTCGATAAAGAAGAGATTTCTGCTCGCTTTGACAGCAACGGGAAATGGATAGAAACTGAAACTGAAATTGAAAAAACACAATTACCTCAGGCAATTCAAGTAATTATTATCAATCAATTTGCTGGATGGAAAATCATTGAAGCAACATTAGTTGATGATGTTAAACACGGAAAATGTTATGAAGTGGAAATCAAAAAAGAGAAAGAAAAATTTGATGTTCTTCTAACTCCTGATGGACAGCTGATAAGTAAGACAAAGGTCACAGATTAAGAAAATCGACTTTTAAAAAGAGCAAGAATTTTTCTTGCTCTTTTTAATTTTACAGGTTCAATTTTATACCTGTTTATATCTAACTTAAATCAGACCGTTCGCATGCCGTTGGTAATGTTTTCATTACAATATAATTTCCGCGAAGGCGACAGAAATACAAGTAAACGGGGAGGTGGAAATTCGCAAGGGAAATAATTTTTATATTCCCCAAATAATCAATAAATATATTTTAAAATCATTTAAACATTTATTATTCAACGATATGTGAGTTTTTTTAAATAATTTTTATATATTTGAATTCAAATCATACTTGAATAAAGAGATTAAATAGTATAAATAAAATATTTATGAAAAAAGAATTTAACAAAAATGCATCTTCCGGAGCTTTTTATGGTATGGGATTCATAGGCGCTGCCATATATTTTATTTCACATGCATGTGGTTTTTGGATGGGGGTGCTTGGTTTTTTTAAAGCAATCATCTGGCCTGTGTTCATTGTCTATGAAGCGTTAACGTTTTTTAAATTATAATTTACGGTGGAGTCAAGAAACCACTTAAAAATGGGGCGATTCTGAAAAGCCATACGAGTAAGAAAATTATAATTTATAACAATGAACTGGTATTTAAAGGTAATCAAAAATTATGTTGAGTTCAATGGCAGAGCACGACGTAAAGAGTACTGGATTTTTACTTTATTCAATCTGATCTTTTTAATTGTAGCAGCCATAACAGACATTGCTTTTTTAAAAAATTCAGATGAGGTTGTTTTCTGATTGGCATCCATGATTGTTTTTTTTTATGTTTGTGAATTGATATAGAAGATGAACCCAGATGATATTTATTACATTCAAACAAATATATAAAAATTTATGGAATATCAAACTTGACAATTTTAAGCTGCAAATTATATTTATTTTTTTACGAATAAATGCGCATTTATTCGAATTTTTTCAAATTTATTTTTAAAAATAATTGAACTAATTTTATTTAAGTAAAATTTATATTAGCCAGAGTTAACTAAATCTGAATTAATGCGGAAATTCCAGATTAATCCGAATAAAGTCGAATTTTATTTTTTAGTGTTAAAAATCCTGAAGAGAATTATTGGGGCATATTTTACAGTATAGATAATATTGATATGTTTATTAATGGATATTAATAAATTTTTTTTGGATTAAGTTGATATTTGTCTTTAGAACTTTTTAATTTTACAAAAATAATTTTTCAAGGATCATTTCCTAAATAGAAATATACAATGATGATAAAAACAAATTATTTAGCCATATTATATTTATTGAAGTTGTTTAAAGTTGACGTAATAAAATTGTGCAAAATGCCAGTAAATGCAGTG
>CAYVNP010000102.1:0-5423 GCA_964452905.1 uncultured Bacteroidales bacterium
CATACCCCATAAGTATAAGGGTCTTAATTTTTAATAAGATTAGGGCTGATTTTATTATATAGGAAAAATGGGACTTTAGGAACACAAAGGTACTTGGCTACATATCATGCGAAATAAAGGTATATAAAAATATATGTTGTTTTAATATCTTTGATTATGTGAAATTATTCTAACTTGCGTTTTAAATTTTACCCCTTTTGATTAATTTCAAGACATAAACACTATGAAGAAATTTATTTTACTTTTTTCAGCAATTGCAATGATGACATTGCAGAATCAAGCACAGACAGTAACTGACAAAGACGGTAATGTTTATAATACTGTAACCATAGGAACGCAGGTATGGTTTAAAGAAAATTTAAAAGTTACTCAATACAATGACGGCACAGCAATACCATTAGTAACAGATACACACACATGGGAATATCATACCACGCCAGGATATTGTTGGTATAATAATGATGCAACAACAAACAAAAACACTTGTGGAGGCTTATATAATTGGTATGCTGTAAACACAGGAAAACTATGTCCCACAGGTTGGCATGTACCAAGCGATGAAGAATGGACAACAATGGAAAACTACCTAATAGCAAACGGGTACAACTATGATGGCACAACCACAGGCAATAGATATGCAAAAGCAATGGCATCAGCAACAGGTTGGACAACAAGCACAAGCAAAGGAGCTGTAGGCAATGCAGATTATCCAACCTATAGAAACAAAAGTGGTTTCACAGCCGTTCCGAGTGGTTATCGTGGCAATTATGCATTATTCATTGAAATTGGCTACAAGAGTTACTTGTGGAGTTCTACGGAGTACTCGCCAACGATTGTGTGGACAAGGAGTATAGACTTCAACAATAGCGGTGTGTTCCACTACACTAACCCTAAATATTATGGGTATTCTGTTCGTTGTATTAGTGGTGAGGCAAATCAGATAAATGATATTAAAAATAAATTTGAAATAAAAATATTTCCAAATCCCACAAACGAAAAAATTACTATTGATGGTGTAGCTTTACAAAATTCAAATCTTTCAATCTATAATATTGTTGGAGAACTTATCCTTCAAAAACAGTTGAGCAATAGTAAAAATGAAATTGATATATCAAATATTCCCAAAGGGATTTATATAATCAAAATAGAAAGTGCACAAGGGGTAATACTGCAGAAACTCATTAAGGAGTAATCCTTTTCCACCCATATTCCACCTATAAACAAAAAAAGCAACCATTGCTGATTGCTTTTCCCTTGTAGCGAGGACGAGATTTGCCTGCCCGCCTACCGGCGGGAACTCGTGTCCGCCAGCTGGCGGATATGCAATCCGACGCCCTATGTGTTTATTAAGGTTCTGATAAATTTTCTACCCTGAAATGATTTAAGTTCTTTTTCCCTTTTCATCGCTTCAGTTTTTTCATGAAACTCCTCTTTGTAAAGTAATTCCCAGGGACGAAACCGGATAGTCCAACCCTTTGTTCCTAATTTGTTATGAGATAATAAACGCTGGTCAAGGTTAGAAGTATAACCAATGTAAATCTTATCAAAAGATTTAGAATATAAAACGTAAACTGTATACATAAAAAAATCCCGAAGAATCGGGATTTTGTAGCGAGGACGAGATTTGCCTGCCCGCCTACCGGCGGGAACTCGTGACCTTCGGGTTATGAAACCATCAAAACCCCTGTATTTACTGGAAAATCGTTTGCAAAAGACGACAATTTCAAACAAAAGTCGACAAAATAACACTAAAAAATCACACTCAATCTTATAAATGTTTTATTCTACGCCGAAGAAATTGTCCCAATTTTTCGTTTTTAATTCTGGTCTTTGTCTTATTGCTTCAAAGTAATATTTCCCCCTTTTTCTATATTTTCTACAATATTGAAATTATATTCCAGAAGCACAGCAGCATCATTAATACGAGAACAGAATTAAGTGAGCTAAGGGAAAATCAAAAAGAAAAATTATTAGTCGCAAAAGATAATTTTAACAATTCAAATGAATAATTATCATTCAAATAGTCCAAATTAGTTTTACACCATTGGTTTTATAGATGTTTGAGAAAATATACAAATTATTATCTGATTCATTTTGCATAACAAAAAAATAAAATAAGGTTTACTTTGTGTTGTTTTTTTTATTAATTATGGTTTACTTTGTGTTTAAATTTTATTAAAACAACCATGTATCAAAGAAAACTATCAAATAACCTTAAGCAATGGAAAAATAAAAAAAATCGAAAGCCATTAATTCTAAGAGGTGCACGGCAGGTAGGAAAAACTACTCTGATAAAAATGTTTTCTGAAGAATTCGATGTTTTTATATACTTAAATCTGGATATTAAGCAGGACAGAGATTTATTCGAGCAAGTTCCTGATGCAAAATCTTTTTTGAAATTATTACAATTACGTGAAAAAAAACGAATTGGAAAGGATCAAAGTTTATTGATCTTCATTGATGAAATACAATCTTCATCAATAGCTGTAAATATGTTGCGTTATTTTTATGAGGATATTCCCGAAATACATATAATAGCAGCAGGGTCTCTGTTAGAAACACTGCTGCATGATAATTTGAGTTTTCCTGTAGGCAGAGTTGAATATCTTATACTTAGACCATTTAGTTTTGAGGAAAACCTGATGGCAATTAATCACACTCAAGCATTATCAGCAATTGAGGAAGTTCCTCTACCAAAATATTTGCATGAGACATTACTTTCACTTTTTAAAAAATATTGCCTGATTGGTGGAATGCCTGAAATTATTAGAAATTACATTGAAACGGACGACATCATTGCCGTAGGCGAAACCTTCCAAAGCCTAATAACTGCCTATTCGGAAGATGTAGAAAAATATTCTAAAAAAGAAAATGAAATTCGTATCATCAGGCATTGCATAGATACTTCATTAAGATTAGCAGGTGAACGAATAAAATTTGAGGGTTTTGGAGGTGGAAAATATAAATCAAAAGAAATAGGTGAAGCATTACGAATGTTAGAAAAAACAATGCTTATTTCATTAGTATATCCAACCGAAGCAACACGATTGCCATTATTGGAAAATAAGAAAAAATCACCGAAATTGCAATTACTAGATACAGGGATGTTGAATTATTTTGCAGGAGTTCAGTTGCAAATACTCCAAAATCCTAATATTGATGATGTGTTTGAAGGGAAAATAGCCGAACATATCGTTGGACAGGAATTGCTTACTTTAAATCCATTGCCTTTACATAAAAATCATTTTTGGGTAAGACAAAAAAAACAATCCGATGCAGAAGTTGATTATTTAATTCCATACAACGACTTATTAATTCCTGTAGAAATAAAAGCAGGTAAAACAGGTAAGTTGCGTTCATTAATGGAATTTATTGATGCCTCACCTCATTCTTTTGCTATTCGGATTTATTCAGGAAGACTGTCAATAGACAAACTAAAAACTATCAAAGGCAAAGAATTTAAACTGCTCAATCTGCCATTCTTTCTGGTATGCAAAATAAATCAATATATAAAATGGCTGTTTGAAATAGCATAATTAATAATCTATGTTAAAAAAAGAAAAACAAATAAAAAATATTTTACACAAAGCATTACTCCTTAACGGAGAAATGAAAATTGCGCTCTACAAATATGAATTAGAAGAGCATATTTCTTATTGGAAAGATGGATTGAAAAAAGACAAAGAAGATTTTATGTATGCTGTAATCGAACACAGCGGCGATGTTGCAAAGCTTTTAATAACCAACAATGATGAACTTTATATCAATGAAGAAGCGCGAAATAAATTAATGCAATTATGGCAAAAAAATTATCAAAAAAATATAGAAATGTTTTTACCTTTTATGGCAAAAGAACTCGCAAAAAATATTATTTCAGTAACAGGTGTCAGAATTGCTAATGAAATCTGAAATAATAGTGATCATAACCGAAACAATCAAATGGTAAAAGCAAATAAAAAAAAATATTTTCAGAATTATAAAAATGGCAAAAAAATATATCTGGATACCAAGCCAAACAAAAGCAAGCAAACAAAAGGTTTCTGAAGTACAAAAAGAAGCTGTCAATATGTTTTTTGAACCGCTGGTTTTGCAATACAAAAAAGAATTACAAAAATTAAAACAAAACAAAGAGCATAACTACATTGCTGATATTTATTCTAAATGGCATCAAAACTATTTCTATTTATGCGAACAATACAAAAGCGAAAATGAAAACAGAATTTCAGATGAATATGCAAGAAAATATTTACGTTTAGAATTTATTTCTGAAAATAATTTCAACTTCTCATATTTCAGACATATCTCGCAATGGCACTTAGTGGCAGAAAACGTAACACTTGCAGAATGTTTAAAAATGATAAATGAAAATCCAAATTTTAGACCATTAATTTAAAAATAGGTATTATGCCAATAGATACAGGAGATTTAACCGACAAAACCTACGAAGCAATTATGATTGAGGCAGAAAAATTTAATCACGATTTAACTTTACAATTTGGCTTGCTATCTTATCATTGTAAAGATGAAAAAGATTTCATTCAAAAATCAAAAAAACTTATTACGGAAATGTTAAAATACGATGAAGATGATATTGATGATATATTTTTCGGAAATCCGCCCCCATCAAAAGAGTTTCATAAAGCATTAAATAAAATTTCAAGAAATATTTCTAATATTAAATAAGCCCCGCTCATCGTAACTTGAGCTACATCGATTTATTTAGTAGCATTTGCTTCATACCTTTGCTCCTCTAATAAATAAAAAAAAACATCCATAGCCCCATTCCCACGGGTGCTAGTAAATTATTTTCAATTCTACATCAAATTCCTTATCCGATTCATTTCAATAGTAAAATTCCATTTAAAAGCCAAAATTTCAACATTTTTCCAACACATTTGCAACACAAAGCCACCTGCTCGAACTAAAGATGTTCAATAACAAAGAGTTATATTGAAACCGCCCATTCATACCAAGAATGTGACAGGATTTAGGATAACCAATGCCCCACCAAAACAAAGATTTTATAAAAAATCAAAAATGATAAACTTTAACACTAATCAAACAAATAAACTTTGAACAATAAATCACATCAAAGGAATTATGAAACAAAAATCATCCTGCCAAATCAAAAACATTAAACTATAAATCCTTTGCATATATTCATAAAATCAAATATGAATACCAAGAAACTACTTTGATTGAATCTAAATAATTCTATTGTTGAAAGAAAGATAATGCACTAGACAGCACCCATATGAAGTCAAATTAATACCATATACATCATTCAACCATATAATAATCTTGTCCCCCATCTTTTATTGATGAAGATAAATTTTACTGATACCAAAGGCCATGGGAAATTCCATAACCTTTACGCGCACATTAAAGGGCTTTAACCAATGCCTTCAAGACGAATACAAAAT
>CAYVNP010000103.1:0-5396 GCA_964452905.1 uncultured Bacteroidales bacterium
GTAAAAAAGGAAACGCCAGTAATAACCAGATAAAAAGAAAAATATAATGTTTGACGGAATGAAATATATTTTTTATAAATTAAAATCTGAAATAAATAAATGGACTAAATGAAGTAGAAGCAAGGGATGAAATACTTAATATTAAAAGTAAAATGGACAAGATTGAAAATCCAATAAATTCAATAGTTTTTGGAGTAGTAAAGAGTTTTTCTTGCAACTTAGAAATTTTATTGAATCCCCCCCAGAAAGAAAAGAATACAGCAATTAAAAACATAGTCGTGAATTTTGGATTTAACCACACGTCATTTTGATTTGACATTTTAAAGATAAACATTTTTTGAATATATAAATAAAACCCATTTAAATTTTTTGATCTGAATAAAACCCATCCTAAAATGATAATAATAAAAGTAATGACCTGACTTGGTACTTTCCCAATTTTTTTAAAAAATTTTAAAAGAAATAATCGGTCGAAAATAATAAACAACCCCTGATACAATCCCCATAATATAAAAGTCCATGCTGCTCCATGCCAGAAACCGCAAAAGATGAATGTAGTTAATGCGGTTATGAAATAAATAATCTTATCAGTTTTTATATTAAAATAGTTTTCATGTTTAAGTTTGTTGGATGTAGCATTTGCCAGTGGCATGAAAACATAATCCCTGAACCAAAAAGAAAGAGTCATATGCCATCGTTTCCAGAACTCAGTTATACTTCCTGAAATATATGGATTGTTAAAATTCTCAGGAATTTTAAACCCAAATATACGTGCTAGTCCAATCGCCATATCGGAATAACCTGAAAAATCAAAATATATCTGGAATGTATATGATAATGCACCGACCCACGCCAAACCTGTTGTTAGCTGAGTTGGGTTGAGTGCAAAAATTTGATTGACATGCTGTGCAAGAACATCTGCAATCAAAACTTTTTTTGCCAGTCCAAGAATAAATCTGTTTAATCCCAAAAGGATATCATCAGAGGTATTATGTAAATTTTTATTGCTAATTTGTTCAGCAATCTGACCTGGACGAACAATAGGTCCAGCAATCATTTGAGGAAACATGAAGATATATAAAGCATAATCCTGAATTCTTTTAAAAGGGGAAGTTGCATTTCGATAAACATCAAAAGTGTAAGCTAATTTTTGAAATGTAATAAAGGAAATTCCAATGGGCATAGCAAGATGTAACCATGAAAATGAGAGGCTGCCAAACAAGTTCATTGAATTAAACTGTTCAATAAAGAAATTCATATATTTAAAATAGAGCAGGATGCCGATATTTAAAAAGATTGAAGCCCATAAAAGAAATTTTCTTGAAATTATTTTTGACTCAGATAAAATCTTGATCATGTAGAAATCAATTATGACTGAAGCCATTAAATATGGAATGAATTGGGGCGCTCCCCATGCATAAAAACTAATACTGATGATCAATAAAAACAAATTTTTATATTTGGGAGAAAGCAAAACATGAATGAAAATGATTATAGGTAGAATAAACAATATAAAAAGAGAAGTGTTAAAAATCATATTTAATTTTTATTATATTGTTTTTTAAATTTTCATCTAAAATATATAATGCATCCATTCGAAGCATATCGTCAAATTTCATATGTTGATTATTCGCTTTTTTCTGGATATCTGAAACCCAATTTGCATTATTTAATATCGTCTTTTTCATTTGAATAAGATCATTGTTTGCCGAATCAAGGACACTCAACGCAAGTTTTGGGAAACCCCATCCAATATCTCCATAAGCACCATTTACCTGAAGTAAAATAATAATATTTTGTTTTCTAATGATTTCTGCAATATTTATTTCTGAAATACTCTGTTGTTTTGTAAATGACATTGGGTAAACATCTCTTGCGTAATACCAAAAATCAGAATTTGAAAAAAGTGAATTGATTATACCATCGTTATACCAAGTCCAATAAAAACTGTCTCCAATAACAAGTGCAGATGGTTTTTTAAATGGTATATTATTTTTTATATGAAATTTGGGATATGCCATAATAGGTGTTGGTATTTCAAATAAAAGATTAAGTGTTTTTTCAATGTCATTATCTTCTGCAATTGGAAATTTGCTGATAATATTGCTATCAAGAATTAATTCAGGTATTTCCAAATTGGTATTAGTTTTTAAATAACGAGCGAAAGAATCTGCAGCAAGGAAAGCGCCATAATAACTCCAATGGATTCCTGTTTTCGGATAAACAGGAAAGTGGGTGTTTTTTTTTAATTTTAGAAAATACGGATTAAAATCAATAACATGAACACCAATTTCCTGACAACGCTTTGAAATATATGACGTATTGGTTATTCCTTTTTTTTCAATAAGAAATCGATTGGGTATTAGTTCAGAGTAAAAGGTCGCTTTATCCGGACAAAGAACGACCAACAAATATGTTTTATTAATCTCCCATAATTTATCCTGAAGGGTTTTAATTTCAGCTATCTTGTCATTAAGTATTGCTTTTCCAATAAAATCTTTTCCTGTCCATGAGCTGATGTATTGATCAGAAAGTAAATAATCATTTTTCCCTTTTAAAATTTTTTTTGCATGGGTCAGATTGAACAAACTAAAATCAATTTGATTGTAAAGTCGAATAAGGTCATTTCTGAATCCGAATGTTTCATTGAAAAATTTTGTATACTGTTCTTGATACAGACCGTCATACCATGATTTAATTGAAAAAGATGGAAGCGATGTTTTTTCATAAACACCATAAAGTGGTTTGGAGTTTGTTAAATTCAATGATGATTGAATGAAAGGTAAAATGAGTAAAAAATAAAAAATCAGAATGAAAAGAATTTTGATTTTTTTCATATTTATATATGAAATATGTAAAAACTGTTTAAACAATTTTTTTTTCAAGTACAATTAAATTTCTTGTGGAAAAAATAAAAGGGAGATTATCAAGAATTTTTTCAATATGCTTGAAAAAAGGATAAGAACGATCGGGATATAATTGTTTTTGACTGTACCCTCCTGAAGCAACATAGGATAATGCTGATAGTTTTATAAATAGGATTAATTTGAATTTGTCGGAATATAGAGAATGATATTTTTTAAATGTAAATATTCGCGATGAATTTCCCTGAGCCGAATAGTAGGGTAAAGCAGTGGGTTTTAAATTATTTTCTCTGTTGGATTTAATTTGTGAACATAATCGAACAGGTTCATGATGAAATACGCCATATACAATCAAACCCAGTAAACTCATTGATGGTTCAAACAGGATCAATCGCCCGCCCGGTTTTAGTACCCTGTAGATTTCATTGAATACATCTCCAGGATATTCGATGTGATGGAATACATCGAATAAAATAATATTTGAGATAGTATTGTCTAAAAATGAAAGTTGATAAGCATTTTCAATTTGGTCTAACCATGGATTAGGAAACATATCCGTACAGATCGCATTTGGAATAACGGATTTAATATTTCCAATTCCCGAACCCAGTTCAACAGTAATTCCAGTATGAATTTCGGTAAGATGTGCAGCAATCTGGTTGTAAAATTCAGTATATATTTTTTTTAGAATCGGCTTTTGCTCCCAGAATTCAAGGTTTCTTTTTATTTCATCATTATGAAAT
This sequence comes from uncultured Bacteroidales bacterium, assembly GCA_964452905.1. Lineage (GTDB taxonomy): Bacteria > Bacteroidota > Bacteroidia > Bacteroidales > CAYVNP01 > CAYVNP01. Next base: position 3,608 of record CAYVNP010000103.1, read on the forward strand.
TCATTGGAACGCATATTTGTTAAAAATAATATATGTTGATTTTATTCAAAAGAAATTTCCATATCGTCAATATAACAAACTTCTTTTAAAGGTGAGAAAACATAAAGCTTTGCAATTGAATAAGGAGGGATATTAACAGGAATTTTAGCCATCCCGCTTATGTATGCCCATTCATTTGGTTTTTGTATATTATCTTTTAGTCTAACACCAGACCATGTAAAACTTTTCCCGTCAGCATCAATGCTGCATACCAAATTAATTTTTTCAGAAGGCATTTGATCCATTTTACACCATGCACTGAATTTAATAGTATTTAATGTTTTATCACTTATTTTGTTAATATATTCATGGAACCCTAAACTGAAATCAACGGTTGTATCCATTTTGAAACAATATTGTCCTGAATGAGCACTCCCTTTTATTATATATGGGTTGTTTGGTGTCCAACCTATAAGTTGATCAAAATTATTTTGAAATATTATTTTTTTTTTTGACTGTTCATCATTGCTTGAGCATGAAATCATTAAGCCAAGTGATGAAATAATGATTAAACTTTTAAGTATCTTTTTCATGTGATTATTTTCCCCAAAATTAACAAATAATTAAATGCATTTATATTAATGTTTGACTAAAAAAATTAATTTTACATTTTAATTATTTAAAGATGAAATTTAGTAAAGCATTTGTATTTATTTTTTTATGTGTCGTCCCTTCCTGTATGTTACTTTTAGGTTTCTTTATGGACAGACTACCTTATTTTTATGATCCTGAATATGTTTATCTTTTTAATGGGGTTAACATTTTATTTTCTCAAAAAATATCACATATTGATCATCCTGGAACTCCGTTGCAACTTATCTATGCAATTATCATCAAAGTCAGATTTTATTTTTTTAAAGAATTTTCTGATTTTGATAAAGATATCATTATGAATTCAGAAAAATATATAACTGCTGTAAATAGGGTATTATTAGTATTTCAATCCATAATAGTTTTTTGGTTAGGAATTGTAACTTATAAGTTATATAAGAATATTTGGTTGAGCATAATTATACAAATGTCAAATTTTTATTTTACCTTAAATAGTTATATCATGGCAACCAGAGCTATGACAGAAAATTTATTAATGATCGGTTGTCTTTTATTTATTATTTATTTACTAAAACTGGTAAATCTAATCGAAAAAGGAGATAGGAATAAAAGAATCTTGAAATATATTATTTTATTATCTATCGTTACAGGATTTGGGATAGCCACAAAATTTGTTTTCTTATTTTTAATTATAATTCCTATCCTCATTATTCCTAAAGTATGTAATAAATTTGTTTATCTTCTCGGGTGTATATTGAGTTTTTAATTTTTACCTTTCCTATCAGACATCAATATATTTTAATTTTTAACTGGTTAAAAACGCTCCTTTTTCATAAAGGAATTTATGGTAAAGGAGAAACCGGTTTTATTGATTTAAATGTATATTTCAATAATTTTAAATTTATTTTTACTTCAAACCCTCATGTTTTTTTCATCCTGTCAGTGTCATTGTTTTTTTTGATATTTATTTCATTTGGATATAAAAATTTCAATAAAACGATTCAAAGAAAATATCTGCTTTATATGTCTGTTTTTTTATTTACTTTCATAAGTTTAATGATTGTCTCTAAACATTTTGATCCCGGACATGTTCATTATTTAGTAATTCCTTTCAGTATGTTGGGGTTATTATGTTTTTCTTTGATTGATTTAGTTAAATCAATTTTTCGCAGAAAACGATTTTTGAATTTATTCATTA
>CAYVNP010000104.1:0-5350 GCA_964452905.1 uncultured Bacteroidales bacterium
GCAAATATACAAATTATTTAATTAATGTGTAATTTAATAATAGACTTTATGTAATAAGATATGATTCTCTTTGTCTTACTTGTCAAAACCTTGATAATTGCCAAATACAATTTATTGAAAAATATATGCTATTGTTATATTTAAATATTCTATAACTTAAATAATAACTCATTCTTTTAACAAAACTTCAAATTATTTATTACCATTTTTATATGAATTAGAAAAAATACTATATGTTCTATTTTATTTTAAAAAATAAATCTTCCGATTTGGTTATTTCATAGATAAGTAATCTGAATTAATCAGATTAACTAAATGTATAAAAAAACATGCTATTTTTTATTAAAAATCTACTTGCATTTTCTTTCTAATTTACGTAGGTTTGTATTGAACTAAATAAGATTTAATTTCATTTATTTATAACTTTAAAATTTATTCATATGAAAAAAATATTTATACTTATTCTGCTCATGAATTTTGTTATTCATAACAAAATTTTTTCACAAACTGTCCGATCATCTCAAACAAAAGGAGTATTAGGATCTCTTATTTGTTTCACCAATTATGTTCCCGGAACAACGATGGATATTCAATTTATGCTTACAGTTTCATCATCCGATCTGGAGTATGTAGATTCTGTTGCACTGGTTTTTCCTGCAGGATTTAAAATAAACAGCGGATCAGATTATATTGATCAGGATGGGGTGAATCCTATCAATGATAAAATAATCAGTTGGGGTGATAATGACAATGTGTACGGAGGCATCGCCGCTCCTTATGATCCGGAGAATTATCTTTTTTATGTGAATGTAACAATTGACGATACCGTTACAGGTGATAAGACTATTAAATATTTTGTCTCAGGTGATGAGACAGGTACTACTCCACATTTTTTAGCTGGCACATGTATTTCTAAAAGTCCTGTAAAATGTGCTGCCAATCAGGTTAAGATCAATATTGAACTACATACTGACAAATATGGAAATGAAACTACATGGGAACTGAACGGGTTAAATGGTGTTCCGAAATATGCTGCCGGTGGTCCTTACAAAGTTATCAGCAATGGATATCTGATTACAGAGGATGTATGTGTTCCTGAAGGAGGCGATTTAGAATTTGTGATTAAAGACAGTTATTACGACGGCATTTGCTGTGTGAACGGGGATGGATATTATAAAGTATCATCCGCATGTGGAATAATCAAAGAAGGAGGACAATTTAATTATGTAGATGAAGTGAGGTTCTCTGCACCAAATTCAAAACTGATGCAAAAGAATTTCGAAAAAGTGTATGGCGGACTGGCTGAAGATATCGGACGTTCAGTCCTTCAGACGTGTGATGGAGGTTATATTGCCTGTGGACAAACGCAAAGTTTCGGTGCAAACCTTCGGGATATTTATGTTGTTCGCACAAATTATATTGGTGATACACTGTGGACAAAAAGTTATGGAACCAAAAACAATGATTATGGTTATTCCATCATTGAGACATATGATAATAATTATATTATAATAGGATCAACAGGCCCAACAGATCATTCCTGGAGTAAATTATATGTATTGAAAATTGACCAATCAGGTGATACATTATGGACAACATCATATGGTAATACATGGGATAAGGATTTTGCATATAGCATTGTTCAGACTCCTGATAGTGGAATTGTCGTAGCAGGTAATTCAAATAAGAATGGGAATGAAGATATTTATTTGGTTAAATTTAATTCTTCCGGACAATATGTATGGGATAATCTGATCGGTAAATCAAATAAGGAAAACAGCAGATCTATCATATCTACTTCAGATGGAGGGTTTGTCATTACAGGTTTTACGGTTGTTTCTGATTATGTCAATTACGCATTTATTACAAAAACGGATGCTGATGGAAAAGAACTTTGGACTAAGAATTTTTATGGGGAATATACTGGTGAATTTGGGTATTCAGTCATTGAAACAAAAGATAAAGGGTTTGTTATTTCAGGCACAACAACCGTTATCGACCCGAAATATGATTTTTATATGTACAAAGCATGTTTGATCAAAACAAATGCTGACGGTGATTCTATCTGGAGAAAAACGTTCTGGTCCCCTTACGATGGATCTGAAGCTTATGCCGTAAAACAAACTAATGATGGTAATTTTATTCTAACCGGTTATTCCGGTGTTTATGATACAGCTCAAAGAGTTTATTCAACTATTCATGGTATGTTGATTAAAACAGATGAAAACGGTGATACCCTTTGGTCAACTTATTTTAAAGGGAAAACAGGACTAACCTATCTGCAGAATGTGATTCCTACTGCTGACGGAGGTTATGCTGCTGTTGGCTTTACACAGGCAGGAAGAACATATGATATTTATCTGATCAAAACAAAAGCTGACGGCACCACTGAACAAATCAATAACAATCAAACAATCTGTCTTGTAACCGTTGACGAATCTACAGGAAAAAATATGATCGTTTGGGATAAAACACCACATGACGGAACTGCATCCTATAACATATATAAAGAATCTAATTATTCCGGACAATATCTTTTAATTGGGAATGTGAAGGTTGACAGTGCAAGTATTTTTATTGACAAAGCATCCAATCCCCTCGTTAAATCCGACAGATACAAAATTTCATGTGTTAATGCCAATAAGTATGAATCCAAACTCAGTCCGTTTCATAAGACCATGCACCTCAATGTGAACAAAGGACAAGGAAATATTTATAATCTCATTTGGGATCAGTATGAAGGATTTGATTTCGGTACCTATTTTATTTTCAGAGGTACGAAACCGGATAAAATAACACAGATTGCTGACATACAAAATAATCTTACCAGTTATACCGATTATACAGCACCTTCAGGTGTTACCGTTTATTATGCAGTAATAGTAGCAAAAAAAGACACTTGTCTTATTTCCAAAACAAAAGCCAATTCAGGAAAATATTACCGCTCTGTTTCCAATATTGACGATAACGGAATTGTTGCTCCGATCAATAATGACGCCACCTTGAAAGATATACAAGTCAATCAAATCACGATTGCAGGATTCAGCCCAGATAAAACGTTGTATTATTTATATTTACCTCAAGGTACATCGGATTTCCCACAAATAACCGCAACACCTAATGATACCAACGCTCACGTTGAAATTATTAATGCAACCACAATACCGGGACTTACTTCCGTATTGGTGACCGCTACAGATGGAGAAACAAAAAAAATATATGCTGTTAATCTAGCATTTATTCAAGGTATTGAAGATTTTGAAAAAGATAATCTAATCTCTATTTTCCCGAATCCCGCTACAGATCTGCTTACTATTCAACTGGATAATCAAACTCAATCATATTCATTGGAAATCCAAAACACCATTGGACAAATGGTTTATTCAAAAAAATTAATCAACCCCATCGAACAGGTTGATTTATCTGCTCAACCGGCAGGTGTGTATTTTTTGAAATTGCAATCTGCTGATAATACGATTGTGAAAAAAATTATGAAGCAGGAATAGTTTTTAATATTTGTTAAATCAGTTCAACAAACACTTTCGTTCATTTCAAGCTCAATGAACATATAGTTTTGATTCTTAATTATACAGTTGCTAAAGTTGTAAAATAAAATATTTGTATTAGTTAAATATATGAATGGTGACTGAGCTTAAAAACGAAATCACCATTTTATACGATAATGATGATGAAAATATCAAAACATCAACATTATAATGCAATAAAATTTTTATCCTGCATTTTGTTATCAGTAAAATAATATATTTAAATTTGCACATTAATTTAAATAGAAAAAATTTATGAAAAATGTAGTTTTAACAAGTTTAATATCATTGTTGCTGATAGCAGGATTCAATGGTTTTTCACAAGAATGTAAAAAAGATAAAAAGAAAAAATGCAAGTATCATCCTCAATGCAGTAAAACAACCATGCAAACAAAACTTGATACCGTCAGTTATATCATTGGCGTTGATATGGGTAAAAATTTCAAAACAAATTTTTTTGATGTTACACCTGAAACCATGATGCAAGGCATTAAAGATGGTATTGCAGGAAATGATTCTGTGATCAAAGATACCATCAAGCAAAAGATCATGATGAGCTTCCAGAAAGAAATAATGGCTAAAATTGAAGCTGAAAAAAAGAAACAATCTGAAAAAGGCAAAGCAGAAGGTATCGCTTTTCTGGAAAATAATAAAAAAGACCCAACAGTCGTTGTAACAGCCAGCGGGCTTCAATACAAGGTTATCAAAGAAGGCACAGGTGAAACCCCGAAAGCAACGGATAAAGTTACTGTTCATTATGAAGGCAAACTGATCAACGGTAAAATTTTTGATTCTTCATACAACAGAGGCGAGCCGGCTTCATTCCCCTTGAATGGTGTTATTCCCGGTTGGACAGAAGCGCTACAAGTTATGAAACCCGGTGCCATTTACGAACTTTTTATTCCATCTGAGTTAGCTTATGGCGAAGCTGGTTCAAGAGATATTCCAGGAAATGCTGTTCTGATCTTTAAAGTGGAATTGATTAAAGTGGAAGCGCCAAAAGCTGATGCCCCAAAAGAAAAAAATTAATATCTGATATTAAATATCAAAAAAATAAGTCCGGAAATTACCCGGACTTATTTTTTTTATTCAAAAGAGTTTTGATCTCATTTAGTTTCATTAATGCTTCAACAGGTGTAAGCGTGTTGATCTCCGTCTTGAGAATATCTTCTTTTATTTGTTCAAGCAGGGGATCATTTAATTGAATAAAACTTAACTGATAATTATCCTGTTGGATTCTTTTATCATTCTTCGTCAATTCCTTACCACTGTGAGATCTTTCAAGTTGAAGTAATATTTGGTCGGCACGTTCAATGATACGTGAAGGCATTCCCGCCATTTTCGCCACATGAATACCAAAGCTGTGTTCTGTCCCACCTTTAGCCAGTTTACGCATAAAAATTACTTTATTCCCTGCTTCCTTAACGGTTACATGAAAATTTTTAATGCGGTGAAATGAATCAGCCATTTCATTTAATTCATGGTAATGAGTGGCAAACAACGTTTTTGCTTTGAACATCGGATGTTCATGAATATATTCAGTAATGGCCCATGCGATAGAGATACCATCATACGTACTTGTACCACGACCGATTTCATCCAATAAAATTAAACTTCTGTCAGAAACATTATTGAGAATGCTTGCAGTTTCGTTCATCTCTACCATGAAAGTAGATTCACCGAGAGAAATATTATCTGATGCGCCAACGCGCGTAAAAATTTTATCAATGATACCAATTTTAACTTCATCTGCTGGAACATAGCACCCCATCTGAGCCATGAGAACAATCAATGCGGTTTGTCTT
>CAYVNP010000105.1:0-3446 GCA_964452905.1 uncultured Bacteroidales bacterium
TCAAAATAAATATTTCTTATTTTAAATAATATGGTTTTCTTTGTTTTCGAAAACCATAAAAACCAATATTATAGTTTGATTTTTTTAAAATCTACTGTTTATTAATGTTTATAAATTAATTTTATTTAATGATTTATTAATATTGAATTATTTTAATATTAATTACTTTTGTAATCGATGAAAGCAATCTTTAATATTTCATATATTTTTTTATTTACTTTTGCTATATATTCCAGTATTGCAAGTAGTTATATCTCTGCATGTAGCTATATTGCTGGAAAATCTTTTGATATTGAGAATAATAACCATCATGACAAAAAATCACTTCACAATTGTTTTAACTTTGAAGACGAAGAATATCAGAATGATACAATAGTAGCTGCTTTTAGTAACTTTTTATTTATTGCTGATTATTCTACAAAAATTTCAATTTTTAAAGAGTTTATTTCGAACTCATTTCTATCAATAAACTGGCAACCGCCAAAACTTTAATAATACCAATTATTTCTTATTCAATTTTTGCATAAGTATTATCATATACTTATTGCATCTTTATTTATTCAATTATTTGAGACATTATTATGTTTCAAATTGATTGTAATGTTTAATTGTAAAATCATTAATATTATAAAAAAAAAACATGAATATCTTAGAACAATTTAATCATTTAGGTAAAAAACAGGATAAAAAGCATTTTCAACATCTGATTTCTGTTGCTATGGCAGATGGTAACATTGACCCATCAGAAACAAAAATGCTACATCGGGTTGGACGAAAAATGGGGTTCACTGAACCCGAAATAGATAACATACTTGAATCTAACCGAATGTTGGCATATATTCCTCCTTATGAATTACATAAGCGTTTTGAACAGATATATGACATTATAAAGATGGTGTTGGCTGATGGAAATATTGATAAAAATGAAATGCGTTTAGCCAATAGTTTTGCCTCTAAATCAGGATTCTCAGAAAGTGAAATTCCAAAATTATTAGTCCTTTTAATAAGTGGCATCAGAGAAGGCAAAGATGAAGAAGATCTTTTTGAATCATACAAAAAACAAAAGAAATCTTAAATATTAATTTAAAAAAATATAAAAAAATGGAATTTGATGAAATTTTAAATAACAGACAAAAACGCCATGGTAAATATAATAAAGAAAGATACCATGAAAGCCATAGATATAATCAGTATTCTCATCATTCAGATTATGAAAACAGAGGCTATTCTAAATACTTGGATATATTCAACAAAATTAAAGAAAATAAAAAAATCAGAAATCTACTGATAATAGGAGTGATTATTTTTCTTTTCCTTTTAACTGGACTCATTATCATTTTGTTTCCACAATTTATAAGGTTGTTCAATTTCATAAGTGAGAACGGATTGCAAGGTGTTGTAACATCTGTAACTGATTTCTTAAACAAAATAATTAAAGGTTCAATATAAAAAAGATTTTAATGATTAAACAGGAAAAAGTAATCGCAATGCATCGATATTACAGAATGACAAAATTTTATGCATTTTTAAAAGATACTGCTATCAAAGGGGGAATGGTAATTCTACTATTTGTCGGACTCTTAGTTGTACTAGAGGTTTTTTTTATCGATATCAATGCAATTCTTAATACATTGGTAACAACATATTCACCCCAAATAATATTTTCATTTTTTTTATTATCTGAAACTATTTTAGGGATTATTCCTCCTGAAATTTTTATAGCCTGGTGTTCAAAATCAGCAACACCCTGGTTGTTTTTATTCACTTTAGCAACGATGTCCTATATTGGGGGGATTATTGCTTATTTTATCGGGAAACAATTGTTTTTGATTCCTGCTGTGAAATATCACATAGAGCATAAAATTGCAAAACATATCTACAATTTAAGAAAGTGGGGTGGGCTTTTTGTATTTATTGGCGCTATGTTGCCGCTTCCACATTCCATCGTTAGTTTAGCCTGCGGACTTATTAAATATAATTTCAGGCATTATTTATTATGGGCGCTTTTCCGATATTTACGTTTTTTTATCTATGCCTTAGTAATATTTCAACTTTTTTAAATCAATAAAAGTAAAATGAACTGGATAAAACGTTTATACAACTGGGTATTAAGTTGGGCACATTCACCTTATGGTGCTATGGCCCTTTTTGTGTTGGCCTTCATCGAATCGGTTTTCTTTCCTATACCGCCTGACATTCTGTTGATTGCTATGGCAATGGGCTCAGTGACCAAATCTTTCAGATTTGCACTTATTTGTACAATCGGTTCGGTTGCAGGTGCAGTAGCAGGGTATTATATTGGTCATTTTTCATGGTTAAATTCCAATGGAGAATTTACACCTTTGGCCAATTTGTTTTTTAATAATATTCCCGGCTTTACACATGAATTATATAATTCGATCAAACTTCTTTTTATCGAATGGGATTTTTGGATTATTTTTACCGCAGGGTTTACACCCATTCCCTATAAGGTATTTACAATTACCTCCGGTGCTTTTGATATGAATATTTTTATGTTTATTCTGGCGTCAGTTATAAGCAGAGGTGCGAGGTTTTTTCTGGTAGCCTGGTTAATATGGAAATATGGACCTTCTATTAAGAACTTCATTGAGAAATATTTTAACTGGGTTGCCCTGGGATTTACAGTAATTTTGATTGGTGGTTTTGTTTTGATAAAATATAGTGTTTAAAAAATAATAAAAAATGGTAATTAATATATATGTTTGGTTTGGTTTTTTGCTTTTTATTATCGCCGTACTGGCAATTGATCTTGGATTATTTCATCGAAAATCGCATGAAGTAAAAATCAGGGAAGCATTGGTTTGGAGTGCTGTTTGGATTGCGTTGGCTTTGATTTTTAATTATCTCATTTATATTTACATGGGTAAAGTGAAAGCATTGGAGTTCTTAACTGGTTATGTGATTGAAAAATCTTTAAGTGTAGATAATTTATTCGTTTTTATTATGCTGTTTAGCTTTTTTAATGTGGAAGCACAATACCAGCATAAAATTTTGTTCTGGGGAATTTTGGGCGCTTTAATATTGAGGGCTATCTTTATTTTTGCAGGTGTTGCGTTAATCAATAATTTTCATTGGATTATATATGTATTTGGAGCCTTTCTGCTATTTACCGGATTTAAGATGCTGATAAACAAAGAAGGGAATGTTAATCCTTCAAAGAATTTTATTGTAAAACTTTTTAAAATGTTTATGCCTGTGACACCTGTAATTCATGGAAATAAGTTCTTTGTCAGAATCGATAAAAAATTGTATGCAACACCTCTTTTTATAGTTTTGATTGTGGTAGAATTTACCGATCTGATTTTTGCAGTTGATTCTATACCTGCTATCTTAGCTATTTCTAATGATTCTTTTATAATATTTACTTCAAATGTGTTCGCAATTTTAGGCTTACGAGCTTTGTATTTTGCTTTGTCCGGAATTAC
>CAYVNP010000105.1:3546-5262 GCA_964452905.1 uncultured Bacteroidales bacterium
AACAATGATATTTTTTTATTCATTATTATTCCGTTACTGATTTTCTTAGCCCGTATTGTTGATCAGTCAATAGGAATCTTGCGAATTTTGTTTGCTACCAAAGGATTTAAATACCTTGCATTGCTTGCCGGATTTTTTGAATCGATAGTTTGGTTGCTGGCGATTAGTCAGATAATGAAACATCTTGACAATGTGTATTGTTATATAGCTTTTGCCGTAGGATTTGCCTTTGGGAATTTTACGGGAATTTATATAGAACAGCGTTTATCTATCGGGAATGTCATTGTCAGGGTTGTTTTTCAAAAGGATTCAAAACTCACCATACTATTGCTGAAAAGATTAAAATTCAGAATTACCATTGTAGATGCTATGGGTATGGATAGTCCTGTGAAGATGATATTTGCCACCATCAGACGAAATGATCTGAAACGATTCATTAGTATTCTTAATAAAAACAATCCCAATGCATTTTATACAGTTGAGGATGTAAGAATGGTAAAAGAAGGCTATTTTGAAAAAACCAATTGGCTATTTTTAAACAATAAATAAACAAATCAATTAAACTTAAAAACTTAAAACAATGAATTGTCCAAATTGTAATGTAAAATTAATTCTGTCAGAAAGACAGGGTATTGAAATTGATTATTGTCCGGAATGTCGTGGAATATGGCTTGATAGAGGTGAACTTGATAAAATTATCGAAAGATCGTCAAATCTAGGTTTTCAGAATTATCAACAAAAATACCATAATGATAATCACAATCGTCATGATGATTATAATGAACAGGGGAGTCCCAATCAGCATGATAATCAAAATCAATATGGAAATAATAATCAGCATAGGAAGAAAAGCTGGTTAAATGAACTTTTTGATTAATGTTTAATTAAATATAAAGGACAGGTTTTAAAGCCTGTCCTTTATAAAAATAATTTTATGGATTATATTACACTATTTTTAATTGCAATCGGATTGTCGTTTGATACTTTTGCAGTATCTGTTTCTACAGGTTTGATTTTAAAAAAAATAAAATTTCAACAAGCCCTTAAAGTTGCTTTTGTATTGGCATTTCTGCAATCGCTGATGCCATTGATGGGTTGGTTTGCAGGTAAGCAAATTTCTCAATATATTGGAAACTTTGATCATTGGATTGCTTTTGTGTTACTCTCGATCTTAGGGATAAAAATGATTATTGAAAGTTATAAAAGTGAAGAGAATGATAAAAATTTTAATCCTTTGAAATTTATTGTTTTATTAGGAATAGGAATTGCTACAAGTATTGATGCACTTGTTGTAGGAATTAGTTTTGCTTTTTTACAAACAAATATATGGAATGCTATTCTCATTATAGGCGTGGTAACTTTTTTGGTTGCTATGTTAGGAATGCTATTCGGTAAAAAAATAGGAAGTAAGTTTGGGAAAAGAATTGAAATAATGGGTGGTTTAATCCTTATTTCAATTGGCTTGAAAATTCTATTAGACCATATTTTATGATATATTTCACAATAAAATGACTTAAATTTATTGAATGAATAATAAAAGGAAAATATTTTTAAAGAATATTCAAGTTCCGAAACATTTCACAGATTAATTCATTCTTTTTTCAAAGATTATGGAATGAAAATAAAAATAAAGTAATGTAAAAAATATTTCAAAAAAAAGAAAAAAATCACATATAATATTTGATGAGTTAACCCCTAGGGTTTATTAATCCCTAA
>CAYVNP010000106.1:0-5041 GCA_964452905.1 uncultured Bacteroidales bacterium
CGAGAGAAATAGTTTTCACGTAATACCTCGAAAGCTCTGCTTCGAGGTAGTTTATTCATGTTTTTATGTTTCACTTTAAATATAAAATGAGATGGAGAAATTAGTAATATCAAGTTTTAAGCTAAGAATTATTGAAAATGATTTAATAATCTCCGAACCATTTAGTGGTATTGGAAAAGCAAAATTTGTCTTTTAAAGTGAAAGTCTGCTTTTGCAATATTTGCAAATAGGAAAGTGATAAATTTGGTCATAAAATATTTAAAAATAATATGAATTTAAATTAATACAAAGACCTTGATTTTTATGGAGAATATTAAAGAAACTATATATGATAATTTTAAATGGATTGATATTGTTAAACCTAAAATGGACCAACTTGAGAAAATTGCAGATGAATATAAACTAGATTACCTTCAAATATTAGACAGCTTGGAATATGGTCATTTGCCAAAATTTGAAAAACTACCAGAATATAATTTTGTGATACTTAGGGCATATGTTGCTGGAGATGATGATAAATTTTCCACAATTAAAGAACTATCTAATAAAATAGCATTTTTCTATAATGATAAAAAAGTAATTACTATACATAGAGCAAATTTTGATTTTCTTGAAAATATAAATCAAAAGTTTAATAATTCATATCAGTTACTCATATATATTATAAATAAAATGGTTCTAACCTATATGCACCCTTCAATTTGGCATAGCAATAAAATTGATGAAGTTGAGAAAGCAATTTTTCTTAAGGATTATACAAAAATTTCAATTGAAGATTTATATTTCCAAAAATCCCAAACCCGCATTAGTAAAAAACTATTATTGATTACTCAAGATGTTGTAAATAAAATTAATGTTGATGATGAAACAAAAACAGCATTGCAGGATGTAAAAGATAAAATTTTAAGTCTCATACTTATTTATGATGAAGTTGCTGAAGATGCTAATAATTTAATGAATACTTACATATCAATTACTGCTAAAAAAAGTAATGATGTGATTAAATTACTTACTATTTTTTCTGTATTTTTCTTACCCTTAACATTTTTGGTTGGAGTATATGGAATGAATTTTGAATTTATGCCAGAACTTCATTGGCAATATGGATATTTATTCATATGGATGATACTGATTATAGTATGTTCAATGATCTTTATCTGGTTTAAAAAAAGAAAAATATTTTGAATAGAAATTTACAAAACTTTAAATTATTGATTGATTAATTAAAAAAATGAAAATGTGTACAATCGAGTGTATGGCTCCGACAGTATTTAACTGACGGAGTGCACCCATCCACTGTACACTTCGGCTTCGCTCAATATAAACCATGGGGTCGTATACAGCGGGCTCCACCACCAACAGATGATAAATTTACCGGAAAATTAATTCACTCACTCCTTTTCTTTATAAAATTAATTTGTATTTTTGAAATATTTATACAGATTGGAAGTGGGTGTGCTCTGCTCATACAGGGCACACATAGAAGGTATGGGCAAGTTTAAGTTTTACGATAGCGGTCAAATAAAGGGCTGACCACCCAATGTAACAGAAAAATTTAATAAAACAGTGGAGACCAGCACCCACTCAAAAAACGGGGCAAAACTGAAAAGCCACACGAGTAGAAACATTAAATCAAACTATTATGAAAAAGAATTTAATATTTTTATTCATCATTTTATTAATAGGTAATCTATTAAAATCTCAAACATGGACACCAATTACTGTCCCTCCTTCAACAGGGGTAGAACATCTTGCAGTAGCAGGGAATAAATTGTATTTGGCATCATCTTATGGTATTTATAAATCAGCAGACGGAATATCTTGGGATACATCAAGTACAGGTATGACTTTTTTTTCAGGTTTTACTTTCAGTAAGAGTATTTATAACTATAATGGTATATTGTATGCCGGAGGAATGGGAAAAATATATAAATCGGTTGATTTCGGTGTAAATTGGTCAAATATTCAAGGTTCAGCCCCATCTGTTGCTGCTATAAATAGTGCAATTTTGGTTAGTGGAGACACAATTTTTACCGGATGGGCAAGTGGAAAAGGAATGTATTCTACAAAAAATGGCATAAATTGGTATCAAGGTAGTGGAGCCGGAGTTTCTGGAAGAACAATTGAAAAAAATATCGTTTATTACAATGGAAATATATATATTAAAACATATACAGGAGTATTAAAATCAACTGACAAAGGGGTGACATATACTCAATTGTCCGGAGGTTTGCCTGCAATTAGTGGACAGGTTGGCGCCATAGTTGAAAGTAATGGAGTATTAATATGCTCAATTTATACTATGGGTTTATATATATCAAGTGACGAAGGGGTAACATGGACCCAAATTAATTCATCTAATGGTTTGACTACCCTATATGGTGCTACTCTTAATGTTATCAATAATACCGTGTATCTTGGTTGTACTACCGGCAAGGTTTTTAAGTCAAAAGACCACGGAATGAACTGGACAGATATCACAGGGACAGGTATTAATTCACTTGATCAGATCAAAGGGTTTGCAGAACATAATGGATATTTATATGCAGGTGGCACTTATGGGTTATACAGAACAGGTATTTCTACTTCAGTATATAATTATCAAAAAGACAATAATTCTCTAGAAATATATCCAAACCCTACAGGAAATTTAATTTATCTTAAAGCAAAAGAAGATTTAAATATTTCCACAATAAGTATTATCAATGAAATAGGTATGGTTATAATTGAAAAGGTAATTGATGTCCCATTTAACGAGATAAATATTGACATTTCAATGCTTTCTCAGGGAGTCTATTTTGTTCAAATTACAAATAAGGAAAAATTGTCAATTATTAAAAAATTTATTAAAAAATAAACATTACAACCAACATAGAACACCAAATAAGAAAAATGCCGCTTGTATTGAAAATGCTATACCTACGATCAATTGCGATGATTAATTTGTAAGCGTACTTTTCACCTAAGTGCAGGTGCTTATTTCCTAAATGCGGAAGCGTATTTGATAAGTTCGGAAGCTTATTTCAAGAAAATTAATTCATTAATATTTTCTTTCTTAAAACAAAGAAAGAAACAATCCGCCTTAGGCGGACAAGACAAAACAAAGCTGCTTGCACACATTAAAAATAAGACGACCTTATAAAAATTTTGTTATCAAAACAAGAATGTTTTTGGTGCGTTGGGTATTCGTAAGCATTACACGAGTCCCGATGCAACTATATTTTGTATTTAAAAACAACCATCCATCGGGACGGCTTGTTACCGATAAAGCAACTGTAATAATCCAATGAATTGTTCTATAACAGTTGCTATATCGGTATGATATTATTTTATCAATACTTCATGGTATAATGCGTGAAACAAAAGCATTTGTAGTTTTGTAGAAATTTTTATTCAGTCTTGATTTTTTGTAACTTTTTCATTAAGGAAAAAGTTATAATTATTTAAGAAACTTATCTTATTGGCATTTTTAGACATGGTTTGCCAACAAGAGAAAAGCACAAGAAAATTAATTTATTAATATTTTCTTTCTTTGTCTTAAAACAAAGAAAGAAACAAAGAAAATTCAAGACAAAACAAAGCTGCTTGAACACAAGCAAGCGCACGCCCGCTGTTTTGTCCTGCCATCGCTCATTTAATATAGACGACTGTTGATTAACTATTTACACATTCGAAACTGGTAACCGTCTGTTTGATAAAATAGGATGCTTATTTTAAACTGGTAATTGTCTTTTTGATAAAATTGGATGCTCCTTCGAAACTGGTAACCACCTTTTCGAAAGTGGCAACCGTGTTTTTGATAAGTGCGAGTGCTTATTCTTAAAATGCGGGAACGTATTTGATAATCGCGGGTGTTTATTTCCAAATTGCGGAAGCGTATTTGATAAGTGCGGGTGCTTTATTCCTAAAATGCAGGAACGTTTTTGATAATCGCAGGTGCTTATTCCTAAAATGCAGGAACGTTTTTGATAAGTGCGGGTGCTTATTCCTAAAATGCGGGAACGTATTTGATAATCGCAGGTGTTTATTTCCAAAATGCGGAAGCGTATTTGATAAGTGTGGGTGCTTTATTCCAAAATGCGGAAGCGTATTTGATAAGTGCGGGTGCTTATTCCTAAAATGCAGGAACGTTTTTGATAAGTGCAGGTGCTTTATTCTAAAACGCAGGAACGTATTTGATAAGTGTGGGTGCTTATTCCTAAAATGCAGAAGCGTATTTGATAATCGCGGGTGTTTATTTCCAAATTGCGGAAGCGTATTTGATAAGTGCGGGTGCTTATTCCTAAAATGCGGGAACGTATTTGATAAGTGCGGGTGCTTATTATGGTAACCTTAAGAAAAAGATATAATCAACATGGATGAAATTAAGATTAATCCCTACACACAATGCCAAGCACATTTACCTTTTGTCAGCTCGCTCGGATTTGCAATCCGGGTGTGACAGCAAACTAATTAATGTATACTTTTTAACAAAATATGATATAAATATATATTATTTATATTTGAACTATTAATTCTGAAAATTTAAAACAGGCACTCGTTACTTTATGCACTCGGATTACAAATCCGAGCGAGCAAATGGATTTAAATTATTCGCAGATTGAGAAACTTTTTAAATTCATTTAAAAGTTTATATACTGATTGTCCTCCATATTTTAAAACGTAAAAAATAACTACTCAAATACCCAGCCCGTTGGCATTCATTGTTCTGACTGCCCTGCACCAACATTAATGGCATCATGAAAGATTTTTCTATCTTTGTTTAATAATCATTATTCCATGACAAAAGAAACTGCTATAAAACTAATCAACGAGAAACGAATTCGTACTCAATGGGATGACAACCAAGAGAAATGGTATTTCTCTATAGTGGATGTTGTAGGTGTACTTACTGAAAGTGAGAATCCCAATAATTATTGGAAAGTACTGAAAAACCGACTGAAGAAAGAGGGCAGTGAGTTGGTTACAAATTGTAACCAACTGAAAATGCCCTATGTTGGTGCGCGAGTTCTTCTCGCGTACATTTATTTATTTAATATTC
>CAYVNP010000107.1:0-4801 GCA_964452905.1 uncultured Bacteroidales bacterium
CCTTTACGCGCACATTAAAGGGCTTTAACCAATGCCTTCAAGACGAATACAAAATTTATTTCTGAAAAGCCATCAAAAGCCAATAAGGAAAAGGGTTTTAATTTTTAATAACATTAGGGCTGATTTTATTTTATAGAAAAAATGGGACTTTAGGAACACAAGGGTATTAGACTATATATCTTATGAAATTAAGGTATTCAATTAAATCAAATATTATTGAATAAAATTTCGATTTAATATAAATATTTGATATTTTTGTTATTAGTTCTTTGCTTACGAAATTAAAATTTTAAAAAAAATGGGATTTGTAAAAGAACAATATTTAGAACAATGTAAAAAGAGATATATTCTTATTGACAATAAATATGTTTGTTCTGATTGCATTGAAGAAGAAGAATTAGATATAAAGAACTACATTTTGGAAAATGCAATTGAAAATTATTGTAGCTATTGTTCTAAAGTAGGAGAAAACATATCTATTCCATTAAATTTTTTAATTGAATATTTATTAGAATGTTTGTTAAAAGAATATGGTGATCCCGATGATGAAGGAGTAGGATATGATTCAAGTAAAGGTGGATATCAATTAGCTGATATTTATGATACAAATGATTTGTTTGATTTATTAGGCGTTGGGTTTCCTGATAAAAATCTTCACAATGATATAATATATGAAGCATTGGGAGGAAAACAATGGTGTAAAAAAGACCCTTATGGAAGCACAATTGATGAAGAATTATTTTTTGATTGGGAATCTTTTTCTCATCAAATAAAATACAAATCAAGATTTGTATTTTATAAAATTGATTATTACTTTGACAGAGAGGATAGAATTAATTCAAATCCTTATGATGTATTAGAAACTTTAGGAGAGTTAATTAATAAATTTTCTTTAATAAAAAAAATATCCAGCGGGACAAAAATTTTTAGAGGTCGTCCCCATAATAAAAAAGATAAAGTATATAATGTATTTACATTAGGACCACTTTTTAAAGAAAAATCAATTTATTCAAATAGAATGAGCCCGGCTGGAATTGTGATGTTTTATGGTGCTTTTGAAAAAGATTGTATAATTATGGAATTAGAGGATAGAAATGAAGAATGTTTAACTATTGGTATTTTTAAAACTCTAAAAAATCTTCAATTAATTGATTTTACAAATATTCCTAAAATTTCCGGATTATTTGATAAAAAAAATCATGAAAAACGATGGTGTTTAAAGTTCTTACATAATTTAATAGATGATTTCATTAAACCAATTAAACATGATGGAAAGGAACATGTTGAATATGTTCCTACACAAGTAGTAACTGAATATTTAAGATATATTTTTAAAACAATAGATAAAAATAGTGTTCAGGGTATTATGTATCCTTGTTCAAAAAATAAAAAATTAAGATCAATTGTTTTATTTATTGATCATAGACAGTGCCTAGATGATTTATTAGAAACAGGTTTAATTTGTGATGATCCTGTATTATTACTTGATAAAACATCAATAGAAACATTTAGTAATGTAAAATAATTTTTTATATAAGATTAATTAATATTAAACTAAATTTAATATGAAAAAGGGAAATACTCAATGGCTTATGTCACTAATTATAATAGGATTAGTATTTATTTTTTCTAATAATAGATGTCAGAAAGATAATGGGAGTTCCAGTAATAATAAGGATACAACACAAAATGGGAACAATGGAACAGTAACCGACATTGATGGTAATATATATAAAACTGTAAAAATAGGCACACAAATATGGATGGCTGAAAATTTAAAAGTAACTAAATATAAAAATGGAATTGCTATACCAAATGCCTCTGGTAATAATGCATGGATAACAACAAAAACAGGTGCTTATTGTGATTATGCCAATATTCCAAGCAATAGTCAAATTTATGGTAGACTTTATAATTGGTATGCGGTAAATACAGGTAATCTTGCCCCTTCTGGCTGGCATGTACCTACTAATGCCGAGTGGGGAGTTCTAAAAAATTATTTAGGTAATGATACTATTGTTGGAGGTAAACTTAAAGAAAAAGGCACAATACATTGGGCTACACCTAATATTGGAGCTACAAACGAAAGCGGATTTACTGCTCTTCCAGGTGGTGTTCGTACAATAAGTAGTGGTGTTTTTTACTCTATTAATACTTATACTGTTTGGTGGTCTTCAACTGATTATGATACTGCGGATGCTTACGTTTGTAATATTAAAAATAATAATGATGAATTATATTTTGGTGGAACCAATAAAAATTGGGGGTGTTCTGTTCGTTGTGTGAAAGATTAGTAATTTTTTATCAAACCAATGATTTTCTATATTTGAAGTAAAATAATGCACTAGCAGAGCTTGAAATGAACTTTAATATTTGCAATACATTTTTAAATGAATAAAGATTTTTTTATAAAACAGATTAACAATATTTTGAAGGACTTCGATATTATTAAATCAAAGTCAATAAATGGCAATTTAGGAGATATCCCATTTGAAGAAATTATGTACGTTTTGACAAAAGCGAAAGCAGCTATTGAAAGAATTACTGGTGATAAATCTGAATATTACAAAGATATTGAAGCAATATTAAAAAAAACATATATTTGGGAAGGAGATAAACTTATACAAATTATTGGGACTGTTACTGCTTTAAAAAGCGATCTTCAAAATAATTATTTAGAATCTTTAAATGACATAATTCGATCAGAAGTATTTTCTGACTTCATAGAAATGGCAGAACATTTGCTGATTGAAGGATACAAAGATCCAGCAGCGGTTTTAATAGGTTCAACATTAGAATCTCATTTAAGAGAGTTATGTAAAACAATTGGAATAAATATTGAAGTTGCTAACTCAAAAGGAAATTTAGTTCCCAAAAAAGCAGACTTAATGAATTCAGATTTAACAAAAGCAAAAATTTATTCATCAGCATATCAAAAACAAATTGTTGCGTGGTTGAGTATTAGAAACTCTGCAGCTCATGGACATTACTCTGATTACTCAAATGAAGAAATTAATTTAATGTTACAAGGTGTAAGACAATTTATATTGTCAACTAAACAAAACATATAACTACCAATATCTTTTTTATAAAATCTTATCAAAATAAATCATTCATATAGCCCCATTCCCAAGCGTGCTAGTAAATTATTTTATATTCTGCTTCATATTATTTTAGTTTGAATGAATAAATACTAGGGCGTAATTGTTTTCGACTTGACTTATATGAAATGGTATATTATATTTACATTTTAATTTTTAAATTATTCATAAATAATAAAATCAAAATACTTTTAAAAGAATTTTATGAAAGGTATTTATAGTACTACTACTATTTTAGATTTTGGCATGTATAAGGGGTATGAACTTGGAATTGTCTATGTCTTTGATCCTTCATATGTGGATTGGTGTATTAATAACATTAGTAAATTTTTTATTTCTGATTTAGAGATTTTAAAAGATATTAATGTTGTCAATGAAAATTTAGAATGGCAATATAGATCAATTGGTGATCCAAGTTTAATTTCTGATATAGATAGATTTGTTACTTTAAAAGAATTGATTGAAAATGTAGATTTAGGAAATAACAAATATATTTTTAAAAAGGAAACGCTTCAGTTAAATAGAAATAAATCATTTCAATATTCTTATAACCCTATTAATTCAAGAAGCGATTATGAAAGTATTAAAATAGAACCAATAGATAATGATATAGATTATAATTATTCAAATGATGAATTTTATACTAAATATTGGATTGAAATAATTGAATGGGAAAATAAAATACTGGAAAAATATAGTTTTTTTTCTATTTTTAATGATTTATCTCGTAAAGAATATGAGCAACAAAATAATATTTTCAGAGATAAAATACATAAAGAAATGTTATCTAATTTATTACTAACAGATTCATATATACAAGAATTAGAAAGATATTATTTATGTAATTTATTAAGAGATATTAATGTTGAATTTGAGGGTTATAAAGTTAGACAAAAAAGTAACTTTAATATGCAGAATACTTTTACAAATGAAGATTTAAAAAATAACAAATTCACTTATGGAGATAAATTTGAAGATTTTTCTCAAAATGAAAAAGATACAATTAATTTTGCTTTTGAAGGGGAAATAGATTTGTACCTTAGATGGAGAGAAAATCAATAAATATTTCACTTAAAAGTGTTTTATGGTTTATATTAACCCTATATCTTCTAAATATATACTGCATTCACCCACAATCCACACATAAACAAAAAAGGCAACCATCACTGATTGCCTTTCCCTTGTAGCGAGGACGAGATTTGCCTGCCCGCCTACCGGCGGGAACTCGTGTCCGCCAGCTGGCGGATATGCAATCCGACGCCCTATGTGTTTATTAAGGTTCTGATAAATTTTCTACCCTGAAATGATTTAAGTTCTTTTTCCCTTTTCATCGCTTCAGTTTTTTCATGAAACTCCTCTTTGTAAAGTAATTCCCAGGGACGAAACCGGATAGTCCAACCCTTTGTTCCTAATTTGTTATGAGATAATAAACGCTGGTCAAGGTTAGAAGTATAACCAATGTAAATCTTATCAAAAGATTTAGAATATAAAACGTAAACTGTATACATAAAAAAATCCCGAAGAATCGGGATTTTGTAGCGAGGACGAGATTTGAACTCGTGACCTTCGGGTTATGAATCCGACGCTCTTACCAACTGAGCTACCTCGCCAGAATATTTAAATTAAAAATTAATTTATCAAAGAACTTTTTTACATCAGCATTGCCTGCACGCCCACCGGCGAGAACTCGTGTCCGCCAA
>CAYVNP010000108.1:0-4761 GCA_964452905.1 uncultured Bacteroidales bacterium
AGTCTTGAATTTTTGTAACTTTTTGTTCAAGCAAAAAGTTAAATATAAATAAGTTGTGACATTTTTCTAAATCATAAACGATAATTATAAAGAGAGAGAAAAATAATAAAAATCAAACTGATTAGTTACTGTGAATTAATATTATTGAAATTTAGTCTGTTGGTTTTTTCTCTTAATATTTATTAATAGTAAGTATAACAGTTTCTACCTCTTCATTTGTCATTACTGGACTAATTGGCAGACTTAATACTTCCTGATGTATTTGTTCTGTAATTGCAAGATTTAGACTACGTAATGCTTTATAAGCTCCTTGTTTGTGAGGAGGTATTGGATAATGTATAAGTGTTTGAATTCCATTATCAGATAGAAATTGTTGAAGACGATTGCGATCTTGAGTTCTTACAACAAATAGATGCCAAACATGCTGTTGGTAAGAGCTTAAAGGGTAAAGATTTACGGTTTCTTTTGAAAATGGCAAAATAATGTCAGGATGGGTAATATTTTTGCAATAGAATTCTGCGATTTCTCGTCTTCGTTGGTTTTCTGCATCAATATATTTAAGTTTTACATATAGAAATGCAGCTTGAATTTCATCCAGACGACTATTCAAACCTTGATATTCATTAGAATATTTTATTTTACTCCCATAGTTTGCAATCGCTCTTATCATTTCTGCTAATTTGTCATCATTGGTGGTAACTGCTCCAGAATCACCTAATGCACCTAAATTTTTACCTGGATAAAAGCTAAAACCAGCAGCATCACCCAGTACTCCTGTTTTTTTTCCGTTCCATTCTGCTCCAATGGCTTGTGCATTGTCTTCAATAAGTTTTAAATTGTATTTTTCTGCAATTTCTTCAAGCTTTTCACTCCAACACACTTTTCCATAAAGATGAACAACCATAATAGCACGTGTACGAGCTGTAATATATTTTTCTACGAGATTAATATTCAGATTATAAGTCTGTATATCAGGTTCTACTAATACCGGTTTTAAACGATTGTCGGTTATTGCCAAAATTGTAGCAATATAAGTATTCGCAGGAACAATAATTTCATCACCTTCCTGCATTATACCCATTTCAATATAAGCTTTGAGAATTAATCGCAATGCATCTAAACCATTGGCTACGCCAATGGTATGTTTAACACCAATGTATTCAGCCAAATGGTTTTCAAACTTTTTTACTTTTTCACCCAAGAGATACCAACCTGAATCAATTACTTCTGATGCAACTTGTTTTAATTCTTCCTTATATTGTGAATTTATTTTTTGTAAATCTAAAAACTTAATCATTTAATCTATCTTTTCAATTATTTTTTTAATATCATCTTTAATATGCAAATAATCTTCAACAAAATAATGTCCTAGTAAATCCGCTTCTGTTTCTCCAATTATTTTTACACCAAATTTTTTATGAAAATCAATGACTTTTAAATTTTCTTTTCTAATATCCATATGGCATCTTTTATAACCTAAATCAAGAAACGCAAAATCATAGATTAACAAAGCACACTCTAAAGCAGCATATCTTGTTTTGTTTTCATTTAAAATCCAACTTCCCCAACAAAATGAATTTTCTTCTTTTATAAAATCATAAATTCTAACAGTTCCTATTGGTAATGCATCTGATTGACGATGAATTATAAAGTAATATTCTTGCCCTGTAGCTTCTTTTTTCTTATATTCTACCAACCATTTTTCTTGTTTACTAACGTCATCATCTACTTTTGATAAGTGTTTATTATAGGTTTCGTCTGTTCTCAAAGAATGGATAAACTTTGCGTCTGTTGTTTCTGCCAGACGGAAGTATATTGTTTTAGATTCGAATTTCATCATTTCATTTTTAAAGGTTAATATTTTTATACAAGACCACCGCTTAAGTCAATAGATGAACCAGTGATATATCGTGTAGTTTTTAAATAATTTACAGTATTTAATATATCTTTTGGTTCACAAAGAATACCTGCAGGTATTTGAGAAATAATATTTTTTTTGAACTCATCAGGAACCATTTCAATCATGCCTAATTCAGAATATCCAAGATTAACATTGTTAATAGTAATATTATAAGCTGCATTTTCAATAGCTATTGATTTGGATAAACCCCATAATGCAGATTTAGATGCGGCATAAGGACTTATACCAGGTGTAGGTTTAATTGCTACAACTGAGGAAAAGTTTATAATCCTTCCAAATTTTTGTTCACGCATGATTGGCAATAAAGCTCTAATAAAATTATAAGTTCCAAATAAGTTAGTTTCAATAACACTTTTCCATTTATCAGGATCACTTTTGTGTGCAAATGCATTATAAGTTATTCCTGCACAATTAATAAGTGTAATCTCTTTTAATTCATTAGATTTATTATGAACAAAATTGTTTATCTGTTCATAATTACATACGTCTAATTGAACATAGTTTTCAATATTCTCAGTTGGTTTGGAGTTAAAATAAGTACCAACTATTTTCTCTTCTGATGTTTGAAGAAATGAACGTAAGAGGTAATTACCAATTCCTCTTGATGCACCTGTTATTATTATCATAATTATAAATATTTAAAATTAATATTAAGCCCATTTTATTATTGATGCTCCATATGTCCAACCACTCCCAACAGCAGCAAAAAGGATGATGTCTCCTTCTTTAATTTTCCCAGCACGATTAACTTCGTCTAATAATATTGGGAGTGTACCGCCAGAAGTATTTGCATATTTATCCATATTGGTCATCACTTTTTCAAAAGGTAAGCCAATTACTTCAGCTGTTTTTTGTAATATTTTTATACTGGGTTGATGAGGTATCATTAAATCAATATCCTCTATAGTAAGTCCAGTATCTGCCAACACTTGATTGATTGCTTTAGGTAGCACAACGGTGCCTGTGTCATATACTGCTTTACCGTTCATTTGAAAAAAATGCATTTTTCCGTCTAATGTTTTTTGAGTAGCAGGAAATTCAGATCCTCCACCTGGAATTGTAAAATGATTTTTTCCTCTACCATCTGAATAAAGACGGTAAGCTAAAAAACCTCCATTGACATTTGAATGAGAAATCACAGCAGCTCCAGCACCATCTCCAAAAAAAACGGCATCTCTTCTTGTCCAGTCAATTATTTTTGAAAAAGTATCTGCTCCAATAACTAATACATTATCATACACACCACTTGCAATGTATTGTGAAGCCACGGACATTCCAAACAAAAAGCCACTACATACTGCAGAAATATCAAAAGCCACTGCATTATATGCTTGTAACTTATCTTGCACAATACATGCTGTTGATGGAGCTAATCTATCTGGTGTAGCTGTTGCAACAATAATTAAATCTATATCATCTTTTGTTAATCCTGCATTTTCAATTGCATTTAAACCTGCTTTCCATGCTAAATCACTGGTTGCTTCATGTTCTTTTGAAATTCGTCTTTCTTTAATTCCAAGATTTTCAAAAATCCATTGTGATGAAGTAGGCAGAATAGTTTCTAAATATTCATTTGTATAAATGGTTTCTGGTACATAAGAGCCAGTTCCAATGATTTTTACGTTTCGTACTAATTGTTTCATTTTTTAAATTTTATAAAATCTTGATATGTTCTTAAATAATCTTCTTCAGTATAGGAGTCTGAAGCTAAAACAAGGCAAACAGCACCAGAGGAAAATTCCATTAATTCACGCCAGATACCAGGTACAATCATTAAACCATAATCAGGTCTGTTAAGCGATACTACTTTTTTGTTCATACCATCATCCAGCATTACATTAAAAGAACCACTTGCTGCAACAATTAACTGTCTCAATTCTTTGTGTCCATGAGCACCACGGTCTTCTCCCCCAGGTATATCATATAAATAATAGATGCGTTTTACATCAAAAGGCAAATTTGTTTTCCCTTCCACTATGGTAATATTACCAGCTCGATTGTGAATTTTATTCAAAGGAAGTATTACACAATCATAAATACTAGTTTTCATTTGGTATTATTTTTATAAGTATTTAATTGTCAAATGGAATGCCCAAAATATTATTGACGGTTTATGTGCAATATTTGTTAGTGGACATTTCATAAAATTTCTCTGAATTTTAAAAATTCTTGGTAATCAAAAATATAATCTTCAGATTTATAATGTGTTGAGCTGAGAACCAATGCCAATGAATTGGTTGAAAAATTCTGCATTTGTCTCCACACCCCTCTAGGTATAAACAAACCATAATAAGAACGGTTCAAAGAAAAACATTCTTTAGTTTCCCCATCATCAACCATTACATCAAAACTTCCTGATAAGGCAACAATAAATTCCTGTTGTTCTTTAAAAGCATGTCCACCACGAACCTGTCCGCCTGGAACGTCGTATATCCAATAACATCTTTCAATCTTAAAAGGAATGTGTTTAAACTCTTCAATAAAAGAAAGGTTGCCACGTGGGTCTTCAAACTTTGGTAAATTAATGATACTTGCTTGCATAAGGGCTTAATTAGTATTTAAAAAACTATCTGTAAATAATCTTACGGGTAATTTCCCCGATTCTTAAGAAATATACTCCTTTGCTAAAACTAGAAATGTCTGTTTCAATAGTAAAATTTTTTAAATTAGGTGCTTGTAAATCTTTTTTATAAACTATTCTCCCAAGATTATCAGTTATTTCAATGAATGCATTTTTTTGCAATTTTGTATCATGAAACTTGATAGTAAATTTTCCATTGCTTGTTGGATTTGGGAAAACAGTTAAATTCATTTCCAAATGGTTTTCTATGCCTATGGCT
>CAYVNP010000109.1:0-4684 GCA_964452905.1 uncultured Bacteroidales bacterium
AGAACAACTTAACTTATTTAGTAACAGTGAAATATTAACGCATCAGTAATGTTTTATAAATAAAAAAAATAAAGATAAATATAATTTTTTTATCCATAAGGTTATTCCTGTTTTTACTTGATTTATATTCTGTTCAAACATTACGTTATATTTAAATGATGAAAAAAGGTTTAATAGTTTCTATTTTAATAATTAGTTGTGTTAAAGTATTATCCCAGCAAATATGGAAGTCAGGGTATTTGTTATTGAATGATGGAGATACAATACATGGTGAAATTCAAGTTTTAAAAAAGAATTTTGCTAAGGTTTGTAATTTTAAAAATTTAGGTGATAATAAAATTCAACAATATAAACCCGATGATTTGGCTGGCTTCAGGTTTAATTCAGGAAGTTATTATATTACAAAAGTGCTTGATACGGATTCAATTAAGACTAAATATTTTTTTGAATACCTGATAAAAGCACGGGTTAACATTTATTATTTGAATGATGGAACGGATCGTTTTTTTATAGATAAAGAATATAAAGGGTTGACTGAAATATTTTATAAAGAAGAAATACTATATCCGTATTATAATACTTCATATTATATGCTCGATGAAACAAAAATTGAAAAAAGCAGAGACCAAATAAAAAATTTTATGTCAGACTGCCCGAGCATACAAAATGATATAAGCCACTTACTGCCTGATAAACAATCATTGATCGAATTGGCACAAACATATCATAATAAAACATGTAAAGATGAGAAATGTGTGATTTATCATAAAGAAATGTATTTTATTTATGTGTTTTTCAACTTATTTTACAATCGGTTTAATTTGGTTGGAATATCACAACAAAATACGTTAGGATTTAGTTTTCATGTAAGTGTAGCGAAAAATAAATCAGAAAAGATTTTTTTTAAAACGGGATTGATTGTAGCAAAAGATATTAATATAAAACGACCAAGATATAATACTTTTCATGAGTTTGATTTTTACAGAGTGCCTTTACAAATCGAATACATCCACCCCAAAGGGACAATTAGACCAATTGTAGGTGCAGGGATAGATTTAGTTATACCTAAAACTTTTATAAATCTTAGTTTTAATTTGGGAATAAATATTAAAATTTCAGAAAAGATTTTTTTGAATACACTCTTTGATTATGGATTTAAACCCGGCTCAAAATTGTATTTGGAAAAAGAAATGGAAAAAGACATAAAATATTACAGTGGATATTTGGGGTTATGTTATAAATTTTGAAAACAATCTTCAATTTTTGGTATGGCGTTTGTAATATACAGCAAATTCAAATTAATTTGAAGAAATGTATAAGGAAAAGATAAATATAATTTTCATTGTTTTTTTATCTATAGGTCTGATCCTTCTTTTTTACCTTGTTTATAATTTGTTGCATACCATTCAGGATTATAAAGAAATTATAAAACTGTTCATGGTGTTTTTGCTCCCCATGCCATTGTCCATTTTTTTGAGTTTTATTAATTCTTCGCGTAAAATTGTTGAGGTTCAGCAAACGATGAAATCGAAAATAATTTCAGTGATAATTTTTATTCTTACTACATCTATGCTGCTTATATTTTTATATCTATTTGATAGGTATAGCATGATTAAATTCAAAGACCTTAGATTACTGCCGATTTTAATTAATACAATGGTCACTTTTGCTTTTTCATTAAATTATCTTTCAAATAAAAATTTAACCCTCTCTTCAATCTTAAGCGGATTGTTACTTGGACTTGCACTTTATTTTTTTATTTAATAATTAAAAACAAATACTATGGAAACAAATGCACAAAAAAAACGTGAACGATTATTCTGGATACAGACAGCTATTTTAGGATTATTGTTGATCATTACTATTTTTACTTTTCTTTCCTATAATAATGTTAAGGTTGAAAAGGGAATTAAGGTATTGTTTGCTCCATTCTTGTCAATTGTCCCCTTATTATTTGCGTTGACAATCATCAAGGATTGGATCAAAACATTTAGTGATGGAGATTATACACGGAAAGAAATTATTAAATATACACTAATTGCTTTTATAACTGCTGTAATTTTCACTTATATTACCAAGCTAATTTCTATGATAACAGCAACAGAAGTATTAATTGCAGTGATGATTGCAATAATAAGCATATTGAGTTTTATAAGCACAAAAATAAGAGACATTTTAGGTATTTCAATAATTACAGGCATTGCCGAAGGAATAATCATTTATATGGTTTTTATTTTTTAAAGCGTTATTACCATATTTGTGTAGCAAAGTGCAATCCATATCAAAAAATATGATCTAAAGGGGACTGTATAATCGGAACCCTTTTTTGTTTTAATAAATATATTTACATAAAAAGGTTTTTATTATATGTTTTTTTATATTTGGGAGGGGGGAAAATATTTTTTTTTGATAACCTTTAACCTTAATATTAAAAATAGATGTAATAACCAATACAAAAGGTTGGGTTATATTACCCAAACTGGAGGTATATCCCAACCTTTTTAATGAATGAGTTTGGGGTATATACAAGTTATGCGTCATGCTTAGAAACCGCAACAGTTGACAACTTTTGAGCTTTGTAGACTGAATTCTCATTTTGAAATATTATCTTTGATGCATGATATTAGAACAAGAAAAATTAGACGTAACGACAAAGAAAAGGTCAAACCTATTCAATTGGAGAGGACAGTTTACTCCTGAGTTCGTTGAATATATTCTATCTTCATTCACTAAAGAAGGAGACCATATATTTGACCCATTTTCCGGTAGTGGAACAGTTTTACAGGAATCGGCAAGACTAGGGCTGAAAGCAACTGGTTATGAAATAAATCCTTCTGCTTATGCAATGTCAAAATTTTTCAGCTTCTGTAACTTGACTAGTGAGGAACGAAATATTTTTTGTAGATCATTTGAAACAAAGTTAATCACTCAAATCCAAAATCTAAACGGACAAAAAGTGTTTGTTGAGCATGAAGATTATCGTGAAGCATATCTGAATCTTCTCTCTTTTGCAGTAAGTTTTGATAAATTGATCTCAAACAAACAGGAAAGAATGTTTTTTATGAATATTCTTTTCCAATCAGAGAAAGACAAGAAACTTACAGTTGCAGAATCAATTCTAAAATCATTTCAGTACACTAAAAATTGTCTTTTAAGTCTTCCATTTTCTATTAACCCAATCAAATCTCAATTATTAGATGCAAGAAGTTCAGGAGACGAACTTGCAAATAGCGTAGACTTCATCTTGACATCACCACCTTACATTAACGTGTTCAATTACCATCAAAATTATAGAGCAATAATTGAAACTTTTCATTTCGACATACTCAAAGTCGCACATAGTGAATTTGGATCAAATCGAAAAAACAGAGGCAATAGATTTAAAACGGTAATACAATATTGCATAGATATGGAATTGGCAATAAGGTCTTTTTGGAAAGCACTTAAACCAAATTCAAGAATGGTTTTAGTTGTAGGCCGTGAATCAAATGTACGAGGCACTCCATTTTATAATGGACAATTAGTAATTGAAATTATCGAAAAGACTAATGGTTTTTCAGATATAAAAACTTTAGAAAGGCAATTCACAAACAAGTTTGGTATTAACATTAAAGAGGATATAATTATAGCAACAAAAACGAATGACTTATCCGATTCATATCAAGGCAGAGCTATCGCAACATCTCATTTGGAACAAAATTTGAAAGCATCGCAAAATGGTGTTCATTTGGATCTAGCTGAGGCAATATTAAACAGTGAAGAAGTAGAAAAATCTCCAATTTTTAATCCGCAATTTATTTTAAAAAAATGAGCAGAACGCCACATAGAGAAAAACTAACATCAGCAATAACAAATCCCAAATGTAGAGGTGATGTACCATTGTTAAATGAAGCTTTAACTGCTTATGATACATGGATTTCCCAAACTAACGCTCTTACTTCAATTGGAGCAGAAAGAATTAATGAAATGACCGCGTTGCTTAATGGGTATAAGGATTATTTAGAAGTTGATTTAATTGCTACACGAGGTTCTGAATTTCTAAAAAGACAGAAAGGTCAATTGAAATTAGATAACAGTGTAATGGAAGAGTTTCTAATTCACTTGGTTAGCCCAAAGATTCTGACCAATTTGCCAACCTTTGCAATAGAGAGTGGTCCCCAAACTGCTTTTATGTCTCTATCATTTCGACCCTCAAGTATTTCAACTTTAAATCAAAAACCGGAAGTAATTGTCAAAGTCAAAGACCAAGATTTTACGATTGGGAAAGCTATACATTACAAGTTTTCTTCTGATGCAGCTTTTTCAGCACCAAAGACCGTTGACGGGAAATTTTTTCTCGCTGTTTTAGCAGCAGAATGCAAAATAAACTACGACAAGACAATGTTTCAAGAATGTGCAGGAACTGCATCCCGTTTAAAACAAGGCTGCCCAATTGCTAAATATTATGCTCTAGTTGAATATTTAGATATGCAACCAGAAGACACTCGTTTGACTGAAATTGATAATGTATTTTTACTTAGAAAGGCTAAACGTTTACCATTTGAAAAGCGAAGCTCATTAGCCGAAGTTAAGGCTCAACATAGAGATTTTCCTATTTCTTCAGAAGTCATTGGAAAGTTTACTCATGAAATACAAAGATTCGTTGATGCAACTTGGTACAATCCTGACGAGGCTTTAGAAAGAG
>CAYVNP010000110.1:0-4523 GCA_964452905.1 uncultured Bacteroidales bacterium
CTTCTGTCATTCAAATACCAATCACAATAAGTCCAAGTATATTCCATATTTTCAATAATATTGTATTCCATTTCTTTTTTAAATAATGAAGGATATTTCTTTTTCAATTCATTATTTATCAATTTAAATTTACCTTCCACTACTGCGGTGCTATTGGCGTTAAGTAATACATCCACCATTTCATATTCGTCAATAATATATTCCCAAAATCTATCTAAACATAAGTTACTATAGATATTCAGCGGGATAAATGAGTCAGTTGTTTCAATGTTTTCGCCTTTCTTTCTTCTGCCAATCTCTTCATAAATAAAATCGATAACATCTTTATTTTTATATACTTTTTCAATTATGTCAGATGGTACTTTAATAATATTTTCGTATTCGATTAAATCATTTTGATCTGTAAGGTCGTAAAATGATAAAGATGTATTCATTCTGGAACTTTGAGAATAATTAATTGTATCATAAGTGTGTGCTACATTCATTCCTTCAGAAAACCTCTGAAAAAGTTTCTCCAACACTCTAATGTGAAGCCTATCATAAGAGAGGTTGATTCCAAGGAAGTGTAACCGAAACCCGGAATCGAAATATCCAGCATTAATAAAGTCGTGAAAGCATCTGAAAGCGATTCCTGTGAATGGACTAAATTTTATTTTTGTTATCTCTCTAAGTGATACCATTCCCCCGATAGCTCGATTTCGGATCACCCTATTTAAATCGAGTTCGTTTACAAGCCGCTTCCATATACCGTACAGACTTTTCATTTTGAAGTGCCAAACGAAGTACAGTTTATTGATTAATTCAGGCTTACGCTCAAGGGCTTCAAGCTGCTGAACCATCGATGTTTTATTGTATTTATAAATCAAGTCTTTTTTATTCATCTCAGAATATTTCAGGCTGAAAGGAATATCGAGACTGAAGATTTTATCATACAAACTGTCTTCATATTCGAAAAATGCAGCATAACATTCAATGAATCGTTCGATGTCCTTCGGCTCAACATCTCCTCTGATTATTGAATATCCGCCTGAATCAGCATACGTTGTAATGCCATTAAGATATGCTTTAGAATATTTTTTAAGATCAAAAGCGAAGTCATTTAATGTTTCAAGACTAAATGATTTTTGACCCAGTCCTTTGATAAGCGAGTAGAGACAACTATTCACCAGCCTGTAGATGGCCGATTCAAGTAACTGGTAGTCTGGTCTAAATTTAACATTATTTATTACGTGTATATGCTCCAAAGCATCCACCTTATTGTTCATCTAATGGTATTTCGATTAGTAATTGATAGATTTTCATTACACCGGATTTTGCACTCATCTTTGTCTCAGTCAGTAGCCACATCCCTTCTTCATTCTTTACAAGCCTGATCTTTGTATCCTTGTTGGCAATTGTGAGAAAGGAGGGACACGTGAACGCCATATCAGGCCGTTTACCTGCCAGGCTGCCAGCGCCATCTTGCTTGAGCGTATAGGGTGATTCGCTGATGTTTGACAATATTTGCTCCAATTGATCATCATACACCAGTAGCCTTGCAAAAGATGTTTTCCCAAGGTAACCACGAATATCGGCAATATCATCGATCGTTACTTCCAAACCGACATGTTGATCATCTGTAAACACAGGAGCTGAAGGTATTGTATTATCAACGCCATCAATAGCAGTCAATTTCTGAGTCTGATATGAGGTTTGAAATAGGTATGCATTTGCATCCGTATCATGAACTATAGAAGTTGTACCCGATGATAAAAGTCTATTTACACTTTTCAAATCCGAATTGTTCAACATAAATTCCATATTTACACCACCCCCAATTAAACGGCTTAGGTCAATTTCAACGTAAACACGGGTATCTGTAACTGGCTGGTTGATTATTGAATCACGAATAAAGACATAAGTCCCATTTTCAAAACTGTTCAACTTTGAAAGAATCCTTCCAAATTCTTTTGACGATGCTGCTTTAATTGTAACTACTTGCCTTGTGGAATTCTTTGGGGTTGTTTGGTGAAGATTTTTTGACATTTTATCCTCCTTATCAAAAAGAAAACGCCGGCCCTTTGAGAGGCCAGCGTTTGGTCATGTAATTATTGAATACCCTTAATTTTTGGTTTTATACCGAGCCAAAACCACGTATTGTTAACACGAGCTTTTTTAAATCCTTTTCGAAGCAAATGTTCAGAAAAGATTTTCTTTTTAAATGTATCGTTGCAAGTCTTACGATTCCATTCATTGCTCATTTCCCATAAGTCATTTAATGGTATTCTGGATTTATTATTTTTGATATCCACGATGCATGTATCCTCTAAAAATGACTCAACTTTATCCATTTCTTTGATGTACATGTCTGTAGCCTTTGTGACGGCTTCACATTTTGGCAAGCCATTCTGGAAATATTCCTTGGCACCTTCAACAATCCAGGCAAAAATCCCTGGTAGTTCCAGTTCCAATTGATCTTTCATGTCCTTATCTCTGCCTTCACCACAAAATGTATTATCAAATGGAATTACAACAATTCGCCGGGTGATTCCATGGTCAAATCCTCTTATTTCCGGCAGGATGTTAACAGCAATAACTACCTTGAATTGGGGGAGATAACTTTCAAGATTCTGAAATAATAATCTTGATACTATTTGCTCACCCCCAGTCATTAATTTAATTCGTGCCTCATCAAAAGTTTCGCCCTGATTTGTTTCGCTTGCAGCAACAATCCTGGCTTTTTTTAATCTCGGCAAATCGCAAGCTATTCCTTTTGATTTGTTGGACATAAGAGTATATGCGGGAGTTTGCATACCATAGGAATCGGCAATCTTGAGCAATACATTCAGCAGTGTGGATTTCCCATTTGACCCGTATCCATGGTAAATGTATATCTCCTGCTCCCTTGTAATTCCTGTAAAAAAATAACCAATTTGAACCTGAAGATAATGTGCCAATGACGCATTATGATTGCTTATTAAATCAATAAATTTGATATAATTTGGGCATTTTGCATCTGGATCATAAGGCACAGACACTGTCCGAGTCGACAAAAAATTCGGATCATGTTCTCTTATGCGTCCCGTTTTTAGATCAATTATTCCGTTTTGAGCGACTATCTGCTCATTTTCTTGATCGAAGTACGAGTCCTCCTTTTCAATATTGTTGCATGTTTCAATGAGCGAAATTATTTGATTGATTGAGGACAGGCTTGAATTTTTTTTTCTGTAAGTTTTCAAATCCTCTACCGTTACAGTTTCATTTTCAGTTGTAACAGCATAACCATATTTCTCAGCTTCTTTTGGCAGGCCTTCTATAATTTGACGAACTATCTTTTTAAGGCCTGAGCCATCTATCATTTCGTATATTTTGCCATTCCATAAAGCATATTTGTTAGAATTTAATATTTTATATAATTTGTTTTGGTATGCTTTGGCGACACGGTTTGCCACCCCAAAATGTGTCAGTGGCTCTATTAAATTAATATGGTTTGAAGATCCCGTTACCAAAGCGGATAGGTTAGTCACCTAATTCCTCTTGAAAATTATTTTGTGAATTCATTTTAACTCCTTTGGTATAAAATTGTAATTTATCTATTTGAAATCAAGGATAAATGCCCATTTAACAAGCTGTCTTATTGGTATTAATCATATCCTTTTTGGTACAAAAGTTGATGAAAATGGTACAAAATTTGTGATTATTGGTACAAATTGTCTGGGTCTTGGTACAAATCGTCGGTAACCCGAGAGTTGTTGCCTCGACGAGGAACACATCCCCTGATGAATCCCACGGATGAACAGTGGTTCTCATGGACAGAGCCAGCCGGTTCCTTTGGGAGCTTCACTGAGGTATAAGTTTCATATCCCGTTCGATTGAACCTGTTCCTGTGCTTTTGGTACAGTGTCAACTTTTCAAAGATCAATGCCACTGTTGTTCTGGCACGAATACCAATGTCTTGTATCGACCTGGTTCGTTTATCTGGGTGCATCATCTCATGGCTTAATCCAAAATAAAATAATTATTATAATTACGATTGTTGTCACCAAAACTGATTTTAGCGTAATTAAAATGCATATGACATGATAACACACTATATTAATGGTTAATTATGAAACGGATTGACTTTGCGGATGTGTATGCTGCTGTCTGCGGTAGGGAAACGAGATGTGAGATTACGGATGAAGGAATAACCCCTCATCCGCCTAAACGATTCAGATATTGATTTTCAAATCGATGAGGGAATACAAACTAACAATAAAATTGATAATATGCTTCATGAAGCCATTTGTTGCTTTAACTATTGATTTTTTTTAATAATCAACTTGCATTCTCCTCCTTTTGGACCACCTTTGTTACATTCTGCGCAATTTGCACATTCATCCTTATATATTGTATAAACATTATCTGATTGTGTGATTTTAGAAATTTTATCAACGTAAATCCTAGCCCATGCATTCTGCCGCGCCCGACATTTACGTTTTTCGATAGACTCTTGAACTTGACTATATTTAGACCGGCAGAGATTACTGCAAAATTCTTTTCGA
>CAYVNP010000111.1:0-4459 GCA_964452905.1 uncultured Bacteroidales bacterium
TGATTTTATTATACTTTTGAAAGATTAAACATTTTTTAACGCATCACTACTAATTTCAAATATAAATAAATTATTTATATTTATTCATTTACTTATAAAAATATGAGCATGGTTTGGCGTAGCATTTGCCATAGTTCGCGCGCGACTTCGTGAATATTTAATAAATAAATGTACGCGAGATGAACTCGCGCACCCACATAGAACAGCATTTAAATCTAAAACATATAGTAACCCGTAATAGCAATGGCATTAAGGTAATGATATATATGACTTTGATTTTGTCAATTCTTCTAATTGCTTTTAAAAAGTTAAACAGTATAGAAAGTTACAAAATAACCAAGTTGAAATTTAGCCAAGAATTAGAAACGGAAATAGTAAAACAAATTATAATTTTAGCAGGTGGAGACCCGAGTAAACTCCCTCATTTATTTAATGTTCCATAAGGTTTCGAACAGTTATGGTTACAAACGAGCGCCAGCATCAGCATAGCAATGTTATTAAATTTTATATTTTATCTGTTTTAAATCCTATTCTTTTACGGTTTGCCTGTTCTAATTGCTGTTGCTTGGCTTCTTCGAATTGTTTCATGTATTCAAAAATCAACATAATATTATTGTCTTGTTCTTGTAATTGTTTCCTAATTTGGCTTATCTCAAGTATAATATCTTTCTGTAACAGAAGCATTCTTCTAAGCATAGTAAAAGTCCGCATAATTGCTATATTTACTGCTAATGCTTTTTTACTTTTAAGAACACTTGAAAGCATAGCTACACCATTTTCAGTAAAAGCAAAAGGAATAGCACCTCCAAGATGTCTTTTAGAAGGTATCACATTTTGTGATACCACAACTTCTATTTCATCATCAGTAAGTTCATATATAAAATCATCAGGAAAACGATCTTTATTTCTACGTACTGCTTGTTTTAATGCTCTTGTTTCTACTTCATATAATTCGGAAAGATGAATATCAAGCATTACTTTTTCATCTCTTATGGTAATGATTTTGCTTGCTATTACTGCTTCTCGTAAAATTAATTTATCTTCTTTAGTCATATACTTATTTTTACAAAGATATTCTTATTTTCATTATATTTTATGATGTTTAATATATAATTTATTGATAGAAAAGGTACCACAATATCCGGTTAGGTGTAGCTTATGCTACAACGAATGTTATTTTTCAACTTCCTTTGAATTGTCAATGTAATAAGCATCTTTCATCGCATCAAGAAAAGCTTTATATGCTTCAGGGCTTGAGTTTACTCGCCAGTCGAGTTCTTTTTTAATATTGAACCAGGTAAATATTTTAATGCGTGGGTAATCGTTCTTCAATTGAATAAAAGCTTCTTTGATCCAGGTGGATTTATTAAGGTTGTTGAGCGTAAACTCACCGCTTGCAAACTCAGCTATCATCATAGGTTGCGGACCAAGAACGGCACATGAGTCATACAATGCTTTAAAGCAACTATTAAACGAATCATACGGACGGGTACCTCCCCAGGGATCCTTCGGATACCAGTTGTAAGCATCAAGACCAAACCAATCAACATAATCCGTACCGGGCCAGTAATTCCTGATATTATTCCATGCATCCTTTGATAAATCGGGACTTGGACCGTGAGGACACCATACCCATTTAACATTGGTTGCACCTTCGGCGCGAAATTTATTCACCACATATTTCCATACGGCAACTACTTTTGCAGGTCCTCCATGTTGAGCGCCATTCTTTTTACCTCCCCACATATACCAGTTACCATTAAATTCATGCAAAAAACGTATCATTACTTTTCCGCCATACGTTTTAGCATCTAATGCAAATTGTTTAATATAGGCATCGTGTTTCCCGGCAAGCACTTCGTCCATTACGACATACCCGTTTGAATCAACAGGCGCTGTATTATACGTAATCTTAGGCCAGAAAAGCTCCCAGGTAATATGAGGTATTGCTCCACATTGAGATATAATTTTACACTCATTAGCAGGGAAACTGTCAGCCCAAGTTGGATATATAAGTACTGAACCCACTTTGTGATGGATCAACTCTTCGAATGCTGAAATACCTTTTGCTCCATTCTTTGGAAATGAGGCAATACTATCGGCGGTAAACACACCCACAACACATCCCTTCCAATTGCCCTCGATTTCGGGAATATTTGTTTTACAACGTATTAAAAATAGTAAGGTTGAAAGAAAGCAAATAATCAAAACGTTTTTCATAGCAATGCAAGATAATAAAGATTTGGATTCTAAGTCAGGTACATACTACCTAAAATTCCCGGATCCCCCCTGATTAATAATTAGTAATTCGTCATTTGTAATTCGTCATTTCCACACGCTACATCGGGTCCACATCAATCACCACTTTAACGGATTTATATTTTTCCTGTCTGTTAAAAATTTGAATCTGTTCATCACATTGTTTTTTCATCTTATTGATGTTGGCTTCTTTCTCCAGTTTAAGCAAAATATTTTTCAAGTAATACGTTTTGATTCGAGCCACCATAGGGAACTCTGGACCTAACACACGTTTGTCAAATATTTTTCTCAGCATGCCGGCCAGTTCAATGGACGCCTCATTAATGACATTTTGGTTTTTATGTTTTAGTGTAAACTTGATCAAGCGGAAGAAAGGAGGATATTTAAAATTCTTCCGTTCCAGTATCTGACTGTCGTACATGGCCAGGTAGTCATTGTTCAAAGCATATTGCAATACCGAATGATACGGGTTAAAACTTTGTATGATCACTTTACCTCTTTTGTTTTTCCGTCCTGCCCTGCCACTCACCTGTGTGATCAGCTGAAAGCTGCGTTCAAACGCCCTGAAATCGGGGTAGTTCAGCATATTGTCCGCATTCAGTATGCCTACTAAGCTGACATGATCGAAATCAAGCCCTTTGGTGATCATTTGTGTACCGATGAGAATATCAATTTTCCTGTCTTCAAAATCATATATGATTTGTTGATATGTATTTTTATTCCGTGTGGTATCAAGGTCCATGCGAGCAATCCGTGCTTCCGGAAAAAATATCGGCAGTTCGTCTTCAATTTTTTCGGTGCCGAATCCTTTCATGATCACGCCTGTGCTCTTACATTCGGGGCAGCTCTCCGGCACTTTCGCAGCATAACCACAGTAATGACAGCGCATCTGATTGTGTTGTTTGTGATAGGTCAGCGTAACATCGCAATATCTGCAGTGGGGCATCCAGCCGCATGAATCACACTCCACACGAAGTGAGAAGCCGCGCCTGTTCTGAAAAAGGATCACCTGCTCTTTGTTCTCCAATGCTTCACGTATATGATCCAGCAACATTTTTGAAAAATGCGATTTCATTTGTTTCTGCCGTGTTTCCTTTTGTATATCCACCACCAGTATTTCAGGAAGAAGAATATCTCCGTAGCGTTTGGTCAGTTCAACCAAAGCATATTTCCCGCTTTTTGCATTGTAAAATGTTTCAACAGCAGGGGTGGCAGAACCAAGCAATGTTTTGGCTCCGTGAAGTTGTGCAAGATAAATTGCTGAATCACGCGCATTATATCGTGGTGCAGGATCATTCTGTTTGTAGGACGAATCATGCTCTTCATCAACGATCACCAAACCAAGATTGTCATAAGGAAGGAATACGGCTGAACGTGCACCCAGTATCACTTTGTATTTACGGAAGGAATCTTTTAAAATCATATTCTGCCATATCTCCACACGCTCATTTTTATTGAACTTGGAATGATAGATACCCACATCATTCCCGAAATGTTTTCGCAGGCGGTTGATGATCTGTGTGGTCAGCGCTATTTCAGGCAGCAGATAAAGCACCTGCTTTCCCTGACTGACGGCTTCATCAATCAGGCGGATATAAAGCTCTGTTTTACCGCTCGACGTAATTCCTTTCAGCAAGGCAACCTGTTTTTCTTTCAATGAATTTTTTATCTCATTATAGGCAGACATTTGTTCTTCACTGAAAACAGAAAAATCATGAATAGCTGTTTGTAATTCCTGCAATCTCGAAACAGATTTGGTGTACACTTCCATGATTCCTTTTTCAATCAGTGCATTCAGTTGGGATGAAGAAGCATTTGCTTTTGTAAGCAATGCAGGGCGAGTAACATTCCTCGGTTCATCGGTATGAATTTTTGACAACTCTATAAATGCCATCAATAGCTCAAGTTGTTTATATGCTTTTTTATTTAATGTATCAAAAACTTCTTTCAGCTTTTCTTCGTCTTCAAATTCTTTTGACAAGCAAACAAATGTTTCTGTTTTTGGTTTAAAATGATCAATGATCTTTTCTTCCACCACTACCACTTTTTTTTCAATCAGTGAGTTGATGAGCGGCACCACTTTTTGCTGACCAACAATTTC
Organism: uncultured Bacteroidales bacterium; assembly: GCA_964452905.1. Taxonomy (GTDB): domain Bacteria; phylum Bacteroidota; class Bacteroidia; order Bacteroidales; family CAYVNP01; genus CAYVNP01. Next base: position 4,361 of record CAYVNP010000111.1, read on the forward strand.
AGAAACTTCATTCAGTGTTAAAATATTTTTCAGTTCAAGCGCTTCGGTAATCAGGTATTCCTTTTCATTCAGAACCGAATAATCCTGATTGAATGTATC
>CAYVNP010000112.1:0-4318 GCA_964452905.1 uncultured Bacteroidales bacterium
CCTGTAAAATTGCTGCTTTACGAATCCTGTTGATCACCTGAATTGCTTATAACGGTTGAGGCTATATGCAGTAAGGGATTGCGGGCTACTTTCCTGTCAAAATGCAGCGAAGTTTGAGCGGGGTAGAATGCTTGAATTACCACTGAAACCCTTATTGCATATAGCCTTTGTTAGGCGTTCGTTCATTTTTTGTTAGAGTTCAAATAGTACAACATCAAAAACCCCTTGTTGTACACCTTGCCAGTCAAAATACTTTTCTACCTTATTTATTTTTAGATTATGTTGTTTTGAGACTTCAATAGGATTATTTTCTTTACCAGCAAAATTCCAGCCCATCATTAAAATCTTACCACAGGGTTTTAAATATTTCCGTACATTTTCAAAAAAATTGTTTTGAATTTCTATAGTATTAAGCATCCCTATAGTGAAATCAAAATTTTCGATTGGTTTTCCTGAAAAATATGGCTGAGCAAAAATTATTAAATCAAATTTTTCATTCTCATCTAAAGAGTAAAACAAGTCCGATAAAATTACTTTTGTATTGTCATTTTTGGGTAAGATGTTTTTAATATTCTCGTTAGTACAGTTAATAGCGTTTTGCATAACATCTGTACAGGTTACAAAATCGGCTCCACCTAACTTGCAAACTATCCCTTGAATACCACAACCTGTACCTATGTCAAGTACTTTTTTATTAGCGTATAAATAATTATTACTCCATAACCATTTTGCTATACCTTTTGAACTCATTGGTCTTGTAACATTCAGATGGATTGAATATTTTAACCTAACATTTGCATTCAAATCCAAATACTCATATGGATTTGAAGTTATGTGATACTGGATTTGCTTTTGAATTTGATTAAATTGTTCTTCGTTCAAATTTATTTTATTACTTTTTGTCATATTGATTTGATGTTTCTTTTTGGAGAAATTCTATTATTTCATTTTTGATGTATACTGCTTCTTTAGAAGCTAAATCTTCAATCGCTCTTGGGTAAGGCAGAGGATTAAGTATGATTTTGAAAAAGTTTTTTTGAAATTTACTTAACAGTCCAATTTTATCACTTACCAAAAGGGCTTCATCAATATTATGTGAAACCCATAATAAAGGAAACTCTATTTGCTTTCGGTATAATTCTAATTGTTTAAGAGCATTTAAAGAATGTGATATATCAACTGCACTTAACGGTTCATCACAAATCATAATATCAGAATTTGAAATTAAAGCACGACCAATTGAAATTAATTGCTGTTGACCACCGCTTAATTTGAAAACTTTATGATTATGTTTTACTTCAAGCATCAACTTTTCAATCATTTTAGCACCAAGTTCATTTCTTTCTCTTTGTTGTTGATTCTGAAATATTAAGGGATATGAAATATTATCAATAACACTTTCCCACAATAAATTTGACTGTCTATAATCCTGATTTAAATAAGCAATTATAGGGTTGTCAGGTAATATTCTTATTGCACCATTTGAAGGGGTTATTTGATTAATAATTGAATAAAGGATAGTTGATTTTCCTGAACCGTTCGGACCAACAATGCAAAAACATTCATTAGCAGGAACTTCAAATGACAAGTTTTTTACTATTTCTTCATTTTTATTGTATTGTAAAGAAATATTTTGGACAGAAATGTGTGCTTTTTTATTTATCGTTGTTTCCATTCGGATATTCTATTTTCAAATTTTGAAACAAGGTTATTTAGTATATATCCAAGACAACCTAAAATTACAATATAGCTATACATATTTGATAGATTATAAATAGAGTAAGATTCCATCAAAGACTGCCCAATTCCATTTGTAGCACCCATAAACATTTCTGTTAGAGTTGAAATAATTAAAGCATATCCAATTGAAACTCTTAATCCTGTTGCAATATTCGGTAATGCTTCAGGAATAATAATTCTAAAAAAAATAAAATAAGCAGATGCTCCATATAGTTTGCTTATTAAATGCCGCTGCTTACTTTTATTTTCAAAACCAATAATTGTGTGAAGCATAATGATTAAAACACATCCTAAAAATATCATTCCAATTTTCCCTTGGTTATTAATCCCAAGAGTTAAAACGAAGACAGGGTAAAGTGATGTAATTGGAATACTTCTCAAAAAGTCAATAGCGGGCTCAATGATTAGCTTTAAATATTTGTTACTACTTATCAAAAATCCTAATGGTATCCCAACAATACAAGACAAAGTTAAACCAATAAAAACCCTTTCAAGACTATTTAACAGGTCAATCCAAAATTTATTAGTTCCAAGAATTTTTACTAAAGCAATTATTATCTCTTTGCTGGAAGGCAACAATTCCTGCTTGATAATGCCAAAATTCCTTATTCCTTCCCATAATGCAATAAGAAGTAGAGATAAAAGAAAAAAAATAAATAGTTGTTTTAATAATTTCCCCATTTTATCTAAAGTAACTTTCAATATTTTGTTCTTTTACGTCTTTTTTTTCTGGCACCATAAGTTTTATTCTTCTTATTACATCAACAATTAATATTTTTTCCCTTTCAAGGTTTGTAGTATAATCGAAGTTAAAACTTTCCCACGAATTTGCGATAGTTTCTGCTGGTATCCCTGTTTCTCTTGACAGAATTATTTGGGCAGTTGCAGTGCTATCTTTTATAAATTTAGATGCTTTTTGCATTACCCGTTGATAGGCTTCAACAGTGTTTTTATTATTTGATGCCCAAGTTCCCTTGGTTGCAACAGTCATTATACCTTTAAATCCAAGAGAGTCAGCTCTAAAAAGAGTGCCTAAATCCCTTTTTTGATTATGTATTGTGGAAACAAAAGGTTCCCAAGTAACAACAGCATCGCTACCACCACCTTTGAAATTGTCAACCAAACCTGATGGTTGTAACGGAATGAGTTTTAAATTTTTATCAAACAATTCGTTACGCTCCATAAACCAAAATAAAAATGATTCAGCACCAGTTGCTTGTGAATATGAAATACTTTTGTTTAAAAAATCTTGTGGTACAATGATTTTGGAATTCAAGGTAGTTAAAATTGTATAATCATTTGCTGATACAATTCTTCCGTGAATTTTCAAATCCTGAACATTATTTAATGCTTGATAAGCTATATTAGTTTCAACAACATTTGCGAAATCAACACTACCGCCCAGCAAAGCGTCCATATTAAGTCTTCCTGCCGCCTGATAGCTAACTTCAGGCTTCAACCCTTCTTGTTCGAAGTAATGTCTGTCTAATGCAATAAGGGTCACTGCACACCAAAGGTTTTTTGAAGTAGCAATTTTTACTGTAACAAGTTCACTAGGCTTTTTCCAATTATTCCAAAGTAAAAAGCAAACAAGGCTAAATAATAAAACTATTGTTATCCATTTAGCCAAACGATTTTTTTTTAGATTACTCATTTGAATTATTTGTTATGTTATTAATTAAATTAAAAAGTGGCATATAAAAAGGTTCAAAAATATTTTTAATCTGTTCATAAATAAATCTCTGTGGAGTTCCGGTTTTACTAATCCAATTTCCTAACAGTTTGCAAATGATAAAAAGAAATGTAAAAATAATCAAAAAAAACACCGGAATACTACTACTGTTTTCTTTTGTATAAAAATACCATAGCGCAGAACCAGAAGCAAACAATCCGAATAATCTTTCATAAAACTTAAAATTAATAAAATAATTGCAAAATGGTTTGAAATTTTCATCGAATAAATCTTCACTCCAGTAAAAAAATGATTTTCCAGTCTCTAAACTTTCTTTTGTAGTGTTATTATTAAAAGTAGTATTCCACTTTGAACTTAATCCATTGGTTACAATAACATCCCATAAAAACAAAACAAAAAAGCAGAAGCCTAACACATAAGGGTAAGAATCTTGTACTTTAATGAAAAGTATTAAAACAATAGCTAAAATCAAGCGGATACTTTTTTCCAAAGATTGTATGTTTAGAGGCAAAATTTCTAAAAAATGATTATTCTCTTCTTTTGAAATTATATTTTCAAAATTTTTCAAATGATAATACATACGAGTCAATTGAAATATGAAAAATAAAGTTATAAAAGTTGAATATGACAAGATTTCAAATGAACCGCTTTTCAAATAGTCCTTGATAGAAATGACTACTGTTTTTGCAAATAAATCTAACATTAAATAGATGAAAACTAACGAATACACTGTGTCAAACGGGTGTATCGTATTGTACTTAACTTTCGTATTACTTGTTGTCATATTTTTAAATAGTTTGTCCTGTTCATTTATTTTGTTTGAATGACGCCTAACGGAACTCGTACTGCTTTTGTGCATTGCACTGCTAAGATAATAATATTTTT
>CAYVNP010000113.1:0-3960 GCA_964452905.1 uncultured Bacteroidales bacterium
AGAACAACTTAACTTATTTAGTAACAGTGAAATATTAACGCATCAGTAATGATTTGAAATATGAATTTTGAGAATTTTATACAGGCACTTGGATTACAAATCTGAGCGAGATGGAATATTAATTAAAACCAAATACAATGAAAAAAACAATTTTGTTATTATTTATCAGTTGGTGGTTATGTGCAATATATAGTCAGACAAACAAGCCCAATGTATTTGCTACATCAGGTGGAAAAGGAACATCTGGTAATATGACTATCAACTGGACAATTGGAGAGCCAATATCAAAAACATTTACAAACGGGACTACAACACTTACCAATGGCTTTCAGCAGGGAACATTAAAAATAACCGCAATTGATGAAATAAAATCAAAAACTGTTTTGACCGTTTATCCAAATCCGACACAGGACAAACTTATAATAAAATCAATTCAAACGGAAAATATGAAAATGAAATATGATTTGTATTCCCTCGAAGGCAGATACATTTCAACAACAAACATTACAAATACCGAACAAATCGTTGACCTTATGCCTTTTTCAAAAGGAACATATATCTTGAAAATATATTCCGATACGAAAATGGTTTCATCATATCAGATTATTAAATTATAAAACTTAAAATTATGAAAAAATTATTTACAACACTTGCATTTACAATCGCAGTTTCAATTGCAGTATACACAATGGCATTGGCACAGGCTCCTCAAAGTTTCAGCTATCAGGCAGTGGCTCGTAACATTAACGGTATAGCAATAGCAAATCAAAAAGTCTCATTTCGTATCTCTTTAGTACGGGGAACAATAAATGGTTTATCTGTTTATTCTGAAACACACTCTGATACAACTGACCAATATGGAATAATAAATTTAGCTATTGGTGGCGGGACAAAGGTTAGCGGTGATTTTTCAACAATCAATTGGGCAAACGGGTCATATTTTGTTAAAGTGGAAATGGATGCTATGGGGGGCAATTCTTATGCATTAATGGGCACCAGTCAATTATTGAGTGTGCCGTATGCGTTGTATGCAGATAATATTAATTTGAAAAAAAATAATATTCCACAAAATTACTATATCACTGATAATGGTTTTTTGATGGCATTGCCAAAAATTAATGTAGAATATCCTTATAATGCTTTGCCAACAGTAACTGATGCAAGTAACAATACTTATAATATAGTAAAAATTGGCACACAGGTATGGATGGCAGAAAATTTAAAAACTACTAAATATAATGATAATACTATTATTCCTTTAGTTATTGATAAAACAGTATGGGCAACATTAATAACTCCTGCGTATTGTTCTTATAATAATACGCTAAACATTGATACAATTAATACATATGGGCGTTTATACAATTGGTACACCGTAAATACCAATAAACTGTGCCCCTCCGGTTGGCACGTGCCAAGTGATGCTGAATGGACAATACTTTCTACTTATCTTGGTTCAATGGCCGGTGGGCGAATGAAAGAAGCTGGTACAACGCATTGGAGTTCACCTAATACTGATGCAACAAATGAAAGTAATTTTTCGGCTCTTCCTGGTGGTCGTCGTTCCGAAATTGGTTCGTTCTCCGTTTTTGTGAATGGCGGATACTGGTGGTCGGCTACAGATGGCAATCCTCCGACAGGTGCTTTTTATCGGCACTTGAGCTTCGATAATTCTGATATGCAGAGAAACTACATCAACAAGACAAGTGGTTTTTCTATAAGGTGTTTGAAGGATAATTGATTTATTTGATTATTTCACCGCTGAAAGCGAATAAATTTTTTTGAGAAATGGCGCCATACGATGAATTGCCTATTCAACGATTGTGAACGATTTTTTTTGAAATTTTGGTTGTGAGTTCATAATACAAAAGTTTTTTGTTTGACATTAATTCTTTTGTCCGATGTTCTTTGAAAAAAGCTACTATCTCGCCTCTGAAAAAGGGGGGAGGCAACAGCACATATGTGAAATTGGCGATTCAGTGGTTAAATGGTGCCTTGTGCTTCGAATCAAGTTAAGTAATGGCAGACAGTTTAGTGCTTCGAAATTGACAACTACGGGTAGCTGCAAAATGCTGTATGTAAGCCGATGAAAGACAGTTGACACACAAAACAGCAAATTTGCAAACCGCACGGGCGACACGAGACTATAGTATGCAAAAGAACTGTTTTCTTGCCTACGTTCAAAAACTGAAATATAATAAGTTAAAATATGAATGAAATAGAAAAAACCTTAATTGTAACAATAGGAAATATTTATCGAAAATTTTGGCAAGAAAAAAAGGAACAGGCAGTTGAATTTAATTTGTTTGAATTATTTTCATTGAGAAGTGCTGAGGCATTACATTCATTATTTATTGCTGAATTACTGAGACCAAATGGTAGACATTACAATGGAGATTTATTTCTTAAACTATTTTTAGATGAATTTAATATTGGCGATTTTGAAATTAATGACATAATTGTTGTTACAGAGCAATTTGCTGGTTATATTGATGAAGATTTCAAAGAGGGTGGTCGAATAGATATTTTAATTACAAATAATAAAAAGCAAGGCATAATTATAGAAAATAAAATTTTTGCAACTGATCAATACAAACAACTTGTAAGGTATTCTAATTATGCAAAACAAAATAATCTTAATCCAAGTTATATCATTTATCTTACTTTGTTTGGCTCAAATCCAAGTCAATCAAGCATCGTTGATGAAAATAAGAGATTGGAAGAAAATATAGATTATTATAAAAAATCATATCAAGATAATATTTTAAATTGGTTAAATAACTCCTTAAATCAATGTTCTTATAATTCAGTTAAAGAAACGATTTTACAATATATAAATACAATTAAAATATTAACCAAACAATCAATAAATGACAATATGAAAACTGAAATAAAAAAGTTTATTACAACAAATATTCAATATTTTAATTCATTAGAAGAAATTAGAAATATCACAGATGAAATTAGAAATGAACTTTCAGTTCAGATAATTAATGAACTAAATAAAAAAATAATTAATCCAATTTATAAGAATAATATTGACCATATAAGCATTCACGCTGAAATAATAAATGATGGTGATGGCTTACAACTTGCATTCTGGGGTATAAATGAAAACAAAGAAAATGTAAGTAAAAGAGAAGAATCAAAAAAATATGTAGAAGTATTTCATAAATTAGTTCATAGAAATTCATATCAATTTTCAGGTACTCCAATCTCTTGGATTAATTTTGAAGATTATTATCCTAATAAGTTACTATTAAGTGATAATAATCAAATATGTCAATTGTATAATACTGATAATAGGGATAATAAAAATAGAAGAGATCAACTAATTGAGAAAATCATAATAGAAACAGATAAATATATTAAAGAGTTCATTCAAAATATTGATAAATAACAAATAGATTTATCCCGCTGGCTCGGATTTTAATCCCTAGCTCGCGCTATAGTTAACCTCAATTAACAAATTAACACATATTAACAAAAGAAAAAAGTAGCAAAAAAGAAAAAATTACATCATAATATCTTTTGTTAAAATATCAAAATATGAACCTAAAGGCTCGCTCGGATTTGCAATCCGAGTGTATATAATTTTAACATTCAAATTTTATTTCGTATCCGCTTTTTCTTTATATGTTCCTTTCAGGATTGAAAGGTACGTAGTGGAATCGGAAATAATACTGATGGCTTTTTTAACAACCGGATCATCGGATAAAGACGCCTCAATCCTGCCTTTTTGGTAATAGTAGCGAGTAACGATCTCGCTTTTCAGAACCTTTTTTATTTCGTCTTTGTTCGTTGTAAGGTCTTGTGTTTTCTTATGCAGGATTTTGTTATACAACTGATCGTATTCCTGCTGAACCTTGTCAAAACTTTTTTCTTTTTCGCACACCTCCTTGAAGTTTTTCAAGGTCTTTTCGCTTTCAGTAGTGTAATCATAATCTTTGTCGGAAATAA
>CAYVNP010000114.1:0-3826 GCA_964452905.1 uncultured Bacteroidales bacterium
AAGTTCCTAATTTTCTCTCAGACAGTTTATTAAACTGAGTTCCCAATTTTCGATCGGAGGATTTGTTGATTCGAGTTCCTAAAGGCGGCTTTTTATAAGACATTTTGTTCAATGCATAAGCACCCCCAACAACTAAGGCCCCTAAGGCACCGATTCCTACTGCGGCTTCGCCTGCTTTCAAACAGGGATTTGATGCAAAAGAAAGATCGTTAGTCTGGTTATCATTTTTAATGATAGTCGGGCTATTTTCTTCATTCGTTTGTTCAGTAGGAGGGATGGGTTGATCCTCTTTTTTAATCTCAGTCGTCTCGGATTTATTTTTTTTGACTTTTTTATTTTCTATTTTTTCATTTTTAATCTGGGTCGTGTTCGTGTTATTTTCTACGATATTTTGGATGACGTTATTTTGGCTATTCTTGATTTCATTCGAATTTTCGCTCGTTAACGATGAAAATGATGTCGAAAAATTACCTTCATTAGGATTTTCTATAAACTCAGCTATTTTAAGTTCAGGCGCTTGTATAGGATTGAATTCAGACGTTTTTTTACCTTCATTATTGATAGGCACTTGTATAGGATTGGAGATAATGGATTCAGGTAATAATTGAGGATTAACGGGTTCATGATTACTTGTTTGGGATAGATTTTCTGGATTTTTCGGAGGATCTTCACTAGATATACCATTTTCTTTAGGTATATCGTTTCCTGATATAATTTTCCAAAATTTTGATTTAATTTTAGAATCCGGATCTATAAGCCATTCAGCTAATGATTCCCATTTTGAAGCAAGATTCTTTTTGCGCATGGCATACATTCTATCTTTGATAATCATATCTATTTGCTTTATTTTTTCTTCTATTTGGTTTTATACCCAACCCGAAATAAAAGACAGAATATAACAGAAACAATCCATGAGTTTTTTTTAAGTAGCCATGCGAAAATAAGGTATGCAAAAGATCATACTTACGGATGCAGAAGTTAAAGAACTGAAACAAATCCATAAAACGGTCAAAATAGGATCGAGCCGAGATCGAATTAAAGCACTTTTAATGTTTAACGATGGATATGAGGGTCGAGAAATAGCAAACGTTTTATTATTAGACGAAAATACGATATCAAATTGGAAAAAGAGATATTTTGAAAGAAAAAACTTAATAGACTACCTATTCCACGAATATCGTGGATATGAAGGTAAATTAAGCACAAAAGAAGAAGCTCTCGTTAGTCAATATACAGAAAAGACATTAATCACAGATTCCAAACAGATCAGATTATTTATCAAGTCAAACTTTGGGAAAAGCTATTCTAAAAGTGGCATTTTAGATTTGTTGCATCGGTTGGGTTTTAGTTATAAACAAACAAGCTTAATTCCTTCGAAAATGGATCCTGTAAAACAAGCCGCTTTTAAAAAGGCATATGAAGAATTTGTAGAAAATATTAAAGAAGATGAAGCAATTGTTTTTATGGACGGCATGCACCCGTATCACAATCCAGGCATCAGCAAAGCCTGGATAAAAGTGGGTCAAGACAAAGAAATCCTTGCAAATTCAGGTCGAAATCGTTGCAACTTAAACGGCGCATATAATCCGATAACACAAGAGGTATTGGTCAGAAATTACAAAACAATTAATACTGAAACCGTGATCTCTTTTTTTAAAGAACTTGAGGTTTTTTATTATAATAAAGCAGAAATTTACGCTATTGTTGATAATGCAAAATATTACAAAAATCCTTGCGTGCAGGCTTATCTGAAAACGTCGCGCATTAAAATGATATTTTTGCCCACGTATTCGCCAAATTTGAATTTAATTGAACGTTTTTGGAAGTTATTAAAGAAGGAGGCTATTAATAATATTTATTATGAACATTTCAGAGATTTTCAGGATGCTGTTCTGACTTTTTGCAATAAATCATCCCCACAACACAGGGCTCTTATTAAACAATTTGTGGGTACTAAATTACATCTGCTTAAACCGATCTGATTTTATCGTTTCTATTTCGGGTTGGGTATATCAAACGATTATTCGTATTTTTTCTATTTAATTGATCTAGAAAACGTTGATAATAATCTTTGGTTTCTTGTAACTATTCAGCCCCTAATTAATTTCAAATAACTAAAACCAACCAACAATCAAAAATCAGGAGATATTTTCAAAAAAGAGCTTTTATTATCATTGTCCCTATGCTATATCATAGAGACATGGGATATCAAACAACGGTTCAGCTAATAAGTCGAGAAAGAACAGAGCAATGGTATGTTAATTTTCCTGCTGCGATAGCCCGTGGTATGGATTTTAAAAAAGGAGAAGTTGTAGAATGGACAATAGATTCAAAAGAACAATTAACCTTAAAACGAAAAATTCAAAAAAAGGAAATTACAGATGAACCATCTGGAGAAGCCAAAAACGCTTGAGGAAGCCTGGGATATTATTAGTGTTCTTGTTGAGCGAATAATTGAGCTTGAGGAACAAGTAGTAGATTTACAAAGTCGGCTTAATAAAGACAGCCACAATAGCGGCAAGCCGCCTTCCAGCGATGGACTAAAAAAACCGCAACGCACAAAAAGCCAACGATTAAAATCTAATCGAGAAGCTGGCGGACAAAAAGGTCATGAGGGAGAAACGCTTCGGGCTGTAGAAAAACCTGATAAAATTATTCGTTATACGCCAGATCAATGTGGTCAATGTGGAAATTCTTTACAAAATGTCGTTGCTGATTCAACAGAGCATCGTCAAATATTTGATATACCTCCGGTAAATATTTGTGTAACAGAACATCAAGTGAATACTGTTTGTTGCCCCTATTGCGGCGAAAAAAATAGTGCTGATTTTCCCGCAGAAGTTACAGCTTCTGTTGGGTATGGACATAATATTCGCGCACTGGCATTATACATGCTGAACCAACAACTGATTCCATATGAACGGGTATCTGAAATATTCCAAGACTGTTTCAATCTTTCCATAAGTTGCGGAACGCTGTTTTCTTTTCAGGAACGTTGTTTTGATAAACTTGCACCCATTAGCGAAGAAATCAAACAATATATCTGCGATGCAAATGTCGTTAATTTTGATGAGAGTGGCTTACGTTGTGCTGGACTATTAAATTGGCTACATGTTGCATCCTGTCAATTTGCAACTTTTTATAGTGTTAATGCGAAACGTGGACAAGATGCAATGGAGGCTATTGGAATTCTTTCAGAATTTAAAGGGACTGCGGTTCATGATCACTGGAAATCATATTTCGATTTTTTATGTCAGCATGCACTTTGTAATGCCCATCATTTACGAGAATTGACTTTTATTTCTGAAGAAAAAAATGAGCCTTGGGCTGAAGAAATGAAGCAATTACTTTTGACGATGTATCTTACGGTTGAGACTAGCAAAAATTTAAGTTTATCTTCAATCCCAACCACTGAACTGCACCAACTGGAAATGAAATATCAATTGATCTTAAATACAGGCTTTGCTTACCATTCTTTATTAGATCCGTTACCCAAAAATGGAACCAGAGGTCGACAAAAACAACGCCCTGGAAAAAATCTTTTGGATCGATTACGTTTCAAACAATCTGAAACTTTATTGTTTTTATATGACTTTTCTGTTCCTTTCACCAATAACCTTGCGGAACAGGATATCCGCATGATCAAAGTGAAACAAAAAATTTCTGGATGTTTCAGAAGTCTTCACGGTGCTGATATGTTTTGTCGTATTCGGAGTTATCTTTCTACTGCAAGAAAAAATGGCATCAATTCTCTTCATGCCCTTAAAGTTGCTACTCTTGCTCCGCCTAAACTGGACTTGCTTATTTTTGGGGCTGAATAGTTACG
>CAYVNP010000115.1:0-3822 GCA_964452905.1 uncultured Bacteroidales bacterium
GTCAAAAGCCCGCCAGAGTTTGCACGTTCAAAACCACCAAAATTTCTACGTGCAAAAGAAGTCGAGAAATTGTTTGGCAGCCTTGACCTTTGTGTTTCAAAAGATCTTCGCACATATGCAACAATGCACCTGGCGTACTACCTGGGGCTTCGCCCCAGAGAAATCAGCTTGATAACCCTGGATGATATCTCGTTCAGGCAAAAAGAAATCTTCATTCGATCCAGGAAAAATTATAGCCCGGCTCATCTTCCGCTGCCGGATGACACCATCAAGGCAATCACCGCTTATATCATTGGAGGCAGGCCGAAAAGCGAATCCCGAACTCTTTTTTTACAGCTTGTTCCGCCTTATAATCCTGTAAATTCAGAAAATGATATCACCCATTATATCCGGGACTGCATGCAAAAAAACAATCTTTCGGCAACTACCTATTGGCTACGTCATTCATATGCACAGAACCTTTTAGAGTCGGGCGCATCCATTTATGAAATCAAAGAGATGATGGGCCATAAAAGTATGGACTCAACCCGTAAGTATCTGAGCATCCATATTAAGTTGATGCGGGAGATTATCCTTGATGAACTGCTTTAAAAGTTTTTTGGCTGAACACATGGCGGCTTTTGTCGAATATCGTTTGCAGTTGGGGTATTCAATAAAACCGATGGTTTTCCATCTTAAAATTTTTGATCGATATGTGGTTGAAAAAAATACAACCTGGGCATCCTTTAATCCGTCGTTTTTTCTTGAGTTCAGAGCTGGCCTTGATTACGAAAACCGATCCAAAAATATGAGTTGTAGAATGATCAAAATGTTTTTTAACTTTCTTGTCCGCAAGGATCTGATCCAGGAAAATCCATTACTGGAAATCGCCCAGTTACCGAAAAACCAGATCGTTCCTTTTATATTTTCTCCGGACGAAACAGATCTTTTGATCAATAGCGTCATTAAATTGATGCGTAGAACAGAACCCTTTTATTTAGGTGATTTTAGCGCTTATATTTCTTTTTTATTGATGGCCCGATGCGGACTTAGAATCTCAGAGACGCTTAATCTGTTAAAAACCAATTATATGCCTGAAGAAAGGACGATCTATATTGAGAAAACAAAATTTAAAAAAGACCGGCTGATCCCTATACCAAAGGCCGTAGTTGCTGAAATAAACAACCTCTTAAACGTTCGTCGGTTGTTTTTTGAAAAAGAGGATAATCCTTTCCTGCTGGTAAAAAGCAATCAAACAAAAATATTAAAAAGTTATATGGATCTAAAATTTAAAGAAGTGATCAAATATATTAACCTTGCTCAGCCACGAAAAATAATAGGCACTACTAATTTTTGCGGCCCTTCACACCACTCACTGCGCCACTCATTTGCTGTGAATACGCTAAAACGAATTAAACAGCAGAGCAAATCCCCTCAAAACGCATTACCGGTTCTGGCAGTTTATATGGGGCACTGCGAATATAAATACACAACCAAATATCTAAAGGTTCTGGATGCAAAACACCGCCGCCAGATGCTTGATTTTTCAATGTCAATGAATGAGGCCATATGAAATTATCAAGTTGCCTGCTTGAATATTTTAATCAATACTTACCCCGGATAAAAGGAACAAGTGAACAAAGCATTAAAGCTTACCGGCAAACGTTCTCTTTGTTTTTGTATTTCCTGGCAGGCCATCATTCAATCAAAATCAAATCGCTGAACATAGAACATTTATCAGCAGAGGCTGTGCTGTCTTTTTTGTATCACCTGGAGACCCAAAGGCAAAATACGGTTCAAACCCGCAATAACCGGCTTGCCGTCATTAAATCATTGGCAAAGATGATCCGGTTTATGCATCCGGATAAAAAACAGATTGCCGAGGCTATCCTGAGTATCCCACAAAAAAGGGCTCAAAAAAAAATTATGGGGTTTTTGTATCCGGATGAGATCATGAATGTTTTTAAAACAGTAAATCTCAAGGAAAAAGAGGGGATGAGGGATTATACCATCCTTCATCTCCTTTATGACTCCGGTGCCCGGGCCAGTGAAATTGCAACTCTTGACCTGGGCTATTTTGATCCCGTGAACGAAACGATCGCAGTCCTGGGCAAGGGGAACCGGTACCGGCTGATTAACCTATGGCCCAAAACAGCATCTTTAATCACAGACTACATTTTAAATTACCGTATTGATCCTATCCCTTTGTTTGGTCAACGATTGTTCATCAACCAGCGAAAAACAGAATTGACAAGGCACGGCATTAATAAAATTTGCAGGAAATATTTGGCGAAAGCGCTCCCCCCAAAACGTCTCAAAGGAATGAGCCCTGCACATTGCTTCAGGCATTCCTGTGCTGTGAATATGCGGATTTCAGGTGATCCTGTGTCTGATATAAAAAATCGCCTTGGACATAAAAGTGTAGAATCCACCATGGCTTATTTGCATATTGATCTGTCGAGAAAACGTGATATCCAGAAAAGATTTATCGAATACACACAGTCAAAAATAACGCATGATAAAAAAATAGATGAGCTAATAGATTGGGAAAACAACGAGGAAACGCTTGCCTGGCTGGACAGTCTTTAACAATTGGGACTGCTTGTGCCGGACACGGTGAGGTACGCAAAGAGGCAAAATATTATGTTGCCAGTTTTTTTGAGAATTTTTAAAACGTGTTCTAACCGATTGAATTTATTATCGATATGAATATGCAAGGAATAAATCGAATTTTGCTGTTATCTTAAAGGGTTAGAACCACTCGCAACATAACTCCAATATGCTGTAACGGAATCTTAATTCATTCCATAATGTTGTTCTCTCATATAGTTTAAAACGGGGCCTGAAATTCTATTTGTTTTGCACCACAATATATTGTAGGCTGATTGATAGCTGTTTACTCCAGAAATTGATGCCTGTTTGGAAATTAAAGGGATTCCATATGAATGAAAAACCGACTTACGGAGAATTAGAAAGACGAAATCGGGAATTAGAAAAAAAAGAGGGCGAGCACAAACAAGTTGAGGAAGCATTGCGTGAGAGTGAAAAGCGCCTCAGGATTGCCGGAAAGGCGTCCTATGATTTGATTTATGAATGGGATATGACCAGTGATGCGCTTGAGTGGTTTGGTGACATCAATGGCCTGTTAGGGTATAAGCCGGGAGTAATTTCAAGGAACATTGGCGCATGGCTTAAGCTGATCCACCCCGAAGACAGGGACCAGCTTACTAACGCAGTGGAACGTCACCGTAATGAGACGATGCCTATCCGTTACGATTACAGGATAAAACATAAAGACGGCAGTTACCGGCACTGGAAAGACCACGGGCTTCCCGTGCTTGACAAACAAGACCGTCCCTATAAATGGATTGGTGTTTGTGCTGACATTACCGAGCACAAACAAGCCGAAAATGTATTGCGGGAAAGTGATAAAAAATACAGGCTTCTTTTTGATAGCATTAGAGATGCCATCGTTGTGACAGACATTGATCGGAATATTAATGCCTGCAACCTATCTTTTACCCAGATGTTTGGATACACATTTGAGGAGGTTAAAGGGAAAAACACTCTCTGTGTTTATGGTAGCAAGGAAAAATATGAAGCTGTCGGAACGGAAATTCGAAAAAATACCGAGCGCCCTTTTTTTTCCTATACCATTCCTTATAAAAAAAAATCCGGAGATCTATTCTTTGGCGAAACCACTGTTTTTTTTCTAAAAGATGATGCAGGAAAGGTATTGGGGTTTGTCGCAGTCATAAGAGATATTTCACAGCGAAAGATAATGGAAGATTCTCTCATGAAGGCAAATGAAGACCTGGAACAAAAAACAGTTGAACTGGAAAA
>CAYVNP010000116.1:0-3793 GCA_964452905.1 uncultured Bacteroidales bacterium
GGGAGCAAAATCAGTGTGAGAGGGAGAGTGAGTGTGGGAAATATTCCTACACTGATTTTTCTTCACACTCAAACTCAAACTCACTCTACTTAAGCCGGGAATTGATCTTGGCTTTTTTATTGCTTCACTTGGAAGATAGCTGCATCTTTCGTCAATAAGGGGAGCTGAAATCAGTGTGAGTTTGAGGGGGGAGTGTGAATCTCCTCTCTCTCAAACTCAAACACACTCTAAGCGCATTCTACAATGGATGCGCTTTTTTTATTTTTTCAGGTGAAAAATAACTGCATCTTTCGTCGAAAAGTGAAGAAAGAAATAGTCTGCCGTAAGTGGGCAATTTTTCTACTACACCCCGACCGAACGTAGTGAGCGTCGGGAGAGAGCAAAAATCAGTGTGAGAGGGAGTGTGGGTGTGAGAATCTCCTCACATGCACCAGAGGCGCACACGCTCAAATGCTCCAGAGGCGCACAAGCCTTACTTGTGCGCTGCAAGCGTATCACTCTATTTAAGCCGGGATTTTATCTCGGCCTTTTTAATTCTACAATTGGAAGACAGCTGCATCTTTCGTTGCAAAGGGGAACCAAACTGGACAAGCCATTCGCCGCGGCGAATGGCTTTTTCTTTGTCTATCAGTGAGTTAGGGTAGTTTCATCTTTTTCTTTATTTTTAAGAAAAATGAAAGAGGTCAGCTCCAAAATGTTTTCGGCAAGTTTAATAGACACAGCGTTTCAATGACAATACAAAAAGAAACAAAGACAAACTGTGATGTTCCTGCACTTTGGCAAGAGCATAAAAACGAGTTGAGAAATTTCATTTTAAAAAGAGTTAAAGAACAGGACTTAACAAATGATATTTTGCAAGATGTTTTAATGAAAGTTTACAATTTCTGTATTTCAAAATCAGGTGTTAAGAATATAAGAAGTTGGCTTTTTCAAATTGCACAAAATACCATAACCGACCATTATCGTAAACACTCAAAATTTACCAACTTAGACAATCTGACTGAAATTGAAAATGAAGACCCAAATATCGCTTTTAGCGAAGCTGCAAACTATATCTTACCAATGCTTAACTTTTTGCCCAAGGAATATTCAGTCCCTTTAAAATATGCGGATATTGATAATATGAAACAGGTAGATATTGCTCAAAAACTAAACCTTAGTTTACCCGCAACAAAATCAAGAATACAAAGAGCAAGGCAATTGTTGAAAGCTGAGTTTATTACTTGTTGCCATTTTAAAACAGACAAACTAGGCAATCTAATTTCCTTTGAAATTAAAGACAGTTGCGAGCCATTGCAAAAAGTTAAAAAAGATTTACAAAAATAATTTGCATCTTTTTTTATACATCTGCGTCTTGATTGTGAATTTAAAATTATTCGCAATTTAAAAGCAGAAAAATGAAAAGATTTCACGTTCACGTTAGAGTGAAAAACCTTAATGAAAGCATTGAATTTTATAATGCTTTATTTAACACACAGCCAACTATTGTAAAATCAGACTATGCAAAATGGATGTTGGAAGACCCCAGAATAAATTATGCGATTTCCACAGGACACAGCGAAAACGGGATTGAGCATTTGGGTTTGCAATTAGAAAACGAAGCAGAATTGCAAGAAGTTTATGAAAATATGCAAAAAGCAAAAGGTACAGTTAGAGAAGAAGGTGAATGCACTTGTTGCTATTCAAAATCTCAAAAGAGTTGGATAACTGACCCACAAGGTGTTGATTGGGAAGCATTCTACACCCATGGTACAGCCACAGTTTATGGAGAAGGAATCAATGCAAGACCTGCCCCTGAAGTTATGGTGGAATGGAAAGGCAATGATGGTAAAAATGTGTCACTTTTAAAGTAGTAGACATCCCTATTAAATGTTTAGTCCTATGTCATTTTTCTAGCAGTTCAACCCTTCAATTTCCTAATAGTCACATACCCAATCATCGAATTAGAGTTGCATCTTTCGTAGAAAAGTGGAGAAAGAAATAGCCTACCGGAAGTGGGTAATTTTTTTACGACATCCCGACCGAACGTAGTGAGCGTCGGGAGAGAGCAAAATCAGTGTGAGAGTGAGTGTGGGTGTGGGAATCTCCTCACATGCAACAGAGGCGCACACGCTCAAATGCACCAAAGGCGCACAAGCCTTACTTGTGCGCTGCAAGCGTATCACTCTATTTAAGCCGGGATTCTATATCGGCCATTTATTTCTAATATTGGAAGATAGCTTCATCTTTCACCTGTAAGGGTAGCAATAATGATAAAAAGGTTTTACTTTTATAAGCGTAACCTTTTTATTTGTCTAAATAATTAACCTTAGAACTATTAAAAATGGGAATAGAAATTTTTAGAGACCTTTTGCAACAAAATATTCTTTCTTGTAGTTTTTCATTGAATATGGTAAATAGTGAGAATATTTCGAAATCATTAAATGAAAATACCTCTTCTGTTGGGTTCATTTATAGGCATATAGGTGAGACAATGCTTATGTTTGGCTATTTTTTTGATAAGCCGATCGAGGTTCAAAATACTACCTTTGGGAAGCAAGATGAGGGACAGGGAAATAATTTTGAGGAAAGCAGAAAGTTAATTGCCGACGGATTTAAAATGCTAGAAGAGATTATAGAAACAACTCCTACTTCGGCGTGGTCAGATATAATACAAACACCATTTTTTGGGGCAGTATCAAAAGCGAGGCTTTTTTCTCATATCCTATATCATAATTCATATCACGCGGGTCAAATTGCCCTTGCAATAAAAAGAGGTGTTTAAATTATTTTAGATATAAATTCTTGATAGTCACATACTCAATCATCTTATTAAAGTTGCATCTTTCGTTGCTAAGGGGAGCCAAACTGGAAAAGCCAATCGCCGCGGCGAATGACTTTTTCTTTGTCCGTCAGTGGGTTAGAATAATTGCATGTTTTTGTTATTTTTGTCAAGTACTCACAAGGAAATGAAATTCAAATTAGAATACTATTGGTTTTTAATATTTGCTCTTTGTTTTAGCGCCTTCAACCAAATTCAAGATAATATTCGTCCTAATTATAGCGGTGATAATTCAATAATCAAATATCTTTTAGGTGTTGCACCTAACTTTTTCCCCGCAATTGGAATACCAGCATTATTTGTTGTAATTATTCCATACATGCTCAAAAAAAAGAATTCGGAAAGTTGGTTTTATAAAAAGAAACATCTCTCCGCAAATTTAATTTCGGTCATTGGATTAGTTGGATGGGAGTTTGCGCAAATGTCAGGTAAGCTAAGATTTGACTGGAATGATATTTTATGGACTTTCATTGGCGCCCTATTATTTCAGGTCATTTGGATTTTATCCCCTCAAAAATACAAGGAACTCTAACCCTTCAATTTCTTAATAGTCACATACTCAATCATCGCATTATAGCTGCATCTTTCGAGAAAAGCGAGGCAGTATAATAGCAGGTGGTGAATATTTTTCCTCTGCAGAACCTGTTGTTGGTCAGGCGACCAACAAGGGCAGAGTGAGAGGGAGTGTGGGTGTGTAAATCTCCTCATACTCAATCTCAAATGCTCCAGAGGCGCACAAGCCTTATTTGTGCGCTGCAAGCGTATCACACAACTTAAGCCGGGATTTAATCTCCGCTTTTTTCTAATAATGGAAGACCGCTGCATCTTTCGTCAATAAATGGGGCGATATAATAGCTGGGGCGAATTTTTTTTCCTGTGCAGAACTTATTGTTGGTCAGGCAATCCGCCAGAGGCGGACAAGTTACGTCCCGTCCCGACTAAGTCGGGACGGGACGCACAAGTGCCAACAAC
>CAYVNP010000117.1:0-3606 GCA_964452905.1 uncultured Bacteroidales bacterium
TAACCAAGAAGGTTTGTATTACCAGATAAACTACTAATTAATCTTAAAATAAAAAACCTGTTCAAAAATTTGAGCAGGTTTTTTTTTGAACTATATTAAAATTAATTCTCATTTATTATTCAATCCTCATTTATTATTCAAACCCGCATCATCCCAGATAATCTAAAAGAAAATCAGAACTTGAATCTGCAAGAAATAATGAAATTCAACAAACAACATTGTAGATTTTTCCGCATTTTAAAAATTCACGTTTATTTTCAAGCCGAAGTAAAATGCGTTGGCTTGTACTAAGCAGTCACGGTTTCGAGGAGAGTAGCGACGAGTTTGACTGCGGGGTTTTACAAGGTGTAGAAAATAGTGAATTTTCAACCAGCGGTGATTTTTCTTTAGCTTCCTTTTCTTTTCATGGCAGGAAAAGAAAGGAAGAAAGCTTTAATATTTTTTAATATATCCTTTTGTCTTGCTACAAAAGGATCAAAAAGGCAAGACTGAATAAAAATTTCCACAAAACTACGAATGCTTTGTTTCACGCATTATACCAATTCTTATTATAAAATATGCCATTGGCAATTTTATAATTTAGAATGGTTAATGCCGATCTACAATATGTTAAGAACAATTTATTGGACTTTTACTTATTGAGTATCGGTATTACAAGCCGTCCCGATGGTCGTATGTTTTTTAAATACAAAATATTTTTGCATCGGGACTCGTGTAATGCTTTCTATTGCCAACAGCGCTAAAGCATTCTTGTTTTGATAAGAAAATTTTTAAAAGGTCATTTAAAAATAAACTTTTAAACTGTATTCTTAATAAGACTTTTTGAGGGACGACTATTTAGAAAAATATAAATTTAATATTTGAAAAATAAAGTCAAATTTAAAAATAAATTTTCATGTAAATTTTAGGGTTTTTAATTTTAGTTCTTTTTCAGTATTTATCTTTTGATCAACTTTTGTGAAAAAATATTTTCTTTACTCCGAACAGAAATAAAATAAAAACCACAATCAAATCCTTTCAGGGATATTGATATATTCCCCTGCATGGGTTTAGTATTTTTATAAATTATTCGACTGGAAATATCAGATATGCAAATTTCATCTATGAGAAATAAATTGCTTTTAATTTCAATCCTGTCATCAGCAGGATTAGGAAATACTGAAAAATTAATGGCATCCACCCTATCTTCAATTGAATTGATGGATGAAGAAAAAATCAGATCATCGAAATAAAAACAATTCACTGCAGTTGAACCGAAATCAAAAAATAAAGTAATTCTATTATACGTATTCGACGCAGTTCCGGAAAAATCAAAGTAAAGATCCTGCCACTGGTTAATTTCAGTTAGACTTACATTTTTCTCAATAAATTTTCCGGTAGTTGGATTTTCTAACTTACATCTGATGATTCCTGTTTTAGGTCCCATTACTTTTAGTTTAATATATTTATTTACAGTAAAATCAAGGGATGCAGATAGATCAACATAAATTCCGGAATAGGTCAATTTACTTTTGCATACTTTTCCAATGTGACTGCTCGAATCAATAGCAGTTTGGAAGGTATTAGTGATCATTTCATATGCAGCTCCTGAAAATGTATGAAAATCGAGAATACTACCTTCAAATGTACAATATGTAATATCTGTGCTGATCCGAATTGGCAACCGATAAACATCAGTTTTACATGGATCCTGAATAGTAACCGACAAAGTATCATCTTTATTCCCAATATCAAGTGTGATTTTATCAGTACCTTGTCCTGCAGTTATGATAGAATTGCCCGATACACTCCACGAATAACTGACTGCTGTTGCATTGTTAATAACAGTATATGTTAATCCCTTTGTATCTAATGGCGTCGATTCAACACCAAGGATAGCAGGTACAAGGACATTCACTGGCAAACTAAGTTGAAACGTATCACAAACATTGGAAATATCAGTTTTGATTGTACCATTTTCACATCCCCATTTAACATTTTTAATTGTAGAATCAGTAGATGTATTCAATAATTCTACATCTTTTGGAAATGCCCAGAATATTCGTGAGTCGGTCACATTAGAAATCTGATAGACAAGATTATCTTGCTTTGGATAGACTTGCTGTATACCGGTTAAAGTCGGTGATGAAAATTTTACCGAATAAAACCTGTATACTGTATCGCATGGCGCTTCTATTCTTAATTTCACCGTATCTGCTTTACATCCGAAATGAACAGTAATTGATGATGAATCTTTACCTGAAGTAATGATCATATCTGAAGGAACAGTCCAAAAGTATTTCTCATCAGGAAGATTTAATACCGAATAAACCACATCTTTGGCAAGCTTTGATGCAATTCCTTTTTGCCTAATTTTTTGAAGTTCGGTTCCATTGTAAACATGAATCCAATCAATAAACATTTGTTGGGGAAAAACAGTTGTACCATCAGGATTTCCGGGCCAGTTGCCACCAACCGCCAGATTTAAAACAATATAAAACTGTTCATCAAATGGCCATGGATTCACTGTAGAGCGGTCTCTTGCTGTATACACTTTATCATCCACCAACCATTTCAAACTATCGGCAGTCCATTCTAAAGCAAACACATGATAATCCTGGCTGAAGTCACCTGAAGGCAAAGTATATGCAGCAGTGAAATGATTGTATGGAGGACCGAAATGTACTGAACCATACATCTTATTAGGTTGATTCCCTAACAACTCCATAATATCAATTTCCCCACTATTTGGCCATTCACCATAAACTTTACTGGTCGGCAATAACCAGAATGCAGGCCAGATACCTTTTCCTTTTGGAAGTTTCATTCGAGCTTCATAACGTCCGTAGGTCCAGTCGGCTATATCTTTTGTGATTATTCTACCTGAGGAATAACTGTATCCATTGATACTTTCATTTAATGCAGTAATAATTAAGTTACCATCTTTAACTGAAACATTTTCCTTTCGGTAATATTCCTTTTCATTATTCCCCCATTGACAAAGCGCAGGACAACCATCTCCAAGTTCATATTTCCATTTATTCAAGTCAAGGGTATCACCCTCAAATTCATCTGACCAAATTAATTTCAAACATTGCGCTTGAATGGAAAAATCAAGTGAAAAAAATATAAAAACAAGAAACCAAATTAACTGTTTATTTTTCATATATAAAAAATATTAATACATTTTGTTTAGCTTTATAAAACATTTCATGATACCTTTAAAAAGGGTTTCAATAATAGTTAAACAAATATAATCCATTATTTCAATCGATATGTTCTGAAATGAATTAATAAAAATGAAATAATAAAACAGCAACACTAGCGTTGCGTTGTTATAATTTTTAAGAAAATATCAGATATTAATTTTTATAAAAACAATAGGTTCAATAAGTTATAAAAATGAAATTTACGCCAAAACACAAAATCAATTTCAAATCACCGCCGTTGAATATTTTGCTACAAGATACTGTTTTCAATAGGTTCATAGAATTTAATAATTTAATAACGCAACGCTAGTGAAACAGCAATAAAAATTTGTTGAATTATTATTTGTTGAATCATTAATGTACAAGTTGTCAAAAGTTGAATGTTAAGAAAACACCAATAGTACATCAATATTGAAAA
>CAYVNP010000118.1:0-3595 GCA_964452905.1 uncultured Bacteroidales bacterium
GGGATGTATATTGAATCTGTTCTGGCAGGATATCGGCTTTCTGAAACTCCCGTTAATGAAGAATTTCGATTGTTTTTAAAAGATAAATCAACGGATGAAATATCAGAAATGCTCAAGAAAGCAAAACCCTTGCACAATACCACTGATTTAATAGAAAGGGAACGAATTATCCGTGCGTTGGAAATTTATAATTATGAACAAACGAAACAAAATTACTTAGATTTCACCGAAATTAACTTTACGATATTTGCCATTCATTTTGAAAGAGAACTTATTAGAAACAGAATTACTGAACGTTTACAAAAGCGACTGGAAAATGGAATGATTGATGAGATTGCTAATTTATTAAAGAGTGGATTAACACCCGAGCAATTAAAATTTTATGGCTTGGAATATCGTTTTATTACGATGTATCTGAATAATGAAATTACTTATTATGAAATGTTTAGATTGCTTAATATTGCGATTCATCAGTTTGCAAAACGACAAATGACCTGGTTCAGACGTATGGAAAAGAAAGGATTTGAAATCAATTGGATTGATGGAAATTTATCTGAAGTTGAAAAAATAAATAAAATTGAAAATTTATATACAAAAAAGTGAGGTAGTTTTTTTTAAATTACCTCACTTTTTAAACTTTTTAAACTTTAATATTTTATTAGAAGTGGAAAAGTAAGAAAATTTGTCCACCTGTAGATTTGGTGTCAATGCTAAAAGTAGAAACTTTACCACCAGTTTCTATTGTTTCTGTTTTTACAACAGATTTAACAGCATCCCAGGATTCATAAGTAACCTCACCACTACCCATTACACCTGAAGATTGATTAATTCCAATACCCCAGCCAAATTCGCCTCCAACTGACATTTTCGGAGCGAAAAAATATTCAACGCCAATAAAAGCATTTAATCCCAAACCGAATACTGTTCCATTTTTCTTTTCAGTAATGAAATTAGGACCAACAACGTTGCCATTAAAATCATATCGGTTTGGAGATATATAAGTTGAACTTATTTCATTGCCATATTCGTAAGAGTCTTTCTGACCACCCATTAAAGAAATCATGGCTTCTGCACCATAAAACCCTTGAAGTCTTCCATATCCTCTTCTTTTTTCAATACCTGCAGCTAAAATTATATTCGTTGTTGTGCGGGTCCATTTATCTTCAACTTGTTCGTTAGTTGTAGTACCATTTTTTGTTGGAAAGGCATTTTCTGATTTTGAGTTCATTCCAATTCTTATTTTTCCTCTTATTGCAGTTTTATCAGTAATGAAATATTTACCGTAAATGTACATTTGAGTTGGATCGAGAAAATTCCAGGCTGCGGAACTTGAAAATGCAGTTGTACTATTAATTTTTGCTGCATTACCCACAAAATCAAGAAAAGGAGTTGCACTAACTCCAATAGCTATATCACCTTGTTGTGGTAAGATTGGAATTCCTTTTTTTGAAACAAGTTGTTGTGCATTTAAAATAAATGCTGAACATAAGATAAATGTTAATGTTAAAAATGTTTTTTTCATTTTAAAAGATTTTGTAATTAATTTATATTATAAATTATATTACAAAATTAGCTTAATAAATAGTTGCTATTTATAGTATAAAATAGACTTATTAACATTTGAAAGTTAATAAAAATGAAAAACTAAATCATTTCCGGTCTTCTTTTTTTTGTTCTTTCAACAGATTGTTCATGTTTCCATTGATTTATTACTTTCTCGTTTCCGCTCAAAAGTATTTCCGGAACTTTTAACCCTTTATAATCAGATGGTCGTGTGTAAGTTGGTGGTGAAACCAAATCGTCCTGAAAAGAATCGGATAGGGCAGAGGTTTCGTCGTTTAGCACACCAGGAATCAATCTTATAACAGAATCTGCAATTACAGCTGCAGCTAATTCGCCACCAGAAAGTACATAATTACCAATTGATATTTCCTCAGTAATATAATGTTCTCGTATTCTTTCATCTATGCCTTTATAATGACCGCAAAGAATAATGATGTTCTTTAATAATGATAAATTATTGGCTTTTTTCTGATTGAGTAATTCTCCGTCAGGGCTGGTATATATTATTGAATCATAAGTTCTTTCTGATTTTAATTTTTCAATACAGTTTGCGACCGGTTCTATCATCATTACCATACCAGCTCCACCACCAAAAGGAGCATCATCTACATTTTTATGTTTATTTGTTGAATAATCACGCAACTGATGAAGATGAATTTCAACATGTCCCTTTTGTTGATATCTTTTTACAATTGAATGATTGAATGGACCTTCAAACATTTCGGG
Source organism: uncultured Bacteroidales bacterium (assembly GCA_964452905.1). Taxonomy (GTDB): domain Bacteria; phylum Bacteroidota; class Bacteroidia; order Bacteroidales; family CAYVNP01; genus CAYVNP01. The sequence continues at coordinate 2,290 of CAYVNP010000118.1, forward strand.
GAAAATAGTAATGATGTCAATACGCATTGATTTCAATTTTTTGTAAAGTTATTAAAGTTTGTAAAGTTAATATTCAAGTTAACTATCATACTTTCTGCAAAATTACATTTTTTACCAAATTTTCACAAAGTTAAATTAGGAAATCAAAACTTTATAAATAAATTTGTATGTTGTAAATTAAATATTCAATTGGAATGATTACTTTTATATTATCTGTTGTTGCACTTATAGTTGGATATAAATTATATGGTAAGTTTGTTGAAAATATTTTTGGAATGGATAAAACTAAACCAAGAGAACAAAAACGAATTTCTTGCAATCAAAGATATTTGGGATTCCGCCAAATCCGTTGAGGATCAGTCGGATCGGCAACTTGTCCTGTTTTACAAAAAACAATACGAAAAAAGCACTAGAGTCCGAATCCTGATCATCAGATGGACCGCTTCGATAGCCGCATTGTTGTTAATAGGGTTGGTATCTAGTCTTTTAATCCGAACAAAACAAGTTGTTCAGCCCGAAAGTACTCAGGTATTTTCAGTCCCGTTAGGGTCGAAGTCGAAATTGTTGTTGGCAGATGGGACAGAAATCAATATGAATTCTGGGAGCGAACTGTCCTATTCAAGTAACTTCACACCACAAAACAGAAGCGTAACATTGGCAGGCGAAGCTTTTTTTAAGGTCAAGCCCGATTCTGTACATCCATTTTTGGTCAAAACCAGGGATTTTACCATCCACGTTACCGGGACACAATTGAACGTTTGCGATTACAATGAAGACAACTTTACTTCTGCAACCCTCGCTGATGGAAAAATAATCCTGAACATTAAGAATTGCACAAAAGTGATCGAAATGAAGCCTGGGGAAAAATTCCTTCTCGACCGCTGTGCAAAAAGATACACCGTAAAACCTACCGATATCGAGAACGAGATGGCATGGAAGGATGGTGAATTTATATTCAAAAATATTCCGTTCCCCGAATTGGTGAAGCGATTGGAACGGTGGTACGATGTAAAGCTTACCTACACAGACAAAAAGCTTCATAACTATTCATACACGGGTAGGTTCAAAAATCAGGAAACCATTTGGCAGGTACTCGACGCATTGAGAATGACATCTCCTGTAAATTACAGGAAAACATCATTCAGAGAATTTGCATTAACTTATAAATCAATTAATTAATCTTTAAAATCAATGCCTATGTAAAATACTCCGAACTGCTGTCTTGACTAAAAAAACGAAGACGAATCGTCGCCACAACAATTCGCCTTCACAATCAATCACCATTAAAAAAATAGTATTTAATTGT
>CAYVNP010000119.1:0-3378 GCA_964452905.1 uncultured Bacteroidales bacterium
TTGATTTTATTATACTTTTGAAAGATTAAACATTTTTTAACGCATCACTACTAAATCGAGATGGTAAATTCATTATCCTATGTCGGATTATCAAAATCCGAGATATGATTACTGTAATCAGAGATATAAAAATCCATTTACAGGAACGTATATAGATGAAGCAATGCCTTGTGTTTAAAGGGTTTCTGGATGTTTTACGATGGTCAGTTCATCGAATCAGGAAAGGGTTGACAATAAACAAACAGCACAATAGAAATCAATTATTTACCTAAATCAGTTCACTATTATTAACTAAAACAATAACATTTATGAAAAAGATCAAGTTAGGATTAAAGCTCAAAAATGTTCCTCAAAAGATTGAGGACGGAAAAAAGATCGTAAAGGCAATGACGGGTAATCTGAATTTCAGTTCCCCTTTACCCACACTGCCCACCATAACTACTGCCATCACCAATCTCGAAAATGCCTTCAATGATGCCGAAACCATACGTAAGCAGGCACAATCCAAAACAGTATATCTGAACCAGATGGAAATTGCGTATGATAATCTTGTTTCACAGCTTGCCAATTATGTTGAAAATACGGCTAATAACGATGAAGCAAAAATTAAAAGTTCAGGCATGGATGTAAAGAGCAATGCTGTTTCTACTATGAGCCTCGCTGATAAACCCTTTAATGTGCATACTGCCGAAGGGGAAAAGGACGGTGAAGTTTTACTGCAATGGAATAAAGTATCTGTTGCCAAAAGCTACACCATTGACATGTGCTCCGACCCTATTGAAGAAGAAAAATGGAAACATGTGGCAGTAGTTACTAAAACAAGAGCCGACGTAAAAGGGCTTACCAGCGGGCAGCGTTACTGGTTCCGAGTGGCAGCCGTGAACACCAACGGTCAAAGCGGATGGAGCGACCCTGCTACCAAAATTGCTCCGTGATAAGTCTGTAGTTTAATTATTTCAGCAAAGGGTTCCGGCTTTATTCGGAACCTTTTTTGTTTAAAAAAATATATTCTCATAAAAAGGTTTTTATTATATGTTTTTTTATATTTGGGTGTGGAAAAAAATCACCATTGGATGACCTTGATATTTAATATAAAAAATAGATGTAATAACCAATACAAAAGGTTGGGGTATATATAAGTAGCGGCAAGTAAAAAACAAGCGATCACTGGAGATTGATTTATCGCTAAAAATTGATTAAATTTGTCAAAATAATACGATTTAGCCATGAGGATTCAAAAGATTTATATTGATACTTCTGTACTTGGTGGATATTTTGATAAAGAATTCGACCTAACGACTCGTAAATTATTCAATGAGGTTAAAAAAGGAGAATACAAAATTGTGGTTTCCAATGTAACAGAGGGTGAATTACTAAATGCCCCAGAACAAGTAAGGACTTTGTTAAATGATTTAGATATTGATTATGAAGTTTTAAAATTGACTGATGATGCCGTAAATCTTGCATTAGAGTACATTAAAGAAAATGTTGTTGGACAAACAAGTTACGAAGATTGTTTGCACATTGCAATGGCAACAATCTCACGGATTGATTTATTAGTGAGTTGGAATTTTAAGCATATTGTAAATATTAAAAGGATTCGAGGGTATAATGGGATTAATATAAAAAATGGTTATCCTTTAATTGAGATTCGTTCACCTAAAGATTTGATTAATTATGAAAACGACTAAAGATTTTGATTGCGTAAAAATGATGCGAGATATTCGCGATAAAGTAAACTCTGAAATAGTAAAAATGGATGCTGCTCAAATTATTGAGTATTTCAGAAAAAAATCAGAAGAATATGAAAACAAATATGGACAGCCGGTAACATCGGCTCATAAGTAATGGCGGGGCTTATATGGAATTCTACTATTCTACCTTATATCAAATTTTGGTGTAAATTGACACATTAGTTCTCATAAATCATCCATGGTGCGGATTTCCTCCAAAGGCGGACAAGTAGCGAAGCGCAATCCGTGTCAAAAAAATTTATATTTTATTTCCACAAATGGTTCCGATCTTATCGGAACCCTTTTGTGTTTTATTTTCATTTTCCAAAAAATGATTATGTTTGGAAATGAAAATTCATCTGTAATGAAAAACATACGTGTTATACCGGTTGTACATAAAAATGAAAAACGGTTGAAACTCCAGTTTGAGTTTGATGCTGAGTTATCAGGTAAATTAAAAAACATACCTGACTGCAAATGGAGCAAGACCATGAATTGCTGGCATGTACCCTATCATTCACAAACGATTAAACAATTATTCAGCACATTCAAAGATATTGCATCGGTCGATGTATCGGCAGTTTATAACAGAAAAGAAACTATTATCAGATTTGGAAAACCGGACATTGAAACAAATAATAAAAGCAAAATACAAGTATCGCTACCTGATGAACATGTACAAAAAGAAATTGAGAAGTTTAAAAAGTGGATGCAACAAAAACGTTACAGTGAAAGCACTATAGCGAGTTATTCCGAAACGCTGATCATATTTTTAAAATTTTATAAATCAAAAAAAATTGATGAAATAACCAATGACGATATTATTACATTCAATAATGAATACATATTAAAAAACAATCTTTCATTTTCATATCAGAATCAGTTTGTAAATGCGATCAAACTTTTTTATCAGAAAAATTTCTCACGGAAAATGGAAATTGAAAATATTGAAAGACCACGAAGAGCAAAAAAATTGCCCAAAGTAATTTCAAAACAGGATATCATGCTGATGTTAAAAAAAATTAAAAATAAAAAGCATCAAATGGCTTTAACGATGATATACGCTTGCGGGTTAAGGCGTTCGGAACTGATCAATTTAAAATTATCTCATTTAAATTCAAAACGAAAAAATGTAACTGTTTTTAATGGAAAAGGGCAAAAAGACAGGGTATTACCTTTAAGTGATAAATTGTTGGAACAAATTAAAAAATATTACTTTGCATATAAACCGTCCGTTTACCTGATAGAAGGACAGGAAAAAGGAACACCTTACAGTGGAACAAGTCTTGAAAAAATTTTTCATAAATATTTAGGACATATATTAAAAAATCATACCTTTACTCTTCATTGTTTAAGGCATAGTTATGCAACACATTTACTTGAAGCAGGAATTGACTTACGTTATATTCAAACATTACTCGGACACAAGAGTAGTAAAACAACGGAGATATACACATGGGTAAGCATGAAAAATTTACAAAACATCAAGAATCCTACAGACGATTTCGAATTGTAGACAGGAGTATAAAAGGTGAAGCAGTCTACCCAAAAACAGTAAATAGGTCACCACAAAGGTGAAGCAGGAAATAAGTTATAAGCAATTCAGGTGATCAACAGGATTCGTAAAGCAGCAATTTTACAGGAT
>CAYVNP010000120.1:0-3247 GCA_964452905.1 uncultured Bacteroidales bacterium
AGTAATCACAAGGCACAAGCAATATATTATGTGAAAGTGAATATGAATAATCAGGCAATTACTAAGAAAATATGTGTAGTTAAATAACAAAATATTTTTATACAATAAGATAATTCATACGATGATGAATAAAGTGAATGTTAAAGTTTTAATAAATTTAAATATATGGGCGAACGAATAATTTATTTCAAACCGGAACAAGAATCCATAATTGAGTGGCAAGTTTTCACCAAAAATCCGGATATTCAGGATGATGTTACTTTAAAGGAAAATAATTTTTTAAAGGACTCAATGAAATATGAATTAAAACAAAATGATATAAGCGGCTTTACTATTGATAAAGGGGCACATATTATTTGTAATATCAATACAGGGTTTAGTGATCTTGGAATTTTCTGCAAGATAAAGACCTCAGAAATAAAAATTCAAACCAAACATGGTCTTTATAATATTCCAATTAAAATTATCAGGAAAATTAATATTACCCGTAAGTTTTTTGGATTAATTAAAGTAAACATTTTTACTAATAAGGGCAGTATATATGAAGGTTATATTTATTGAAGTTGTCAAAAGTTGAATGTTAAGAAAACACCAATAGTAAGTCCTTTGAATCAATCTGTTAATTTGAAAAGCAATTAATTGGCAGATAATCCCAATGTTTTCAACAGATTTAGCTGTTGTTTGGGACAACTATTTAGTTATACCCATCTACTTAAAATTACAACCTTATTGGTAAACTTTTTGCTGAAGATAAAATAAAATTTCTTGACATTCTGCATTTAAAAACTATATTTGTTATAAAATATAATGACATATATCATCTCGTATATAAGAAACTGATTAATTTTTATTTCAGGAATGTTTATAGCATAGTTATAGACAGTAATTCTGACTGTGGAATGCTAATGCCACATTTTAAGTAGGCGAAAAGTTAAATTTAAAACCTTATGAAAAAAGTATATTTAAAAAAAACAAGTATTATACTATTTATATTATCATTAGTTACAGTTTTAATTATTAAGTGCAATAAAGATAATGTTGGTTTAATAGGATCAGATGCAATAACAACCTGTAAAATATCAGGCAAGGTAACCGATATTGTCACAAATGCATCTATTGCCAATGCATATATCACCAGCGATGAAGGGACTACTGCTATTACTAATAGCAATGGTGAATTTTCTTTAACCGTAACAAAAGGAAACAGAGTAATTTCTGCATTTTCTGATAATTATATAATATACAACAAAATTGATACTATTAATTCCGATGAAACTAATAAAGAAATTAAACTATTATATAGTCAAAATGCTGGGATTTCGGGAATAGTAAAAGGATCCATTAATTCACCTGAAGGCGAATTATCAGATTCGGCAATAATATATGTTAATGGTTTTATTACACGTACCGATAAAAACGGATATTATATCCTTCGATTGCCTGTTGGCAGTTACACCATGGTAGTTACTACAACTACAGGTAGCGCAAGTGTTCCGATTAATGTTATTCAAAATACATCGGTTACAAAAAACGTTTCTACAACATTAAATGATTGCTATAGCACTTTTGCAAATTTTGATTTTCGTAATGCTGATCAACCATACATGGGTTTTAATCCAGTTTGCATTGAGAATTACAGTTCGTATTATATTTATATTTATCCTGCTTTGCCACTAAAAGATCAATGCGCTTCAATTACAAATTTTACCTTAAAATATGAGTTTTCAAATAATATAGTACCATCAAAAACATTTACTATTAATACTAATGAAAAAAATGTGAATTATCGTTTATATCAAACACCTCTTGTTAGAAATTGTAAAGGTTATACAGTAACATTTACACTTACTTTATCCGATGGGCACAGTTATTCAAAATCATTTACTCAAAAGCCCTATTATTGCAGTTGTGATACTACAAATACAAACCAATTACCCACTATCACTACAAATTCAATATCAAATATAACATCTAATTCAGCTACTTGCGGTGGTAATGTGACAAATGCAGGTGGTAGCACAATTACAAATCGCGGAGTTTGTTGGGGCACAAGTTCAAATCCAACAATAAGTAATAGTAAAACCTCAAACGGAACCGGAATAGGTTCTTTTACAAGTTCAATAACTGGTCTTTCTGCAAACACAACATATTATGTACGAGCTTATGCTACAAATAGTGCTGGTACGGCATATGGAAGTCAGATAAGTTTTACAACTTCAAATTCTGTTAATTTTAGTTTGGATGGTAAGTGGTTATCCTCTGCAGGTACAGGTATTATAATTTCAGGGGCGAGTGGTACATTTTATTCATTTAGCAGTGGCTGGCAATCAGCAGCAGATTTAGGTTTTGTTAGTATTGGAAATACCAAACTAAAAAACATCAGTAAAGTTTCAACCTACAAATGGAATTGTTTAGAACTTTGGACGCATAATACAAATGGTGTAATTGATTATGTAATTTGGTCATCCGACGGTACAATTACAATGAGTAGTGATGGGCAATCATTTTCATTATTTTCCAATGCAACAGCAAAAGACGGTACAACATATTCAGCTACTTCAATCTTTTATAGACAACCTTAAAGCCAAATTTTTATTAGTTTATTAATATCTTAAAAAAGGGATAGTATTACATGAATTTACCCCGTGTTGATTGCGAAATAACAAAACTAACAAAAACACCGATTTTTTTTGGACGAAACTGAGTTCGGTTACCCGTTTTTATAAACAGCATATTGAATGCAAATCGTAACCTAAATTTTTTAATTTCTCTGTAATAATAAAAACTATAAAACTATGAAAACTATAAAAGCCACTTTAATTTCAATCATAATACTAATATGCAGCATTTTTATTTTAACAGTTTGTACAAAAGACCCAAAAGAAAAAAATGACAATAACACTCCTTCTCCGACACAATACATTCAGGAAAAAACAGAAATCAGTCCATTGGAATATACCAATATTATTGTTAAAAATGGAACGCTGAATAACGAAGCCTATTCAGGCACTATTTCAAATGAAAATATTACTTTAATCAAACTGAATGACACCACCCTTACTTTTCTAATGCCTAATTTACCGGTGGGTCTGAACAGTCTATTATTTACAATTAACAACACAAATATTCAAATGGATTTTACAATTTTGCAGCCGCCTGTTTTCACTAATCCAAAAGATTACATATTAAACTATGAAGTTGTCAAAAGTTGAATGTTAAGAAAACACCAATAGTACATCAATATTGA
>CAYVNP010000121.1:0-3165 GCA_964452905.1 uncultured Bacteroidales bacterium
AAAGAAGTTGATTTCTTAGTTGATTACAAAAATTCATATTTCGCAAATGGGATAATAGTTCCCAATATGCGAGAACGTATGATTTGCCCAAATTGTTATCAAAGTGCAAGAATAAGAGCTATATTTCATTTAATGGACACAAAAATATTGCCTAATAGTGCCTCAAATATATATATTACAGAACAAATAACACCATTGTTCAAATTATTAAAAAAAAAATATCCTGACATTGTTGGAAGCGAATATATTGGAGATTCAGAACCTTTTGGTTTTCTAAACTCACAAGGAATCAGAAATGAAAACCTTTGCAATTTAACGTTTCATGATGAGGCATTTAATTATATTCTAAGTTTTGATTGCTTCGAGCATATTCCTGACTATAAAAAGGCATTTAGTGAATGTATGAGATGCTTAAAGAAAGATGGAATTTTGTATTTTTCGATTCCATTTTATTCCTATGAGGAAAATAATATTTTAAGAGCAATAATTGATGATAATAAGAATGTAATTCACTTACATCCTGAAGAAATTCATGGTAATCCAATAAGTAAAGATGGAAGTCTTTGTTATCATAATTTTGGATGGCAATTAATTGATGAAATAAAATTAATCGGATTTAAAGAAGTAGAAGTGATTTATTATTGGTCAATAAAATATGGTTATTTAGGTGGTCTTAGACCACTTTTCATTGCCAAAAAATGATAAGTAAAATTATTAAAATAGAGATTGATAGGAAAAAACTATAGAATATGAAAAATAAAAAAACTAAGATACTTGCATTTTATTTACCACAATATCATCCAATACCTGAGAATGATGTGTGGTGGGGAAAAGGGTTTACAGAATGGACAAATGTATGCCGTGCAAAACCATTATTCAACAAACATTATCAGCCAAATCTACCTTCTGATCTTGGTTTTTATGATCTTCGTGTACCGGAAGTAAGAGAAGCTCAAGCAGAACTGGCAAAGCTCTATGGTGTAGATGGATTTTGTTACTGGCATTATTGGTTTGGTAATGGTAAACAATTAATCGAACGTCCTTTTAATGAAGTTCTAAAGTCTGGCAAACCAAATTTCCCATTTTGTTTGGCCTGGGCTAATCAAACATGGACAGGTGTATGGCATGGATTAAACGATCAAGTACTTATTGAACAATTATATCCTGGTAAAAATGATTATATAAATCATTTTTACCATCTTCTATCAGCGTTTAAAGATGACAGATATATAAAAATTGATAATAAACCATTATTTGTCGTTTTTAAACCGGACACTTTACCCAATTCGATAGAGTTTACATCATTATGGAATCAATTAGCAATTAAAGAAGGATTTAATGGTGTGTTTTTTGTGGGTATTCATCAACTTTACTGGGATCATAAAAAAGATGGATTTGATGAAAAAACCATACATCAACCGGGACAATTTGTTGATGTTTACGAAAAAGAAAATAGTTTTAATAAAAATTCTTTACTTTCAAAAGTGTTTAAGAATAAAGGTCCTAAAGTAATTGATTATCAAAAATTAATTAATTCATGTAATTTTAATAAATTCTATGATAAAGATTTTCTTCCAACTGTAATTCCTAATTGGGATAATACCCCAAGATCAAAAAATAATGGTTTGGTTTTTCAAGGTTCTACTCCTGAAATTTTCAAAAAGCATCTTGAAGGAGCTTTTGATTATATTGAAAAAAAATCATCCGGAGAGAAAATAATTTTTTTAAAGTCATGGAATGAATGGGCTGAAGGAAATTATGTAGAACCAGATATGCAATGGGGAAAAGCTTATCTTGATGTAATTTTAGAGGTAAAAAAATCATTAACTAAATAATAATTCATTTGATATAAATAAAATGAATAATAAAATAAGTCAACTAATTGATGATATTGCTTATTTGCCTGAAGATTGGCATGGTGAAGGATGTGTTGGGATAAATATTTTAAAAGCAATTGTAAGGTATTCTGAAGATTTTAAAACAATAAACCAAACAATTGAAACGGGATCAGGTAAAACGACCCTGCTTTTTTCTCATTTATCAAAACAACATCTTGTATTTGCTTTAGACAAAGGTGAAAGTATTTCAAAAGTAAGAAACAGTAAGCTTTTTAACCCAACAAATATTACATTTATTGAAGGACCTACACAACGTACCTTGCCAAAATTCTATTTTAAATGTGATAGTGACATCATACTTATTGATGGTCCACATGGTTATCCATTTCCAGATATTGAATACTTCTATTTATATCCTACTTTAAAAACAGGAGGACTTCTTATAATCGATGATATCATGATTCCTTCTATCAATAGGATGTTTGAAATTTTAAAAGCAGATGCAATGTATCAACTTATAGATATTATTGATGATAATACTGCCTTTTTTAAGCGTACGAATGCCCCTCTTATTGATCCAGAGAGTGATAGTTGGTGGTTGCAAGGATTCAATGAAATTTATTTCAAAAAAAGGCAAAATTTCAAAACTGAAAAGAAATAGATTATTTTTAGTTTTTCTTTATAGTTGAACACTATCCCTTCTTATTACAAAATTCTTTATTTATTAATAGAATGTTTTTTATGCATTTTTATAAATATTGAATTTACTGATATTAACAATCAAAAAAAAAGCAGAAATAATGTTTCATAATATATTAATTATTTCACCAACACCCACACATCCAACCAATGCTGGGAACAGGTCACGAATTCTTGTTTATTCAAAATATTTAATTGATTTAGGTCATGAAGTGCATTTTCTCTATTCTGATCAGGAAGAATGTGATATTAAAGCAATGGAAATGCATTGGGGAAAAAGGTTTCATTATATTTCTTATAAAGCAAATTTAAAAACTAATAATTATAAGTATTTAAAACTAATTAATTCAAATTATAAATATTATTCCAAAGTAGATGATCATTATAATGGGTTATTGGATGATAAAATAAAAGAACTTCATAAAACTTATAAATTTAATGCAGTTATTGTTGAATATATTTTTAATACTAAAGCGTTTTTAAACTTTGGTAAAGATGTTTTAAAAGTGGTTGATACTCATGATATAATGACAAATCGTCATAAACAGTTCTTAAAAGCTGGAAAAACTCCAGTTTGGTATTCTACTCCTTTGAGTGAAGAAAAAAAAGGAGTAAATCGTGCAGATGT
>CAYVNP010000122.1:0-3149 GCA_964452905.1 uncultured Bacteroidales bacterium
AATGCCTGGAGTGCAAGGTCTGTATGAAGTTCTCTTTTAGTTCCGTCAACGTCAATTCTGTCCCAGTCGGAAATTCTGTAAGTAATATCTGATGTCTGTTGAATTTCTGCAAGCAAAATTCCCGGCCCAATTGCATGAATTCGTCCAGCAGGAATGTCATAAACATCACCTTTGCTCACTTTTTCAAAATTAAGAACTTCTTCAACCATATTGTTGTCGAGTATTTTAGCAAATTCATCTTTGGTTACCTTTTTACTGAAGCCTGATATCAGTTCTGCATTATGTTCAGCTTCAATAATATACCACATCTCATTTTTACCAAAATTTTCACCATGATTTTTCATGGCTAACTTGTCATCAGGGTGCACCTGAAGCGATAAATATGCATTTGTATCGATGAACTTTATCAAAACCGGAAAAACATTCCCGTACCTTTTAAAAACTTTCTCGCCTACAAGGTCCCCCATATAAACTTCCACAAGTTCGTTAAGCTCATTTCCTTCAAGAAAGCCATTTTCAACCTCTGACTGCTCATCTTCCACACCAGAAATTGCCCATAACTCGCCACAGTTCATAAGTGGAGAAAAATCCTTTTCAAGATTTGTTTTTATCTTTTGTCCACCCCAGATTTTTTCTTTGTAAATAGGTTGAAATTTTAAAGGATATAATTTTTCCATGATATTAGTTTTGCTATACAAAAGTATATATTTTCCTTATGTCTTTTACCATTTACAAATGCCAAAAAAATAAAAAAATATTCACCCCACATTTTCATTTCATTCTGTATTTTACTTAATTTTGTTTCAAATTTCTACGTGCTGATATTAATAACAATCTTATTACTATGGATAATCAGAATGAAAAAAAGTTGTTTACAGAATTCCCTCCTGTCACAGCAGAACAATGGAAAAATAAAGTAACTGAAGACTTAAAAGGTGCTGATTTTGAAAAGAAACTTGTCTGGAAGCCAGAACCTGGTTTAAATTTTCAGCCGTTTTATGTTGCTGATGATAATGAAAATCTGAAATATCTGGATTCTAACCCTGGCGAATTCCCTTTTAACAGAGGAAATAAAATTCAAAATAACGACTGGAAAATTATTCAGCTAGTTGATAATGCTAATTATTCTGAAGCAAATAAAGTTGCGGTTGATGCTGTTGGTAGAGGTGCTGAAGGAATTATTTTTAATGCTAAAGGTATTGATAAAATTGAAAATTTTGAATTATTGCTTAATGGAATTGACCTTGCCAAAATTTTTGTAAGTTTTACAGGGCTGGAAGTTTATTCAACCTTTATTCAGGAATTTAAACATTACTGTGACAAAAACGGCATTGAACGTGGTGCGATTTCCGGTAATTTGGATTTTGACCCGATTGGCGATTTTGTAGTTAATGGGGAGTTTTATAATGGTCAGGAAAATTGCAACTCTGAAGTTAATGATTTGTTCACTTGTGTCAGCGAGAATTTTCCAAAATTCAGATCAATAAACATTAAAGGACAGAATTTCAATAATGCAGGTGCTTCTGTTATTCAGGAACTGGCTTACACATTATCATGTGGTAACGAATATCTTGCTTTGTTGACTGACAAAGGTTATTCTGTTGATAAAATACTGAACAGCATACAAATAACGATGGCCGTTGGCTCATCATACTTTCTGGAAATTGCTAAACTTCGTGCCGCCCGACTATTATGGGCAAATATTGCAAAACAATACTCACCTAAAAATGATGATTCCTGTATGGCATTTATAAATGTGGTAACTTCAAAATGGAACATGACGGTTTTTGATCCTTATGTCAACTTATTGAGATCTACAACTGAAGCTATGTCGGCGGCAATTGGTTGCTGCGACTCCATGACTGTTTTGCCTTTCAATGTATGTTATAAAGAAAATGACCATTTTGCTGAAAGAATTGCACGTAATCAGCAGATAATTCTTAAAGAAGAATCATATTTTGGCAAGGTTACCGATCCTTCATCAGGTTCATATTATATTGAAAATCTTACGGATTCAATTGCTAAACATGCCTGGGATCTTTTTGTTCAGATCGAGGAAAAGGGCGGGTTTATTAAATTTGCTGAAAGCGGCGAAATGATGGTGGAAATTGAAAAAACATGTAATCAAAGAAATATTGACATTGCTTCACGAAAAACAGCAGTGCTTGGTACAAATTCATATCCAAATACAGGTGAAATGATGCTTGACGAAATTTGCATCGCTAAGGATGAATTTAATGGTAAAGGATTGAAGTTATATCGCGGTGCTCAGGCATTTGAAGATTTGAGATTATCGACAGAAAAACGTTTTAAGAAAGATGGTTTCCGTCCGAAAGTTCTTTTGCTTACTTATGGAAATCTTGCAATGAGAAAAGCCAGAGCGACTTTCTCAGCAAATTTGCTTGGTTGTGCAGGATACGAAATGTTGCCGGAATATAATTTTGAAAGTATTGAAAAAGCTATTTCTGATATTCAGCAAAAGTCTGCCAACATTGTTGTTATATGTAGTTCTGATGAAGAATATGCTTCAACTGCACCTGAACTTGCTAAAGTTATCAAGGAAAAGTACAAAAACGTAATTATAGTAATTGCCGGTAATCCAAAAGAATCCATGGATATGCTTAAAGCATCGGGAGTTGATGAGTTCATTAGTGTCAAATCCAATGCACTTGAAGTACTGAATTTTTTCAATCATAAACTAGGAGTTGTTTAAACCAATTTCAAAATTCAACAAATCAACCAGTCATCAAATCAATAATTTAAAAAGATGAGACCAAGTTTTAAAAACACTGACTATAAACCTTCTGCAAAAAAAACTGAGAGTTTTAAACAATGGGAATCGAAGAATAATATTTCCAAAAACTGGGATACACCTGAACAGATCTTTATTAAACCAGCTTATGGTGTTGAAGATCTTCAAAATATGGAGCATCTAAATTATGCTGCAGGAATTCCACCGTTTTTCAGAGGTCCTTATTCTGCAATGTACGCTATGCAGCCATGGACGGTTCGCCAGTATGCAGGTTTTTCCACAGCTGAAGAATCAAATGCATTTTATCGCAGAAATCTTGCTGCCGGACAAAAAGGGCTTTCTGTAGCTTTCGATTTGGCAACACATCGTGGCTATGATTCCGATCATGAAAGAGTTG
>CAYVNP010000123.1:0-3073 GCA_964452905.1 uncultured Bacteroidales bacterium
TATCGAATATATTGGCTTCTCTTCCCAGCTTATCTGGAGAATGCGCATCCGAATTGGAAATTAATGTAACACGATCCAGAAAGGAAACCCGCCAATTCATGTTCGGATCGGAAGAAAGGCCTGTTTCGACGGCAAAAATATGATCACTGAGGTCTTCGAAACACTCATCCAGGGAATCGAAACCGGATTTGGAACCCAACAGTGAAAACCATGGCGTCCATATATGAGCAGGAACCATATAGCCCTGATCACCCGTTTCAAGAACCATTTCAAGTAAATTTTTTGCATCCAGCCCCAATATCGGTCTGCCGTCCGCTGTGATGTTACCGATATGTGCCAGTTTACGATTCATAATTTCTGCATCCGCCAGATTCGGTAGAAAAATCAAATTGTGAATTTTTCTTGTTTTACTGTTTTTTTTATAAATACAACTGATTTCTGAATTCAGTATGAATCTAACCTTGTTTCTACAGGATTCTGGAACTAATTTATCACAAATTTTTTCAATATCTGATCTCAAACGGTATAATCCCGGTTCTGCAGGCTCCAGTTTTTCACTGACTTCATGAAACCATCCAGGATGGGTAATATCTCCAGTTCCAACGATGGTAATACCTTTCAATTGAGCTGAAATATATATATGTTCAAGATCAAGATTTCTGGAAGTAGCCAGCGAAAAATGGGAATGAACATGAAAATCGGCAATGAATCTCATTTTATAATATGACTGCTGATGGATTGTTTAAAAAAAATATGTTTTGAACAATAAATTTGTACCTGTTCAATTAGAAGAAAAAATCATAAAACTTATAAACAATAAAAATATCAAATTAAATATAAATAACAGAAAGTTAAAATATTATAAACACAATAATCAAAGTACTATCTTTATCTATCTTTTAAAATTAAAAAGAAAAAATAGATGAAAAAATTGCTTCAAAATAGAAATCATTTATTGTCATGAATATGCATGTTTTGTGCCTAAATAAATAAAGCTTGTCACACACTGTTAAAGAGGTTAAAATATTATTTTTAATAATTTAAACTATGGAATATTATGGGTCTTCTTTCCAATAATGTCTCATTGATGCGTTATCGGGTGCTGGGTCAACTACCAGAACCGCTCATGGATACGATTACGCATCTTCTCACACAGAATGCAATTGTTGAAATCGATGATGAAGATATGGATCAGTCCATAGGATGGACATCTTTTAAAGATACTTTCACGCCCAATTTTACCGGGTCATCTTTTGTCATCGGGTCTCATTTCGTTTTTTCATTTCGGATCGATAAAAAAGCGATTCCATCAAAAGTTATAACTAAACGATATCTTTTGGAAATGAAAAAACATCTGAAAGAAAGCGACAAAGAATTTCTTTCTCGGAATGAAAAAAAACAAATCAAAGAAGAAGTTCTTCGTCAACTTGCCATTCGAATACCGGCTACTCCCAATGTATTTGATATTCTCTGGAATTATGAAAAATCGATTCTCTGGTTTTTCTCTACACAAAAGTCGGCGAATGAAGCGTTTGAAATATTTTTCACAAAAACTTTTAAATTGAACCTCATTCGACGTTTTCCTTATACCGCAGCTCAAGAATTTCTTTCCGATATTGAAATGGATATGTTAAATAAACTGATACCGTCCCGTTTTATGGAGTGACTCTGTGCTCGACATTTCTGTTGCATATAACCGATATAAATTTCTTGGTCATGAATTTTTAACATGGCTGTGGTTTGCGATCGAACATGATCCAGATCGGTTATTTTCCGTTCTTTCCGATACAATTAATTTTTCCATTGGAAATAGAATCATGTTGGAAAATGCCGTCCATGATACCATGGAAACCATCACGATCAAAGGTGATGACGCCGGTCTGGAAGAAGGAAAGTTGGCTCTGAAAAAAGGGGCTTTGGTTATAGAAATGCATCTTCGAATAGCGGAAAGCGATAATGAATGGCAACTGACTTTAAAAGGGGAAAGTTTGAATATCAGTAATCTAAAAGTTCCAGAAACAGGTCAAGTTGAAACCAGTGAAGATGTAGAAGGTGCAATACTCGAAAAATTTTTCTTGTATGAAAAAGTCATTGACTGGCTGGATGCCGTTTACGGCTATTTTGTCAAACTCAGGCTTTCTACGGAATGGGAAGGCGAAGTTGTACGCATAAAAAAATGGATATTTCAGTAAATCAACTTCTTGTCATTATTGGGTTGAAAGGTCCGTTCAATGAAGTTTACTCTGAAAAAATCGAAAATTTTGGATACGTTGGCAAAAATCCAAGGAATTGCCGCTAAGAAAACCAGTAATGCTATCATTTCTTGTGTTCTTATCAGAGCGATAGAAAATGGTATAAAAATTTATGTTACTGATTATGAAACCGGTTTTATCGGTTTTTATCCGGTTGAAGTGGAAACCGAAGGTGAAATTGCCATTAATGCCAGAAAGCTGTATGAAATCGTCCGGGATTTTCCAACCGAAGATATCCTTGTTAATGAAGTCGAAAACTTTTGGGTTGAAATCGGCAACTTCAATGTTCAATATCATATAGTCGGAATGAATCCAGAATCTTTTCCACAGGTTCCAGAAATAGAAGAAATTCCTTTCATTGATATTGATTCCAAAAATTTCAAGAAAATGATCGACAAGACATCCATGATGTCGGCAGCTAATGAAGATAAACGGGCGCATGTACATGGAGTCTGCTTAGAGACATTCAAGAAAGAAGAAGAAAACTGGCTGCGGATCATTTCTACAGACGGAAATCGTCTTGCCAAAGTGGATTATCCATGTGTCAATGAATCCGACATTACTTTTGATCGAACATTTTTGGTGCAGAAAAAAGGATTGAACGAACTTTCAAAAATTATCATTCCGCAAAGAAACCTTTCCATCGGGAAACTGGATAATAAGCTGTTCATCAAACAGGATCAAGAAACCATCAGTATTCATCTTATCAATGGCACATTTCCCAATGTCAGCGATATTCTTTTTGCCAAGAACGCCAAACAGATCATTCTGAACAAACAGATGTTCACGATGATGCTCAGACGGATGTCCATTTTCTCAAC
>CAYVNP010000124.1:0-3031 GCA_964452905.1 uncultured Bacteroidales bacterium
TGATTTTATTATACTTTTGAAAGATTAAACATTTTTTAACGCATCACTACTAATATCAAAACAGATATTAACATTTAAAATTAACGGAAGGGAATATATTAAAATGTTTAATTTTGCGCTTTTAAAAATAATAAATGAATGATTTAACAGAAGGTTCACCATCTCGTTTGATTTTTAAGTTTGCCCTGCCCATGATGATAGGACAGATATTTCAACAAGGTAGTCTTATCATTGACCGTATGTTTGTTGGTCACTACGTTGGCAAAGAAGCACTGGCAGCGGTTGGCGCAGCATTTCCTGTAATTTTTGTTTTAATTGCGTTAATCATCGGAATTACCATTGGGGGCACTATCGTGACATCTCAATATTTTGGTGCCAAGGATATTGACCGATTAAAAAGGACAATAGACACCATGCTCATATTTTTATTTTTTGCATCCTTATTCATTTCTGTTGTAGGAATTCTACTTAGCGAGAAAATATTTGTCATGATGAAACTGAAACCGGATGTCATTCCACTTGCAGCAACTTATATGCGGATTTATTTTTCAGGGATGATTGTCATATTCGGTTTACAGGGAATAAGTGCTTTACTCAGAGGAATGGGAGATTCCAAAACCCCACTTTACTTTCTGATCATTGCATCCTTGATTAATATTTTACTGGATTATATTTTAGTTGTACATGTTGGAATGGGTGTTGAAGGAGTTGCCATTGCCGCTATTACAGGAAATGGCATCGCTTTCCTGATAGCATCGCTTTACTTAAACAAAAAGCATGATATCATTAAAGTATCATTTATTCATTTAAAATTCGATAAAGATATCTTTTTCAAAATAATTAAAATTGGTCTGCCAATGGGATTACAACAATCTTTTGTCGGATTAGGAATGGCATTTCTGGTAGGGATTGTCAATCGTTTCGGTACAGCATCTGTTGCTGCTTATTCTGCCGCTTATCAAGTTGATTCATTTGCCTCTCTGCCTGCGATGAATTTTTCAATGGCACTTGCTACGTTTGTCGGACAGAATATCGGAGCAAATAAAATTGAACGGATAAAAAGAGGACTACTCACTACATGGGTCATGACTTCTCTGATATCTGTCTTCTTTTCAATTGTGGCTTTATTTTTCGGTAATCAATTGATGCATATTTTCACGGATGATGCTGAAGTAATTAAAATTGGGGTTCATTATCTGATTATTGTCAGTTCATTTTATATTTTATTTTCCACCATGTTTTCTTATGCCGGCGTCTTCAGAGGTGCAGGCGATACTTTAATTCCAATGTTCATCACTTTGTTTTCATTATGGGCAATACGTATTCCTGTCTCCTATTTTCTTTCATTGAAAATTGGAATTGATGGTGTTTGGTGGGGTATTCCAATAGCTTGGTTCTGTGGATTTTCATTTTCAATTTTATATTATAAAAAAGGAAATTGGAAAAATAAAGCCGTTGTTAAAAAACCAGAAATTATTGAAATTACCACAGACAATAAAATTGATTCAGCAAACTGAAAAAATTAAATATTAAAAAATATATTTACAAAAGATGGTACGTAAAATAAAAAATCCCTTTACAAAACTTGCAGGGTATAATTGTTTTGCTTGCAGCCCTGAAAATCCTATAGGTTTAAAACTGGAATTTTTTGAAGAAGGGGAAGATTTTTATTGCTATTGGGAACCACACCATGATTTTGAAGGATGGAATGATGTTTTACATGGCGGTATTCAAGCCACATTGATGGATGAAATTGCGAGCTGGATTGTTTTTGTAAAATTAAAGACGGCTGGAGTTACTTCAAGGATGGATGTTAAATTGAAAAGACCTGCATTAATCAGCAAAGGAAAATTCAAACTTAAAGCAATCATTAAAGAGATTAAAAGAAATATTGCATTTATTGAAGTGGATTTATTTGATGGGGAAAATGTTGTTTGTGCTAATGGGACATTACAATATTATTTATATCCTGAAAAAATTGCCAGAGAAAAAATGAATTTTCCCGGACCGGAATGCTTCTGAATTTAACTGCTATTTATTCAATCACAAATCTTTTCAACGATAAGAGCTGCAATTCGATTAGCTGCTTGCCCATCCCATAATTGTGGTATATTCCCTTTTTTAATTTTACCGGACAAGACTGATTCTACTGATGCTTTAACATGAATTAAATCAGTCCCAATAAGTTGATTTGTACCAACGTCAACAGTAACAGGGCGTTCAGTATTATCCCTGACTGTAATACATTGTACTCCTAAATATGTGCTCTCCTCCTGTATTCCTCCACTATCTGTGACAATAATCGTTGCATCTTTAATCAATGCAAGAAAATCAATATATCCGATTGGATCAGTTAAAATAATATTACTATTAAATTCTTCAACCAAATTATATTTACTAAGATTATTTCGGGTTCGAGGATGAATGGGTAATACAATCTTAATTTGATTAGCAAGAGCATTCAGTAACGTAACAAGATTTTTTAAATTTTTTTCATCATCAACATTGGACGGACGATGAAATGTAACAAGCATATATTTTTCATTATCTATCTGCAGTTGTTGTAAGATTGCTGATTTATTAATTATATCAAGATAATAGACAAGACTATCGATCATTACGTTTCCTGTAAAAAAAACTTTCCCCGAATCAATACCTTCATGTTGTAAATTTGTTAAACCACTTTTTTCTGTTACAAATAAATAATCAGCTAATACATCTGTTACAATACGATTTACTTCTTCGGGCATTGTTCTGTCATTACTACGCAACCCTGATTCAACATGAGCAATTGGAACATGGAGTTTTGACGCTGTGACACTACAGGCAAGGGTGGAGTTCACATCTCCATAAACAATAATTAAATCGGGTTTTTCTGTTAATAGAATTTTTTCAAATTCAATCATTATCCTCGAAGTCTGTTCAGCATGGGTTCCCCCTCCTACTCCAAGATAAAAATCAGGTTTGGGTAATTCCTGACTATTCCGGACTATACTGTGCCACCCATTCCGGATGAAAGTGTGCCACCTAT
>CAYVNP010000125.1:0-2976 GCA_964452905.1 uncultured Bacteroidales bacterium
CAAAAGTTGGGGACTTTATTCCTCAGCAAGTAAATCAAACCTTAAGAATCTGAATGCGGGGTTATTTGCCCAACACCAAAAGTATCTTAGATGTTAAAATATTGCCATTTTTATATGATGAATAGATCAATTAATGGCTGATATTTGAGGTTTTCTGAACTGACAAATTGGGGTAAATAACCCGCTCCAGTTTGTCAAACATCATTTTTTAAGAACTGTAAATCCAGTTTCAGTTGCGATTTCATGCTTAATTTTTTCATTAATTGAAATGAACTCTATTTTTACGGTTTTCTCAGTTGTATTAATAGATGGATTACCTCTGAAATCAATTTTTCTTTTTAAAAGGGAAATAAGGGCTGTTGAATTGGGATGAGAGTTAATTTCAGCCTTTAAACCTGTTTCAGACTCAATTGTTTGTAATAGTGCAGGGTACGTTTTCATTAACACATCAGGGAAATCCGCTTTTAAAAGGATAACATTTTCTCTGATTCCTACTTTAACGGAATTCAGTAAATGTTCTGGAATACAATTTTGTGTCGCACTGATGATTTCCTGTTGATTTTTATGTGTTGTTGTCTGGGTCGGCATTGATGGAACAGGGATTAATTTCTCTTCAACAGTAAAACCTGTTGTTCTAAAAAATGCTTCTTGAAATTCTTTAGTCAGAGGTTTGACAATATTTTTTAGTACAACTTTTTTCTCCTCCATAAACAAGGAAACCTTACCGGTTTTTCCCAAATATTCATAAAGCAGGGGGTTGAATGCCGCTTGATTGATTTTATCCGATATTGATACTGTGAAAGGGTCAGGAATGCTTTTTTGTGCTTTATCAAGAATCTCTGAATGGTTTACTGCGTCAGGAAAATCGAATTGAAGCACAAATGAATTGTTTTGATAACTTGCTTTGGTTAATGGATAAGACGTTAAAGCATTTCTGATTTGATCAAGAATTAGATTGGTATCGCTTATGTTCATTTTTTGGAGAGGTTCCTTGTTAGAAGAAAAACGCCATACTCCTTTATCGTCTTTAACAGCAACAGGTATTAAAGCGAATAGAATGGCAATCTTATCCATTATATCAGGATTGTCCATATTCAGATGGTGTTGAGCTTTTTCGAGTGTTAAACCGTCTTCCACAAAGGAAAGTTGCTGTCGATATGATTTGACTTTGTGTGCAGCCATCCGCTCCATTGCTCTTAATTTTTCAATAATCTGGATTTCGTCTGATATATCATCCAATCCATTACTGTTTTCAAAAATATGTAATATTTTTTTTGCATCAATTCGGGTTCTTGGTTTTCCTTGTTTGGCACTTAATAAATGAAAAGCCATGTTTTCATCGTCCTGTTTTACTCCAAAAGCGAGATGAAACTGGTTTTGTTCACCATAAATCACAAGTTTTTTTTCAAGATTACCTATAGCCTCATATATTTGTTTTCTTTGTATAAAATCAATACGTTTTTCAGGTGTAATAACAGAAAAGAAATTTGTGTTTAGATAGTCAGGTCTGAATCCACTGAATTCTTCTATCTCATTCATTTGGTTTGGAAATAACTCTTCAAGTTCTCTTTGTGAAATCTTTTTAATTCCTTTATGGAGACATGTTTCCCAATATTGTTCAATGCTTAACTCTTCGTTATAAGTCTGTTGTGGTATGAGAAAGAACGTGTTTTTATATTCAGGAAATTCAATACTTGATCCAATGGTTGGTAAATGGACGTTCTTGCAAACGAATTTATTTGTAAGCCCCTCTCTTGCACCGTTATCCCCATGAATCAATACAATCTGATCAGGAGAAAGTGAATTGACAAACGATATGATTTGGTTTTCATCCGCATGGGCGGAAAAGCTGAATTTGAATATTTCAGATTGGACTGCAATTGTTTTGTTGTCCAGCGATAAAGTGTCCTCTTTTTTTAGCTCAAGTAGCCTTCTTCCCGGAGACTCTTCATCTTGATACCCTGATATAAACAAAGCATTTTTTGTGTCGCCCAACAACTCCTTTGCATAAAAAACAGAAGGACCACCTATCAGCATGCCTGATGATGAAATAAATATAGAAGGTGTATTTCTTTTAACCAGTTTTTCACGCTCTGAATGCAGAACTCTTTTAATAAAACCAGTATAAAAAAGTGATTGTTTGTTCTTTATCATAGCTTGTAGATTTTGAGGGAGTGCTGATGGATTATTTTCATAGACCACGTTAACGGAATTGACCATACCGTCTATGAAAACATTGACTTCTGGTATAATTTTTTGTGACATGGCAGACTTCAGCAACAAAATCATTTCTTGGCTTCGTCCAATTGCAAAAGCAGGGATAAGGATTTTTCCATTTCTTTCCAAAACCTCTTTTGTTTTCAGTATACATTGATACTCTAACTCTTTTCTCGGGATATGGCTTTTACCACCGTAGGTGGACTCAGTAACAACAATATCAGGGGAAGCATTGACCATTGCACCTGAGACTGCTATTTGATTTGCAATTGAATAATCACCTGTAAAGAGAATATTGCCAGAATTTGATTCAAAATAAATACATGATGCACCTAAAATATGACCAGCTGGAAAAAAGGTTACACGGATTTCATCAAAGAGAACTATTGAGTGAAAAAATTTTACCTGTTTTATATTTTTAAAGGTGTTGATTACTTCTGTTTCATCGTAACGAGGAATTTCTTTTTCCACGATTTGCATTAATTTAAGTGAGTCTCTAAAAAGAACAGTGCATAGCTGAAAAGTTCCGTAAGTCATATAAATAGGAGCGTTTTGAGTATAGCGATTCGCAATAGGCAAAGCTCCACTGTGATCTGTATGGGCGTGTGTTAAAAATATTGCGTCTATTTTTCCAATTTGCGAAAAATCAGGGACTCTATCTTCTCCGCTTCTTTCATTCATTCGGATACCTGCATCAATTAAAAAACGCTTATTGTTGATTGTCAGGATAAGCGAAGAACCGCCGATTTCGTTTGCTCC
>CAYVNP010000126.1:0-2974 GCA_964452905.1 uncultured Bacteroidales bacterium
TAATCTCGTGGAGCGGAATAGGAACGTTGGATAAGTGCACGCAATTTTTCGGACATCATTTCAACAATCGAATAGCAAGGAACGTTATTAATAGCCTCAGTAAGCGAATCGGAGTAATTATGTATGACTTGCTTTTCCTCGATTGATAACATTAATTTTTCGTATGTTATAATTTCGATTTTTACACTAGTTAACCAACGTGCCGGCAATGGTGGTGCTTCATTTTGTTTGTGGTCTGCACCCCAAAACTTAACAATAACTTGATATCCAGTTGGTTTATCTTCATATTGTAGAACCTGAAACTTTTCAATATGCGTAAGGATTCCTGCTCGTTGATCAAGTAACTTACAAATATTATCGATATGCGATTTTTTTAATTCAAAACTTGTATTTCGGCTGGTAAAATCCAAATCTTCCGAAAAACGATAATCTGGCAAATAACATTTTTTAAGGCAAGTTCCACCCTTAAAGATAAGATTATCTTTCAAATGGTTTATCGAATAGATAGCATCGAGAAAATGTCCAAGTACCCAATCTTTATCAATGGTTAGTTTGGCCACATTCTTGGCTTGAGCAATAGTAGCTATTTCACGTTGTAATATCATTAGTATAGTTTTTTACAGATGTCTAAAATTTGTTCACGGGAAATATTCAAGCGAATTTTCCACTCTTTAATAAATTCGCCTTCGTCAATACCAAAAGGGTCGAAAAGAGTATATACTTCATTGACAACACTTCTTGCGTAATTCAAAAAAGGAGTAAACTTTTGCTTTTCCAATATATTGATGAGACATGCTATGCGCTTTGTTACTGCGATGTTGTTGATAACTTTGCAATAATCAATCATTTTCTGAGCATCAAGAGTGGCATCAGCAAAAGCCCTTATTAATTCAGCGTATCCGCCCGAATATTGAGGCAAATCGAAACAATCAATGATTGTTTTTTCAACATCGGTCATAGGAAAAGCATTAGTACCATAACCTTGCTTTACAATACCCACATGTTTTGATGGTCTGATTTTTATAAATTGAAATTTTGTGCCTGATATTTTTTTATTTGCTTTCTGTTTGGTGGTTTGAATAAAAATGGTGTTTGAAAATTGTTCCGTTAATCCATGTAAGTTAAGAGCAGACCAATAGGACACGGTACCATCTGAGGTCAAAAAACAGCCAATAACCATATCGTTTTTAAATGTTGAACGACAATACTTTCCACGTTCGAGTCGAACTAGAAACTTCTTTTGTACAAGATTCTCTAAAATAGCATTGAGGTTCTTAAAAGTTTGGTGTACATAGCCTTCAATAGTATTTATAGAGAAAATACTGATTTCATATTCATCAATAAGATGAATAAATTGCTGTTGTTCTGCATTTAAATTGCTGGATAAATATACTCTTGCCATTATTATTTATATTATTATACAGGGCATTTATTACCCCATATATTACCACGAAACACAATGCAAAAGTACACATATTTTATTAAAAACAAAAAATAGTATGATTATCAATTTTTTTATTCTATGGCCTGTAAACGGAACATCCAATCAAAGAAAAACCAAAAAGCTTGAAACGCGTGATTTAAATGAAGCCATAATACAAGCAATAGCATTTAAAAATGAAATTAAAGGAAAACCAAATCAGGTAAGAGAAAACAAAGAAAAAAGGCTTGAAATAAAAAGAGGAAACAAAAGCCAAAATAAGCCTTTTTTATTAGTTAATGCACTTGCCAGATATATCGGCTGGTTGCACAACGAAGGCGTTCCTGCTCATAGGATTAAAATAAGGAGTGATGAACATATTAAAGATGTGGAAAGATCACTTAAAGTTTTAGTTGAATGTTTAAATAATAACGGATATGATTTTTCATCTTTATCAATTGATGATGTTAATGATGAAATCGTAGGACATCTCTATTTGCATTTAGAAAAAACAGGAATGGCAAATAGAACCTTTAATAAATATCTTGGCTATTATACTTCATTTCTTAAATGGTATGCAGACGAATACAATTATCCAATCAAAAATTACTTTGAAAGAGTAAACAGAAAACTGTTGAATCCAAATCCTGAAGCTATTAATCAAGATGAATACGAAGCTTTATTAAAACAAATTACTTCTGAAAATGGAATAAAGGAATATGTAAATGGTGAAAAACCAAAACGAAATTTATATCGTTCATGGCTGGCTGATGGAATTAAACTTGCGTTGGAAACCGGACGAAGGAGAGAGGAAATTATCAATCTTAAATGGAGCAATATTCAGGAAAGTGAAGGGATAAAGTTCATAAAAGTAGAAGATTACAAAGTAAATCACATTCAAAAAAGAATGACTGAAAAAGAGAAAAAGTATATTTATATTCCTGTTACAGCATCTCTTTTAAAACTGTTAAATGAACTTGATTATGAGAAATATCAAGAGACAGAGAGTTTTATACTGGCTCCTGAAATAAATATCCAGAGAAACAGAGTAATGTCGGATACACTCAGCAGGGGATTTACGCATTACTATGACCAATTAAATACAGGACGAAAACTTACTTTTAAAAGTTTAAGAAAAGCATATATTACCAATCTTGAAATCTTTATGGGTGGAGGGAATACAAAATCAATCACAGGTCATTCGGATAATCAGGTGATAGAAAAGAATTATATTGATAAAAAAGAAATGGCAAAAGCGGCTCGTTGTTTTAATGTATTCTCTATGGAAAATAAACGAAGCGATACTTTGAAAGAAATTCGCAATAAATCAAAAGAAACAACACAAGAAAAAAGTTTGGAGGTATAAAATGGTAAAAAAAATAAATTTCCGCACCCATTTCCGCACCTTGATGGAAATTTTGGCTGAAAAAAGTAAAATCTTAGGGAAACTATCGAAAATAAAAAACGCTGAAATGCTTATTAATCTAGCATTTCAGCGTTGTACCCCGGGCGGGACTTGAACCCGCACGACCGCAATGGTCACAGGATTTTAAG
>CAYVNP010000127.1:0-2915 GCA_964452905.1 uncultured Bacteroidales bacterium
CCCCAGACGACCACATTTGCTGTTTTATCTTTACTAGAACAATTAAAAGTAGTTGGGCTTGCATTTGTTTTTTGAGGGTTCGAGCATTTCCAGCTTCGATTTTCAAGATTCGTAGATAAATCAGCTGCCGTCACCCCGGGTAGAGGTTTTGGTTTCGCTGCAGCCAAGGCAGGGCTCACAGTAAAAATCAGGGAAAGAGTTACAGCAGATGATAAAAATCCAGTACGCATTTTTATAATGAAAATCTCTCCATTTCTTTTACTTTGTGGATCAGAGGGTTGGGATTCGAATCTCTCCGTGCGCATGCGTTATTATTTTTGAATCAGAACTAAATGGTGGAATTTATCTCCGAAAAGCCACCGATTTTTCAAAAAACCAGAATTTGCAATTTTTTCCGATTTCAAAAATTCTATCGACTCTATTTTATACTTTGACAATTCGGATAACAACTCATCTTCTGAAAAATGTAATTCAATTGGCACATACATGGCATCCAAAATTGAAAACTCGTGATTCTCGAAAAAATGAAACTTGTGGACGATAAAAAAAGCCCACTTCTTAGGAACAATTTTTCCTAGCAGACGCACCGATCTATGAACAGCATTTCCTAAGACTCCAAAACGACCGTACACCATGAAAAATACATTCCCTTTTTCTCGACATACGCGCAACATTTCACTTATTGCCTTTCTCCAATCGGTCGTGTGATGAATCACGCCGTAGGAGTGAACATAATCGAAAGAGTTATCATCGAAAGGGAGAAATAAGATATTGCCTTCCAGCAGTTTAAGCTTGACAGAAGAGACACCGATCTCCTTTTCTATTTTCTGAACCCAAGATAAATTCAGGTCAACACCTGTTACGGATTTGGCTCCCTGATTACAAAAGAGTTTTATAGCCCACCCAGTCCCGCCAAAACCGCAATCGAGAACATCCTTGTTTTTGAAAAAATTTTCACCCTTCCGTAAGCTAAAAATATAATTGCTTGTGATTTGGGATGTGTCGCTATATGGGTGAACTTCTTGATATAACGAAGCTGTTAACTCCTCAGTTTTTTTCATGAAATTCTTTCTTTTGTGATCCCTGATTTGGATAATGACACCAATTATCAGGCATAACCTCAAAGAAAAGCCAAAAAACTCCTCTATTTGGTATATTTTTCCTGGAAAAGGAGTTAAATGCAAAAAGTCAGAGGTGTTGTATTTGGTAAAAAAACCGATTGGCTGTTTGTTGTATTCCCTATTTGGATTCCAATCGCATTTTATCTAGTTGTTAACGGTACAAGCCTCAACCAAAGCGTTTTACTTTTTTCATTTTTTGTTTTAGTTGGAGAATCCCATTTTCTAGCTACCTTATTCTTCTTTACAAAATCAAATTTTGAATACATCAATTCGCATAAAACCATTTTTTACCACATTCCGGTATTCTTGGTAATTTTTAATGTTGGGCTGTTTACCATAAGTCCAAGCTACGCATTGTTGCTGGGTGGTGCACTTTCAGCATTTCACGTTACTCGACAATCAATAGGAGTATTCAGACTTTATCAAGGAAGAAACAAATTAGCCGAAACCTCGATATACGCATTCTCGCTAATTTTTGTTTTTATTGGATTCCTGAGGACGGTAGAAAGATTTGATTTCAAATTGTTAAGTGACTTCAGAGTCATTCAATATTTAAATGAGCAAACATCAAAAAACTCTTTTGTAGTAACTATTTTATTGCTTGCTTTACTTTCCTTGATAATTTTATTTTTTAGATTCCAAGAAATTTTTTGTATGGAAGGCTTCGGATTATTAACACTAGGTATGATGATGTACTCGCCTTATCTATACGCAGACCCAGCCTTAGCTGCGACATTAGGTGTTTCAATGCATTGGGTTCAATACCTTTCATTGGTAATTGGCGTCTCAGTTAGAACAGGTTTTAAGTTTCGCGAAGTTATATTTAAATACAAGGTTATTGTTTTAGGTGTCGCAATTACAGCAATCGTAATTGCTGATTTCGCAAAAACGGTGAATAATACGTATCTTGGAATTTTCGTTGTACCGCTTACAATTCAATTGCTTCATTACTACTATGATGGCCGTATCTGGAAAGGTAGTGATCCGTACCTTCGCGAAAATGTTCTCAAAAAAGTTTTTAAGTGAATCCTAAAGCTTAATCTTTTGTTGGCAATAGCAATATCGGTGCAAGCCACAGATACACGAGACGATATTTTTGGTTTATAATAAAAATAAATTAGTTAATTCATATCTAAGTATTGCTTTGAAACCACGCGAGCAAGTATCTGCTTCGCCTTCGTCCAAGAAATTCCGTAAACCTTTTCAAAGGCTTGATCAAAACTCATGCCTGATGAGTATTTATCAAGCACATCAAATGTGGATGAAATTCCACCAATAGCAACAAGTGCTTCAACAGCAATAAATCCGATGTCGTAAATATGTTGGCGGGTAGCGGCATCACATGGTTGTTGATGTTGTAACTCAAAGAATTTGTTAATGCTTGCTTCTGAAAAATCAGGTAAACCGCGCAATGGTGGACGAAGCCAATTGCGACGATTCATTGTGTAGGAAGCAAGATTTTCACTCGCTGAAGTTTGTCCCACTACTTGTGGTTGACCTTCTGAGAACCAGCAAGGGATTGAGTATCTCTTTAAACCATACTTTTTATAAATAGATTTCTGAATTGTGTGGGTTGCTTCATGGGCATAATGAGATCTAGTGGTTGAAACACTTCTACTTGTGTAATTGGGTACACCTGGAGACGCCTGTGTGATTAAGCCTGAATCGATAGAGATGTTTCCGAATGCATTTTCACACTCTGTTTCAGAACTACACGCAACGCTTACTTGATCTGCAAAGGTGTCATTTAATGTAAAAGGGGATTCGAAGGTGTTTAACCTAGCTTTAGCCCAA
>CAYVNP010000128.1:0-2890 GCA_964452905.1 uncultured Bacteroidales bacterium
CGGGGTATCACGTTGACTCGCCTTGGCTTCGTCAATATAAGGTATTTTGAATTTATTTTACTCATCCCACGACGCAAGCATCGGGGAACTCAAGATTAAAATTATGATATCTGATTGTTATAGCGAATATTCTCAGGGAATAATAAAAAGTTATGATTAAAAAATACATTTTCCAAGCAGAATTGAAGAACTGCGGTATTTAACCCGATCTATTCATAAATTTAAAATCGTCAACCCTTTTCAATCGGAATAATTAACAATTCTTTTCATTCACTACATCTTACTTTTAAAAAACAAAACAAATGTTTGTTTACAGGCTCTCCCTCTATCGCTTGCGAGAGAGCGACTGTGTTAAAAGTCAAGTAAAAAGGGTTAAGTTTCAGCAAAAATCCATTTGGAATTATCCCTGACAAGAGCATTTAAAATAGTCAGAATTTTGCGCATACAAGCAGTAATAGCAATCATTTTGGGTTTACCTTTAGCGATCAGACGTTGATAAAAATCTGAGATTATTTTATTATACCGAATAGCAGAAAGAGCAACCATAAAAAGGGAACTTCTGATAAGTTTTCTTCCACCCTGAGTAAAAGATTTGCCTTGCCAATCACCGCTTTGTCTTGTTATCGGGGCAACACCTGCAAGAGAAGCAACCTCTTTTCTGGAGATGGAACCGAGTTCAGGGAATGTGGCGATAAATGTAAAAGCTGTGATAATCCCAACGCCGATTATACTTGTCAGAATTTTAACTTTCTCTTTCCAGACAGGGTTTTCGTTAATCATAGTTTTAATTTGAGCTTCTATTTTACCAAGACGTTTTTTAAGATTTTCAATGTTTTCTGTTACATCTTTTTGAACTAACTTATCAATTGATGTAGAGAGATGATTTTTTTCTTCCTTGATAAGATCGACTATCTGAAAACGTCTGATTACCAACTCTTTCAAACTGGATTCCATTTCATTCGGGAGTTTAGTTGGATCGGGTTTGCGAGTATTTCCAAACATGGCAATTACTCGTGCATCAATCTTGTCAGTCTTGGCTGATTTACCCATAAAATATGCAAAACTTCTTATTAATCTGGGATTAACAATGCTTACAGAAATACCGGCCATATCGAGTTGCTTAGCTACAAGCTGCTCAAATTTACCTGTAGCCTCCATCACTGCAAGCTCAATGTCCTCAGGCAATGTTTTAATCCATTTTTTTATCTCGCGAGGCTCATTCTTAACTACCCACTCCTCGCCGGTGGGATACAAAAAAGCGCAAATAGAATTTTTAGATACATCAATACCCAAATACTTTTTTTCAGCGTTCATCCAGGACTCCATCCTTGCGATACGGGCTTTGGTTATTCCCACGCGACTGTTCGGACTAACGTGGTTACTCTCCAGTGGCGCCTACGCTCTCTCACGGGCTCTTTACTCCCAAGGGGGGACAAGCTGCCACCGGAACAATTTTTTTCTTTCTAATACAGGTTTCATGAATAAAACCTGCACGGATTTTAATATATTAGTCCCATCTGTCAAGGGCAAGTAAATCAGCCTTCGGCTGACCCTTGACAGTAATATTCACCCCCATTCTTATTATACAAGGGAGTCAGGAGGGTGAGTGATATTAGTTTTCATAAATTAAAGCTAATTATCAATAAACGGTTTAAATAGATATTTATTAGTATCATTGCAGTTTATTGAATTTATCTTACAAAAAACCGGACACAAAATTCATTTATAAAAAGTGAAAAACATGAATACAGATATGTGCCTGCGCGAATTTGAAAATATTGCTCAACGTCTCGGAATAGAAGTGCGGAGAGTTGAGGACGGTCCGGCTGGCTTCTGTGTGATTAAGGGCAGTAAAGTCCTTTTTATTGACAGCGCTTTGGATAAAAACGGGCAGATACAGTTTTTTATCGATTGTTTAAAAAAACTCGACCTTGAAGGAATTTTTATAGTTCCCGCTTTGAGGAAGCTTCTCGGGATGGAGGATAACTCTGATTGATTTAACTGAATATAAGGGTTATACAGAAGCATTCTTCGCTTCTCTTTTTAAGAGAGGAAGAGCATTTAGCAACCCCGTTTCTCTGTTTCTTGAGCCTGCTGATATATGCAACCTGAGATGTCCGCTCTGTGCCACCGGTTCAGGCTCTCTCGACCGCGAAAAGGGTGTAATGTCCTATGAAAACTATGATATTATTTTAAGTAAATTTTTATTGCACATCAATCAAAAAAAATATTAATTTTGTAAAAAATACAATTTACAATAATGATAAAATCTCCACCATTAAAGCAAGGCGATAAAATAGAACATTATTCGGGTATCATACTGGAAGAGAATGAAAAGCTTAAATTCCAGGTGGAGCATGTTTTAAGCATGACGGCGCTTGAAAGGGGCGAAATCCCGCTGAGAATGACCGCGTTTGACTTTCATGACCTCATCAATGATTCCTTAAAGACCATCAGCGTACAGATCGAGAACCGGCATGGGCATCTGGATGTGAACCTGCAGGCTGGCAGTTTTGTGGTGATGGGCGACCGGACGCACCTTGGAAATGCATTCTGCAACCTGGTCGAAAACGCTGTCAAATATTCCGGGAATAACCTGCGGATTTCGATTAGAACTTCAAACAGTGGCACAAACCTGTTGGTCGCTGTGGCAGATGAGGGAATTGGCATCGATAAGGAGTATCACAAAAAGGTGTTTGATAAATTTTTCAGGGTTCCCACGGGTGATATACACGACGTAAAGGGGTTTGGACTGGGCCTGGCATACGTTAAAAAGATCGTTGAAATGCATGGCGGCACTGTTGACCTCACCAGCGAAAAGGGGAAGGGAACCCTATTCACAATAGCAATACCGTATGTTTGAGGACCGGTTTAATATCCTGCTTGCCGA
>CAYVNP010000129.1:0-2890 GCA_964452905.1 uncultured Bacteroidales bacterium
TATCACTATTGTTGGCGAAGCTGCTAACGGTGAGGAAATACTAGATTTACTTGACAAAAAGGAAGTTGACATTGTACTTATGGATATACAGATGCCAATAATGGATGGCATTGAGGCTACACAGATCGCCCTTCGTAAATTCCCTGACCTGAAAGTCATTGTTTTATCCATGTTCGGTGAAGAAGAGTATATCGTTAAAATGCTAGAAGTTGGAATCAAGGGTTTTCTTTTGAAAAATGTTGAAGAAGAAGAACTGATGAAGGCTATTTCAATTGTTTCTGATGGCAAAAATTATTTTTCAAACGAATTGTTGCCTGCGATAACAAGTTCATTCATGCAGAAGAAAACATCAGAAAAAGAGCAGGCAAGTATGAATGAAAAATTAACCAAACGCGAATTTGAAGTTCTTCAGCTGATTTGCAAAGGCTATACAAATAAAGAGATCGCTGATGAGATGTTTATAAGCCCCAGAACTGCCGGCGGACATAGAAGTAATTTATTAAGCAAGACAGGATGTAAGAACACTGCTGATCTTGTCGGGTTTGCAATTAAAAACAACCTAATTAAATTACACTAAGGTATTAATTCTGAATGAATTACACCGATATCATATTGAAACTCCTTTCTAAAAGAGAATCTGTATCATGTTCAGAAGATTCACTCATAAGCGATTTTAGTGACAAGGAAAATCCAGCTGCTGCATTTAAGCAGTGGTGTAATGCCCATAAACTAGTTATCATAAGGAATCCTGGCGAAAAAAACATCATCCTTTCAAAGGAATCATTTTCCTTTTTAAAGAAAACCGAGTAAAAACACTTGCATCCATCCGTATTAAAACATCCTATTAAAAACAGGCTATAACGCTCTTGATATTGCATTGTGTTTTGTCATACTTTTGTATCAGTTGAAAATGGTTATTCCTATTACAGTTAATTCTGAATTTGTACCGTTAGAAATAAAATGAATACTAACAATTAAACTAACGGTTATGGACTTTAAAGACATCGTGCTGGCAATCCTTGATAAAAGGAGACACATTACCTGCCCAGAAAAAAATCTATTTTGTGATTTTGATGCAGCAGATTGTATGAATGATAGTTTTTTGAAATGGTGCGAAGACAACCGGATAATCTACAAAAGGTTTCCTCGTAAGCATCTTATCAAATTATCGAAAGTAATGTACTAGATTGATTTTACAATGTTTATTTATGCTAATAGTGTTATGCATTTATATGGCGGTATAAATATTTAAAATCCAGAGAAAGAGCATATTTATTAAATGTTAGCTTATCAAAATATTGTTATAAAATAACATTTAATATTTATTGCTGGAGTAGAAACGGTTGAGAATATTTAATCGTCAATCCTTCGCAATGCTTAAACTAGGCATCTTTATATAAAGGCAAAAATCGCAGTGAAATGAAAGTAGCTTTTATCTATTTCGTTGAACAAAGGTTAAGTTTGCCATAATCAAATAAAGATCTTTCGATTAAAACTAAATAGAATCGATTATTGGAGTAATAATTATTTCAATGATCGGTTCTTAAATTTAAAAACCGCTAGCAAGAACATCAATAATATGAATTG
Organism: uncultured Bacteroidales bacterium; assembly: GCA_964452905.1. Lineage (GTDB taxonomy): Bacteria > Bacteroidota > Bacteroidia > Bacteroidales > CAYVNP01 > CAYVNP01. The sequence continues at coordinate 1,588 of CAYVNP010000129.1, forward strand.
TTTTCATAGGCAATTCATTTTTTTTCAGGTATGTATCAAGATTCATCAGACACAATGCTTCCATCGAAATTATATACTCTGCACCAGTCTCGATTGAGTTTGCTAACTTTTGCTCAGCCATTGCTGCAGATATTTCAGGCTGTTTAACAGAAAAGGAGCCTCCAAAACCACAGCAAACGTCACTATCTTTCATTTCAATAAGCTGGAGACCTTTAACATTATTCAGCAATGTTCGGGGCTGATTGCTCATTCCATACTCTCTGAGAGCTGCACATGAATCATGGTATGTTGCTTTCGCATTAAATGTAGCCCCTGTATTCTCAACTTTAGCAATATTTACCAAAAAATCTGTAAACTCAAAAATATTTTTCTGAAGCTGTCTATACTCATTGTGAAGTGATGTATTATGAAACATTTCCGGGTAATAGTTTCGCACCATTGAAACACACGATGCCGAAGGTGTAACAACATATCTGTTATTAGAAAAATCTCGTATAAACTTCTCTCCAAGTTCTCTTGCCTCATTTACATAACCATTATTGTAGGCTATTTGTCCACAGCATGTTTGCTCTGTATTATAATTTACTCCTATATCAAATTTTTCAAGGATTTTAACCATATTCAACCCTACACCCGGGTAAAACTGGTCTATAAAGCAAGGGATGAATATATCAACAATCATAAAGATGCTTATAACATTATGCACAAATGTAAATTTTTAATTTTAATTTGCCCATAAAAACTCAGTAAAAATATTAATTTTATATTTTAAATCAAATGATCCTTTAATAGTGAATAGCAGGTATTTCATCAAGATTTCCTATAACGGTAAAAACTACTTTGGCTGGCAGATCCAAAAAAATGCTATTAGCGTTCAGGCTTTTATTAACGATGCATTATCGAAAATACTACGAGAAGAAATTAAAGTTACAGGAGCTGGCAGAACTGACACCGGCGTTCACGCAAAAGAATATTTCGCACATTTTGATTGTGAACCGTTAGCCGACAGATTTATTATAAAAGATCTTGTTTTTAGACTTAATTCATTTCTACCAAAGGATATTGCCGTACATGATATTTTCCCTGTTGCTAATTCATGTAATGCCAGATTTGATGCAATTTCGCGAACCTATAGATATTTTATTTCAAAAAGTAAAAATCCATTCAACACTGATTTCTCATTTTCTGTTTACAGTAAAATTGATATAGATTCAATGAATAACGCTTGTAAGGTTTTGTATGAATATAATGATTTTTCAAGTTTTTCCAAATCAAAAACAAAGACTAAAACCAACAATTGCAA
>CAYVNP010000130.1:0-2879 GCA_964452905.1 uncultured Bacteroidales bacterium
TACCGCATTTTTTATATTTTCGGCTGCTTGTGCCTGTTTTTTCGAAGATTTTTTCTGGCTCGCCCCCGATTTATCGATCACCTGGTACGCAGGTTTCCCATCAGGACCGACAGTCGCCGAACTCAGTGACAGAAATACCTGCTCGCCTTCGACGAAACCCTCGACAGTTCTCTTCCAGGTATAGGTAGAAAGAAGCTTAATGTTATTTTCATTGGTTTTTGACACATCCAGGCTAAGCTGGGTTTTGTCAACCTGGGCGTTGCCTGTAAGGGCAATAAACCCTGCTGCAAAAAATAAAAAGAGTCGTTTCATAGGTTTGTTCTTTTAAAGTTAAGGTTTCCATTAAAGCTTTTTGGCATATTCGAAATTGGCCAGTTTAATTTTGACTTTTGGTCCCGGGAGGTCGATCACGACTGAATTAACACGATTTATCCCGTTTATGGTCTCATACTTCACTACTGCTTTAACGGGATCACCATTCATGACGGTTGAAATGTCCTGGGATTGGTATAATAATGAAGACTGGTCAAACTTGAAATTGACGCGGTCTCCCTGTAATAGCAGATTAAATCCTTCTGCTTGCAGTGAGGTGCCCAGAATCGAAAGGGTTCCTTTGTTGAAAAGATCTATCATTTGTCCCTGGCTGAGAAAGATATATTTATTAACCAGTTCTACGGCATTCTTAACATATTCGTTGATGTCAGACACAACACCCATCTGAATCGCACCTCTCAGACCCCGTTTCTTGGCTACATAGGATTGTTTCTGTATCTCGACGGCATTCAACTTGCCATCGGGCCCAATGGTCACTGAACTAAGTGAAGACATTACCATTTTCCCGTCAACAAATCCTTCTGTTTTCCTTTTCCAGGTCAGTTGTGCCAATTGTCCTATATTTTGCTGATATTTTTTTGAAACATCAAGGCTCATCTGTGTTTTATCAACCTGGCTGAAAGATGCAGGTATCAGGAAAACCATCGCAACCATAAAAGGAATCAGAACTTTCATAAAGTAAATGTTAAAGGTCAAAACAACTGTTCTTTTCAAAAATACCTTTTAATTTCTTATCAGGCATAAAACATTGGGCCAGATTTAATTAAATTACTAAAAATACTCGATATCGAGTATGGTATCTCCTGCCTATTGTTGAAAATAAGAATTATTTTTGTCAAATTATAGGTCAAACCAAAGCATTCTCTGAGTTAATTAAATTTGTAAAAAAACAGATCATCTCAACCTTAAAATTCAAAAAAGTTGAAAAGTAACTTATATTTGTTAATTGGCTTACTTGGTTTTTTGGCTGCATGTTCACCATCAACCAAAATCACAAAAATCTGGACAGATCCGTCATGGAATCAGGCAGATACTGTCCTTTATAAAAAAGTCCTGGTTTGCTGCCCTTTAAAGGACGATTCATCCAGGAAGATTGCCGAGGATAAAATGGCGGCAAACATCAAGAAGTTTGATGCCATTCCGTACCATATTTATGTTAAAATCACTGACATTGATCAGAATGCCATGGAAGAGAAGTTAATCAAGGATGGTTTTGATGGCATTATTCTGATGCGTCTGGTAAATTTTGATAAGCACATTTACTATACGCCCGGTACCCCTTATCCGGAATGGTATAACCTTCGTTATGCAAAGTCAGGTTATTATTCTGAAGACAAGACATTCTATGTTGAAACAAACTTCTATTCGCTTGCGCAGAAAAAACTTATCTGGTCGGCATCGACCTCCACACTGAATCCGACAAAACTTGATAAGACCCTGAACGAGATCATTGCAGCAATCAAAGCTGAACTGACAAAAAAGGGCTTGATAAAGCAATAAGAAAAAGCTGAAATAATTGTCTTTAAATGACCCGCTGGCATGGTAATAAGTTATTTTCTTGAAATAGCCGGGATGTTTCTCCTCCCGCTTCTTGCCGTTTTACTAGCCATTTATATCGGTAAGATTTACGGCTCTTACCTCTTAAAGAAATCACCTGAATTGTCCAACGCCGCCATAGGCTCAATTGTAAGCGCTGTGTTAAGCCTTTTGACTTTTATGCTGGCATTTACATTTCAGATTGCATCCAATCATTACGATACCCGCAAAAGGTTAATCCTGGAAGAAGTATCTGATATCCGGACAACCTACCTTCGGACAGAACTATTAACAGAACCATCCCGTTCGTACACCAAAAAACTGCTGACTGAATATGTTGATCTCTGGGTCGACCTTTCCAAAGATCCATCGAAGATCGACCTGGCGATTTCCCGCTCGCAGAAAATACTTGACTTACTTTGGACCCAGGTGAAAACAACGCCTGATATTGAACGGTGCACGGTAGAGTTTGGGCTCTATTCCACGTCAGTTACCAACCTTGTAGATGGTTTCAACAAACGGATTACATTATTTATGGCGTCCCGGATTCCTTTTGCGGTGCTCCTGGTTTTATATGTGGGTTCTTTCTTATCCATGATGGCACTGGGGTACCAATTCGGAATTTCAGGAAAAGGAGGTTTCAGGGTCAGCCTGGTACTTGCATTTATCTTTGCCATGGTCATTTTTTTAATTCTTGCGCTGGACCATCCTGAAACAAGGCTGGTTAAAATTAATCAAAAACCTATCATCACATTACAGGAGCAATTGCATGGGAAATAGGTTAATACAGGTTCCTTCTTTATTATAAATTTGTGCAGTAACGATTGGAAATAAATTTTACTCAACGTAAAAACTATTTAACATTATGAAATCGATGAAAAACATTATCTTATGCATGCTTGTCCTGATTTTAGTTTCAGCATGCAATTTACGCCAACAGAATAATGAAAAGAAAGAAACTCAATCCAAACCTAATATTATCCTTCTTGTTGCGGATGATTTAGGCTTCA
>CAYVNP010000131.1:0-2817 GCA_964452905.1 uncultured Bacteroidales bacterium
CGTAAAGGAAATATTTCTTTCTGGGAATTTGACGATGTTCAAAAGTTTCAGAAAATGAATGATGTTTCATTTAAAGAAATTTTTAATCAAACCGATAATATTGATTATGGTATTAGAATTCAGGTAGTTCTAAATAAAACAGTTCAAAATCAAAAGTATCAAATAAATGCTAATAGGTTTATCCGATCCTCCCCTGACATACAATTCTTGGATGGTAAAAGGTTAAGAACTCTTCTTAATTTTTACAACTGCGGGCGAACCATCACAAAATCTAAGTTATCCTATGATTCAGGGATTCCCTATATAACAATCAAGGATTTGTCTAAATCGGAAGCGGATTTAACTTTAAATACTGATAATATAGAAGTATTTGTACCTAAATCTGAATATAATAAATTTTCACAAAGTTACAAAGAGGTTAAGAACAGGTCAATCCTGATTGCGAAAATTGGTCAGAACTTAAAACCAACCATGATTACATCTGGCAACAGGATTATCATCAGCAATAATATATTGATGCTTACTTTAAATGAAAGCATTATCCTACCAGAATATCTTATCTCACAACTCCGTGAATCCTATGTAATGGAGCAGGTAAATGCAATAAGAAAAGGTTCAGCTCAGACGTACTTTACCATAAACGAATTTTTAAATATTGTGATCAAAGTTCCATCTTTAGATAAACAACATGAAATTGTAAACACTTTTTATAGTCAACTGCTTACATCAAATAAAGAACTAATTCGGTTTAAGGAATCTGAAAAACTTGAAGATCTCATTAAGATTCTATCAACTCTTAAACATGAATTTTCAAACCGCAAAAGGAGATTTGAAAGTGAAATTGAAAATTTAGAAAGTTTTTTAAATCTGAAAATATCTGCAAAATCAATCATAAACTGGGATGACCAACTTACTTCATCATCGCGATCTTTAAAGTCAATATTCACAAATACACAGGAAGCATTCAATTCACTTACCGACCTCATCGAAGATATCCCGAAAATTATTCATTTGGATAAGGATGGATTAAATAAACAACCTACTCAGATTAAATCATTTATTTTGAGTCTGTTAATTAAATTTCAACCAACTTTGGACTCGCATAACATTCATTTTCAGCTTAGAGAAGTAAAGGACCTGAAAGTAAATCTTGATACAAAGAAATTCTCATTCATAATTGATAATTTTATTGAGAATTCAATAAAACATGCATTTGAGAAGGAAAATGCGAATAAGTTGATCGAAATAGAAATACGGTTAAGTGATGATAAACAGTTTGTTGAAATTGATTTGAAAGATAATGGAAAAGGATTAGATCAGGGCTTTACGATTGATGATTATATAAAGCTATGGGCAAAATCTGGCGATAAAGGAGGGACGGGTCTTGGCGGACACTTGATTTATCTTGTGGTTAAATATCATGGGGGCCAGATGTCATTTATAGAAGACCCGAGAATCAAAGGTCAATTTAATTTTTATTTACGAATTTCCCTTCCATATAGTTAACTATTAAGGGTATCTCTAAAAACTAATTGTTAATAAATACTTAGTTATCAACATATTGCGTATAAAATAATTGCGTAAATTTGAAATAAAAACAACAAAATGCGCAATAAAAAATCTCGTGGTCTTTTTGATGATCAATTCCGACTTGAAAAAATTAGTAAACTGAAAGATCCTTTGGAAAAGTTGAATCGATACATAAAATGGGAAGACTTCCGCAGCATCATTGATCAGGCTTTTCGTGAGACTGAGCCTTCTCTGGGAGGACGCCCTCCATTTGATCGGGTCATGATGTTCAAAGTCCTTGTGCTCCAAAAGATGTATAATTTGTCGGATGATAAAACTGAATATCAAATACTTGATCGTTTTAGTTTCTCCCGTTTTCTTGGCATTGATCTTTGTGATGCTGTTCCTGATGCCAAAACAATCTGGCATTTTCGCGAACAGTTAAAGAACCATTCCGTTTTTGATCGGTTATTTGAATTTCTCCGTGAGAAGATTGAGAAAGCCCAATTGATTCTTAATGACGGTTCTATTGTAGATGCCCGTATCATTGAAGTTCCAAAGCAGCGCAACTCCCGGGACGAGAATGGTCAGCTTAAAAATGACCAGATACCCGAAGGCTGGAAAGAGAACCCGAATAAACTCAGCCAGAAAGACACAGACGCCACCTGGCTGAAAAAGAACGGAAAGAATCATTACGGATACAAAAACCATATCAAAATCGATCAAGGCAGTAAAATCATTACGGAATATGAGGTTACCACAGCCAGTGTGCATGACAGTGATGCACTGGAGGATCTTCTCAATGAAAGCGATGCTGGAAAACCTTTACACGGCGACAGTGCATACACGGGTAAACGATGTGCAAAGATTATCAGAAAGTTCAGGATGAAAAATCTTACACATAAAAAAGGCTACCGGAATAAACCACTTTCAGCATATCTGAGAAAGAAAAATCATCAGAAATCAAAAATCCGTGCACGTGTCGAACATGTGTTTGGATTCGCTTGCCAAAATCTGAATGGATTATCATTTTTCAGGTACATTGGATTGGACCGCATTGCATCATCAATCGGATTGCAGAATATCGTGTACAACTTATTCAGAGCGGTTTTCCTGATAGAAGCCAGAGGCATGTCCATCAAGTTATAAAGTCCTTAAATAGAGGCTTTTATTGCAATTTTGTCAAAGAACGTCAATGAAAATGATCAATAAATATCAAAAAGCAAGTATCGATTTGTCGTTTTATGTGAATAAAATATTGTGGTTGAATTTATTTTTTTCACGAATTAGTTTTTAGAGGTACCCTTA
>CAYVNP010000132.1:0-2813 GCA_964452905.1 uncultured Bacteroidales bacterium
GCTCTTTCTATGAAGGAAATCGTCGAAAATTAGGGATTTTATCATTTATGACTAAAATAAGTAATGAAATTTTAGTAAAAAAAATACTTTGCAAAGCGGTATATTTATGCTATTATATTAGCATATGAATGAGTAATCTATTGTTTTTTTTTTTTTTTTTTTTCACTAATGGCAAGTGTAACATTAAAAGGTATCCACAAAAAATACGCAGGTGGAGTTGTAGCAGTTTCAGATTTCAATATGAAATTTCTTTGATTGGAAAAGATCAGGATATTATCCGGAAATTATTGGAGCACATTGAAGAAACCATTTCCGAGAGTGAGGATTTTGATTATTTTAAATGGCTTGCTCGACCATTGGTAGAAAGATTTTTTGAACGTCTGTTAATTCCTTTCCGGCATTTGTTCTGATGTTTTTTTATTTTTTGAACTCACCAGATATACTCCAGCAAAAATCATCGCAGCTGAAATTATTTTTTCAAGAGAGATTGTTTCAGTACCGGCAAACAGCGCAATAAAAGTTGCGAAAATGGGTTGCAAATAAATATAAAAACCTACAATGCTTGCATTGACATGTTGTAATGAATATGTTGTGAGTAAATATGCAATCACGGTTGTAGCAATAATAATATATAAAATTGAAAACCAAGAAAACCCATCCATTCCAGCCCAGTTCATATGTATCATCGAATAACTTGTGATCGGTAAAATAAATATTGATCCGAAAATAAATATCCATTTCATTACAGTCAGCGGTTTATACTTGTTCATCAAAGGTTTGATCAAGACAAGGTACAGACTGTAAGAAATAATATTTAAAAAGATCAAAAAGTCTCCAATCATTGTTTTGGATGCAAAAGAGAGATTCTTTTTATAAAGAATCATTATAAAAGCACCACTGATACCAAGGACAATACCTATTATTTTTTGTAAAGAAATATTTTCTTTAATGATCAGACTGGAAAACACAAGGACAATGATCGGACTGCACGCATGGATGATTGAAGCATTTATTGCAGTTGTTTTATCAAGCCCAATGAAAAACAACATTTGATTCAATCCGATACCGACAAAACTACAAATAGCTATTTTGAACAAATCTTTTTTTTCAACTTTTTCAGGTGTGAAGAAAGTTTGAAGAAGAAAAAAAATGGCTGTTGCGCCAATCATACGTAAAAACATGATCTGATATGGAGAACAATAATGAGGCATCAGATTTTTTGAAATAATATAATTGGCTCCGAAAATAAATGCAGCTATTAACAAAGCTGCATGTGCTTTTACCTGATCATTCATTTTTTCTTAACCCTTCCTGATGAAAAATAATGTTTATGGTAATACGGGTCATCCAGATCGCTGATCATAACTCCTTTTGAAACCGTTGCATGTGCAAATTTATTACTTCCTATAAATAATCCAACATGGGTAATCTTATCATTTTTAATTTTAAAAAAAATTAAATCACCTGCTTCAAGTTCTGTATTTTTGATTGGAAATGTATTTTTTATCATTTCATCTGCTTGACGATAAAGTTTAATATGATACACATTCTGATAAATAGTATAAACTAAACCAGAACAATCAACCCCTTCTTGATTTGTTCCGCCAAATTGGTAGGGAGTGCCAAGCCAACCGGTTAATTCTATTATAAATGGTTTATCCTCTTTTCCGGTTAAAGGGATACCTAATTTTTTTGAATAAATTCTGTAAAATTTTTTCTGAGAATATTTTTTTTCTGTTCCTGTTGAGATGTCTTTGTTTGATGCACAAGACATCATCATACCAATTGCAATCAAAAGGAATACACATGTATTAACTCTTTTTTTAAATGATGAAGCTAAATCTACACAAAATGATTTTTTTAAAAAATCAGAAAATTCGTTCATTTATTTTCATAAATTGATTCTGCAAAAATAAGAAATAACAAAACAATAATTTTCAATTGACCTAAATTGATAAGGATTTCAGTATTTTATTTATATTTGATTTTAATAAAAGAAAAATATCTATGTACAATAAAATTTGTTTATTATTTATTTTTACATTAATTGTTTGTTTAACAGGTCTACCTGTTTTTTGTCAAGATTCATTAGTTATAAAGAAAATTGATGATAAAAAATCATCAACACATTTAAAAGGGTTAGTTAAGTATAAGCATTCTTTTGGGATAGGTGCCGGCTTTACAACTGGTGTTGGATTTTCATATAGGTTTATGCCCAACAAATTTGGGTTTCAGATTAATGCTTTTCCAATTTACGAGGATTATGGGAAATATGGGACGATAAGTGTAGGTTTTACTTTGCTTTCCAAGCTTGCAGAGAACCGGACAAATAATCTGTATTTTTATTTATCAAATCATTATTTTTATTCAAAAACAAGACCAGGAAATGTTCCCATATGGACCATTTTTGATATTTATTCTACATCATCTTATAACAACACGGGAGTTAATGAAACCAAAAGATCATGGCGCACAGGGGTTGGTTTAGGATTTGAATTTAATACACGTAAAAGAGTTGTTCTAAATGTAATGGCGGGATATGCACAGTATGATATGCTTAAAACGCTCAATTTTACAGGTGAATTGGCATTATATTACAGATTCGGAATAATGAAAAAATGAATCATTTATTGACGATCCCTGTTTATCATAGATTTCAATTACGTCAAATTTATTTTTGTTGCATATGATTCAAGGATTTGTGCACATTTACGGCTTATGTTTGAAAAAATAGGTGGTAAGGATTAAATATTATACAATTACTTTTTATAAATTAGTCCAAAATGTTAATAATTATTTTTTTATTTTTATTG
>CAYVNP010000133.1:0-2804 GCA_964452905.1 uncultured Bacteroidales bacterium
TATTTTACATTGCCTTACAATACAGAACATGAAGTAAATAATATTATTGTAAATGATGCTTCTGTAAGTGATGCTTCTATAAATGATAGAGAAAGGAAGATTAGCAACCTTAAAATATTGATAGTTGAAGATGATGAAATTTCTGAAAAGCTCATCATGATTGGAGTGAAAAGGTTTAGTAGAGAAATATTGATTGCAAGAACAGGAACAGAAGCTATTGAAGCTTGTCGCAGCAATCCTGACATCGATTTAATATTAATGGATATGAAAATGCCGGAAATGGATGGATATGAAGCCACACGTCAAATTCGGCAATTCAATAAAGGCGTTGTCATTGTCGCACAAACAGCTTTTGCAATGTTTCAGGACAGACAAAAGGTGTTAGATGCAGGATGCAATGATTATTTTCAAAAACCCATTTCTGGCGAGCAACTAATGGCGTTAACACAAAAGTACTTTTTCGAATAATCATGTTTTGTGTTTCCTATAAGCTTTAGTCCTATAAATCATCACTTTTGCAATGATGCAAGATGCATGGCTGGGAAGCATAAAAATATATAATAATGAAAAATAAAATCTTCCTTTATTTTGGATTAGTGATCCCATTAGTATTTTGGTTTACATTAATGATAGGTGGCTTAATGACAGAAAATTACAGTCAGTTAACAAATATGGTGAGCGAGCTTGGGACAATTGGAACAAAAACATAGTATATATTTTCAACGGGTTTAGTTATAAGTTCTGTGCTAAGCGTTTTTTTTGTTTATGGTCTTTACAAAACAGCAAAGAGATATAAATTAAATGTGATCCCGATTTTTATCATTTTGACATTCTCCTTTTCAATATTCGGTGCAGCCATATTTCCTTTGCCGCTTAGATTACATGGTATCCTTGGCTCACCATCTATGCTTATGCCTTTATCACCATTACTGGCTCTTGTAATGTGGCAATCAAAAACAATATCTGATATCAAATTAGCATCCGGATTAATTTTGTTTGTTATGGCTCTTGGGTTTTTAACAATATTGCCTGATTTCATCGATAATTATTTTGGACTTAAGCAAAGATTTTTTCATATAGGGTGGTCTCTTTGGTTTATTTATCTAAGTTAAAGATTTTTAAAACTTAACAGGCAGCTAAAACAACAGTAAATTGTTGATTCAGTATAATTGTAATTGGAAATAAATATGAATCAATTATATTGTTAATTTTACAACTTGTTAATCAAATTTGATCAATCAACTTAGTTTTCTAATTTTTGCTATTTATGAGGATTGCTTTTAAATGCTTTTTATTTACCATCTTTATTTGTTTTCAAATACAATCTTTCGGGCAGCTTGATATGGCTGATATTAAGCTGGAACAAATTCATCAGCGAACCATCAGAAAATACATTGAATGTCAGATAGGCGAGAATAAGCATCAGTTTAGCGAGATACATCCTTCGTGGACCAAAGGAAAAGATTTATCAGGTTACAGTAAAAATGAAATGACCTTCTTGTTAAAGGACGAGCTTCAGGATGTGTGGCAGGGATATTTATCTGCGGATCCTTCAAAATCGTGGACTGGCCGCATGGTTTCATTTGGTTTGTTATTACAGAAATTCCCGGGTAATATTTTTTATAATCATGATCTGATAATGGGTGTTGATACCGGACAGGTTTGTTTTTTAAACCTGAAATTATTGCTGGGAATTTTTAATGTTCCTGTTGCGTTTGAAATTATTACGGTTGATCCTGTTGAAAAGGTAATTGAATTCAGTTATATTGAAGGGAATAAATCGAGTGGGGTTCAGCATGTTAAATTTCTTGATATTGGAGGCGGATGTACCGAAATTGTTCATACAAGTTATTTTAAAAGCGATTCTCATTTACGTGATAAATGGTTATATCCGTTTTTTCATGAAAAAATTGTCAATGGTTTTCATTATAATATGAAAAAACTGTTACATGCAAAAAAAGAAAAAATAAAAAAGCAGGCGATTATTACTGCCTTCAACCTATAAAATACACTATCGCAAGATTGAAGATGCATAAAGGATAGTAGTTATGTTTTAAACCGGTTACATCCTTTTAAGAAAAATATCATAGATATTGCTAACGAATTGAATTCGTAAATAGCTTTATTAGGATCGTCAGCAAATGTTAAATTTAAAAGCAAAGCGATATGATGAGAAAAATAAGCAAATATCTCTTTAGTAGCCCGGATGAAGTTGGATTTGATAATTATCTTATCAATATCATTTGCTTCCTCATTATCTTATTTGGCTTTGTTGGTACTGTGATAAATTTTTTATTAGGGTTTAGTGTGCAATTAATTGCTTCAACTGCTATTATTACTGCTGTATTCCTGCCTTTATACCTTTATACTAAAATTAAAAGACGTTATGGAATTTCAAAATATTTTATTATAATATCAACTCTCATCATCCTTAATTTTCAGTGGTTTCAAAATTATGGGTCGTATGGACCTGTTTCCTTTCTTTTTGTTGTTCTTGAGACTTTTATTCTAATATTATTAAAAAAGAAGCAAAAAATTATTTTTACAATCATACTTATTGTGAATATTACTTTTTTATTTGTTATTGAATATTATAGCCCTTTGCTTATTGGAAAGTATCCTGATGAATTTTCACGTATTTTAGACTTGTATTCAGGATTGATCATTTTTATATGCGTAAGTATATTTTTCTTAAATACTGCCATTAAATATTACAACCGTGAGCAGGAAAAAGCAAAACTTGCAGATAAATTTAAATCTACTTTCCTCGCAAATATGAGTCATGAGATAAGAACTCCGATGAA
>CAYVNP010000134.1:0-2803 GCA_964452905.1 uncultured Bacteroidales bacterium
TTTCGATATTGCTCAATTTGGGTGTTCGAGTTTGTTTAAGATTTTTAGTATTTATATCAAGATTCTTAAGATTTTTTAAAATAATTTAGTAATTTTGAATAAAGTTGTTCTTTTATTTATTTAACTGGTTTAATAAATATACGAATTTTGATAATTCAATGAACAACTTTTTTTATTTTTCCCTAAATGCACAACGGGTAGTTATATTTAATTAGGGTAAATATAATTTGAATTTCTATATCCATTAATTGGTTTATACCAATCATTGTAAAGCAATCCACCACTTTGCGACCATGTTGCAAATTTTAAATATCCTTGGATAATTTTAGCCTTTTCAATTGGATAATTGAATCTTTCAGCAATATTAATAGCCCATGGTAAATTACTTGATGTTTTAAAATACCTTCCTGTTAATGGATTACTATTATCATTAAACGTTCCAAATAAGCTAAAATCAATCAAATCTGTTGGTGGATAATCTGCGAGATGAATTTCTTTCCCTCTATGTTTATTTGCAATAATAAATGGATTATACGGTGGTGAACCTAATAAAGCCAAACTTATTGGTTGAACCAAAGTTATATTAACAATTAATGTATCTTGAATTCCGGTTCTTCCATTAATAACAGTATTAATTCCTGCAAATCCAGCAGGATTACTTCCTGTAATATTTGAAAAGTTTTTCCATGCATTATCAAAAACAATTATTGTAGCTTTTGTTTGATTTGCTTCAACACCATTCGACATTGTTGTAATAAATCCTTGTTCAGTTAAATTAGTACCAGTAACACTTTGAACATCAGAAGAAAGAAGAGCAGGGATCTGAAATCCAAATCCATCTAAAAATCCTGCACCAGTTGCTCTTACAATAAACTTAGCCTGTATGGCAATTACATTATTTGATGCATTAGTAATAGGATTAAATCTATAATCTACAACTACATCATTAAAATCAAAATCTCCTTTTGAAGGCCATAAGTCTTCAAATGCTAATGTGCCGAATTGAGTGTTTGAAGGGAAAAAATTATTAAATGCTTTGGTAGGATCATTTGGATAATCATCAAATGGGTCTGAAATACCATCATTATCTGAGTCACTTACAATACTGTTAGCTTGAATAACATTATTTTGCGAAATTGCCTGAATAGGATTTGATTTTACATAAAAAACAAGATCATTAAAATCGTTATCAGACCCAATATTTGGATTTCGCCCCATATCTTCAAAACCACACAGAAACAATCCTCTGGAAGCATCATGCAATAAAACTGTATGTTGACGGTTAGCTGCACTTGTTTCAGGATTAAATTCTGGATCTGAAAAATATTTTGTAGCATTTTCATTTACACTACTTCCTTTCCAACCATTAGCAAACAAAACCCACCCAATTCCTGTATTTGCAGCAAAAGTTCCTATTTTCACCCTGTTTCCTGAATTCAAACTTCCTCCGCTTCCTGATAAAGAAGCATTCGGAAAAACAATAGTTATCGAATCAATCTGACTTGCACTTGTTGGAGGTGAATTTTTATTATAAGTATAAAATCCGAGTACATTCATATAACCAGCACCTTCATGAACAAAAGTTACCCAAACATCAGCCGTCTGACTCAGAACTACATTTGTTTCATTCGATTGAGCCAGATATTGAGGATTATAAGTTGGTACTGCTTTATATTCAGGTAACCATTTATTGATATCCTTTAATAAATTAGCATCTATAGGATCATTAGTAGCTAAATAATTAGGTTTGCCCTGAGTATCAAAACTACCAAGATATTTAATATTAGATTTTGTTGATTTTGGAATAATCGTTGGATAAGAAGTTTTATTATTATTTATACCTCCAAATATATAATTTACTTTTCCATCAATAATTGGTAATTTAATTTGATTGATTAATCCGATATAATCAGTAGATATTACAACTGAATCAAAATAAGAAGGTAAAGATATTTTTAAATTCAAATTTCCATTAATATCTGTTGCTCCTGATACTGTTTTACTTGCATTATCTTCTTTTAAATTTGTTAAAACATTAAAACGTATATCATTTAATGCCATTCCTAAATTATCCTGAGCTTTAATTTCAATACCAACATCTTTGGAAGTTTTATAATTAAAATTTGAATTAATCACCAAATCTTCCATTGTTGTAACATTTGGATTTGAAGAAGATGTTGGATTGTCTGTTTCTTTTCGGCAAGAATAAATATTTGCCAATACAAATAGTAAAAAGAATATTTTTTTCATCTATTTATTTTTTATTTTTCATAAAATCTACCTAGATTTAAAGGGAGACCTCGTCAAAATCATTATTATTATTTATTAAATAGCATTCTAATGTTTTGGTTCATTTTTTTAACATTAGAAATATAAGTATTAAGAATTTATTGTTTGATTTCGAATATATTGAAGTAAATTTATTTAATAAAAACTATTTTTAATTAAACAAGTATTATATCAATATGTTGTAAAAAGATGTTTTTCAATAAATATTAATTCAATAATTTTAATAGTTTTTTGTTATGAGACAATTATTTCTATATTTAAATAAAAAGCTAATTTTAAAAATAAATCATCAAATATGCTTTTTATTAAAAAAAGACAATTATTTTTTCGATATAAAAATACAAAAAAAATATGGAGAAGTTGTAAAATGTTTATCAAATTAATGTAAGGGAAAGTTTAAAGTTTTGTAAGAAAAATCTTACAAAAAAATATAATTCTTATTATATAGATAATTAATTATTTATATAATAAAAAAACTGTTGTTTTTTTATGAAAATCGGGAACTGATTTTTTC
>CAYVNP010000135.1:0-2667 GCA_964452905.1 uncultured Bacteroidales bacterium
ACCTCACTGTGGTAAATGTATTAACGATTAAACTTCAGTTTTAGTATAAAAAAAACCGCCCCCATAAAATAGAGAGCGGTTTCCATATAACAATAATTCATTATTTTTCAATTCTCATTCTGTAGAACGAACGCCAAACGAAAATAAGTGCAATTACAAAAAATCCAAGTCCAACATACGATGCAACATCTCTAAAACTGGGTGAGATTGCAATTTCCATTGCCAGCAGTCCAAACAAAGTAGTAAACTTAATTACAGGATTCAACGCCACTGACGATGTATCTTTAAATGGATCGCCAACCGTATCGCCTACAACTGAAGCATCATGCAGCGGTGTGCCTTTTTCTTTCAAATCAACTTCTATAACTTTTTTAGCATTATCCCAACATCCTCCGGCATTCGCCATGAAAATTGCCTGAAATAATCCAAATACAGCAATAGAGATCAAATAACCAATAAATAATGAAATAGGTTGCGAGAATTTCACAACAGATGCCATGGCAATTTTAAGTTCGTCACCTTGTAATGTTTTAAGGCTATCAACCAAATCAGAAGTTAATCCTTTCGGAGCAGCAAAAAATGCAAAAGCCAAAGCAAAGAAGAAGATTCCCACAAAAATATTGAACATGCCTTTTTGAGCATACTGTGTACAGATCTTCACAACTTCGATAGATTTTGCGGTATCCGCTTTTTTAGGAGCATCCGGATCCAAATTGATATTTCTTTTTATGTATTCAACGGCTCTGTATGCGCCGGTTGTTACAGCTTGCATTGAAGCACCGGTAAACCAATAAATAACGCAACCACCCAGAATAAATCCTAATATTGTATAAGGATTCAGCAAATTAAGAATAAGTTCCGGAGTAACCCCCGTTGATTTACTTATCATCAAAATCAATGAGAAAATCATGGTTGTTGCACCCACAACTGCAGTACCTATCAACACTGGTTTTGCAGTTGCCTTAAACGTATTTCCGGCACCATCATTAGCCTCAAGATAATGTTTCGATTTTTCCCAATCAGGTTTAAATCCAAAATCTTTTTCAATTTCTGCAGATGCTGCGACTTTATCATCTTCAATTAACGAAAGTTCATAAACTGATTGCGCATTATCAGTAACCGGACCATAACTATCGACCGCAATTGTAACAGGTCCCATTCCCAACAAACCAAATGCAACCAAGCCAAAAGCAAAAATTGAGGGATAGATCATGAATGATTCTAATCCAAAAGTACTGGCAAAATAAGCAACGAACATCAAAACGAAGAAAACAAGTCCTGTCCATATTGCACTGAAATTACCAGCTACAAGACCTGAAAGAATTACCAGTGAGGCACCGCCTTCGCGTCCGGCAGCAACCACTTCTTTAACATGAGATGATTTTGGCGAAGTAAATATTTTCGTAAATTCAGGTATTAATGCCCCACCAATGGTACCACAACTAATAATGATTGATAATATCCACCACATATTAGTGTTTACAGCTTCAACTCCATCTTTCATGTAATTCAATTCCGGTATCATAATATAAGATGCGGCAAACGTTACAACAATAGATAATATTGAAGTAATCCAAACCAAATTCGTTAGAGGAGCTTCGAAATCGAGATCTTCTTTCCCTTTATACTTGAGGTTGCTCAAGATGCCATTTATATAGAAAGCCAGAACCGACGTAATGATCATAAGGATACGCATCACGAATATCCAAACAAGCAGTTTTACTTTTAATTCACCAGTAATAATATCTGTCATGCCCAATGCGGCACCGCCAACAGCCAACAAAATAAATGAAATTAATGCGACTCCGGTCACACCATATGTTTCAAAACCATCAGCAGTTGGTCCTACTGAATCACCGGCATTATCACCTGTACAATCAGCAATAACTCCCGGGTTACGGGGATCATCTTCTCCGATTTTAAATACCACCTTCATTAAATCAGAGCCAATATCTGCAATTTTTGTGAAAATACCACCGGCAATTCTAAGCGCAGAAGCACCCAAAGATTCACCAATTGCGAAACCAATAAAACAAGCACCTGCCAAATCGCCGGGCATAAACAATAAAATGATGAGCATCATAATAAGTTCAATGCAAATTAGCACAACACCAATACTCATCCCAGCATTTAAAGGTATTTTAAGAAGCTGCAGCGGATCCTTTTTTAATGAAGCAAATGCCATACGTGAGTTGGCAAGAGTGTTCATCCTGATCCCAAACGCTGCAACAGCATACGAACCCAAAATACCAATAACAGTCCATGCAATAATTAATAGCACTGAACCCGTTTTCTCACCTGCTGTTTCACCAATCGGTGACAAGAAACCAAAATAACCGGCAACTGCTGCTCCAATGAACAAGAAAAGAATAGCTAAAAATTTCCCCTGCTGTTTCAGATATGCCTTACATGTTTGGTAAATCACTTCCGAAATCTCCAACATCGATTTATGAGCAGGAAGTTTTTTAACTCTCATAAATTGGTAAAGCCCAAATAGAAGCCCCAAAATTGTTACCAAAAAGCCCCAATAAAGAATGTGTTGATCTTTAATCGCTTCCGGCATTTTCAAATCAGCCTCACTACCATAGGATAACACAGGTAAAATCATAAGTAAAAAAGGTAATAACAGTCGTAATCGTTTTCTCATAGCTCTTAAGTATTTAATTT
>CAYVNP010000136.1:0-2627 GCA_964452905.1 uncultured Bacteroidales bacterium
TTTTTCATCCTTTTGTTCAGACCCCGGGAAAAAAATCAGAATGGGATGAATATATAAAAATTACTATGGAAGAAGGGCTTTTAATGATGTTTTCAGAAAATATAGAGCACCAGGAAGAAATCAAGCATTATTTTCAATTTATTTTTAGGCCACACTCCACACTCCCGATTTTCATCAGTTTTAAAAAAATGTATAAGACTGAGCTGTTTTTTAAAATTGTCGATTTTCAAAATTCTGCGTTTCAGGTGGAAGCACCATGTCCAATATGTCCAATTTTGGCATACTGGTATGACAAGATCTCTTGAAATAAATTTAAGGATCAAAGCACCTTTGAGCCATAATTTAGATATTGGAGCGGACATGGTAAGGCATTCTATATTGAGCCGTCATTAACATCCGTTGTACCCGGAGTATTGCGACAGTTTAACTTGAGCCATCCTGCCCGCATAATTTATAAAATCTTTAACAAAAAAAATCGAACATCGTCTATATTTGCTTTATAATTTCAGTTCTATTCCATAAAGCTCCTGTATCATGTTGCGCCATTGGCCCAAAGGCATATCTGTGGCAAATGCAATATCCGATGCCCCTGCGCCCCTCCATTTTTCATGAAGTTTTGGCCAGGTCTTTAAAAAATAGTCGGCTCGTTCTGTCATTTTACTCTTTTTATCTCGCAAGCTTTTCGGTAAATAAGTTTGATGATTTCGCATCAGGCATATTGCCATGCGTAAATATCTTCTACTCATACCGAAATCTGCATGCTGACCTTGTGCATCCCGCCTCTTGTAATCCGACATTAGATCTTCTGGCCCATGTAAGCCTATGTGGGAAGCCGACTGAACGACATAGTCTTTCAGGATACGATTGCAGCGTTTCCCAACTTTTTTGGTTTGGGTTTTTCCTTGAATTCCACCGGTTTGTTTAACCTTAGGAATGATGCCGGAGTATGAAACCAAATTGCTTAAAGATTTTTGCGTATCGGGGTTACCGATTTCAGCACTTACACCAGCGGCTAAAATAATTCCAATACCCCGAATGCTGGTCAAAAAAGCCCCTTGGGTTTGAGCCAGACTTTCAGCAATTTCTTTCTCCAACTGATCAATGCTTTCTTGCAGGCAAATAAAAAGTTTAACCTGTTGTTTTAATGAAATCTGTAGCGTCGCAAGATGGCTTTCTGCCGGCCTGAGAACCTGGGCAGCATATTGCTGAAGTTTTTCAGCACAGCGATCTGGATGTTGTACTGCCTGGCAGGTCAGAAGTTTGATTAATGTAGAACGTCTACGCCTAAGGATTTGATGTGCGCTGAATTGATCTTCCATTAATATTAATGACCCTTTTGAGAACGGCAAAATCCCACTTTTTTTTTCGTTTAAAAAACCAGGGAATGTTCGATCAACAAAGGTATGAATTCTGTTTTTCACCGCGGTTGTCATGTTAACAAGTTTTCGTCTTTGCCGAACAAGTGTCCGCAGGTTCAAATAGATCCCGGATTGAGCGGGTGCGCAATTGCCTCTACAGCTGAGGAGCATTTTACAGATCCCCATTAAATCCAAACGATCAGTGCTTGCCTGTATGTTTTCACGTTGTGTTTTTGCATCATGTGCATTTACACCTGCAACCAACCAATTCTCTGAACGTAATGTGGTTATAAAATTGTCAGCGTAAGAACCGCAATCTTCACCACCAAAAAAAATATGCTGACGGCTAATCCCATGATGGCGACAAGACTTTGTAACCTCATCAATTAAATATTTTTTGCCTTCGGGTGAGTTCTTTATCGAAAATGGTTTTCTGATGATTCTTCCATTCCCATTGCAGAACATTGCCAAATGGTCCTTTTTCGCATAATCGATTGGGATACACATCACTTTTGATCTGTCGCCCGCCATTTCAAATAACTTCAGGATTTCTTGACTTTGGTTTTGAAAAACATTAGCTTTTTTCATAGTGAAGCTCCTCATAACATTTCAACTGCTTCATTGCAGATTGATCATTAAAAATATCACTATTTTTTAGATGGTACCCTTTGTTTATGGGGAGCTTCACCCTTTTACAGATAAATAATTCTGCTTTGAGCTTAGATTATATCGAAAAAGCGAAACTGTTTACCCCAGAATAATTGAGCCATGAATCTGTGTGAGATAGATTGAAAAATCTCTCACAAATTCACAACATCAATTATTCTGAAGGTACCAGTTTAATGGTCCGCTATACCTCTTTTTTACCGTGTGTTTAAAAGCAATAAATCATTTATCATTCTTGTTGATTTCTAAAATAGGTTGAACTCTAATAATATCGCTTAACTTATTGCTTCCAATTCCTTTGAGATGTTTGAAGCAAATTTTCGGGTCAACATTTGATAATTCAATTTCGCTGAACTCTGTTTTCTTTGTCTGAATAGTAATAATACAATTATTAATTTTCTTTCCAGTTGCTTTGTCAAGTATATTAACCCAACCATTAAAAATTATTGAGTCTAATGCTTCTGCATTGTCTACCTCAAATAGTTCATGTAAGGTTCTTAAGGTTATTTTGTAAATTGCAGAATTGTATCTTTCTGAAAGTTGTGTTTCTGAAAGGAATGATTCCTTAAATTCTTTTTTTGTTGCGATATATTTAACACTTGT
>CAYVNP010000137.1:0-2593 GCA_964452905.1 uncultured Bacteroidales bacterium
TATGCTGCTTAATGATGTTGATAAAATATATTCAAAATAATTTGGTTAAGTCCTATAATACGAAGTGTACAGTGGTGTGAGAGGTTCTCCCCATCAGTGTTTACTGGTGGGGCAGCCTACTCGTATTACCAACAGTCCATTTCTTCCAAAAATTACTCACCAGTTTCATATTTTCTCCGAATTTCTGTATTTAATGTTATAGATTCTCCAGTTAACTCCTCTACCAATTCAAAAACTTTCGTACAAGGATTATAATTTGAAAAATTTCTTCCTGTATGTTGCCTAACAAGTGCTTTTGCCCATCTTATTGCGTTCTGTTGATTACCATATTTTAATAAGGTAAAATACATATCAGGTGCATTCTTTTTGTACTTAAAAAGTTTTATTTTTTTTGATTTTGAAGAATGAGTAATAATTTTGTTTATTACTTTTTCAATTGCTGCCTGATATTCATCTCTCTGCATTGCAGTTACTCTGTTTAAGAAATGTAATAAATACCATAATTCAAAAGCTTCATTACTCCATGCGCAACCGATATTATTACTTTTCGCTTTGGAAATTGCTCCATTAAATTGATTTGATAAAAAACTATCTTTATCAAATACAGCCCAAACTCTATCATACTTTAGAGGTGATAGGACTCTTAGCTCAATTGCTTTTTCAACGACTTTAATGGTACTTATTCCACCGCCTTCAAATGTGAAATCATATACAAATGCCCCTACTTTGCGAGGAAATGATTTAAAATAGTTAGGTTCTGTCTTTTCACCTTCGCAAACAATAAGAAAATATGCTTTTAATTCTTTAATTTCAATTTGTTTCTTTTGTTTAATTTTTGAGAACCGCTTTTTTAAAGCATTATCAATCTTAATTATTCGTGCCATTATAATAGGAATTAAAAATATGTAATAAATGGAATCGCACCATAACGTCCTCTTATATAATTTTTTTCAATATTGCTATCATTTCTCACTTTTGAGCCATCGGGTAATTTAAATTCAGAAAGGGAGTAGATATCAGTTTGTTCAAATTGATCCTTTTCTGCAAACCAAATTTGATCCCTTCTAAATAATTCTGAACTTAATAATGTCGTGTCATGAGTTGCAAAAAATAATTGCGCTTTATTTGGATTTGTGTTTGGATTATTAAATAAACCAACAATTTGTTTTGTTATTAATGGATGTAATTTTGCATCAAGTTCATCAATTATCAAAATCTTACCTAAAATTAGAGTATCAAAAATAGGTCCAGAAAGATCAACAATTTTTTTTGTTCCTTCAGATTCTTGATCATCTAAGTCAAATAAAATTGAATCCATAATTTTACCATTCTTATTATATCTATTATGAATTGTCTTAATTGATAATAAGGTCTTCCCTTGAAATTCTTTAGAAAGTTTGGCTTTAATATTTTCTGGTAGTTTAGATGGTAATTCAACATTTTTAAATTCCGATTCTTTAATATTAATATCAATAAAACCTAATTTAAGTTTTTGAAATAATAATAAGGATTCTTTACAACCTTTAAATTTTTTATGAAGCATTCTTAATGTAAAACCTGTATAATCTTTATGATCGATTCCTGATAATACATTGTAACCTCTGAACCAGTCAATTATAATTTTGGAAATATGTCCTCCTAATTGGGCAACTAAAGAAATAAATAATCTGTTATTATTAGTTGAGTGCTCCTTCCCTTTACCTTCTCCGAAAACTTTAGAAACTCCAATACCATCGAGAGTCCTTATAAACTGTAGAATCTCTTTTTTTGTACCATGCTTAATAAAAAGCCATTCATTTACGATTTCGATATTATTATATTCAAAACCATATCTATACCTTTTATCAGCAATTAAAAATACAATCTCAAAATAAGTTGGTAATTTTTCATTTTGAGTTGAAAGCAAAAATGGTGAATAGTCAAGTTCATCTTTATCATTTAATTTTACAGAACTTAAAAGAATATCTCGCATTCTATCAAGTGCTTTAATTAAATTACTTTTACCACTAGAATTGGCTCCATAAACAACTGCCGATTTAAGTAATTTGTAATTACCAATATGAACAACATTTTCTGAAAGTTCTGAAAAACTACTAGCTTCAAAACTAAGTGTTCTTTCATCTTTAAATGAAAGGAAATTTTTAACTTTAAATTCGATTAACATATTATATATCTTTAAAATAATTGTGATAAATTCTCAATAATTATGCAAAATTAGATAATTATTCAATTGAATATACAAAATATGAGAAAAAATCCCAAAATCAAAGAGATTAAATAAATTTAAGTGAAAAATGTTGTGATTTTGGCTTGTTGGTAACGTAGGAAGCTACACGCAGGGGCGGACTGCGGGCGATTTCCTGTCAAGCCGAAAAGCAGCCCGGGCGGAAAGATGCCCACCGAAAACCACTGCTGCCGCACTTGACGGGTAGCTGAAGTGGTGCGCCCTGCATGAGCAGGTCGCACCCTTCTGAAAGCTTTATAAAAATGTCAAAAATACAAATTTATTTTATAAAGAAAATGAAGGGTGCTATTTAATTTTTCCAGAGGGTGACCTGCCTGCCTTTGGCAGGAAGTCCCTTATGTGCGGAAG
>CAYVNP010000138.1:0-2585 GCA_964452905.1 uncultured Bacteroidales bacterium
AGAACAACTTAACTTATTTAGTAACAGTGAAATATTAACGCATCAGTAATGATTTTCAATTAAAAATAAACAAACGTTTGTGCAAAGATATAATAAAAAAACGCTCCTGTCAATTTTATTCATTGAATATTTGTGTATTTTTTTACACACAAGATGCAATTGGTTGATTTACAACCATTTGCACACCTTATTTTTTATTAACAATTCTTGTATTTCCACAAACAGATTCTATCATCGTTTTTATCTCCTTTCATGCCAATAAATCTGTCATCACAATTTGCAGTAACCTGATAAACCCAATATAAATATGCCTGTGAAAAATGGAATAAAATTTCATTATTGCCTGTGAAAAATGGAAATTATATTGTAATATTGCCTGTGAAAAATGGAAATTATGTATTATAAAAGACAAATTGATGAGGAATTAATTGCCTGGAAACAAGAAAAATCAGGCAGAAAACCACTGCTGCTACGGGGCGCCAGACAAGTTGGTAAATCTACGGCAGTAAAGCAACTGGGCGGAACTTTTAAGTATTATGTAGAAGTCAATTTTGAAGAGCACAAGCAAGCGCAATCTTTATTTAATGGTGACCTTTCGCCAATTGAATTGTGCAATAACTTATCTGCGTTATTTATGACACCTATAATACCTGGTGAAACATTACTTTTTTTTGATGAAATACAACAATGCTTACCGGCCATTTCTTCGTTACGTTTTTTTTATGAAAAATATCCTGAACTACATATTATTGCAGCCGGATCGCTACTTGAATTTGCCTTGCAAGAGCTACCTTCATTTGGCGTTGGCAGAATCAGATCGTTATTTGTAAATTCTTTTTCATTCAATGAGTTTTTAATTGCATCAGGCGAAGAAAGGTTGATTGAACTAAAAGTAAACGCATCTGAAAATAAACCGCTTAATGACGCTATACATCAGAAACTGGTCAAATATTATAAGACATTTCTTATAACCGGTGGCATGCCTGAGGTTGTAAGCAACTATCTGCAAAATAAAAACATTCATGCTTGTCAGAAAATTCTTGATGATTTAATAATTACATTAAAAGCTGATTTTTCTAAATACAAAAAAAGAGATTCTTCTATTCGATTAACTGAAGTTTTTCAATCCATAGCCAGTCAAATGGGAAAAAAATTTGTTTATAAAAATGTGCATTCCGAATCGAATCATAAACAAATAAAAGAATCCGTTGAATTACTCATTATGGCGGGATTAATTATTCCTGTTACACATAGCTCTGCAAATGGGATGCCGCTTGGCGCTGAACGAAATACTAAAAAAACAAAATACTTGATTTTTGATACCGGAATTTTTCAGCGTATAGCAGGTCTGGAAATTAATTCTGTTTTATTTGAAGAAGACTTTAACCAGATAAACAAAGGTGCCTTAGCCGAATTATCTACCGGGATGGAATTAATAAAGGCAACATCATGTTATCTGCAACCTGAATTGTTTTACTGGCAACGTGAAACAAAGAGCAGTAATGCCGAAATAGATTATTTAATACAACAAAATAATAAAATTCTTCCCATTGAAGTTAAAGCAGGCACTAAAGGATCCATGCAAAGTTTACATCTTTTTTTAAAGGAAAAAAACATTAAAAAGGGATATCGGTTTTCTAACGAGAATTATTCTTCATATCAGCAAATATTAGTTTATCCTCTGTATGCAGTTCGCGAATTCTTAAATAACTATACACAAAGAAAATAATATTTTTTTCTATGCGATTATAAACCGAAACATTAAGATGGTATTTTATTTATTTCACAAACTTTGTCTTTACACTTTTTAAATCAGACGTAGTAACAGTAACAATATACATCCCTTGTGAAAGATCAGTTATATCAATGTTGGTGCTACTTGTTGATAGTTTCACTAATGTGCCCTGTGTGTTGTATATGCTCACGATTGCAATGTTTTCGATACCTGCAATGGATATAAAATCAGATGCCGGATTGGGATAAATTCTTATGGAAGGTGTTAATGCGGTTGCTTCATTAATGGCTGTTGTAATTACAGGAACATATTGTATCAATGTGGCTTTAGGCGTTGTTGCTGCATCATTAATACTATTTGACACACCACCTCTTGCACGCAAGTGCAGATGTACTATATCATTTACTCCATCGGAATAGGCAATGACACGAATAGCATCAGCAATCACTGGGTATTGCGCAGCGCCACCCCATTCATATATTCCGGCATTTATCCAACCTCCTTTACCTGCTTCAATCGTAGTCCATACATTGTCTAAACGATATTGAACTTTCCACATTGTATTTGGTTGTGGTTGATTTGAATAAGAGCCACCAATGGTTATGTAATTAACATACTTAGGAGTTGTCCATTCTACGGTCCATTTAAATGCATTGGCCTCGGTAAGTTTACCCAGATTCACACCACCGGCAACACCATACTCATTCCAGTCAGCTTTGTTCACGTACATGTTTGTTACCGGATTCCATAATATATCTTGCGGAACACCTCTGCCGCCTGAAACACTACCGGTAATAGTTGCTGAACTGAGTAATGCTAGATTAACTTTCGTGTCCGCTTGATTATCGGC
>CAYVNP010000139.1:0-315 GCA_964452905.1 uncultured Bacteroidales bacterium
GACGGCCTTTTGCCTTGCCTTTAGCGTTGATATGGAATTGATCCTGTTTCCCTCATGGTCTACCAGGAATTTTCGCTCCAGGAAAAGTATCTTTTCAACCCCGGTTTCATGATTCAGCACATCATTGTAAAAATCATGATCACTGGGAATACGGATAATTTCAGAGCCGGGCAGTTTTACGGCCAGCTCTTTGAAATGCTTCTGATTGGCAAACCGGTTTGACATATTATGAAACAGAACCGGTCGAATGCCCTGTTTTTCGAGGAATTTGAGATCAGCGACAATGTCCCCAAAATGATCCCGCAGAAGCCCTTC
>CAYVNP010000139.1:325-2539 GCA_964452905.1 uncultured Bacteroidales bacterium
GTCATCAGAAAGTTTCATATCAACTGCTTTAGATCTAAGCTGTTTTCTATATTCTTCAAGGTAAAGTTTCGGCATATGGATTCAAATTTTTCCCCTGTATTTAATGGGCCTTATAGAACAGGGGCGGCTTTTTTGTCAACCGCAAAAAACTTCATTTGGAAGCAGGGCCGGTCTTGCGTCTTGGGTGTGAATCTTGGTCAGTGTTTTTTGAATGCATTCTATTTTTTGAAATATACTACTCCAACTTTGGTTTTAAAAGGCACAAATTTTGCTTGTTCTTTACAATTTCAAATTTTTCGACCATCAATGACCGAAATTCATCAATATATTTATCGGTGTGATTAAGCAACTGGAAAACTTCTGCCCGAAATGTTTTGTACTTTTCGTAATACCGGTTTTTGACCAATTTCTTTTTAACAAAGCGCCAGAACCGTTCTATCAAATTGAGATTTGGTGAATAAGGCGGTAAAAATTCCAATTCGAGTTTTGGATGTTTTTTAAGCCATTTATTGACAATTTTGGCCTTGAAATACTTCGACCTGTGCGGGTGGGGTTAAGCCGCCAGTTTGAAATTTAAGCTCTTCGTTTCAAACCATTTTTCATTTTCTTTATTTCTTTTTAAGGCTGTGATTGTTGCCAAGCATACAGAACCCGCTTTTGACCAACTCATTCCATTATGTTTTTGGCGACTTGAGACAACAAGATCATTCATCTTTTCACCGATAGCGCTAGAATTACATAAACCCAGTTCTTTCCTGACTGCATAGCAAGGAATGTATGGTTTATTTCTTCTCAAGTATTCGATCAGCTTATCGAACGTCTCCATTTCCTTTATGGAATTCTTATCAATTGCCTCCAAGAGAACAACTGCTTTATCAATTAGCCCATACCACAATAACGGCTTAAGCTTGTCAAGGATTTCGTTGCGGATGAATCGTCCTTTCAATGCCAGGCTCAATTGTTCTTTACATTTCTTTTCTAAATGGTACCAATCAAGGATAATCCCAACATTCTTATACCAGCTGAACCACTTGAAAATGGAATCATTTAATACCTTATGACCATCTGTGAAAAATTGAATACGGTCGTTTGTCAAACCATTATGAAACAGAAAAGCTGTTAAAAATAGTAAGACATTGTTTGTGCCATGGCCATTTAACACATACTTACCCACTCTGTTTTTGGAAATATGCGCAATTGTGTTGTGAATATATTTTCGTTTTCCTCGTTCCAATTTGATACCGCCGGGACGGAATTCTTCTTGTTTCTTTACATTAACATCATCAATCGAAATTTGGGTGCTGCTCTCTGAATTTTCATAGGGAACAGGATTACTAAAGATGTCTCCAACGTTGATACCTTTATCCTGGCAGCATTTATCAATTGCATTTATTACCAGATGCTTGGATACTGTCGCCGGATGCTCATTCTTATATTCAAGTTTGATATCCTGACATGTGCCATCTTCTGTGAACCCATTTTCCGTAAGGATACAACGTGCTCTTTTATCAATATAGCCGAGGACCTCTTGCCCTTCTTTCTCCGTACAGTCATGAAGTGTCCGGGAAGGGGTGCATCCTTGTTCTTGATGTCGAATTCGGTTAATTAATTTGGCCGTTTTCTGATAAGATTGCTCAGTATCCCCATAGATTAAGGCGATATCTTTAAATCCTACGGTTTTATAGATCTCAACCCCCCTCAACCTGCTAAACAAATCTCGCGCTGTGTTGTATAGACTTTGGTTCTCATGAAAAATGCTATGCGTTGTGAAACTGAATCGTCCAATTTCACCGTCGACTTTGTATGGATAAGAATTTGCTATGATCTCATCTTCTTCTCCGGCTTCTCTCTCTGTTTTTTTTTTGAAATTTGGCTTAAATGGTTAGAAACAGCTTCTCGTATTGTAGGGTAAGCTATTTGTAATACAGATTTTTCACACATGTCAATGCTGATTGCATCTTGCTCACTTATTACCATTGAGAAACTTCCATCGTTGTTTTTATTGATCTCATGATTTTCAGTCTCATCACATTCTACCAACTCGACACGGACCTTTATTTTATACTTTGACATTTTTTTCTCCTTTGAGAGGTTATATAGCTTCATAGCTTTACATCTCAAATTACAAAGCAGATGTCTACCCTTTTCTATATTTAGAGGGTTTTTTAACTACCATCGGTCCTAAAAATTTAAAAAACTACCCGCACAGGTCGA
>CAYVNP010000140.1:0-2531 GCA_964452905.1 uncultured Bacteroidales bacterium
AGTATTATCAGACTCGGCCGTCTTTTGCATGCTTCACAGTCGTAAAAATTATTACTGTAGAATCACATGTGGCAATGAAAGTTTTCAGGTAAAATCTTCCTTTACTAAAGAAACGGATTCTGAGGGAAATCAAATGAAAAAACAATTATTAATCATTTTCTTCACTTATTTTTCTTTTTATTTTGGGTATTCTCAAGATAGTACAGTTGTAAAGTTGAATTTAACGGATTGCCATAATTGTTATGGGGGATTCTGCATTATTGAAAATTTTAAAGAATCAAATCCCAAAACAATTGTAATAAAAAAAACAGATAAAAAAAACATAGATTATTTTGTAAAGAATATTTTGAAACTGAAAGATAATTATGAAATTATTGTTTCAGATTCTATTTATAACAAACTTTCTTCTACGCTCGTTTCAGAAGTTTTTGTCTATCGGGATAATCAACTCATTTATAAAAATGATTTAGGCCATTTCAGCTTTCAAAAAATCGGGTCCAGCTTTATCCCGGATACACTTTTCAAATTGCCTGATTCTATTTCTTTAAGTCAGGTTTTAAGAATTTCGAATTCAAAAAAATATCTGGCAATTAAAGATTTTATGTTTAATGCAATAGTGCTTATTGATCCGGTAGAAAAGAGCGTGTTAAAATATTTCAATGCAAAAATGTACCCAGTGGATTCTATTTATCACCGGGTAAACCTTGACACCATTTCCAGAAAACTCTTCAAACATCACAAATCAAGCTTGGGAAACACTCAAAATGATGTTGCCCTTTTCGGTAATTGTTTCTTTCAGCAGGATAAGTTCATTGTTGGAATGAGTTATCCTGTTTTGAAAAAGAAAATCGGCGACACAGTGTATGTTTCTCGTGAAAATGTTTTTATAACTTACACTGAAAATCAGAATGAATCGATAAATTTTTATCAATTAGAAAATTACAAGGAGAATTCCTCACAATATTATAATCTTATTGAAAACGCCTATTCATTTAAAACAGATGAATTTTTAATGCGAGCCGAATCTTCAAATATTAAATCTTCTTACATGCTAAATTCATGGCTGTTAATTGATTCAAAAGTAATCCGCAAAAAAATAATTTCAAATATTATTCCTGATTTTTATATAAAAACCGGACTCGGAACCAACATGCTTTCAGAAATTGTCGTATGGCCATGGATATTTTATTCTCTTTCCAATGAAGTATTTAATATCAATATGAATAAGTGGTATAAACTACCTTTTGAAAATGATCTTTTTTCATTCGATTTTGAGAAAATTGAAAATCTGAAATTTAATTATCAGATACTTACAGCATTTCAAGGGAACAATATGATTTTATTGTTGGTATTGGAAAAAGATAACACTTTGAAAATCTATTTTCTTGATCAAAACTCTCTTGAGCTTAAATATTCTCAGTCCATCCCCGATCTCGTACTAAAAAATAAAATTGCACTTGACTTTTATGATGAACATACTTTGGTAGGCAGTGATGGAACATATGTTTTCAGACTTCAGTTTTAATTTCTCTCAACAGGAGGTATACCGAAGAGATTTGGATGATTTCATCTGACCACCTTCCGCCGGTTTTTATTGACCACTTAAGACCGAAATCATGAAAACTGCAGCTATGACCAACAATATCCACATGGTTTATTGACAGTAAAGCGAGATTACCTGCAGATTTTTGTGAGCTGGGCATTGAGCGGTTTTTAGCTGACCTTGACTTTTATGCCTGCATTAAAGATGAGATTGTCGAATCGCTTCGAAATAAAATCAGAGAACTGGGCGACCACGGGCTGGTGGTAACTGAATATTTGAAAACCAAGTTCATGTTATGAATTTGAAAAGATCCGGGGTGTCGGTGGAAATAATAAAGGCTGATGCTGTTCTTTGGCATTTAGGCTGATAGTTGAATTATAATTGATTATATTTGTATGAAATAACACTCATAAAACAGTAAAACATTGTATAATGACTGATTATTCAGACAAATCATTGATGGCCGCAAGCGATGCCGCCTTGTTGGAAAACCTTGGTTCTTTCATTAAGTATCACCGCCTGCAACAAAACAAAACACAGGACCAGCTTGCCAGGGAAGCCGGTATCGTGCGATCCACCTTAAGTTTGTTCGAACGAGGCGAGAATACAAGTTTATTGGTATTTATTCAACTTTTGCGGACTTTAAAACTTCTGCACCTGCTAAAGGAGTTTCAGGTAAAGCAGCAAATCAGCCCTATTCAGTTGGCTAAAATCGAGCAGTCAAAGAGAATCAGGGCACGTGGCACCGGCAGAGAAGGAATAAAATTAAAACCTGAATCAGACTGGTGATTATGGAGACAGCATACGTAAATATCTGGAACGTCCGCGTGGGTGCCATTGCCTGGAATCCATCAACAGGATTGGGAACTTTCGAATTTGAACCATCCTTTTTCAATAATGCCTGGGATCTGGCGCCTTTGCAAATGCCCTTGTTACAAGCCAGGGGGCGCACGTTTACTTTCCCTGAATTAAGAGAAAGCAAAGCTTT
>CAYVNP010000141.1:0-2456 GCA_964452905.1 uncultured Bacteroidales bacterium
GGCTTCAGGACAATCTGGTTTTTTTCGACATCCACTTCAAGATAGTCGCCCTCTTACAAACCATGGATGAAGATAGAAAGGGATTGGGAAAAAACAGGGTCTTTAATTCAGGAAATTTTGGCTGTGATCAATTCAAAACCCAGGTACTGGAAATGCCAATCAAAACTAAATACTTTCTTAATCTTCAAACGCTCCATAATGGCAAACGAGATGCAATCGGTGAAACTTATTTTCTGGTCAGCATATTTTTTGAAATAATCTAATGCCTTTACCTCATCATCATAAGAACTTCTTTCAATGTGGATTTCAGAATCTGTGTAGATTTCATTCATTTTTAATGATGCAAAATCGTAGTTTATTTTACGGGCAAGCAAGGTGGCCAATTCATCCAAAACATGGTTGCTTGTAATGAGCTTTATATTACTGTCTTCGATATGTCTCCAGATTCTAAGAGCGTGACCATGATGCTGATCCCTTAAATCCAAGCTTCCATAATAAGCACCGGTATCTATAAAATAACAGTTATGATTCATTATGAGGGTCCGCCTCATACAAATATTGGTCGTGATGTTCTGCGATATCGGTTTCTCCGGTTTGGTTTTTCATTTTACCGCTATGCAGAAATTTAATTTTTCTCTGTTCCCCTTTCGTTTTAATGTTTTGAATATCTTTGGATTCAGTTATTATGGTTATAGTAATGATTTGATCAGGGCTTATATTTACTTGACGGAGCAAATCAGGAGATAATTCGCTGCCTTTAATATTGGATATCGTGGCAATCATTTTCTTAACCTCCGGAATTTTATCTTTTTCGTTGATTGTGATTATGAATATACTTCCATTGCATTAAAAAAACAATCTTAACCGTGATAATATAAAAAATGAAAATAAAATTTAAAAAAAATGGTGGCATTCAGAGTATCAAAGAGCCTGTCACCTTTGGCATTCCCTTGCCGCAAGGGGTATTTTTAACCCTTCTTCCAGAGAGTCGAATTTCTCGGATAACTGATCTGCTTCAATTTCTTTATCCACATCGGATTCCATTTTCTGCTATTCTTTTGTCCAATACCATCCCTGGGACGGGTCGATCAGTTTTCTGGGCTTCAGCACGATTTGTTTTTCATTATGGTTGATGTTGACATCATGGTCAAGACTGCAATGACGCATACACAGATGACTCCAGAAATTAAAACAGAGGTTGAGCGCATTATCAGATGAACCTGGGGTCTGGATGATGAGGGTACAAAAAAGCGTATGGTAAAATACCACAAACTTTCATTTTTTGAAAGTTTGTGGTATTTTACGCGATATGAATAAGCTTACTCAAAAAATTATAAACAACGACCTGGCCAACAGGGTGATATCGGTTTCCCAGTTAAAACGTTTATTGGACGGAACAGAACAGAGCCGGTACAACCTTGTGAACCGCGCGCTGAAGAAAGAGGAGCTTCTGGTCAATCCCCATGACCCTTCGCAAAGGGCGGAAAAGATCAATGATTAGATGTCTTTATAAACATCTTTTCTGTGTCCTATTTTCACAATCAAAATAACCAAGTTGTCATCATGGATTTCATATATAATGCGATAATCTCCACTTCGAATTTTATGAAATGCATTATTTCCTTTCATCTTTGTCGTATTCGGCTCAGGAAGATGTTGACCAAGCATTTCTATTTTTTTCTTAAGCCGTATCAAATCCTGTCTGGGAAACCGATGTAAGCTTTTTAATACGGATGGTCGAAATTCTATAGAATAGATCGCCAATTAAAGTCCTAATTCTTTCCAGACCACGTCGGCAGGGATATTGTCGCCTGGTTCGGCAAGAACATTTGTTGCATCTTCAATATCGATATGATCTTCAAGTTGCTGAAGCAGTTCAAGCTCTTCCATGGAAATCAAGGCAGCAATATCCTGGCCTCTGCGTGTCAATATAATAGGTTCTTTACCATAAGCGACCTTATTGACAATATCAGACAGATTTTTTCTTGCATCTGCTGTCGAAATTTTAACCGTCATAAAATATCGCCACCTTTGTACGATATGTACATTTTGTACAGCATGTTTTTGTTGCTGTCAAGCATGAAACTTGGCCTTGATCCGCCATCAAAAAAATAAAAAACCTCGTTGCGCTTGACTGCTCAAGCAGATAGAATGTTTTTGTGAACAAAAAACTATCATCAACGAGGTGAAATCAATATGACACAAGGCGTGTTACCATTCAAGTACGAAGAAGAAAAAAGTGAGAGCGGGATGACAGCGCTGGCCGGGTTGCCGGTATACCTTGATCTTGCACGGGTTCTGGGGCTGTCGGCATCAATTCAAAAGCATGTAAAGATACGTAAGAACAGTCAGGGCTGGACAGACTCACAGTCTTTGACATCACTGATTCTGTTGAATCTATCGGGTGGAACCAGCGTTGATGATTTAAAGATACTGAATGCCGATCCAGGGTTTTG
>CAYVNP010000142.1:0-2051 GCA_964452905.1 uncultured Bacteroidales bacterium
CAGGTGGCCTACTTTGAGCCGGAATGCCGGTATAGTATGCCCGGAATAATCAACAGAAAAATGGCAAGTGAGTTTCAACCGTTGAACCGTTCCAACGGTTAAGCCATTCAGTACATATGACAGGTCGATGGTATGATTGCAGTAATTCAACAAAACTTTTCAATTTATCTAATTTTTCATAACAATGAAATGTAATAATATCAGACTGTGTTAATGCAAGTTCATTCAATGCAGTTTTTTGAAAGGGTGCATAATTATTCCAAAGAGCAATGCTCAATGGATGTTGGGTATTTATCACTCTTGCCCATTTAAATACTTGTTCAGCTAATTCAACACTATTTTGCTGGTTTTTGGGTCTGTTCGTAGGTTCATTATATAAATCCCACAACAGGATACGCTTGTCGGTTTTAAAAAATGAAATTATTTCTTTTACATATTTCTCGAGTGATTTCCATTGGGTTCTATCATCCACAATATTGTGCCCGGGACTAGGAGCCCAACCATATGCATACCATCCAGCTATTGGGTCAACCTGCTTTCCCGTTCTGGATATACCCAGCGTATCAAAGGTGCAATCATCAAACAAGCAAGGAACAACTGTCATTTGATGTCTGTCACATATATCTAAAAATTGCAAGAATGTTTTCTTAAAATAAATGCTATCGTCAAACCAAACTACATATTGTAATACAACTCTGAGGCAATTAAAACCTGTTTGTTTTGCCAGTGCTAATTCTTTATCTATCAAAGTGGGATTAAAACTTGTTTTATCCCACATTGCCACATAGTTGACAGCATCCGATGGAATATAATTAAACCCGCAAAGCCACTGACGCTTATTATACCAGTTATCCGCTTTTTCTTTGCTCCATTGCTGAGCATTCATATTATTTATGCAAAAAAATAAATATAAAAAACCAAAAATTATTTTTTTCATACCTTAAATTTTTGAAAACATTAATTTAAATTATTTAAATATGAAGTTGTTTAAAGTCGACCATTAATTTTGTTCTCAATTTATTGAACGTCAATCAGTTTAATTCTAAAAAATTAGCAAATAATTTATACTAAAATAAATCCTTAAAACCCTATGTGAATCAAGCAGCTTAATGAATAATTTGAATCAACTTTAAACAACTTCTATAAAAATATTTTATCAAAATTAGAAAAAATATATTCTTGAATCTTCTTCTCTATTTATTCTTGTTCTATATTTTTTGAAGTAATTTTTTAATTGCTTTAAATATATTATTGTTTCAATCTCAAATCGGATGAGTCAAAAATATTAAGAGTAAAAATTTGTGTTATGATT
The DNA here is from genome assembly GCA_964452905.1 of uncultured Bacteroidales bacterium. Classification (GTDB taxonomy): domain Bacteria; phylum Bacteroidota; class Bacteroidia; order Bacteroidales; family CAYVNP01; genus CAYVNP01. The sequence continues at coordinate 1,313 of CAYVNP010000142.1, forward strand.
TAATTAAATAAATCAATAAAGAAAAAGAATTATTTAACAAATCTTTCTTTGTATCTACATTTGCAGCATAATTCTTCAACCGCTTTATTTTTGGTAAAACTTCTATACATTTTATTTGCTCTTTGACTTTTTAGTATGTCACTGAAATTATTTTCAAAAACATTCCCCATATTAATAACACCTTCAGCGTCAAGACAACATGGAACAACAGTCCCATCAACAAGAATTGCAATATGATGGCGCAAAGCAAAACAAAATCCTTTTTCATTTATAAAGGTATCATGAATATCAGGCCATACAAATTGATAATCATAATTTAAATATAATTGCTCTTTTAATTTCACCCCACCCTTTTTATTCTTGATTACGTTCAACGATGAAGATTGTAAATCAAATTCATTTGCAATCAATTCAATAATATCGGTATTTTTATCGTGAGGAGTATTATTTCTGTTCATGTTCCATAATCTAAGCGAAACAATGATATTTGTTTTTTCAACAGCCTCTTTTGAAAAGGATAAAATTTCTTTGATATATTCTTTACTCTTATTTTTTTCGAAGTCATGTAAAGAAAAATTTATCTGTCTAATTGCCGGTTGATTTAACAATTTATCTTTTCGTTCTTTAATTAATGTTCCGTTGGATGTAATGTTTACCTGAAAACCATTTTCATAACAAACATCAAGAGGGTGTGAAAAATTTTGTGTAAACGGGTAACCGCATTAGATTTGACATCTGT
>CAYVNP010000143.1:0-2027 GCA_964452905.1 uncultured Bacteroidales bacterium
AAAATGAATACTTATTATCACCCATAAAGGAATATGAAAATCCTGAAATATTTGAAACTAATACTAAAGATAGTTTGGAAACACAAATCAGGGGCCATTTACAATTAATAAAAGAAATGGGATTTAATTCAATCCGACTTGTTTTTGATCGTGTAAGTTGTGATAATTTAAAATATTATTATAGTGCTGATAATCAAAATTTATACCTTAAAAAAGACTTTGAAAGTATTTTCTCAGGGTTAGAAAATTTTTTAAAGATTGTAGAAGAGTATGATATTAAAGTTATGCTACTCATAAAAGCACCAGTAGAAAATATTGATTTAGAAAAATTTACGGAACGATTATTACATAAATTCCAAAACAATGCTTGTATTTTTGCGTATGATTTTTTTAATGAACCATTGTATTTCGACCAAGAACAATTGCTTAGTGATCAACAAAAAAGGAAGAAAGAAGATGCGTATAAAATAGTTTTGAAATGGAAAAGAATGATGACTGAGTATGCACCTAATCAATTGTTTACTATTGGTTTTTCGGAACCAATAGAGGTTTTTGAATGGGATCCGTCTATTTTACCAGTCGATTTTATTGCTTTTCATACATATCATCCTTTACGTGTTCCTAACGAAATTTATTGGTACAGCAAATATACAAATAAACCTTGGATGATTGGCGAAACGGCATTACCAGCAGATGGAGATTCTATTTCCTATGACGATCAAAGACAATTTATGAAAGAAGTTTATAAAAGAGTAATTGATTGTGGAGGAAGTGGATTGGCTTGGTGGCAATTTCAGGATGTGATTGTTGGCAATATGGAAGCAAAATATACTGGAATTATTGATCATAAAGGTTCTACAAAAACTAAGGATGGTAAATTTACCATACTGGGTTCAATTAAACCTGCTGCAAAAGAAATAGCCAACTTTAATGAATACAAAGCGAAACCTGCAACCCGAATGGTAAATTATTATAATATGTTAGGATATAATAATTTTGTGCTTTGTGGTAAAATTATAAATAGTATAAATGGCAAACCAATTGAAGGAGCTGTAATCAGAGGATGGAATGAAAATTGGTCAATAGGAATGAATACTTTTACCAATGAAAAAGGTTATTTTACATTGTATTTTAATGATATATGCACACATTTTGAAATATCTGCTCCTAAAATGACCAAAATTAAGTTTGATTACAAAACCAATTATTACCCAATTACAAAGAAAAAATACAATATACTATCTCTTCCTATGCAATTTTCAGAATATCACGGTATTTCATACAAACCTTTTTTGTTAAGTAATAGTAATTCAGATTCAATTAAAGCTGATCCTTATATTTTCAATTTTGATGCAAGTAAATTTAATAAAGCAAAATTTATAGGTTTTATGGGAATAAAAGAATTAACACCTTTATCCTTTTTGCCAAATTAAACGCTAATAAAATGCAATTTTAAAATCGTCAAAATATATTTTATCATGTTCACCCGGACAATAAATATCTAATCTAAAGATACCATCTTTACTATCAATTTTAGGAATCGTAAAAAGTTTATCTATTCGATTCCACAAATTAAGCTTTATAAATTGATTAACCTCAAATGTTCGATGATAAAGCTTACCATTTTTGTTTTCAATAGTAATAACAATTTGGCAGCTATTTATTTGTTTCTCGCTATAAAAATATCCGCTAAAAAGCACTTCATTTTCTTTAGAAGTAAAATTATGTATATCTGTTAATTTAAATCCTGTTCCCCATTCGCTTTTGGGTCTTAAAATACCAGATTTACTCCCTGAATAAGCAATATCTTCATTAGTTTCAATATTAAACCATCCATTATTAGATATTGAATCAAAATCTATTGTATTACTAAAATAAGGTTGTTTTTTATCAAAATCATAAAATGTTAATGGAGTATAATTAAATGAAGTATCAGATAATTTACAAAGCGTAATTTTACCATTATCTGCAATTCTTTTGAATCTTGCTAAAATATCAGGATTATAAAAGAATTCATGAAAAAAATA
>CAYVNP010000144.1:0-2019 GCA_964452905.1 uncultured Bacteroidales bacterium
ATTTAAAATCACAATGCTACCGACACCAACCAGAAATCCATAAAAAGCGATACTTAACATGGATCGTTGCATATCTTTTGAAATAAAAGATAATTCCGGTTCCAAGTTAAAATTGTCATTTTGTTTCAAGTAAATTACAAACAGGAATGTCGGAATACATATAGCTCCGGCATATAGATATACAAATAAATTAAATTCAAAAAAATTCAAATAAAAGAATAAAATAATTAATAAAATAATTAAACGTTGGATTACTTCTTTATACAGTAATCCCCTAACAGCATTAAATAAAACCGTGCTGTAAAAATCAAATACTGTAAAAAATAAAGTAAAAAAAGTAACGGGTAATAATAAATAAAATACTGAACAAACAATGCGGATTTTTTAATATTTATTTCAATTATATATGATTTTATCAAAAGAAACCCAATACAGGTTAAGATAAAACCAATGAAGGAAACTACTACGATGATAAAAAGAAAACCATGATGATTCGATTCCTTATTTCTGAAATAAGGGAACAAACGAGCTGTAACATTCTTAATTCCCAATTTGTATTTGCTGAGAAAAACAAATTGATTGCATCATAGTTAGCACATATAAAATATATTTTTTCATAATGTATAATTTTTTATTGATTAATAAAAATCACATATCTATTATTTACCCATATTACTATGCACAAATATAAAATAAATAAATTGATATGTCAAACACGATGGGGAAAATATTTTAATGATGATATAACTATTTTATAATCAGAACTATAAAACTGGTATATCAATGTAATCTTAATTAATCTTTGATAATTATATTTTAACTATTAATATTATATTATACCATTACTTTTTATAAATTAGTCCAAAATGTTAATAATTATTTTTTTATTTTTATTGGACTAAAATATAAAAGGATATATTTGTATAAAAATTAAAATATGGCAGCACCAAAAAAGTTTAATATAAAAGAAAGCGAGAATCAGATTAAACAATTGATGAAAAACAGTAATACGATGATAGCTAAAAGACTTCACGCATTGCTGATTTTTAAGCGCAATGAAGATGATGGAATATCTAAGCGTGATGTGGCTGACGAAATTGGGGTCAACCACAATAGTATTCAAACCTGGAGGCGTCTCTATATTGATGGAGGTCTCAAAATGCTCATGTCTCATTCCAATATTGGCTACAAACCAAGCAAAATCAATGAAAAGCAAGAACAAGCCTTGAAAGAAAAATTAAACAATCCACATAACGGCATAGTTGGCTTCATAGAATTATTGGATTGGTATAACAAGACCTTTCAAGCCAATATAAACTATAAAACCTTTCATGGATTTGTAGTTAGAAAGTTTAATGCTAAAATAAAAACAGCAAGGAAATCCCATATAAAGAAAGATTTACAAGAGGTAGAGGCTTTTAAAAAAACTTCAGTCAAGTCTGTAAAGAAATTATCTCCGAAAAAGGGACAGATTTTAAAAAAATAAATCTCTATTGTCAGGATGAAAGTAGATTTGGTTTGTTTACCAGAAACGGAAAGGAATTAACTGCTAAAGGGATCAAACCTATTTGCACGTTTCAACAGGAATTCAAATCCTTACACTTATTCGGCGCATTCTCCCCAATCACTGGTGATCATTTTGAACTGGAGATGCCAAATTGCAATGCAGATACCTTTCAGATATTCTTAAATGAGTTCGCTGACCATTCTTCTGATGAATTTAAAATTCTCCTGCTTGATAATGGGGCATTCCATAAAGCGAAGACATTGATCATCCCTGATAATATGGCATTACTCTTTATCCCTCCTTATTCGCCCGAATTAAATCCTGCTGAAAAAATATGGTGGAAAATGAAACGAGCTTTTTCGGGGAAACTTCATAAAACACTTGATAATGTGAGTGAATTCATAAGAAACGAAGTAACTATATTAACAGTTAAGCAAGTGAAATCAATTTGCAGATTTGAATATATTTTCTCTTGTCAATTTTGGACTAATACTTATTGAGTATTGGTATTA
>CAYVNP010000145.1:0-2019 GCA_964452905.1 uncultured Bacteroidales bacterium
TGGATTCCAATGGCGGTAATATTAATAGGTAAATTTTATTTAACAGCCTCTTTCCCCCAGGTTTCGAATCCTTCAATTTTTCTGCGATTGAACATGTCCAGCCTTCGCCCCGAGGTCACACGTCGAACCATGTCGTAGAAGGCTTGTGGCTTCACACTATGACCAGTTCTGGGCGCATTAAAGCACGTTGGTAAATCCTTGGTGTCAAGAAACTGGGGTGAGCCTTTCCTGCAATATAAGGCGAATTCACAGTTGTATTGTGGCAACCCCATTGGCTGGAAGCCGCCGTTCTTGTGCCATACAAATGTGCAAATATATTTTAGACCCCATGCGTTTACTATGTCGAAGGTGGCTGGCAGGAACTTCTGTGTTGTCCACAACCAAACATGGCAGTCATCAGCGCAAGGGATTTTTAAGTTACGTATTTCATCTAGGGTCATAGTGGGGTAATCAAATGCCACTTGTGTTGGTGTTACATCTCTTTCGATTTTAACCATCGACCAAGCCGGGTCTATCACGATGACATCATAAACACCTTCTATGGACTTGACAGCTATTGTCTCCATTGACTCAAGTTGAATCTTTATTGTCTCACGAAAAGTCTCCCTGATGGCATCAGCAGGTTTCAGTCCAGCATCCACCTTACCTAACACCTGTTTCCGTTGCTGCTCAGGTAGTTTGGCTATTTTGAGCGCATCGGGCATAGTTGTGATTTTACCTGCCATTGCAGCTTGAATAATGTCGGGCGCAGTTGCTGCAATCCTTTTGGCATCTGCAACGTAATGCTGATTCGTCCCCAGTATTTTGGCAGCCTGTTGGGAAGATTTATTGTCCATAACTTTTAGCTTAATAGGTTGTTGAATTTTTTCAACAAGCTTTTCTTCTGGTTCAAATAAATAAGTTCCATCTTCTTTTTTTTGTCCACGCCCAAAATGCTCGCCCGCTTCCCTTTGCCGTTCCTTGGCTTCAACCGCTAATTGTTTTTCAATATCTATGGCGATAATAGACTTCTGTAATTGGTTTAAATGTCTTCGCTTCAGATTCAGCGATACTACAAACGCCACTAATGATCCAATCCCTTCAAATGTACGATATTCCGGCGTTATACCTAGTTGCTTGCACGCAAAGTAACGATTGCGACCGTCGATGATTTGACCATCTTTATTCACCCAAATTGGCTCAAGCAGACCGTTATTTGCTATATCTTTTTTAAGGTCCTCAAATTCTTCCTCAGACATTAGCGGAAAAATTTTCGTCACCTCATGGATTTCAACAGTATCGGCATCCCAATATTTGCTAATAATATTCATGATAAATTTATCATTTCCCCTATTACATTAAAATTATCGGACCTATAGCATGAAAATTTCCTCAGATTATATAAGAACACTTTCTTTAGTTGTACAAAAAGTATTTTATCTAATCAAAACAAATTAGGGACTGTAAAAATAATCTTCCCCCACCAGATACTCAGTATATTTTTTAAATTTTGAAACTTATTTATGTCTTTCCAATAGGACCTGAAAAAATACTGGGTCCACTATTAATAAAGGTGAAATAAATGAAACAAATAAGGCGTAGAGGCGGTTATGGGTCTGGAGAATATGCGTACAGCAGGTTAATAAAATTTAGGATTATGCCAATGACATACAACGAACTATTGGAGCTACAAGAGGAAAAAGGATTGAGTATGTCCCATCTAATAAGGATATTAATATCTGAGTCAATGAAACTGGACCAGTATTCTGTTGCTGAAAAATCTAAATAAAAATCTTATATTTTGTTAATTAGTAAGTGTAACATGTTATTAGCTGTTACACTTTTATCATTCTTTCCAACATTTCTTTACAGGACATCTCATAATATGTATTGGAGCGTAATGAGTGAGGCCAGGTTGATAATTGTTTTAAACTTAAATTACCATCACCTGATGGCAGCCATTTGGATCTACCATTACCCTTAATTCCTTCTTCCTTTATCCTTCTTTGCTTACTTAATGTAGCCTTTCCGTGTAGTCCT
>CAYVNP010000146.1:0-1909 GCA_964452905.1 uncultured Bacteroidales bacterium
TTGTTACCATGCGTTTTTATTAATAACTGTCTTACAATTTAGACAAAAATCTCTATGTACAGATAGTCCAAAACCACAAACTGTACATTTCCACTTTTCTTCTTCCATTTTTAAAAATACCTCAAGTCCATTTTTTTTAATAGAAGAAAGGTTCTCAATCATGCTCATTCCATAATTTGTTCTATATCTTTTATCAAGGTTTTTTAATCTGGTACATGGATATTTTTTACAATCATAACAAAATCCTGAGTTAGTTTCAGCTAAAAACTCACAGTTAACAATTTTACAACTTCTACAAACCTTTGGTTTATTCTCATCATTAATTTTAAAGCATCCGCCACAAGGTCTTTTTTCTCGGAGGTGACCAATGCATAGTCCACAATTCATTCCACAAGGGGCAATCATTCGATCGTATCTCATTTCTCTTGACATATCTCACTTACCATTTCTATTGGAACAGATGTTTTTTTCGATATTTCCTCTGCACTTAATCCTTGATTGCGAAAACGTTTTACAAAACAAGGAATCGTTTCTCCTATTTCAACTAAATTGTTTTCAGGGTCATAAAATCGAATTGTTTGTTGTCCCCACAATTCTTCCGTTTCATTATGCAAGTATTTCAATTTGTATTTATTCAAATTTTCAACAACTAATTCAAAATCATCGGCCTCAAAACAAATTTCCAAATTCTTATTACCTGATTTATCAAAAGTTCGACCGAGTTTCTTTGCAATTGGGTACTCATCTTTCAGTTTCCATAATGAAAGTCCATTTTTGAAACCGATGCAATTACCAAAATCAAATTCAATTTGTTGCTGAAGAATGTTTTGATAAAATGATTTCATCAGTTCAAAGTCTTCTGTCATAATTACCGTTGAATGAAATTTTATTTCCATAATTTTTCCTTTACACTTAGTAGCTTGATTTTCTTATTGATATAATCTATTTCAATAAAGTCCAATCTTCGTTGGATCTCCTTTGAAAACCCTTCAGGATCTTTATCATAATACTTTTTGATGGTTGCTTCAGTAAACAATTTCAATTTTGATTTGCAGGAATCACAAATGGGGTAATTGTACAATTCCTTTGCTGTTGCTTTTCCGCAGTTGTAACAAGGTTTTGTCATTTTATTTGCTGATTTTAGACATTATATTCTCAAATCGGGTATTGCTGATAGGATGATGACTGATAATCTTTCCATTGTAAATTATGGCAAATGTACCAAATGCACAAGGATTACTTTGTGCTGCTTGTGAATCCATTAAATCAATTATTCTTGTTTTTAGCTTCATGTTTTTCGCAGATTCAATAATCGCATTAACGTTTTTTTCTGTATAAGGACATTGTGTCGAACGCAAAATCGTAAGCCCATTGTGGTATTCGTTCAATTTTTCATTCAAGTTATGCTTAAAACCAGGATTTTTCGCATTCTTATCAAATTTTAAAACCAATAGTTCAAAGTCCGGTTTTGCATTGTCAACTATTTGAAATCCATTTTTCAGAAAGATTTTATTATCTGCCATAAAAGATCCTTTTCTGGTCACAACAGCAACGCCTGACATATTGCTATTTTTTGCATCTTTGATACACTCATCAATTAGCAGGGTAGCATATCCATTGCCCTTAAATTCTTTTTTAAATCCAACAAAAAGGCAATGAATAAATAGAAATCCTTCTGCATCCACAGGTCTATGAGCAAATTCTCCGGGGATATACTCAATCATTCCCTGATAACCACCTTTTTGTGAAATAAGTGCTTTTATCTTTAACCCTTTTGAATAGTATTCACCAACCCATTCAATTTTCTTTCTCAATTCAACATGCTTATTTGCATCTTTATAACCACAAACACCATACTTTACAATGTTTTCCGGGGTAAGATTGATAATTTCTATATCCTCCATATCAC
>CAYVNP010000147.1:0-270 GCA_964452905.1 uncultured Bacteroidales bacterium
AAACCTAATATACCTGATAAAATACTTAACATTTAAAATCCTTTTCCTAATCCAGCAGAAGACAAATTAATTTTATATTCGCCGATCTTATACCGACCATTTGCAAGTATAGCTATTTGTTTCCCTGAGATGTCGAACAAACGTACAATCACATCCTCATCTTGATTCAATGAAAACGAAACGGTTGCATATTCACTAAAAGGGTTTGGGTATACATTAAAACCAAAATTGTCGGTTAAAATTGTATATAAATTGCCATCCTCTGCCATG
>CAYVNP010000147.1:280-1796 GCA_964452905.1 uncultured Bacteroidales bacterium
TAAAATTACCATTTTCTTTAATTACTGAAAGGAAACCATCAAAATTAAGATTGTCAACATATAAACGCGAGTTGCCCATTATGTTATTTGAATATGAAAGAATATGTATCCTACAACTGTCAGGAACAACGGTATCGTTATAAAAAAGATTAATACTAAAAGGCGAATAACTTGCAATTGGTGTGGTAGTTTGAAAATATCCGGCACCAACCATTATATGGTTTTTAAACATAAATACACTAACATTCATAGTGTCGTTGTTTTCAGGAAAGAACTTGTAAAAACCTGTAAGTGATTGATGGCGAGCAATTACGCTAAAATCAGGTCCGTGCCATCTTGAACTCGTAGTCAAACTTCCGTGAGTATCAGTTGCAAGGTAGTTTTGAATAATAACGGCATAGTCACCGTGTTGTGCATCAGTGGTGCGTGAAACAGATGGGTGCATATCGTCCTTTTTATCGTAATGCCAGTTGGAAAGTATATATGCTGTGTCTGTTACCCAGTTTTCAAAGTCATTATTAGGAATATTTTCAGTTGTACCGGTAAAACGTAAATTATCAACAATAAGAAAACCACCAACCATGTATAATTGAGGGGGGGTCACTTTACGAAAATCCGTTGATACAATTCCCATGATCAAAGAATCTGCGTTTCCTGTAGAGTTATAAGAAATTGGAAATTTTAGATCAGTATAATTACCGGAGGAATTTCCATAAATTTCAAACCAACTTTCGGAAATTATAATACCCTGTTTCTTTAAAATTAATCCTATTAAAGCGGTGTCATTGATAGGGATGTCATAATTAAAACATCCAATTAAAGTGTCGGGTCGCGCATTGAACGGCACACCACCGGTAAAATATTGTCCCTGATTTGTATTTCCTATCAAGATTACCCCTGGTTCTAGTCCGTTGCTGTCATTCTCGATTTTTACTGCACTATTGTAATGGCAAGCAGGAGTGTAGCGGGTAATTCTTCCTGCTGTAAAATTCCACCCTTCTGGATTTAAAACTGTATCTGGTGTCCATAATTCAAAATCGAAATTTGGAATTTCAGGTGGTCCGGTATAAAAGATTTTATCAGTACCGTATTTTGTTAATGTACTATTTTGCCCTTTAAGTCTGTAATGATAGGTAGTATTTGGCATTAATCCGTTTAGTATAGCATAAACATTAACAATTCCAAAAACAGAAGATGAATCTGGAACAGCATTGATTTCACTTCCGTAGGATGGCGTCAATCCATATTCAAATTTCACTGCAGCCGGAATTCCACCTGTATTTATAGAACCACTCACCATAGCTGAAACTGTTGTGATATCTGTTGCCGCCATAGTGTTCACAACCATTAACCCACCTGTAGTAAAGCTTATGTCATTTCCGTATGTTGTTCCAATCAAATTCGTTGCTTTTACCCGGTAATAGTATGTTGTGCTTGGTTGCATACCTAACATGGTATAAGAAATAGTTACATCACTGTTTCCTGTGATAGAATCTGGAATAGCAATAAACTGATT
>CAYVNP010000148.1:0-1730 GCA_964452905.1 uncultured Bacteroidales bacterium
TCCCAGAAATTGATTTACAAATATGCTTTAATTCATCTTTGCTTGGATTTACGGTGATCATGTAAAACTTGATTTCGTCTTTCCCCAGCTTTCCTTTGTTATTATCGATTGAGCTTTGTGCAGTACAAAAAGAAATGTCGCTTGTTTTTTGATCAAAAAATTTCTCCTGGCTGAAGATATCCTTCTCCTGGTTCTCCTTCTCCAAATAATTTATCAGGTCGTTACAACTACCCCTGTTATTATCCTTTTTAGATGAATGAATCTTAACGTACATTAAAGTGTTTTTAGATATTTTCTGTATTCATTAATGTCACCAATTGGAAGTTCAATAACCGGTTTTCTATTTAGCCCTGTGGATTTTTCTTCGGTATGTGAAAGTATATTTTCGAGATATCCTTTGGTCGTTTTTAATTTCAATTCTGCTTTATTAAGTTTCTCCTGAAGTAATTTAATTTCCCCGGACTGTTCATCATTTTTTGATGTTTCAGTCACCATGGATCCACTCTTTTCTTCCTTACTTATTTCTGTAGAAAGAGCTAAAGATTTAACCTTATTTTGTCCCGTCACCTCTCCTCTTTTTGGTGCTTCTTCATCAATGTAAGTTACAAATCGTGCGATTAATGTATCCATTTTTCCGAAGGTGGGTTTAATAAAATCATTCTCCTGCTTTCGCATGAAAGAGATTATTGTATCCCGGAATTTTTTAAGTTCCTCTGCTGGTGATAGCACTTGCAGATCTTTCGGATTTACCCCGGTGGTGTCAAAGTATTTGGCCATTGCTTCAGCAAAATCTTTTTGACTCATTTCAAATTTATCTGCCAGGCGGTCAATAATTATTTTGCTCTTAGGAGTTATGCTTATTGTGACGTATTTTTGCATAAAATAATTATTAATTAATTAGATTTACATACAAATATATACATTTTATTGATGTTTCAAAATATATATCATTATATAATAATTATAATTATTTTTCAATTACTTGATTATCAGGCGTAGCGTGATAGCAGAATCAGGCTCGCCTGATTCCATCTTGCTTTCCTTCAGAAACATTTCTGTATTACGTAAATATCGGGTTCTACAATCTTTATTTTTAATACTTCCATTAAAACTGTAAGGAATCCCCGTAGCTCAATAAATTCTGGGGAAATGAAAAAAAAGAGATCCTCAGCTGAAGATCTCCCTATTATAATTTTGAGCGTTTTTGTTTAAATTCAATAATACTAGTTAATAAGCTTTACCCCAAAAAGATTAACAGAATTGCTATTCTTAAAACAAATTCCATATTGACCAAGAGTAAACTTTGGAACAGTAATTAAGTATGAACTGTTTCCATACTTTTTTGCATTGAACTCCACCTTTTCAGATTTTGAAGTGTTCCAAACTCTTTTAGTGTTTTCAATTTTCATTTTAACAATACTAACCAGGTCGTATGGGTTAATTGAATTATCTGAAACCCGGACAATAAACTGAGAATTTAAAGAATCTACAGATACAGTTGAACAACACATTTTAAATTCTAATATCAACTGCGTTGTCATATATTTAATTTTCGTATTTATCGCTGTTTGGTGTTCCAGTAAAACACCAGTACCAATGGAATCATTTACGAAAACTGCAGTCTCGGAAAAATCTGGCTCGATTATTCTGACATTTTTGAACTTTTGACAATAAACCTGAGCTATTGAAAAAAATAAAAACGATAAGATTAATAAATTCCTTTTCATGAC
>CAYVNP010000149.1:0-1704 GCA_964452905.1 uncultured Bacteroidales bacterium
CAACATTCCTCATTTTTCAATAACTCATAATTTGTTTAGAATTGAACAGCCGTGAGGGCCAATGGTTATGGATGCGTATGTGCTCATGTTATTCTTACTTTAGTATGTTTGAAGTGCACATTATTTTTATCTCACCGCTAAAATCTCTTGCAGTGAAATATGGATATTGAGTATGAAATTGTTTCAAAATTTCTTTTAAATCGATACATCCTTTCTTTGGTGTATTTAGTGTAAAATGAATATCTAAATTCGGTTTAATTGATGCAAAATGCTGCGTCATATAACAATAATCTTCTAGCCTTTGTAATTGATATACAATACCTTTTTTAGGTTTTGTCTTTTTACTTTCAATTTCAGATTCATTTTTTGCACTTTCTATTAAATCCTTATTAATGAAATTAAAATCTTTGCTTGGTTTTATAAAACTGAATTTGGGTTGCTTCTTTACAGAGTCAAATCCAGTAATTAATTTAAAGTCTTTAATTTCAGATAATTGAAATTTAAAAGGTTTGTTGAAAATTTCTAAGTTGTCAAAATTATTGTCAATTAGGATATAAATAGAATAGGTACTATTTTCAATAATTTTAAATCTAAATGGGGAAGCAATTCTACCTATGTCATTATTAGAAATATTAACTGAAAAATCATAAAAAGGCTTTTGTTTCGAATAGGTAGTATTACAATCCTTTACTGGAGCTTTGTATTCAAACTTATCGCTTAATCCTAAAATTCCACGTGCGAAAGTTGCTTCCTTATCTGGTAAAGGTGCAAATCCCATAAAATTTTCTTTAACCCATCTTTTTTCCCATGTATATTCTGGTTTTGCAGACTTGTATTTTTCTTTCATGTGATTAAAAAGTACCGATTTTTCATATCCTATGTTATCTAATTTTCCTGCTACACATTTTGAATAATTTATTCCTGACTTAATTAATTTCCATATAAATTCAGCAGTAATAAAACTTTTTTCAAGTTGAAATGCATTAGTCTCGATTTTTAATGTTGCAAATGAGTCAAGTAAATCTAAAGTGTTTTTAAGTTGAATAACTTTGTCGTTAATTTGGCATATAGTGAAACTTCCAAAACCCTTATTATTCCTGTTTCCAAAATTATTTGTCGCAAAAAATGAACAAAGTACTTTTTCAATTTCATCAATTAACGTTTTGTAATTGGTGACAATTTCACATGAAAGATTATCATACATTATTAAGTCTTTTAATTCGGATTTAGAAGGCTTACCACCCATATTTGCCAATAATAAAGGGTAGTTATCTGAAATGAATTTCTTTTTGGGATCATAACTATTGGGATTTGGACTTAAATGAAGATTTAATGCACTTTTTACTCCACAGTTAACAATTTTTAATTTATAATTCAATGCATCTTTTTCCTTATCAATAAGCCATCCATCGGCTTTGGCTTTTTTTCGACCCTCCCCGTAGTTATTTTTACCATCTGTCTCATTTGGAGAAGCTTCCCTTCCCAGTTTCATCAAAATAAACCTATCCAGTTTCGGTTTCACTTCCGTAGCTCTCAGTGTCGCCCCATCCTGGTCGTGCTGGAAGTGGATGATAGGCGTGTGCTGTTTTAATGTAAATTCAAGTTTGTACATAAAAGTTTGATTTTAATTTTATTCGCGGAATAATATTCTGTGTGGAGTATCATTCCCGGTTTTATAAGTTACTGTATCTTCGGTGTTCATGT
>CAYVNP010000150.1:0-1526 GCA_964452905.1 uncultured Bacteroidales bacterium
TCACAGGAGAACAAAGAAAAACGTTCGAAAACCATCCATCTTGAAATTTATGAAGAGAGAAAATTATATCCACAATGCCTGCCGACAGGATCAAAATTAATCGATTATAAAGATTTCATTGTGCAGGATATTATCTTCGAGAATCGAAATGTCCTTTACAAACGTGCACGTTACCAAACCCCTTCAGGGGAATACATAACGGCTGATTTACCGGAAGATGTAAAGGGCCATTTCGGGGTCGGGTTGAAAACATTTGTTTTATACCAGCATTATGGATGCCTTGTTACCCAACCTCTTATTACCGAACAGCTTCGTGAAATCGGGGTTGATATTTCAAAAGGCAAAATTAACGATATACTGATACACGGCAAAGACGACTTCCACGATGAGAAAGATCAGATTCTGTCAACAGCGCTTTCATTATCCGGGCACATCAATGTTGATGACACTGGAGCGCGCCATAACGGGAAAAACGGGTACTGCACTCATATCGGCAATGAATATTTTGCATGGTTCGAAACCACCAGCAGTAAAAGCAGGGTCAATTTTTTAAAGCTTCTGCGCACAGGAGCAGGATACAATGATTTTATCATTAATGAGGATGCCTTGGAATACATGGATAAACAGGGTCTTCCCAAGTTTCAACTTGAGAAATTAGCAAAGTTCCAGGCAAGTCGATATAAAACCGAAAAAAAATGGATGAAATTTTTAAAAGCATCTGAGATTACGACTGACCACCATGTCCGAATTGCCACAGAAGGCGGTCTTGTCGGAAGTATTATTCATCATGGCTATAATAAAAGCATGGTCATCATCAGTGATGACGCGGGTCAATTCAATGTTTTCCTTCACGGACTTTGCTGGGTTCATGCAGAAAGAACGATCCATAAACTGATTGGGTTTACAGAGCAACATATAAAATTACTCGAAGATACCCGTACAGATATCTGGAACCTTTACCGGGAATTGAAAGAGTATCGACTCAACCCGGATGAATTAAACAAAGGTAGGCTTGAAAAACAGTTTGATGAACTTTTTACCCGAAAAACCGGATGGGCATCACTCGATCTGGCACTGAAAAGAATTTTTAAAAACAAAACTGAACTCCTGTTGGTACTGGATCGACCTGATATCCCACTTCATAACAATTTAAGTGAAAACGACATCAGGGAATATGTGAAAAAACGGAAAATAAGCGGTTCAACCCGGAGTGAGGCGGGCAGAAAATGCCGAGATAGTTTTACAAGCTTGAAAAAGACCTGCAGAAAATTAAAAATATCTTTCTGGGCATATCTAACTGATCGGTTATATCGGAGAAATAAAATTCCTCCTTTATACGAAATAATCGCACAGAAAATGGCTGCATCTGTCACATAGGAATATTCAATTCTTACCCCTGACTTTTTGGGATCTTACTTTTTTATGACAAATCCTCCCATCTGGTTTAATTTTCAATTTTCTTTACTTGGATTCTATATACTGATATGGGTTTAGGGATCAAATCTTTTAACCTTTACAGGCCGAAT